>CAYXHZ010000063.1:12116-17189 GCA_964465065.1 uncultured Clostridia bacterium
GGGCCTGGCGGTAGACCTTCAGCTGCGCCTGGGCCCGTTTCAGCCCGGCCACCGCTTCGTCGAGCAGGGAGAAGAGCTCTTCAATTTTGGTCACGATGCGGTGTTGTTCGTTTTTTGGTGGGAAAGGAACCTTTATTGTCTTTAACAAAGACAATGTCAATTTTAGTCGAGTTGTACCTGTCACATATTTAGCATAGTCAATACTATTTAAAAAATATGAAATGTACTTGTTCGAAATGAATGCCTTCAATATATGAGCATGATTATTAACCCAGAACTTAGATGAGACAATATATGATTTATTCTTATACGGGTCTAAAAACGGTGCACCATCTTCTCCTAATAAAACATGTTCTCCATCAAATAAAAAATTGTCAATTAAACCAACTTGTCCTGTTGCCCCATAATATGGGTATAGTTCATTTTCAGTTTTTCCCGATACCCTCTTATTTCGCTCAGAAGTATTTATTGGTACCCGAGCTGAATCAAGAATTTTGCATATTTCTGGTAATGTTACACGTTCCCATTGTAATGGTAAAGGGGAATCGTCCTCAATTAAATGAACATGCATCTTACCCCACCAACGCCTCGTTGATCTCTTCGATCAGGGGATCCATCTGATCGCCGAACAATTGCCACATGCGCCCCAGGCCGCCGCGGGCATTGAAGGGCGCCAGTTCCAGATCCTCGCGCTCCAGGCGGATGGAGGCGGCCACGTGGTCGCGGATCAGGCGCAGCCAGTCCATCTGCAACTCGTTGAATTTGGTCCCGGCCCCGGCGTGGCGATTGAAGATCCAGGCCTTGAAGTTGCGCTCCACCGCCTCGGCGAACGGGGTGATCGTCTCGTCGGGACCGCAGACCCGGCGCAGCAGCGAGACCAGTGCCGTCAGTTCGCTCTGGAGCGACTGTCCCGTCACCTTGTCGAGGTGGGCGTAGGCCTGCCAGACCCGCAGCGGAGCCAGCTTGGGGCGCTCGCGCCGCAGGGTCTCGCACAGGTCGCGGATCATGCGTGCACTGACCTCGCGGCGGCGGAAGGGCAGAGCGAAGTAGATGCCCAGGGCGGTGATCTCGTCCCGCTTTTCCCGCAGCCAGTCGGCGAACTCCCCCGTCAGAGCCCGGGCGTTCTCGTCGCTCTCCCCGGCCCAGCCGCTGTTTCGCAGGCTGTCGAGGTTGCAGGTGTCCAGGGTCTGCTCGTGGCAGCGCCGGATCTCTTCGATCAGCTTGCAGAGGCGGCCGTTGAAGATCGCGGCCGCTTCGTCGCCCAGTTTCAGCCGGGCCGCTTGCAGTTGTTCCTCGCTGGGTTCGGCGTCGTCCGCCAGGCCGGCATCCGTGCGGGCCCGGGCCTCGATGCGGTCGGGATCCTGGGACCGCAGCAGACCGGCGGTGATCTCGGTCAGATCGAAGCCATCGCTCTGTTCGCGGATCTTGTGGCGCTCGCGCTCGTCCAGCACGGCCCCCAGCCGGGCCAGGCGGTTGCCCAGGGAGAGCAGGGTGTCCTCGCTACGGTCGCCCATGAGTACCTGATTCAACAGCTCTTTGAGGGAGACGCCGGGCTTGCGCTCCAGGGGGCGGCTGTCGGTCTTGAGGGAGCGGGTGACCCCCACGGCGTCGACGATGACGAAATGGGTCTTGGCCGTCGGGGCCGAGGGCGTGACCGCGTGCAGCTTCTCGTACTCCAGGCTGCGGGTGCCGCGGCCCTTCATCTGCTCGAAGTAGTTGCGCGAGCGCACGTCGCGCATGAACAACAGGCACTCCAGCGGCTTGACGTCGGTGCCGGTGGCGATCATGTCGACGGTGACGGCGATGCGGGGGTAGTAGGCGTTGCGGAACTGGGCCAGCAGGGCCCGGGTGTTCTCCTCGGCCTGGTAGGTGACCTTCTTGCAGAACTCGTTCCCTTGGGCGAACTCCTCGCGCACCGTGGCGATGATGTCGTCGGCGTGGCTGTCGGTCTTGGCGAAGATCAGGGTCTTTGGCACTTCGCGACGTCCCGGGAAGATGACGGGCAGCTGATCGCGAAAACTGCGGATGACGGTCCGGATCTGGCTGGGGTTGACCACGTCGCGGTCCAGCTCCTTGGCGCTATACGTTTCGTCCTCGTCCTGCATCTGCCAGCGCCGGCGTCGGGTCAGGCGCTCGCGCCGCTCGATCAACTGCCGGGCCGGCAGCACCGCGCCGTTCCGGGTGATCTCGGTCTCGATCAGGTAGACGTCATGGCCCACGTTGACGCCATCGGCTACGGCATCCTCCTGTGAGTACTCGCTGACCACGTTTTCGTTGAAATAGGCGAAGGTTCGGTTGTCCGGAGTGGCGGTCAGGCCGACCTGGAAGGCGTCGAAGTAGTCCAGGACCTGCTGCCAGACGTTGTAGATGGAACGATGGCATTCGTCGACGACGATGAAGTCGAAGAATTCCGGAGGTAAGTAGGAACTATACACAACCGGCATGGGCTTCTTGGGCTGAGGTTTTTCGGCGGGGCTGTCGATCTCGTCGGCATCGTCGAAGGGTAAGCCCTTGAGAATGGAGTACAGGCGCTGGATGGTACATACCACCACCTGGGAGGTGGAGGCGATGGCGTTCGATGTCAAACGCTGGATATTATAGAGTTCGGGGAAGGTGCGATTGTCGTCGATGGGCACGTAGGCCCGGAATTCCTGCTCGGCCTGCTCCCCCAGGTTTCGGGTGTCCACCAGGAAGAGCACCCGTTTGGCTTTGGCATATTTAAGCAGACGGTACGTATTGGTGATGGCGGTGTACGTCTTGCCGGCGCCGGTGGCCATCTGGATCAAAGCGCGTGGCCGGTTATCGCCGAAGGATTTCTCGAGATTGAGGATAGCCTGGGTCTGACAATCCCTCAATCCATTCGGACATAGGGGCGGAAATTTCTGTAGTCTGTCACGCAATGTTCTATCCTGCCCCAACCAGCCGGCCAGGGTTTCAGGTCGAAAGAAAGAGAAGATTTCTCGCGAACGGGGCCGAGGATCGGCCAGATCGTGGAAACGAGTCAGGATTCCAGTAGATTCGAAGACGAAGCGTAGTGGCTTTTGATTAGAAATCCATTTCAACTTCGCGCTTGCGTAACCATCTGACTGGCCTTCCACCATTGAAAGCTTGTGACCCTCTGTTTCTTTCTTGGCTTCAATGACTCCAACGGCTTGCCGGTCAACGAAAAGTACATAGTCCGCAGGACCAGAATCGGTGGGGTATTCGCGAACGGCCAGCCCTCGGGAAGCCTGCCAGTTCAAATCCGTTCGGTTCTGAACCGCCCAACCGGATTCGACCAGCATGGCGTCGATCCGGTCCCTGGCTATTTGCTCCGGATTCTGATTGCGTTCCTGATTTTGCATGAGGGGATCTCGCATTTCGTTTTCTATCATCACCGTACCGTATCAGCGCGGGTTTGCACCACAAAGGCATTGAATAATACATCTAACGGATTGGCCTGGCCAAGTCAAGCGTTAACCCCCTTTCCTTTTACCGGCCGATTGTGGTAGAGTGCAGGCAAGGGAGTCGCTGGACCATGAAAAAACCCATCCATGTCTTGTTGCTTTTCGGCGGCCAATCGGCCGAACACGCCGTTTCCATTCGATCGGCCCAGGCCATTCTCAACAACCTGTCCCGGGACCGTTACCGCATCAGTCTGGCTTACATCCACCTCAGCGGCAACTGGTCTTTCGTTCCCGGACAGACCATCGACGAAGCCAAGCTGGCCCAACTGGAACCGCAGGCTCCGCTGCCCTGGGGCCGGCACCAGGACCGGAACGCACTGCCGTTGCAAGCCATCCGACCGGATATCGTCTTCCCGGTTCTGCACGGCCCCAACGGCGAGGATGGCAGACTGCAGGGTTTTCTGCAGATGCTGGGCATCCCGTTCGTCGGCTGCAGCGCCGTCGGCTCGATGCTGGCCATGGACAAGGGCTTGAGCAAATCCATCAGTCAACTGGCCGGGCTGCCGATCGTCGATTACATGGTCTTTGCCCGCGGACAGGCGGGAATCGAAATGCAGATACTGGAGCAGTTCAGCTTCCCCATCTTCATAAAGCCCTGCAACATGGGTTCTTCGGTTGGCATCAGCCGGGTTGAATCGGCCGCCGAGCTGCCCAAAGCCATCGAGCTGGCCTTCAGCCACGACGAACGGCTCATCGCCGAACAGGGTATCCCGGTCCGGGAAATCGAGCTGTCGGTCATGGGCCGTTTCCCCGATATCCGCGTCTCGCAACCCGGCGAACTGATCCCGCACAACGAATTTTACGACTACAACGACAAATACATTGACGGCCTTACCGACTTCGCCTTACCGGCCCGTCTGACGCCCGAACTAAGCGCACAGGCCCGGGATCTGGCCGCCAGGGCGTACGCCCTGCACCTGCTGGACGGTTACGCCCGAGTCGACCTTTTCCTGCACAAGGAGAACGGTCAGTTGTATTTCAACGAGATCAACACCATCCCGGGTTTCACGGAGATCAGCATGTTCCCCAAACTCTGGCAGCTCGAAGACCTGCCCTTCTCCACCCTGCTCGACAAGCTGGTGGACATGGCCTTGTCCCGACCCGCTTCATGAAATCGCTGGCCATCGATTTCGGCAACAAACGGCTGGGCTTCGCCGTCGGCCATCGCGAGACCGGACTGGCCTCGCCGCTGCTGACCCGGTCCCGGACCTCGCTGGAGGACGATCTGCTCCTGATCCGCCAGCTGATCCAGGAACACGAAGTCGGCGAGCTGGTCATCGGTCGGCCGCTGCACATGGACGGCACGCCGTCCGCACTGGCCCGTCAGGTGGAGCAGTTCGCCGCCTTCCTGCAAAAAAGGATCGCCTTGCCGATCCATTTCGTCGATGAACGCCTGTCCAGCCGCGAAGCGGAGAACCGCCTCAACGAGCTGCCCGGCACTTTCATCCGCAAAAAGAACGCCCTGGACGCCGTTGCGGCAGTCATTATTCTCGAACGTTTTTTCAGGCCGGAGTCCCGATCATGAAACGCCTGCTCGTCATCGGCGGCATCCTGCTGGCCTTGAGCGCCGTTGCCCTGATCACGCTCTACCTCAAACTGGTCCAGCCCTATGCGCCGCCGCGCAATC
>CAYXHZ010000064.1:0-17181 GCA_964465065.1 uncultured Clostridia bacterium
TCAACGCCGTCACCAAATCGGGCGGCAACACCTTCAGCGGTTCCGCTTCTTTCTATTACAACCATGAATCCTTGAAGAGCGACAACACCCAGGGCACGGATCTGGCAGGTTCATCCAGCGGCGACAAGTTCCGCATCAACCCCAGCTTTCTGTTCGGCGGTCCGGTCATCAAGAACAAGCTGTGGTTTCTGGGCAGCTACGAGCTGAACAACAGCGAATCCTATGTGGCCGGCTATCCCCTCGGCGGACCGGAAGATATTCCGACCGACAACAAGACGTACCGGATCTATGGAAAACTGACCTTCCAACCCGGACAGAGGGACAAGCTGTACTTTTCTTACCAGTATGGCACGAACGTCCGCAATCACCGCGATGCCGCCTACAACATCACCGAAGAGGGATCCTTAAAGCACAAATCCCCCAGCCAAACCATGGTGCTGCAGTGGGCTCACACCTTCAACAATTCCCTGTTCATGAACCTCAAGGCTGCCGGCGTCCTGTACAATATGGACTTGATGGCCAAGGCGGAGGGAGTTTCAGTTTATCATTATGATCTGGACGAATTTTCCGGACCGTACGGAACCAACGACATCAACAAACGTGACAAACTGCAGATCGACGGCGACCTGACCTACTTCGTGGACGATTTCATCGGCACGCACGAATGGAAAGCAGGCTTCAACCTGGCGTTCACCAGTGACAACTGGAAGCTGCAGTATCTCGGCCCGACCGATTCCATGGGTTTCAGGGCCGATATGGTTTACCTTTTCAACGAAGAACCACTGTGGATCATCTACCGGAAGTGTCTTGACCAGAGCCAGAAGACCCGGGTCTACTCCTTCTTTTTGCAGGACACCTGGTCTCCGACTCCGAAGTTGACCATCAACCTGGGTGTCCGTCTGGAAGAGCAGAAGGGTATCATCCCGGTACAGAACGAAAACGCCGCCGGCGGGTATTTCCTGCCGCAGTTCTTCGGTAACGCTTACCCCTTCAACGATGCGGTCACCGAGGCTATGAACGTCGCCGACTGGTTCAGCATTTCTCCCCGTATCGGTATGAGTTACGATATTATGGGTGACGGCAAGACGGTCATCAAGGGTAGCTATGGCCGGTATTTCAACGCCCTGAACACCCAGTGGTTCAACGGATTCAACCCCAATGCCCAGAGCCTGTACTACGGCTATTACGATCCCGCAGACAACCAGGTGTACGATCTGGTCAATTTCTACCTGCCCGAAGCCACCAACCCCAAATGGAAGGATTATGAGCTGGAATGCCCGTACACCGATGAATTTACACTCAGTATCGAACGGGAACTGCTCGAGGATTGGTCGATCAGCGTGCGTGGAATCTACAAGGTATCCAAGAACATTCTGGAAGACGTGAACGCCAACGCTCTGGATGTGGATGCCCTGCTGGAAAGGGGCGAACTGATCTGGAAGAACTGGACTCCGGTCTATGCCACCGATCCCGTCACCGGTCAGCAGCTCCGTTTCTGGAAGAGAGACCAGGTGCTGCCCAGCGTGATGTATTCCATCAACGCCCCTGGCGAATCCAGCAAGTACAAGGCTTTGGAAGTCACCCTCAAGAAGCGTTTTTCCAAAGGTTGGATGGCCGAAGCCTCTTACGTCTACTCCAAGAACGAAGGCCTGTTCGACAGCGATTTCGATTCCACCACCTCCATCACCGGTTACTACAACGCGCCTGCAATTCATGAGAACGCCATCGGCAAACTCGAGAACTATCGTCCCCATTACTTCAAACTGTTCGGCCTGGTGAGAGGCCCCTGGGGCATCAACATCTCCGGTATCTTCCGTTTGTATAGCGGCAACCGCTACAGCCGCTACGTTCGGAACACCGAACTGGGTGTGGACCTGGACGGTGAGGTACAGACGATTCGGGCTTCCGAGAGAGGCGCTTACATCATGCCGACCCAAACCATTCTGGATCTCAAGCTCGAGAAACAGTTCAAGATCGGCCCCGTTACCTGGGCCGTTTTTGCCGACGTTTTCAACGTGTTCAACCAGGGTGTGGCCACGGATGTGTACACCACTGATCTGAGAAGTCGTGAATTCGGTTCGATGACGGCCATCAGCGATCCGCGTGTGTTCCGTCTGGGCACCCGGATCGAGTTTTAGTTTTTTGCCCGGCCGCCCTTCGTTCCGGAGGGCGGCTTTTTTCAATCTTATTTCCCGATTTATAAAGTGGGAATTCTGTAAACTCGCGTATACTGAACACTTTTCAGCGTTTTTTATCCCATGTTTCCTGCGCGGACGACCGAGGCGGCTTTCCCGATGCCTAATGAGATCGTGTCCTAGCGGAGGTGACATGAAGGAAAAGAAGATCGCTGGCTATGTCATGCCGGTCTTGGTGATTTTCGTGCTGACGATGCTGCAGTGCAAGAGTGCCGTGTAGGTGCCGGGAGTAAACAACGGGAACTGGGAATCGCTTTCCATTCCGGCCGGTCAGGTGGTAACGGCCAACGGCGTTGCGGCTGGCGGAGAATGGACCGATGCCATGAAATCGGAATTGAGTCCCCGGTATTATTACAGGGCGGATAAGCAAGTGATGCCGTTCCGTTCAAGAAATGGTGGGGAATCTACGGTTTTTTGAACATTTTGGGACTGAACTATGAAAACAGGAGGAGTATTCACAACGGATTTGCGGTGCAAAGACATCTGTTGTGGATGATTACGTCACGAGAACTCGAGGTTACGACACAATTGCTTTAACATCGAAGTGCGATTGGCAGCAATATTGCATAAATATAGCGCAAAAACTTTAGGAAAGAGTCGATCTATCCTGCGGACAGGACGCAACGGAACGGAATGTACGGCGTTCCTGTCCCGGGGATCGATTCATCTTTCCATCTTCATTCCCAAACCGTCCTGATTCCAGTCAATGGCTTTCGAGGCCCGATCGTTCAATCGCGGCAATTCTCCAGCAGCAGCTTCAGAGCCGAATAATCGATGGTCTGGCAGATTTTCTGTACGGCCTGGGTCAGCTCGCTGTCGGGGCCGATCAGGGCGCCCTGGATCATGAACACCGGGTAATCGTTATCGTATGCGCCGTGATAGGTGGCCAGCACGCAGCCGGTGGAGCTGAGACCGCACAGGAACAGGGCGTTGACTCCTTTTTCCTTGAGCATCTTGTCCAGCCCGGTTTTCTTGAATGCGTTGCCGAAATTCTTGACGACCATCGGATCGCTGTCCTGAACGGCGACGGATTTGGGGAAGGCGAACTCTTCACTGCCCTCTTTGGGGCCGCGCATGGGGTCGCTGTGATAGATGCGGATGACGGGGAAACCGTACTGGCGAAACAGAGCGATGAAGTAGTTGATCGCCTCCATGGCGAATTTCTTGTCCTGTTCGGACATGTACGGCAGGAAGGCGTTCTGGATGTCGATGACCAGCAGCGCCGGCTTGGTCTTGACTGCCGGCGTCTTGGCCGTCTGGGCGATAATTCCTGCCGACAGGGTCAGCAGGCAAACCAGAATCAGGGTAATCAGCGTTCTTTTCATATTGGATCTCCTTTTTAAAAACTGATGGCTCGGGGCCCCCATGGGATCGTTTTCGAATTCTGCATCATTCTCAGATTATGAAATATCTCTTGATAATTCAATATAGGATTTTCCGAATAGGGATCAATGGTGAGAAAACCGCTTTGAAGGGCGCCAGGGACCGCGATTTCCGTCTCGATCCATATAATCCGTTCTCATGGGACGAAATTTTGAATAAAAAGTCCGATTCGACAAGAGAAGCGGAAAAGCCCACTAGCAAAATGTATGGTCCGGCTACAATTTTATGGTTTGTGCTTTGTGACAACAGGGCGGACGCCTCCTTTTCAATTTTTGCAAAAGGCCCTTGGCAGCATGATTGCTGGCTTGTTGTCAGCAAAAATTTTCAGGAGGTTACATGAAGAGCAAGATTTTGTTCACTCTGATGGTTCTGCTCAGCATGGGCATGCTCAACGCCCAGCTCAGCCAGACCGGAACCCTCAGCGGCACCATTGTCGCCGAAGACGGTTCCGCCATCCCCGGCGTGACGGTCGATGTCCGTTCGCCGGCTATCGTTCTCGAAAAAATGACTACTGTCTCCAACGAAGAGGGGCAGTTCCGTATGCGCAACCTGCCGCCCGGCACCTATGAGCTGACCTTCAGCCTGGAAGGGATGAAAACTGTGGTACGCAAGGGCATCGTGATCGGTGTCGGCAACAACACCAGCATCAGTGTGGCCATGGAGTTCGGTGCCCTGACCGAAAACATCGAGGTGTCCGGCAAGGCCCCGACCATCGATGTCCAGGCCACGTCCAAGACGACCAACATTTCGGCCAGCATGATCCAGGCGATTCCAACCCGCAACCGTTCACTGGCCGGCATCTTCGCCCTGGCCCCCGGTGTCCAGAACGGTGTGGCCCACGGCAGCGGCGAACGCAACAATTCCTGGAACGTCGACGGTGTGACCATCAACGATCCGGTGGTCGGCAGTGAAGGAAATTCTCCGGTCCCCGAAGTTCTGCAGGAAGTGGCGGTTACCATCGGCGGCGTCGGTGCCGACCAGGCTTCGTCCGGCGGCGCCATCATCAACGCCGTCACCAAGTCCGGCGGCAATGATTTCTCCGGATCCGCCTCGGTTTACTACAACCACGAGAGTTTCAACGGCGACAACACCACCGGTACTCCTCTGGAAGGGTCGGCCAGCGGCGACAAGTTCAACTTCAATCCGTCCCTCACCCTGGGCGGACCGGTGATCAAGAATAAACTTTGGTTCATCGTCAGCTACACTCAGACCAGCAGAGAAACCTATGTGCCCGGTTACCCCTACGATCAGGCCACGGAGATTCCTTTCGACCAGAAAGAACCGTATGGCTATGCCAAGTTGACATACCAGCCTGGCCCCAACGACAAGTTGTATCTTTCGTACAGTTACTCGGACAATATTTTGAATCACCGTGGAGCAACTCTGGATTATGTCGAATCCGCGACCTGGAAACAGGATAGCGTTTCCCACGGTTTCAATTTCGATTGGAGCCATACGTTCAACAATTCTTTTTTTGGAAATCTCAAGATCGCCTCGTCTCCTGTCAACTTCACCCTGAACAGAAAGAATGACAATCCAATTTATTACGATAATGTAACGGAAAAGTATCTGCCGGGTTCTAGTGCCGGTTACACCGATGTCAACAAGCGCAGCCGCCTGCAATTCCAAACCGATTTCACTCTGTTCATCGATAATTTCATCGGTCAACACGAATGGAAGGCCGGCGTTGAATACTCCAGCACAATGAATGATCGTGGTTTTCACATGGGTGGCAAGGAATCCGCTCTTCAAGCCGGATTCAAACTCCTCGAACTCGATTATAATGATGGGGAAGCCGATTGGGCTTACTGGTATAAAGATACGGTCATGAAACGGGCCGTCAATTATTTATATACCTATATCCAGGACACCTGGAGTCCGACTCAGAAGCTGACCCTGACCCTCGGTGTGCGGTTCGAGAGCAGCCGTGGTATCATTCCGGCCCAAAACGAAACCTCGATCGGATATTTCCTGCCGAGTTTTCGTGGAACCGACTATCCGCTGCAGGATGCCGTGCCTGAGGATCTGACGGTCATGAAATGGAACAACCTCGCTCCGCGTTTGGGTTTCAGCTACGACATCGGCGGAGATGGTAAAACCGTCGTCAAGGGCAGCTTCGGTATTTATTACGATGCCATGCTCGCCCAGTACTTCTCGCAGGCCAACCCCAACGGTTTCAGTTATTTCTATGGTCCCTGGGACCCGGAGACCCTGGAGATAACCAGTTTAGAGGGATTCGGTTTACCCAAGGCATCGAAAGTCGGTTACAACGGTATCGATCCCAAGGATCCGTACGAACGGCAGTTTACGGCCAGTATCGAGCGGGAGTTGTTCGAGGATTGGTCGCTGGCCGTTCGCGGCATCTACAATAAGAAGGTGAACATTCTGGAAGAAGTGGATGCCGCCAGTCTGGATATGGATGCCCTGTTGAAGGATGGTTCGCTGGTTTGGACCAATTGGCGCGAAGTGCCGGTTACCGATCCCGTTACCGGCAATGTCTATTCGTTTTGGGAAAAGATCAATACCCGTATAGCCAGTGACAAGGTCATCGTCAATATTCCACAAGAGGCACGCAGCTACAAGGCCTTGGAAGTAGTGCTCAAGAAAAGATTTTCCAAGGGCTGGATGCTGGAAGCTTCCTATGTTCTCTCCAAACTGGAAGGTTTTATCGATACCAATTTTGACTCCACGACCTCCATCTCAAACTATTACAACGATCCCAACTATCATGTGAACGCCATCGGTCGTCTCAGCAACGATCGCCGCCATTACCTCAAACTGCTGGCCATGGTCAGGGGGCCCTGGGGTATCAACATTTCCGGAGTGGCTCAGTATTATACCGGCAATCCCTACAGTCGTCTTCTGAGCAGTACGCAGGAAAAAATCCGTCTCAACGGCTTGAGTTCTGCCTACATTATCGCCGGGGCCCGTGGTGAATACGAGCTGCCGGACCGGTTCATGCTCGATCTGTCTCTGGAGAAAGAATTCAAGATCAAGAACATGCGTCTGGCGCTTTTCGCCAATGCCTTCAACCTGCTCAATCAGGGAGTGGCCACGAGCGTATACCAGTATACCAGCAGCAAGGTCCGTTCCTTCGGTCAGATGCTGACCATCAACGCTCCGTTCTACCTGCGCGTAGGTGCCCGCTTCGATTTCAACTAATCCGCGTTTGTGATTCATAGAATAGCCTGACGGCCCCGGGGACCTTGAGCAAGTCCCCGGGGCTTTTTTTTTGTACGCAGCCGGGGGGTGACCAGGCTAACCCTTGTCGGTGTGAAGATCAAAAAATCATACGCAGTCTGCATATTTTTGGATTGACGGAGCGATCAGCTGAAAAACGCTTGAAAATCGGCTATGAAAATGCGGCCATCGACTACAAAATTCACGGCAGAAATCAACGCTTGTCGGTATGAAATAACCATCGGATCTGCAGAACATGAGCTCATGGCAGCGTGAATGCTCACAGTAGGCTGATTAAAATTTCAGGAGGTTTCATGAAGCAGAAAATGTTGCTTTCTTTTTTGATCTTGCTGAGTATGGGCCTGCTTAATGCCCAGCTCACCCAGACCGGAACCATCGGCGGCACTGTGGTCGCCGAGGACGGTTCCGCCATCCCCGGCGTGTCGGTTGAAGCCCGTTCAGCGGCGCTTGTGGTCGAAAAAATAGCCACGATCACCAATGAAGAGGGACAATTCCGTTTCCGTAACCTGCCTCCGGGAACCTATGAGTTGACCTTCAAACTGGAAGGAATGAAAACCTTGATCCGCAAGGGGATAGCGGTCAATCTGTCGACGACAACCAACATCAACGTGGCCATGGAGTTCGGTACTCTGACCGAAAACATCGAAGTGTCCGGCAAGGCGCCGACCATCGATGTCCAGGCCACGGCCAAGACCACCAACATCTCTTCCGAAATGATCAAATCGATTCCGACCCGCAACCGAGACCTGGCCGGTATCTTCGGCCTGACGGCCGGTGTGCAGAACGAGGTGGCTCACGGCGGCGGAGAACGCAACAATTCCTGGAACGTCGACGGTGTGAACACCAACGACCCGGTGGTCGGCACCCGCGGTACGACTCCGGCGGCTGACGTGTTGCAGGAAGTGGCCGTCAGCGTCGGCGGTATCGGTGCCGATCAGGCCTCTTCCGGCGGAGCCATCGTCAACGCCGTCACCAAATCCGGCGGCAACGAGTTCTCCGGTTCGGCCTCGATTTACTACAACCATGAAAGTTTCAACGGCGACAATACCAAGGGTACAGTCCTGGAAGGTTCGGCCAGCGGCGAGAAGTTCAACTTCAACCCGGCCGTCTCGCTGGGTGGCCCGATCGTCAAGAACAAACTGTGGTTCTTTGCCAGCTACAGTCTGATGAAATCCGAGACCTATGTGCAGGGTTATCCCTACGATCAGAATGACGAAATTCCTCTGGACAGCAACGAGCCGTTCATTTATGGCAAGTTGACCTGGCAAGCCGGAGCCAATGACAAGATCTACTTCTCGTACAACTATTCCGATCTGATCCGCAACCACCGGTCGGCCAGCAATTTCGAACCGGAAACCGCCACTTTCAAACAGGACAGCGTCAATCATGCTTTCAATATCGATTGGTCGCACACCTTCAGCAACAACTTTTTTGGCAGCTTCAAGTTCGCTTCGGCGCCGGTCAACTTCGGTCTGCATGCCAAAAACGATGTACCGTATTATTACGATCTGCTGACTGATTTGGTACTGAGTGGGGCCGGTACTGGGTATTCCGATGTCTACAAACGCAGTCACCTGCAGTTTCAGACTGATTTCACCTGGTTTATCGACGATTTCATCGGACATCACGAACTGAAGGCCGGCGGCGATCTGAATCTCTCGAAGGGCGATCGTTCGCTTCTGTTCGAAGGTCCCGAATCGTCCCTGATGGCCGGATATCAGCCTTATTACGTGTATACCTTGGGAGATGAGCCCTATTACGCCTATTTCTACAAAGACAACTACCAGTCTGAGAAGATGCAGAATATATCTGTCTATCTGCAGGACACCTGGAGCCCGACCCGTAATCTGACACTGACATTGGGTTTGCGTTTCACGAACAGCAAGGGAATTATTCCGGAACAGAATGCAGATGCGACAGGTTATTTCCTGCCGCAATATTACGGTACCGAATACCCGCTGGCCAATTCCGCGGTTCCCGAACAATTCACGGCCATGACCTGGAACAATCTCGCTCCGCGTCTGGCGTTCAGTTACGATTTCGCAGGTGACGGCAGGACGGTTCTCAAAGGCAGCTACGGTCGATACTACGAAGCCCTGTTGACCCAGTATTTCAGCAAGGTCAACCCCAACGGCGCGGCCGGTTTCTGGGGCTATGTGGACAGCGATCTGAATCTGGACTATCTGGATGGAATCGATGTGCCGGAAGCCTCTCTCTTGGGTTACAACGGCGTTGAGCCGACCACACCGTACGAGAACGAGTTCACGGTTAGCATCGAGAGGGAACTTTTCGAAGACTGGTCGTTGACCGCCCGAGGAATCTACAAGGAGAAGCGCAACGTCATCGAGGATGTGGACGTCAACGGACTGGATATCGATGCCCTGATGAACAACGGTCAATTGATCTGGACCAACTGGCAACAAGTACCAGTCACTGATCCGATGACCGGAGAGACTTGCTATTTTTATGAGAAGATCGACAACCTGCTGCCGAGTAAATATGCGCTGGTTAACATAAAGGGCAAGGCTCGGGAGTACAAGGCCCTGGAATTGATCGTCAGAAAACGGTTTTCCAAAGGTTGGATGATGGAAGTGTCCTATGTCTTGTCCAAACTGGAAGGTTTGTTCAACTCCAATTTCGACGATACAACCAGTGTCAGCGGTTATTACGATTCGCCCAACAATCACGTGAACGCTGTGGGGCGCCTGGAAAACGATCGTCGTCATTATCTCAAGGTGCTGGGCATGGTCCGCGGCCCCTGGGGTATCAACCTGTCCGGTGTCGTCGAATACTACTCCGGCAATCCCTACAGCCGTTTGCTCAGCGACAGCCAGGAAGGGATCACGCTCAACGGCGTAACGGATGTGGACATCATAGCCGGCAGCCGTGGTATGTATACCCTGCCTGATGTTTTCAATGTGGATCTGGCTCTTGAAAAAGAGTTCAAGATCAAGAATGTCCGTTTCACTGTTTTTGCCAACGCATTCAACATTTTCAATTCCGGTGTGGCCACCGCAGTGGAAGCCACCACATCACATTCACGACGTCCGTTCGGAACCATGACCGGCATTACCAATCCCTTTTATCTTCGTCTGGGCGCCCGTTTCGATTTCAATTAATCCGTGCCTGTGATCTGAAAACTCTCCCGAAGGCTCCGGGGGCTTGATCAAGTCCCCGGAGCTAACGGGATAAATTGACTTTTTATCTCTTTTTCCTGATAATACTCTCGTCCATACGATGATTTCCAAACGGGTAGCCGAATATTCCGGGTGGATTATCGCAAAACATATTTATAATATGTATAATTGGAACTGCGAAGCTTGATGGCAAGAAAAGTGGACGGGCGGATAAGATGACTCAGAAAAATGTCGATAACGGGAAAGCTCCCAACCCCTACCTGTCTCTGGCGGTGTACACCGCGCTGGTCCTGATCGGTCTGCTGGCGCTCCGTCATGCCGGCCTCCTGTTTGTACCGATTTTCGCGGGCTTCGTGTTCGCCTTCCTGCTCAATCCGCTGCTGATCCGCATGATCAAATGGACAAAGTACCGACGCAGCGTCTGCGCCGCCGTGATCGTATCGACCATCTTTCTGGTTCTGACCGCCATCCTGATCCCGTTGATCCCATACCTGTTGACCCGGATCAGCGCCGCCGCCGAGAAACTGCCGCAGACCCTGTCCCAGTTTTCTGCCAAAATCGATGTCTTCAACCAGTATCTGACCCGCAATTTCCCCGACTTCGTCGGCAAGCTGGATCTGATGAACCAGATCGAACGGGTCGTCGAATCGTCATTGGGCAACATTTCCGAACGTTTCTTCGATCTGTTCACCAGTCTGTACGGAGTGGTGTCGATCTTCGCCTACATCGTGCTCATTCCTCTGTTCACCTTCTTTTTCATGCGGGATTACTTCGTCGTCAAATCGTTCCTGTTCTCGCTGGTTCCCAAACGTCTGAGCGGATATTTCTCCGATAAACTGCGCGGCTTCAACCAGATTCTGGCAGCCTACATCCGAGGCCAGTCCATCGTGGTGATCCTGTTGTGCATTTTCTATTCGATCGGGCTGTCGCTGATCGGGCTGCCTTTTCCGGTGGTCATCGGCATATTTTCCGGCCTGGGCGATATCATACCGTATTTCGGGACCATCGTCGGCCTGCTCTTCTCCCTGATCATCGGTTTCGTGCATTTCTATACGGTAAAACAGACATTGCTGATCCTGCTCGTGTACCTGATCATCAAGGTCAGCGAGAACTGGTTCATTTATCCCAAAATCGTCGGTTTCCGGGTCGGGCTGCCTTTTTTCTGGGCGCTGGTCTCTTTCATCACCTTCGGCAAGCTGTTCGGCTTCTGGGGACTTTTAGTGGCCATACCCTGCAGCGCCGGTTTCAAGCTGTTCCTGGTGGATGTGATCCGGAAGTACCACAAGTCGAAATATTTCAACGCCGACGAGCCGCAATAACCGATACTCAGGGCAAATCCACGATTACGGGTGATAATGACCGGCCTTAAGACCGAAGTCTTACCTTGAGTAATCCCACTCAATCTGTCGAAATGAGTGTTTTCCACAGCAACTTCGACCGCTAAACCGACGTATCTTGGCGTGAAAACAATCTGTGAAAACGACTGGAGGTACGATCGGATGAATAAAAAAAATGAATTTGTCATCATCAAATCGATGGGGCGCTACCTGTTTCTGAACCCGCAACAGATCAGTTGGGTGGTGGCGGAAGGCAATTACGTTCGGGTGTACTGCCAAGATAAGAACCACCTGGTCCGGGAGACCCTCAAGGAGATCAGCCAGCGCCTGGACCCGACTCTGTTTGTCCGCATCAATCGATCGGTCATCCTCAACATCCGCCTGATCCAGGAGATCAAACAGAAACGGAACGCCAGCTTCGAGGTCAAGGTGAGCGGGAACAAGGTCTGGAAATGGAGCGAAGGCTACCGCGACAACCTCAACTTACTGCTGGGGAAAGGCAAAAAGAGGGCCGAAGCGGCGGTCATGGGATTGTGAACGGGCTTTGACCGATCGGAAAATGTCGGCACCGCGGATTGAAAACTGTATACAAGCATATCAGACAGGAGTCTTAATTTTATGAAGAAGCAAACCTTTACTTACCTGGTAATCGCAATAATTCTGCTCATTCCGTTCAGCTCGTGTCTGGCCCAGGACAAACGGGTCGGCGAGGGGGTCGTTCTGCGCCCGCAGCGTACCGATGTTCCGCCGGTTCTGGATGGAGCGCTCGACGATCCGGCCTGGAAGAGCGGTCCGATTGTCAGCGGACCCTTCATCACCAACACCCCGGTCTACGGCGAAGAACTGCCGCAGAAGACGGAAATCTGGCTGAGTTATGACAGCAAGAACATATATGTCGCTTATTATTGTCACGACGACCACCCGGAGAAGATTCGCGGCACCATGACCCGGCGCGACAACATCATGGCCGAGGACTGGATCGACGTGGACATCGACACCTTCGGCACCCGGCAGTTGAGCTATCTGCACGCCTGCAACCCGCTCGGAGTCCAATGCGACCTCGTCTATTCGGCCTCGGGCGGCCAGAGTCTGGATCCGGACTGGGTCTGGTACAGTGCCGGCAAGATGGTGGCGGACGGCTATATCGTCGAGCTGCGCATCCCCCTCAAAAGCCTGCGCTACAAGGGCGGCAAGTCGGTGACCATGAACATCGGTTTCTACCGTTACGTCAGCCACAGCGACGCCAACGCCTCATGGCCGCAGGAAGGCCAGAAGCTGGGCTACTTCAATTCCCTGGTACCGGTGGTCTTCGAAGACCTGGACAACCAGCTGCGCCTGGAAGCCCTGCCGGTGATCACCTACAGCAGCGTCCGCGACCGGCAGAGCCCGCAGGCCTGGTATCCGGCCGACGACAGTCTGCAGGCCGGTCTGGATCTCAAGTACGGAGTGAGCCCGACCAGTAATCTGGAATTGACCGTCAACCCCGATTTTTCCCAGGTGGAGAGCGATCAGATGCAGGTGACCGTCAATCAGCGCTATCCGATCTTCTTTTCGGAAAAGCGGCCGTTCTTCATGGAAGTGGGCAACCTGTTCAGCCTGGCCGGTGCCGTCGGGGCCGGCAACATGGCTTCGGCCGTACACACCCGCACCATCATCGATCCGGCCTGGGGCGCCAAGTTCACCGGCGATTTTTCCCGTTTTTCCCTCGGCATCCTGGCCGCCGGCGACGAGGCCCTGGGGCAGAACCTGGAAGAGGACAACCCCGATTACGGACGCAACGCCACCTCCGTCATCGCCCGTGGCAAGTATCTGCTCGGCGGCGACAACTTCATCGGCATGCTCTACAGTGGCTGGGAATTCGCCGACAGTTACAACCGGGTCGTGGCCGCTGACAGTCATTTCCGCCTGGCCGGGCGCCACAGCATCGATCTGAACGGCATGTTCTCTTTCAGCGGGGAGGGGGACGGCAGCGAGAACCGCAACGGTCACGCCCTGAACTTCAGCTATGCCTACGTGCAGCGGCCATTGGAAATGTACCTGGTGCTTGAGGACTACAGCCCGGATTTCCGTATGGATTCGGCCTTTTACAACCGTACCGGCTTCAGTTGCGCCGCTTTCCAGATTGCGCCGCGCTTTTATCCGCAATGGAAGGGCATGAGCTGGCTGCGCCGCGCCAATCTGATCGGATCGATCAATTACATCCACGACAAAACCACCGGCGGGGATGATCTGTACCTGTCGGCAGGCATACAGATCAATACCCTGCGTCAGGGTTCGGCCAGCCTGCAATTCATCCGCAACGACGAGTTCTGGGCCGGACGCGGTTTCGTGCAGAGCCGGGTGTCGGGCAACTTCGCCCTGACTCCGAAACCGTGGCTGACCTTCAATGCCGGTTGCAACTACGGCGAGGCGATCAACTATCAGAACGCCTACATGGGCCTGCGTCTCAACCTGTCGGCGGGTCTGGCTCTGCAGCTGGGCAGCCGGCTGCGGCAATCGTTCAATTATACTTACCAGGACTTCCACCGCGCCGACGATCGCAGTCATGTCTACGACATCAACATCCTGGTGTCGCGCACCACCTTCCAGTACAACAAGAGCCTGTTTTTTCGCAGCCTGATCCAGTACGATTCCTACAACAAGCGGGTGCTGACCGATCTGCTGGCCTCCTTCACCCTGATTCCCGGAACGGTCCTGCACGTCGGTTACGGTCTGATGCACAACGAGTACGGTTACGAGAACGGGACCTGGAAACGGGATATCGTCGACGCCGAGTACTTCAACATGCGCCAGAGCTTCTTCGCCAAGGTCAGCTATCGCTGGCAGTTCTAGGCGTTTTGGCCGATTTTGGTGCATCCGCCTTGCGATCCGCTACAGTACATGGTAGAAAGAAAGACAAGATGATGAATCGAAAAGGGATTTTCGCTGTATGGATTCTGTTGTTCTGCGGACTGTCCGTCATGGCCGACGATGTGAAGCCGTACACTCTGGAGGAGCTGGACCAGTTCACCAGACTGGAGCGGCTCAGCCCCAGGGTAGTCGTTGTGCGCAACGGTGTCAGCGATATGGATACCGTTGCGGCCGTGGCCACCGCCAGGGGAGTGGTCGTCATCGATGCCGGCACCAATACGCCCCGCAGCCTGCGCTACCGGGAACAGATTGAAAAGGAACTGGGGCGCAGGGATTTCGTCTACCTGATCCAGACCCATTTTCATCGCGATCACAGCTACGGCAACCGGGCCTTTCCGGAAGCGGCGGTCATCGGCCACGAGCGACTGGCCGGCGAGCTGCAGGACCGCTGGGCTTCGGATTACGATTCCCGGGATTTGAGCCAGGCCAGGTTGCACTGGCAAAAGCAGCTGCAGGGCCTGTCGCCCGGATCCAATCAGGCCAGGCAGCTGCGCATCTACCTCTACGAGGCCGACGAGATTCTTGCTGCCCAGGCGCAAGGGCAGCGGGGCCGCCTTCCGGACATCAGCTTCTCCGACCGAATGACCCTGGACATGGGAGATGTCACCGTGCAGCTGATTTACTTCGGCCCGGCCCACACCCAGAGCGACATTCTGGTCTACCTGCCGCAGGAGGACCTGCTGTTCGTCGGCGATCTGTTCAACGCCCCGGGCGACATCAATTTCGAGCATTTCGGGCATCAGTATGCCCGGACATGGACAACGGCTCTGGAGACGGTGACTGCCCGGTCCAGCGCTGGCCTTCGCGTTGTCAACGGTCATTTCGGCCGCACCATGGGGGCCGAGACGCTGTTGGAATTCGCCGCCGCAATGAAAACTTTTGCAACCGGTTACGAAGCCGGCAAGGAACCCTACCCGTTGCGCCGGATCACCCGGATCGAAGCCGAATCGGGTCTGGACGGCCTCAGGGCGGAATTGACCCGGCTCGAGCAAGCCGATAAAGACAAGTTTTTTTTCCTTGAAAATCCGCTGATCACTGCGGCCTACGCTTTTATGCTCAACGGCAAAGGGGATCGGGCCATTGAGCTGCTGCGTTTCGTCTGCCGGACCTTCCCGCAGTCCTGGAACGCCTTCGACAGCCTGGGCGAAGCCTACATGCGCAGCTCGGACCGGGAAGGTGCCATCGAGAATTACGAAAAATCCCTGAAGCTGAACCCTCAGAACCAAAACGCCGTCGAACAATTGAAGAAATTGCGGGAATCCTGACCATGATCATCCGCAACATGAATCCGGGCGACCTGGATTTCGCCTTCTCCCTGACGCGGGCCGAAGGCTGGCTGACCGAAACCCGGGACAGCTTCGTCTCGTTTCTGGATTTCGATCCCCAAGGAACCTTCATCGGCGAATGCGATGGCCGGCGCGTCGGTATCTGCGTCGGGGTGGCCTACCACGATTTCGGATTTCTGGGCGAGCTGATCGTCGCGCCTTCGTTCCGGGGGCGGGGATTGGGTCGGGAACTTTTCCGGCATACGCTGGATTTTTTCGCCGGCCGCGGCATCGACACGGTGATCCTGCACGGGGACGAGCCGGCGGTGCCGATTTACGAGAAATCCGGCTTCCGGAAAACATGCCGCTCGCTCAATTTCCTGGGCCAGGCCGAAGCGATGTCGTTTTCTGCCGCGGTTCGGCCGATGACGCCGGCCGATATGTCAGACGTTTCCACCCTGGACCGGCGTGTTTTCGGCGGCGACCGTTCGTTTTTCTTCAGGCGCTTCATGACTTTGGCGCCAGGGCATTGTTTCGTCGAGATCGATGAAAACGACGCTCTGGTCGGGTTCATCTGCGGCCGGATCGGCAACGGAGTGGTCGCCGCAGGTCCCTGGGTCGTCAGCGAAGCTTCCAGCCACGCCGCCGATCTGCTCGCGGCTTTCTCGAACAGCGTCGCGCCCCAAACCATGCGCATCGACATCTTGGAAACTCAGCTCAGAGCCGGGACCATTCTGGAACGGGAATTCCCGTTTTTACGGGAAAACGGCTATTCCTGGAAGATGATCCGCGGTCAGGATCCATACCGGGGCATCCCCGAACTGGCGCTGGCCGTCGGTACACCGGCGACGGGTTGAATGAAGAAATATGGTAAAAAAAGGCGAAAATGAGCGAAAGAGACGAAAAGGAGAAAAAATGAAACAAAATACTGTCGGGGCTTTTCTCTGCCCGTTCGTTGTCAGCCTGATCTGTCTGTTTGCATTCCCGGCGTCTGCCGCCGACGAGCCGCTGCCGTTCAGTGACATCACGCCCGAGCAGGCGCTGGTCATGATGGCTGCCGGCCAGGTCGGTCCGGGCCTGACCCTGATCGATGTCCGCAAACCGGAAGAATTCCAGAGCGGTTTCATCAAATCGGCCGTTCTCATCGAACTGACAGCCGCCGATTTCCAGGAGCGGATCGGAAAGCTGGACCGCAAAGGCCGCTATCTGCTCTACTGCCGCAGCGGCGCCCGCAGCGCCAGGGCCATGAAGATCATGAAGGAGCTTGGCTTTGAAACGGTGTTCAACCTGGCCGGCGGTATCCGCCGCTGGCAGGCGGAAAACCACCCGCTGGAGAAGTAGGCATCACTGTCCTCGACTTCATGCGTTTTCCCCGTCCTCCGCATGTCAATATCGTCGTTTATTATGGATCCGTTTTCCCCCCTATCTGTTGACCCACGCGATACTGCCTTTGACGAATTTCAAGGAACAATCGATAATGGAACAAGTTTTGATCCAATGAAGGTTTATTCTATGTGTAGTTATGGATGTAAATCTGCCAGATTTAGCTCCAAATTTATGAAATATCACCAAAGCTGATGTCCTTAAAAAGCAAACAAAATGAGCAGGATTTTTGAATTGAATACAGTTTACGTAAAGTCAAATGAGTTTACAATTTTTGATATCATTGCTAATAATTTTATCACTTAAATTAAACTAGAACAATATGCTTACTGTTTTAGTTGTGTTGGATTAAGCCATTATCCCGATTGTT
>CAYXHZ010000065.1:0-16980 GCA_964465065.1 uncultured Clostridia bacterium
CTGCCCAACGCCCCATCCGTACAATCCAAAAAGCATTGAGTCTCGCCTCACGGCTTGACTTTCTGCGGCGAATCGGGTAGTATTTGCCAACATGCCGGGATAGCTCAGTCGGTAGAGCGAGGGACTGAAAATCCCTGCGTCCGTGGTTCGATTCCGCGTCCCGGCATGTCCCTCCGTCTTTTGTCCCCCCCGTTCGATTCCGTTTTACTTCTCAGAACCAATCGGCATGCCGCATCGGCCGAGCGCCGATTCGCACACCCCCCCATAATATCTGCAATCACGAAACACCGCCTAAGCCTGTCGGCTTACGGCGATCTCTCCGGGATCGATCCGGGAAATGGCGGATAATGGCTTGGCAATGTCCGGAATCATGATACCGGACGACGACACCATCATCGGCCGTCATGATAGGAGCATGATGCGGTTTGTCGCAAGCAAACCGCCGGGAGGTTATCGAAAATGAAGAAGAAGACCCTGTGCTTCGCCTGTTTGATCGTGGCCTTGACCTTGGGTTCAGGCCTTGAGCTCCGGGCCGCCAAAAACAAAGCCGACAAGCCGAGCAAAGAAGAAAAACAGGCCGCCAAGCTGGCCAAGCAGGAAGAGAAACTGGTCAAGCTGCTGGGCGGACCGGAAAGCTGGAAACCCACCGTTCTCAAGGATTTGCGCCGGGGCATGTCCTGTCAGGAAGCCTCGCGCTATTTCAGCGGCATCAACTGCTCCGACATCATCCCCCGCGACAGCGCCGGTTTGGGGTCGGCCATCGCCGAATACAAATTCCATTTTGTCAGCGATGGTCTTTATGCGGTGACCATCGTGTTCGGAGCCAGGATTCTCGACGAGAAACGATTCACCGAGGCGCTTTACAATGTAGCGCAGCGCAAATGGGGACTCATCCGATCCGGAAGCCTGGCCGGAGCCAAGTGGACCACCCCCGATTACGACGAAATCGAATTCAGCTACAAGGACAGCTGCTGGGAACTCAAAGCCTGCCTGCCTTCGTACGATCCGGGCTCTGTCGATCTCGACAAGCTGAACCCCGAATCGGTCGCTGCGGAACTGGCCACCTTGCTGGGCCCTGACAAGCAGTACCTGCCGACATTGCTGTCTTCCCTGTCCGGCGGCATGAACAGCGAACAGGTTGCCGGATTCTTCCCGGGCCTGACCAACAGCACGCCCGGGTCCAGCCATCACTTCGAGAAGGTGTCCATTGCTGGCCACCCTCTGGTCGCCGGCCTGCATTTCAGTTTCCAGAGCGACCGTTTGAGCTATGTCAATCTGGTTTTCCACTATCAACTGGACCGGGAGCAGTTCAAACAAACCGTGTTTCCCCTGCTGCAGAAACGCTGGGGCAAGAGTGCCCGCCTGAGCAAAGACGGAGAGAGCGTCAACAATTTCGGTCAACCGGGTTTTCTGGAGATGCGCTACGAAGGCAACCGCTGGGAATACCGCATCGACATGGAAGGAATAAAAGGCAACACTGCCGCCGCTCCGAGTTCCAGCGCCGCCCAGCCCTCGCTGCAGGGATTGTGGACCCTGAGCGCGGCCCGTCAGGGCCAGCAGACCGAAGCGATGACCGGAGGGACCAAGCGGCAGTTGCGTTTCAAAGGCAATCAGATCTTCATGCTGGAAAACGGCAAGGTGGTCATGGAAAACTATTTTACCGTCAGCGGTTCCGCCCTGTCCTTCACCAGCGGCCCCGGCGGCAAAGCCGTTCAGGAATTCGCCAAAATCGTTTCCCACAAAAACAAAGAGTTGATTCTGCTGCTGGCCGGCGAATCCATCCAGATGATTTTCAGCAAAACCACTTGACAAAACGCTCGCTTTTACATAGAATCATTCAGTTGGCTTAAATGTGATCATTTTCCCCCTTGAATAAAGGCCGGGCAGGAAGCCCACCCCCCCCAAGGCGACTTGCCCCGGCCCTCCCTTTTCAATGTAGCGAGAAAAACTTCTTTGATATGACAATATAAATTCCAGCGAACACAACGGTTGACTTTCCTGCTTGAATCGATTCAAAATGATGCCTGGATTGACAATGCATTACTAACTTTGTGTCAACGAAAACAAGTTCATCGTTTCAACGACAAAAGAATCGATTCGCAATCAAGGGGGATGACACATGCTGGAAGTCATCGAATTACGGAAGCGCTACCGCCAGACAATGGCGCTGGACGGGATCTCGTTCCGGCTCGAGGCCGGAGAGATTGTCGGTCTGGTCGGCCCCAACGGTGCCGGCAAATCAACCACCCTCAAGATCCTTTCGGGACTGATCCGCAGTTTCGAGGGGAGGGTGCACTACCAAGGCCGGGATCTGACCGACAATAAGAACTTGGCCGCCTACCGCGACGCCATCGGCTATCTCCCTGAAAACGCCGAGATATCCGACTACCTCTCCGGCCATGAATTCCTCAGCCTGGCGGGCGCCTTGCACCGCCTCTCCCCCGATCGAATCGAACGGCGCATCGACACCTTGTGCCGGGGACTCAAGGTGGACCATGCCCTGCACTTCTCCGTCTCCTCCCATTCCAAAGGCATGAAACAGAAAATCCTGGTGGCCGCCACCCTGCTGCACAATCCCCGGATCCTGCTCCTGGACGAGCCTTTCAGCGGCCTCGATTTCGCCAGCATCGACTTGCTGAAAGAGCTTCTTCGGCGTCTGGCCGAGCAGGGAAAGACCATCCTCTACTCTTCCCACATCATCGAATCCATCGAGGATCTGTGCCAGCGGGTGCTGGTCATCAACAAGGGAGAGCTCGTGCTGGACGACCGCTTTGAAAATCTCAGGGAAAAGATGAACAAGCGCTGGTTCGAGGAGATCTTCAGCCGGCAGAATACCCGCGACGAGATGATTCGTTCCGCCGGAGAGATGGTTCATGTTCTGGAAGGCTGACCCGACTGTCCGCCTGATCCGCCAACTCTTCGGCGAAACGATGAAGGGTCTCAACCCCTTCGCCGAAGAGAGCCGCCAGGAAAGCCGCATCAGCCTCCTGGCCACCCTGATCGTCATCGGCATTTTCACTTCCTTCGGCGCACTGATGCCCTTCTTCTTCGGAGTCCCCCGCCTGTACGCCATCGAAGCGTTCTGGAGTATACAAAACGAACTGCTGCTCAAGTTCACCGCCATGATCGGCATCTTTTCAGTTTTGCGCTGGGAACCCTTCCAGGAAGGCATCGTACGCCACCGCTTCTTTCTGTCCATCATTTCTTCCCGAAGACTGATCCTGGCCTCCCAGTGCGCCCAGCTGCTCTTCGTCCTCATGCTCAGCTTCGCCCTGAATATCGTTTCCGACCTGCTCTACAGCATCTTTGTTCCGGAAAAGCTGGGCGTGGGCATCGTTTTCTTCTTCTTCAACTACCTGTTGGTCTATTCCACTCTGGCCCTGCTGGTCTTCTTCCTGATCCAGACCGCCATCCTGTGCCTGCGCATCCTCCGCCTTTCAGGACTGCGTTACCTGCTGCTATCCTACCTGACCGCCATCATCGTCATTCCGGACTCCCTGCTGCGCCAGCTTTTCATTAAACGGGGCGTCGTACTGATCCCGTTTCAATCCGAACTCGAGAACATGCTGCGCAAGCTGCTGGCCGGTGAATGGCGCTCCTTTCTGACCCTGGGCGCATCGACTCTGATCGTCGTAACAGTATACCTGACTGTCAGCGCCTTTTTCATGCAGCGCCGCCTCATCGACAGCCAATCCGAGCCCAGCCATCGGATGAGAAGCCGTCTGGCCGGTATCTCCAGCCGGTTGATGCTGCTTCGCCCCGGGCTGCCCAGAGCCGTATCGCTTCATTTGCTCCAATCGTTTCTGGCCAACCGGCAATTGCGCACGCTGACAGTCATCCTGCTGGCGATTCTGCTGGGGACGATCAATTCCGAGCTGCTGTCTCTGGCCTTCTTTGGCAACGAGGCCACCGGCTGGGGGATCCAGGGACTCAGCTCGAGTTACTATTTCATTGTTCAGCTGAGCCTGGGACTCGGCCTTTATTACCTGCTCAAGCTATCCATCGCCCGGCGTCACGCCTGGCTGTTTCAGCTGGCCGAACCCCATGCCCTGTACTGGTCATTCAAGAAAGCGCTGCTGATATTCCTGAATCTTAGCGGAATCCTGCTCTGCCTCGCCCTGGCGCCATTCCTGATTGTCACGGGGGGCGTCCACTTCAGCCTCAAGCACATACTGGCCGGAAGCGCCCTTTGGTCGTCCATCGCCTCATGGCATGCACTGAGCACCGAATACATCCCTTTTACCGCCGTGATCGAACAGGACAAGATCCTGTTCAAACGCTTGTGGCTCTTCTATCTGATCGTCCTGTATTTCTCTGCCGGCACCTTGTCCGCAATCGTCACCAGCATGACGGACCGAGAAGCCCTCTGGCTCCTTCCCCTGCAGTTATCGGCCACACTGGTCAGCTACTACGCCCTTCACCGCAGGCAAAAAGACCGGGTCTCGATCCGTGAGCCGGAATACGAGCTTTCCGACAGTGAAGTCCTGGTGGGTTTCGCCAGCGAATGATCCGGGAGACGGTTTGACTCCCAGAACCGCAATTGGTATCATCCAAAAACCATGAAGCGCACAATCAAAAAGCACGGAAAACTACTGCTCCTGCTGCTCAAGATCACCCTCAGCCTGGGCCTGATCGGCTACTTTGTCTGGAAACTCAGCGCTCAGGCGGGCGGCCTGGACCCCATGGCCGAAAAACTGATTGGCACTATCAAAACAGCCAATCCGCTCTACTTGCTGCTGGCCATGGCGCTTCACCCCATCGGTTACGCGTTGACATCCTGGCGCTGGAACGTCCTGCTTGCCCCTTTCGGTCAGACTCCGCCATTTTTTCGCCTGTACCGCCTCTATTTCATGGCCGCCTTCCTCAACAATTTCACCTTCGGAACCGTTGGCGGAGACGCTCTGCGCGCCTACCAGGGCAAAAACTTTTCCAGCTCTTTGACCCGGTCGACGACCATAGTTCTGCTCGAACATCTGTCCGGCTTCGCCGCCCTTTTCCTCATCGCCTGCAGCGGTTTGGCCGCCCAAACTTTCCTGGGGAAGGCCTCACCCTGGCTGCTGGGGCTGGCCGTTTCCGGCCTGCTGGTCACAACCGGACTCATCCTCTGGTTGCTGCGCACCCGTGTCAATGCGATACCGATGCAGTGGAGAAATCGTCTGCCCGCTCGTATCTGCGATCTGCTCAACCGGCTGATCGAAACGCTGACCGCCTACCGCCAAAGACCGCAGGCCCTGCTGCAGGCCTTGGGAATCAGCCTGATTTTCCAGGCATCCATGGTGTTCTATTACTACCTGATCTGTCAGGCCATGGGCGTCGAATTGACTCTGATATCAGCTATGATCGGCATTCCGATCCTGATCATCATGCTGATGGTGGTCCCGGCCATCAACGGTTTGGGCGTACGCACCACCGGTTTCGGCAGCCTGCTGGGTCTGAGCGCCGTACACGCCTTGAGCGGTGAAGGGATCGACATCCTCTTCCGCCTATTCTTCGGCCTGATCGGCGGCGCCCTGTTCATCACCGACCACACCCGCCGGCCTGAGCCGGAAACCTGACCGTCAGCGAAAACGATGGACAAGCTTCCCCCGGCTGCGGTATCATCGGATGGACCATGAAAGACAAACCCGCCGATATCCCACACCTTCCCGGTTGTTACCTGTTCATCGATGACCAGGGCCAGACCCTGTACATCGGCAAAGCCGGCGATCTGGCCAAGCGGGTGTCTCAATACTTCCACGGCCGCCAGGACATCCGTCACCGGCTGCTGGTAGAAAAAGCCGAGCGCATGGAATTCATCACCGTGCAAAACGAGCTGGAAGCCCTGCTGCTGGAAAACAACCTCATCAAGCACCACCAACCCCGCTACAACATCAACCTCAAGGACGCCAAAAGCTACGCCTATCTGGAATTGACCGCCGAAGACTTTCCGCGTCTGGTCATCTCCCGGCGAAGCCATGCAGGAAGCGGCGGCGAACGTTTCGGTCCCTTCGTTTCGGCCCAGGAACGCGACCGTATCCGCACCGTTCTCAACCGCCTCTTCCGTCTGCGCACCTGTCGGAAATTTCCGGCCAGGCCCTGCATTCGCTTCCACATCAACACCTGCAGTGCGCCGTGCAACGCCAGCGTCGGACAAGCCGAGTACCGGGACCAGGTCGAGGACGCCCGCCTGGTCCTCAAGGGAGACATCAAGTCGGTTTCCGACCGTCTGCAAGCACGTATGCAGGCTGCAGCCGGCGAGCAGAACTTCGAAATGGCCCTGACCCTGCGCAACCGTTTTTCGGCTCTGCAGAAACTCCGAATCGGCCAGACGGTCGACAGCGAACGCCCGATCGACGAAGACGCCATCACCTACCTGTTGCACGAAGGCCGCTTCCACGTCATGGTTTTTCACCTCAGCCGCGGTCGGGTGATTGCCAGCGAACGCTTCAACTTCGAGGATTTCGGCGACCCTTTCGACGAGTTTCTGATCCAGTATTACGGCAACCATCCGCCTCCGGCCGAACTGATCGTCCCCGAAGTGCCGAACCCCGCCCTGGCCGAATTCCTGAACGCCGTCGCTGGCCGCAAGGTCAAACTGACCGTTCCGCAACGCGGCCGTAAACACCATTTGTTGGCCACCATCGCCCAGAACCTCGAACTGACGGTGCGGCGTCAGCAAAAACACATCGAGGACCTGCAACGTCACCTGGGTCTGAGTACACCGCCCCGTGTCATCGAGGGTTTCGACGCCTCACACCTGCACGGCGGTTATACCGTTGCCTCCATGGTTCAATTCCACCAGGGTCAACCGAACAAAAGCCAATACCGCCGCTTCCGTATTCGCTGCCCGAGCGGCGGCGACGACCTGATGGCCCTGGCCGAGGCCTTGCACCGACGGTACGGCCGCCTCCTCAACGAAGGCAAAACCCTGCCCGACCTGATCCTCATCGACGGTGGCCCGACGCAACTGGCGCGCGCCCATTCCGTCCTGAACGAATTGCATCTGGATCTGCCGCTCTGTTCATTGGCAAAGCGTGAAGAGCAGGTTTTTTTGCCCTCGGAACGCAATCCGTTGCCCATCCCGCGCAGCGCCCCGGGCCTCAAGCTGCTGCAGCAGGTCCGTGACGAGGCCCATCGTTTCGCCATCACTTACAACCGCCTGCTGCGCAAGAAAGGAGCCCTCGATGAGTTATAACCTCGTATCCGAATTCAAACCCGCCGGTTCCCAGCCCCAGGCCATCGCCGGTCTGCTCGAGGGGTTTGACGCCGGGAAACGCAACCAGGTATTGATCGGAGTCACCGGTTCGGGTAAAACCTTCTCCATCGCCCAGGTCATCGCCGGCCTGAACGCCCCGGCCCTGGTCATGGCTCACAACAAGGCCCTGGCCGCCCAGCTGTACAACGAATTCCGATCCCTGTTTCCGGACAACCGGGTCGAGTTTTTCGTTTCCTACTACGATTACTATCAGCCCGAATCCTACATCCCGCAACGGGACCAGTACATCGAGAAAGATTCCCTGGTCAACCCCGAACTGGACCGCATGCGTCTCAGCGCCACCGCCTCGCTGATCACCCGCCGCGACGTCATCATCGTAGCCTCGGTATCCTGCATTTACAGCGTCGGCGACCCGACCGTCTACACGCGCATGATGAAAGAATTCTCCGTGGGACAGACCCTGGACCGCGACGATTTTCTGGGCATGCTGGTCGACCTGCAGTACGAACGCAACGACTACGACCTGTCGCCGGGCTGCTTCCGGGTGCGCGGCGACAGCGTCGACGTAGTGCCGGCCTATCAAAAGGACATCCTGCGTTTCGAATTTTTCGGCGACCAGCTGGAATCGATCTGCGAGATCCGCGCCGTCCGCGGCGAGCTCTTGCGCCGGCTCAAATACATCCAGATCCTGCCGGCCCGTCATTTCGTCACCCCGCGTGAAACCATAGACAGCATCATTCCCCAGATCCGCACCGATCTCAAAGAACAAATCAAGAAGCTGTCCGGCATCGAGGCTCACCGTCTTGAACAACGCACGCTCTACGATATCGAGATGCTTCAGGAAACCGGTTTCTGCAAAGGAATCGAGAACTATTCCCGCTACTTCGACCATCGCCAACCCGGCGAACGACCGTACTGCCTGCTCGACTACCTGCCCCCGGATGCCCTGATCGTCATCGACGAGAGCCACCAGACCCTGCCCCAGATCAAGGCCATGTACCGCGGCGACCGCTCCCGCAAAAACAACCTGGTCGAATACGGCTTCCGTCTACCCAGCGCCTACGACAACCGGCCGTTGACCTTCGCCGAGTTCGAAAAACTGAGCGAACGTTTCCGGCTGATTTACCTGTCGGCCACACCCGGCGACTACGAACGGGCCAGGGCCGAAAACACCGTCGAGCAGATCATCCGTCCCACCGGTCTGCTCGATCCGTTGGTCATCGTCCGCCCGGCCCAAGGCCAGATGCAGGACCTGCTGAATGAAATCAAGCTCACGGTTCAAGCCGGTCACCGCGTGCTGGTCACCACCCTGACCAAACGCTTCGCCGAGGAGCTGAGTGAATTTTTCCTCGAACAGGGCGTCAAGACCCGATACCTGCATTCGGAGATCGACACCCTGGACCGCACTGAACTCATCCGCCAGCTGCGCCTGGGTGAATTCGACGTCCTGGTTGGCATCAACCTGCTGCGGGAAGGCCTAGACATCCCCGAAGTCGGTCTGGTGGCCATCCTGGATGCCGACAAGGAAGGTTTTCTACGCGACACGCGCAGCCTGATCCAGACCATCGGCCGAGCGGCGCGCAATGTCGATTCGCGGGTCATTCTCTACGCCGACAAGCGCACCGAATCGATGGACCGGGCCATCGAGGAGACCGAGCGGCGCCGTTCCTTGCAGGCCGAATACAACCGTCGCCACGGCATCACCCCCAAAACCATCATCAAGCCCGTCGAAGACAAGGAGGCTTTGCCCATCCACAAGACGGCCAAGGACCTGGGCAGCGTCGAGGAAGCCGTCGCCACCCTGCAGCGGGAGATGGAGAAGGCCGCCGAACGCCTGGATTTCGAAACCGCCATTCTGCTGCGCGAGGAAATCAAGCGCATCGGCAAGTTCGCCAAGAATTTCAGCAAGGACGAGGCCCAGAAAGGCCATAACTGAGCCTGGGCATGACCAGCGCAGTTCGAATCGGTCGCCAGTTCTTCCCTAAGCGATGATTTCTGTTTTATGATTATTCGACCGTGCTTTTTTCAAGCCATTGTTTTATTATTACTGCAGTATGGAAAAGCGGCGCTTCAACGAATACATCGGCAGCACTTTAGGCAATTACCGAATCCTGAAACGGATAGGCTCCGGCGGTATGGGCACGGTTTTTCTGGCCCGCGATCTGGCCCTGGAACGCGACGTCGCCCTCAAAGTCATCTCTCCTGAGCTGGCCCGCAACCCGGTTTTGATGAACCGTTTCCGGGTCGAAGCCATCGCCCAGGCCAAACTGAATCACAACAACATCGTCACCATTCACACTTTCTGCAAGGACGACAGCTTCAACAAGAACAACGAAACCTATTATTTCGTCATGGAGTATGTCGACGGTACCACCCTCAAGAACCTGATCCAGAAGGATGGCCCCATGCCCGTCAACCCCGGTCTGAAGCTTTTCGCCCAGATCCTGGACGGTATGGGCTACGCCCACGCCCGGGGGGTCGTCCACCGCGATATCAAACCGGCCAACATTTTTTTCAACTCCCACCATATCGCCAAGATCGGAGACTTCGGTATCGCCAAAGTCGAAGGCATCGACGGACTGACCCGAATGGGCAGCGGCATGGGTTCTCCCATGTACTCCGCCCCCGAGCAACTGCTGGGGCAGCCCACCGATGCCCGCAGCGACATCTTTTCGTTGGGCATGACCCTCTACGAGATGCTGACCGGCACCCCGCCCGTCAAGATCGGCGGCAGCAGCGGCCTGGACAGTCTTGCCGAAGCGGCGCAAGCCATGCCGGCCAGATGCCGTGAAATCAACCCGGCCATCCCGGTCAAGGTCGACGACCTGATCATGAAGAGCATCGCCAAAGACCCGGCTGACCGGTTTCAGACCATCCAGGAGTTCAAAAACGCCGTCAACGAATTGTTGTGGCCGATGACACCGGTACCGGACTCCTGCACCGACCCGGCAGCGCTCCAGACGTCCAGAGCCGTGGAAAAAACCCAGATACAGACCTCCACAGGCAGAATGAACCGTTTCCGTTTTCCAAAACCAGCCTGGAAAAGCCCATCCACACACGCCCTGAGGCAGATTGCCGCCGTGTTGGGTATCATCTTGACCGCACTCGTCGCCTACATGTTCATCTCCAGCAACGATTCCGCCCGTGGCGCCTTTGTGGCCTACACGCCTCAGGATCAGAGCCCCGGCCTCACTACGCCCAAGCCGACAACAACAGACCCAGGCTCGTTTCCGACATTACCCGGAAGGACACAGCCGGCCACGCATTCCATACCGCAGGAATTGAGCGCTGACGACCTGCTGAGCAGAATGAGGCAACTGATCGACAGCAAGCAGTACAGGCAGGCACTCAATCTGGGCAAAAAAGCCAACACGGCCGGTCAGACATCCGGAGAGCTCTTTCAATTGCTGGCCATGGCCAGCTTTTTCGAAGGCGATAAAGACCAGAGCGCCCACTACCTCAAACAGGCGCTGGATCAAGACCATACGGTCAGCTTTCCGTTGTTGTTCGAGAGTTCGAAAAAAAGGTTCATACGGGGCAATCTGGCCATTTCGTACAGCAGCATCGCCTTCATCAATTACGATGAAAGCAACAGGACGGGAAAAACCCTGCTCTCGCTGTCGATTAACCAGGTCAAGGACGTCTTCGACGATACGGCCAGCGAAGTCAACAATCTGTTCAGAAAGAAAAAGAACCGTAAAAACCCGATCCTGATCATCAAGGATCAACAGAACCGGAGATATTCGCTGCAGATGAGTCGCAACGATGCCGGCATGAGAAGATACATTCGCCACATCATCAACAGTCTGAGGAAAACGTGAGAATGAGTCCTGCATGAAGTTGTACTATCAAAGCTTGTCCGATCTGGGTTGCGTGCGCAGCAACAACGAGGACAGCATCTATGCCGGCCGGCTGAAAGGTGGCGACTACCTGTTCGCTGTAGCCGACGGAATGGGCGGACACCAGGCCGGAGAGGTGGCCAGTCGCGAGGCGATCGCCAAACTGGTCAAAAAAGCCGCCGCTATCGGACAACGCCCCATCAACCTGGCCCTCGAAGACATCCTGAGGCAGATCAATCAGGACATACTGGCCATGAATGGCAGTCGGGAAAACAATCTGCGCATGGGCACAACCCTGTCCGTGCTGTTCATCCGGCAGGATCAGGCATACATTGCCCATGTCGGTGACAGCCGTATCTATCGTTTCCGCCGCCGCACCGATTCAGCCACTCAGCCCAAACCGCTGTTGCAGCTGACCGAGGATCACTCCTTTGTGGGCGCTTTGGTCAAAAACGGCAGCTTGAGCGAGGCGGAAGCCAGAAAGCATCCCCGACGCAATGTCCTGAACCAATCCATTGGTATGCGACCAAAAATCTCCATCCAGGTCCTTGGTCCGTTGACCGTTGCCGCCGGCGATCAATTTTTACTCTGTTCCGACGGCTTGAGCTCGGTTCTGGAAGATGCCGAGATCGAAACCATCCTTGGCATCCCAGCCAACGGTCAGTTGGCCAAGAAGCTCGTCAATAAAGCCAAACTGAAAGGCGGTCCTGACAATATCAGCGTGATTGCCGTGGCCACTGAACCCCTGGCACCGGCCAGCGGCCTAAAACAGGAAACCAAACCGGAAATCAATTTACATACCGCCGTCGACGGCAAATCCGCCAGGAAACAGTTCAGTTTGAAAATCATCCTGCTGATCCTCTTGACCATGCTCCTGGCCGCCCTCGCCTTCCTGCTGATCGATGGCGCCTCCCGCCAGTCCCAAACCGGTCAAGCCGGCGACAATCCCGCGTCAGACAGCGGCTCAGAGTAAATCATGGAAGAGCAAAGACTGGGTCAATTCCAACTGCTGCGTTGCCTGGGCGAAGGTGGCATGGGGAAAGTCTACCTGGCCCGCGACAACCAACTGGAACGAGAAGTCGCCATAAAAGTGATCGCACCGGAACTGATCGACGATCCGGAGCTGATCGCCCGTTTCCGCGTCGAAGCCATCGCCCAGGCCCGGCTCAGCCATCCCAATATCGTCACGATTTATTCTTTCCTGCAAACTGCCGGAACCTACATCATCGTCATGGAGTATGTAGCCGGCAAGAACCTCAAGCAGCTCCTTCAGGAAAAAGGCAAACTGCCGCTTCAAACCGCGTTGCACATCGCCAGCGCAGTACTCGACGCCCTGTCCTTCGCCCATGCCAAAGGCATTCTGCACCGAGATATCAAACCGGCCAACATCCTGATCACCCCGGAAGGAAGGGTCAAGCTCGGCGACTTCGGCATTGCCAAGATTGAGGGTCTGGATGGATTGACCCGCATCGGTACCATGCTGGGCACCCCCTTCTATTCGTCCCCCGAACAAATCCGCGCCATGAAGGTGAGCCCGGCCACCGACATCTACTCTCTGACCGTCACCCTCTACGAAATGCTCTCCGGCACTCTGCCCTTCGGCCCCGGCTGCAGATCCAGTTCCGAGGTCCAGAAAGCCCATCTGGAGCGCGAGCCGCTGCCCCTGGCCTCCTTTTGCCCAGGTCTGCCGGCCCGGCTGGAAAGCCTTATCAGCAAAGGTCTGGCTAAAAAACCGGAACAACGTTTCCCGAGCGCCCGGGATTACCACATCGCCCTGGACGCCCTGATAAAAAATCGTCACGGCTTTGCTCAATCCTTGAATCTGGCCGGTCTAGCCGCACCCATTGCGAGTCTGTTCGGTAAAATCGGCCGGGTCAAGCTTGTCAAACCAGCCATTAACAGTGTTTCGCCCAGAAACGACAAGCGCTGGCTGTTGTTTCTGCTCGTACCGCTGCTGTTGCTCCTGCTGCTGATATCACTGTCCGCCCGGCCAAGCGCGACCGATACCGGCCACCGACCGCCGACAGTCTCGGATTCGATGAGAGAAATTTCTAGAAAATAGGAGGAACCATGAAGAAAGGAAAAGTCATATTCATTTTGCCGATCCTGACCTTGATCCTGTCGACAGGTTTGGCTCTGAACGCGGAGAAACTGACCGAAGAGCAGATGACCGCATACCGTACACGGCCAGCGGTGGTGATGATCTACAGCGGCATGTCGGTCACCGCCAACATCGGCGGTCAGCAGATGCAACTGCCCAATTACGGATCGGGAAGCGGCTTTTTCATCAATCCCGAAGGCTACCTGGTAACCAACGGTCACGTGGTCGATATTTTCGTGAAATACAGCAACGACAAGGATGGTTTTGCCCAGCAGACGCTCAACAAAATGATCATCGAACAGATCGTCGCCAATTTCAAACAGGCTAACGGCCGAGAACCGAACCAGCAGGAACTGCAAGAGCAATACGCGGAATTCGTGAAAAAATCCCAACCCCGGGTCGTCGATCACGAAAGCATCAATTACGTCCTCCTGTCGAATTCCGAAACCTTCCGTTTCGAGGTTAAAAAATTCAGCCCGTCCATCCCCGAAGGTGGAAAAGACATCGCCATCCTCAAGATCGAACGGGAAAACTGTCCGGTTATTTTTCTGGGCGATTCCTCAAAACTGTCCCTGCAGCAGATGGTCTTCACCATCGGTTTCCCCGGGGCCGTCGATCCGGGCCGCTTCCCCTTGCTCGGTCGCGAGAACACCCTGAAATCGTCGATCACCCGGGGCTCCATTTCCGCTTTGAAAACCGATTACAAGGGCATGTCGGTCATCCAGCACGACGCCGCCACCTCCCCCGGCAACTCGGGCGGACCTACGGTCAGCGCCGACGGTCTGGTCATCGGCGTGCACTCCTATGCCGCCACTATGGCCGACGGATTCAAATTCTGCGTCCCCATCAACTCGGCCAAAGAATTCATCCAGGATGCCGGGGTCAACTACAACAAGAGCTCCGAATTCACGGTCGTCTACAACAAATTGTTGAAATCCGTCTGGGAGGAAAACTGGTTCGACGCCCAGACCGAAGTCAGCACCGCCCTGGCCTACATGAAGAACGAACCGGACCTGGAACAGCTGCAGCGCAGCATCCTGCTGCACATCAGTGAAATGGGATTCCTGGAGAAAATGTGGCGGCAGAACAAGATCGTCATCGTCATCGCCGTCATCCTGATGCTGGCCATCCTGGCCGTTCTGTATTTTTCTTTCCGCCCGTCGCAATCCAGTCCGGCAAGTGTCGAGCCGGCCAAGGCGCCGGAAACCCAGGCTCTGGAAGAAGCCGTTCCCGAAGACAAAACGACTTTCGAGGGACATGACGGCACCGTCTTCGAAGGCGACCTGTGCGGTTCCCTGACTGTTATCGTCCGTGGTGAAGAACAAGGCACTTATCCCATCACATCCACGGCCATGATCATCGGTCGCGACCCGACCAGCACCGACGTGACCATCAAAAGCGATCTGGCCTCCAAGAACCATCTCAAGATCATTCCCAAGGGCGAACAATTCTACATTATCGACCTGGGTTCGACCAACGGCACCTATGTCAACGGGGAAAAGATCAGCGAAAGCCTGATCAATCCAGATGATCAGGTCCAGTTGGGGAAACGGGGAGAAATCAAACTGATTTTCAAGAAATGAAAAAAGGGCCCCGGCTGGCCAAAACCGGGGCCTTTTCATTGAACGGTTATCTTCCGGCTGGCCAGAGCCGATCGAAAAGAAAAGCGTAGCCGAGCGCCGCCATGCGGGCCCGCTGTTCGTTGTTGGCCGCGCCACCGTGACCGCCCTCAATGTTCTCGTAGTACAAAACCGAATGGCCCTGCTCTTTCATCCTGGCCACCATTTTGCGGGAGTGGCCGGGATGGACACGATCGTCACGAGTCGACGTGGTAAAGAAAACCATCGGATATTCAATCCCTTTTCTAACATTGTGGTACGGCGAATACGTTTCGATGTATCGCCACATTTCCGGATCATCCGGATCTCCGTATTCGGCAGCCCAACTGGCTCCGGCCAGCAGTTTGGTGTAGCGCTTCATGTCCAGGAGCGGAACCTGGCACACAACCGCATTGAACAGCTCCGGCCGTTTCACGAAAACCGCGCCTACCAGAAGACCGCCATTGCTGCCGCCCTGTATGGCCAGATGGCTTGGTGCAGTCACCTTGCGCTGGATCAGATCCTCGGCCACGGCGATGAAGTCCTCGAACGCTTTGTGACGATTTTTTTTGAGTGCGGCCTGATGCCACGACGGACCGAATTCACCGCCGCCGCGGATGTTGGCCACCACGTAAACGCCCCCCTTTTCCAGCCATACACCCAGAGATCCGCTGTAGCCCGGAGTCATCGACACCTCGAAACCTCCGTACCCGTACAAGAGGGTAGGATTGCGGCCATCGAGCTTGGCGTCTTTGGCCATGACCAGAAAATACGGAATCATAGTGCCGTCTACGGAACGAGCCTGCAGCTGGCTGACTTTGAAGGGTGCGGCATCGAAGAAAGCGGGCTGGGCCTTGAGGAGTTCCAGCTTGCCCGTAGCGGCGGGAACCATATAGAGAGCCGGCGGGTTGAGGTAGCCGGTGAAAGTGAGAAAATAATCGTCATCCTTCTCGTCCGTGTTGAAGACGGAAATCGAACCGTTTTCCGGCACCGTCACCTCCCGTCTCTGCCATTTCCCGTCAGAACCGGGCGTGAATTGGATCAGCTTGCCGACTACATTGTCCAACACGCTGACCAGTATGGTGCTGCGGGTGGTATCGACCGAGGAAATGGACAGACGTTCACCGGGTTCTATCAGGACTGTCGGATCCGGCTTGCCGGCAAGGAGCCCGGCCAGCGGACAGACCAGTATCGCCCCGCCCTTGAAGGTCCGGTCGCCGATCACCCAGTCGGTTTTGGGCTGTAACAAAATATTCTTGCGAAAGTAACCGGAGAGTTCCATATCCTCCGGGAGGTCGATTTTCTGCCATTTGCCTTCGTTAAAAATGTAATAGTCCCGACTGTAGAACGACTTGGATTCGACCATGAAATCCAGGTGCCCGTCTTCACTGAACATTCTACCGGCACTGGCGGCCATCGAAGTCTCGGCCGCTTCCAGTATCGTCTCGGCGGCGTTGAGAGGAGTTCCCCTTTTCCAGATCTTTGCCAAACGGGGATAACCGGAACTGGTCATGGAACCCGGCCCGAAATCGGTTCCGACATAAACCGAATCCTGATCCCGCCACGAAATATTGCTTTTTGCTTCCGGAAGTTCGAAACCGCCCTTGACGAAGGATTTGCTGACAATATCGAACTCACGGACCACAGCCGCATCGGCGCCACCGCGGGACAGGTGGACCAAAGCCCGGTTGTAGTCGGGGTACAGATGGCTCATGCCCGAATAGACCCAGTTTTCGTTCTCGGTTTTGGCCAGCTGATCCACATCGAGAATCACTTCCCAGGCCGGCTTCTCCTTTCGGTATTCTTCCAGGCTGGTACGCCGGTAAACACCGCGGGGGTGATCGGCATCCCTCCAGAAATTGTACAGGTATCCACCCAGCCTGGTGGCGAACGGAATGCGTTCCCGCGAGTCGAGCACTTTCAGGATCCGCCCGTAAGCCTCCTGGTATCCCGGCACAGCTTCCAGACGGTTCCGGCTTTCACCGTTAACCGTTTTCACCCACTCCAGGGCTTTTTCTCCGTTCACTTCCTCCAGCCACAGGTAGGGATCGTCCGCTTGAGCCGGCAACAATACGGACAATCCGCAAAATAGTATCGCCAATTCCATAACATTCATGATTACCTCCTAGCTTGTAGGTACGAACAATGCCAACTCATGGTTTTCGTGCCGATATTCCGGGACAGCGGTTTTGCTGAAGAAGTTCAGAAACATATTGGACTGAAGTTTTAGATAACTCACGAAGTGAG
>CAYXHZ010000066.1:0-16915 GCA_964465065.1 uncultured Clostridia bacterium
AGCGGCGGCCGGTCCTTGAAAAAAGAGATCGGCCCCGCCTTGATTTTGATTTTGTTTTTTCTTATACTCAAATCCGTAGGATTGGGCAGAGGCTTGCCACGGTGCTTTGCGGGCCTTGACCCTTTGCTGTTCTTTTACATTACGACTTGATTAGGAGGAACGATATGAAGAGACTTGTGTTATTTGCCTTTTTGATCGGAATCATCATGTTCTCAGCATCTTGCCAGAATCCGGAGGATGTCACCATCTCCAAATATTTTGCAGCGCTCAAAGCGGGTGATCAGGGTGATCGCGACACCATGAACTCCATGTCGGTCGATGCCAAGTACATCCAGTACAAGGATTTCGAGATCGTCAAGGCCGAACCGGTCCGGGAACTGGAACTGCAGCTCCCCCTGCTCGAGAAGAAACAGGCCGAACTGACCGAAAGCCGCAAGGAACAGGGCAAGAAGGCCCAGGAAGCCATGGATGCCCTCGAGGACGTCAAGTATGAACTCGAAGGCGTGGCCCGCGGCGCGAAACGTCAGGAACTGGAGACCAAACTGGCTCAGGCCGAGGTCTTCAAGAAGGCGGAAGAGGACAAGTTCAAGCAGTTCACCGCCCAGATCGGCCACCTCAAGAAGATGATCGAGGCCGAAAAGAACCTGATCAAGATGTCGACCAATGTCTTCGAGAATTTCGATTTTTACACCGGCAAGGCCCAGTACCTCGACGTGCTGGTCAAAGTGACCGGCGATGACGGCAGCCAGTCCGATTACACCTTCGTGCTGACCAAGTACGACCTGTCTATGGAAGGCAAGCCGCTGCCGCGCAGCCGCTACGTCATCCTCAAGATCATACCCGCCGCCGATGCCGCCAAAACCGAAACCCCCGAGGTTTATTACCGCAATGCCCTGAGTGGCGCGGTCGCCGCTCCGGTGGAAGAAGCCGAGACCCCGGCCGAAGCGCCCGTCGAAACCCCGGCCGAGACGACCGAGCCCGGTGCAGCCAACTAGTCCAGAACTGATCGTAGTTCACACCACCGTCGATTCCGAGGCGGTGGCCAAAGCGCTGATGCAGCGCGTGATCCAGGAGAGGGCGGCCGCTTGCGCCGCCCTCTCGGCACCTTGTCGATCCAGCTATCATTGGAAAGGTGCGCTTGAACACGCCGTCGAATGGCAGCTGTCGTTCAAAACCCGCCTGGACCTGTTCGACCGGGTAGCGGCCATCATCAAATCCCTTCATCCCTACGAACTTCCTGAAATCATCGCTACGCCGATAGTCTGTGCCGACCCGGATTATGCGGAGTGGATTCTTGCCCAGACCAGCCGATCGTAGACGTCCGTTGCCGTGAATCGGCCTGGCCTACTCCTGATGGCTTTCCTGACGGTTGATCGTCTCTTCGGAGCGGATCAGGGCTTTCTTGAATACCGCGGTTTTGGCCAGGTGATCGTAGAAAGTCTGGCGCCGGCCGATGAGGACGAAATAACCTCCGAACATGGCGATGAACAGGAAATTGCTCAGTTCCAGCAGGAAATCCTGATGCAGCAACAGGGCCAGGATCATGGCGAAATAATGCGAGTTTTTGAGCAGGTAGCGTCGCCACAGCTGGGCCGGGTGGCTTTCTGTGCCGCTCTGGTCGGCGATCTGCAGCCCGAGCAGCAGTTTACCCGGTGAAGCGGCGATGATGGCCTCCAGCATCCAGTAGAACAGGTAGAAGGCGAAGATGGAGACGGCCAGGCCGGTGTTGCTGAACAGGGCCTTCATCACCTCGGCCAGGGACAGGGCCTCGTTGCCGGGCAGGTCGATATAGGCCGCGATCTGTCCGGTCACGCCGAGGAAATTGAAGATGATCGAGACCAGCACCAGGTCGATGAAGAAGGCGCTGAAACGGGGCAGCAGGCCGATGCGGTTCTGGTTGTTGGCGGCGGGCTTGTTTTCCATGGTGTCAGACGGTGAGAGGACAGTCGTGCGGAGCCTGTCTCATCGGACCGGGATCTGGTTGCGCCGGTACAGTTCTTTGATGTGACCGGAGTAGTAATTTTTTTGGGCTTCGAGTTCCTTGTTGAGCCGCCCGATCTCTTCCTCGTAGCGTCTGGACAGTTCGGCCATCTGGTTGTAGAGCAGGGCGATCTTCTCTTCCAGTTTGTAAAATTCCTCGTAAAGGGCGATTATTTCGGGTGCGTTGCTCATCGGGTCTCTGCATTCATGAAATCAACAGTTGGGCTTGTTTGTTCTGTTCGATCTGCCGGACGGCCCAGTTTTCCAGACTGCTGGCCTCGTCCTCGTCGATGGCGAACAAGCGGGCCAGTCCGCGCAGCAGCTGTCGCTCTGTGTCGGAAAAACGCCCGTCGGCGTAAACCAGGCCGAGCAGTTCCAGCATGACGATGCGGCGGCTCTGTCTGTCGGTGAAACAGCGGGCCAGATCTTCCACGCTGCCCTGGGGCAGGCGGGCTTGCTGCCACAGTCCCATTTCCTGTCTCATGGCCAGGAAGCTGCGTTCTTCGCGGGGATCGCTGACTCCGTCGCTCCGGATCAGCTTCAGGCACAGAGCCAGAAAGGCCAGTTTCTGCTCTTCGAGCAATTGGTTTAAAAACATGATGATGCCCTCCTGTGCTGCCTTGTAGTTACCGCAACTTGCTGCCCGTGTCAAGAGCCGGAGGGCGCAGACTGCCGGCGGTGGTCCATGCGCAGGACATATCGGTCACAAAAAACTGGAATCCATTTTGCTCATGTTGAGGCGGGGTTGACAGAAGCCCCGTGGAGAACGCATTATGATGGTGCTAGAAAAGCGGATGAGGAGGAACGAATGAAAAGAGCGTTGTTGTTGTCTGCCTGTTTGGCGTTCGCCCTGTCGCTGCCGGCGGTGGTGGCGGATCTGGACGGAGTGCGCGGAATTCAATGGGGCGCCGGCCCGGCGAAAGTGAAGAGCGTGTTCGCCCAGACCGGGGCGCAGATCAAGGAGTCCGATCAACTGATCGAGGTCGTCCCGCAGAGCGGTCCGGTCAGCAAGGAGAAGTATTTTTTCCTGAAGGGACAGCTTTTCAAGGTCAGCATGACTTATAACATGGCGCCGGCGGCGGTGCTGGATTACTTCACCAACCAGTACGGCAAACCGGAATTCGAAAAGAATGCTTTCTGGTGGAAGTTCCCGTCGACTCTGGCCAAAATCGAAAAAGGCACGAGCACGATCTGGTATCGCAGCCGCGATATCAAAGAAGAGGTCAAGAGCGAGACCGAAGAGGAGGAAGAGCCCGATCAACCGGAAGATCTGCACGAAAATATCAGCCGGGTAAGTGTCGGTATGACGGTGGCTCAGGTCACTCAGCTGATGGGCGAACCCTTGACCAAGCGGGCCGGCAAGAAGGTAGCTTTCATGGTATTTACCTATCGCACCGGCGAAATCGCCTTTGTCAACAACAAGGTCGCCGAGGTCAAGATCTATCAGAAAAAAGACGAACTGGCACCGGGCAAAGTCAAACGGGTACTGCCCAAGAGGGAATCGGACCGCTGAGCCAACCGCTGGCGGATGGAGTGTAGGCGGGATTGTTTTGGGGGGGAGGGATGGATGATCCCGCGCTACACTCTGTCAGTTGTTACGGCCTCGGGCGGCGAAAAGTTTCATATCTTTATTCAACGGATGTCCTTTTTTTGTTAGAATCTGTTTATTCGGCTCTTGTGTATACGGAGTTCACCATGAAAAACGAAATGGCGTCACAGGTCTTCGATTTTTTCCAGCTCAGAGACAAGCTGCCCCGGCAGATTTTCGATCGTTTCAAGGCCACCGTCGACGAGAAATCCACCCTGGACGACGAGGTCGCCGAACTGGTGGCCCGGGAAATCAAGAAATGGGCGGAGCAGAACGGCGTCACCCATTACACGCACTGGTTCCAGCCGCTGACCGGTCTGACGGCCGGCAAGCAGAACAGTTTCTTCGACCGCGACGACGAGGGCCGGGTGATCAGCCGTTTCGGCGGCCAGGATCTGATCAAGGGCGAATCCGACTCGTCGTCCTTTCCCCATGGCGGTATGCGTTCCACTTTCGAGGCCCGCGGCTATACGGCCTGGGACCCTTCTTCTCCGGTGTTCATCGTCCGCAACTCCAAGAGTTCGGTGCTGGTCATTCCTTCCGTTTATTTCGGTTACCATGGCGAGGTGCTCGACAAGAAAACGCCGCTGTTGCGTTCTCTGCGGCTCATCAACCATCAGAGTCTGCTCTTGCTGCGTTCGCTGGGCGTCCGGAGGCGCTGGGTCAAGAACATGATCGGTCCGGAGCAGGAGTTTTTTCTGGTGGCCGAGGAACAGTACCTGCAGCGCCCCGATTTACGCACCTGCGGCCGGATCATTTTCGGTGCCCGTCCGGCCCGCGGCCAGCAGATGGGCGATCACTATTTCGGCACCATTCCCGATCGGGTCCTGGCCTACCTGGAAGATGTCGAGGAAGCGGCCACCCGTTTGGGGGTTCCCATCAAAACCCGTCACAACGAAGTCGCTCCCAACCAGTTCGAAATCGCCCCCCTCTACGAAGAGGCCAATCTGGCCGCCGATCACAACCAGTTGCTGATGGAGACCCTGAGCGGCGTCGCCCGCCGCCACCGGATGGTCTGCCTGCTGCACGAAAAGCCATTTTACTTTTTCAACGGCAGCGGCAAGCACGTCAACTGGTCGCTGATGGACGATCAGGGACACAACCTGTTTTCCCTGGGGAAAAACCGCAAGAGCCGCTTGACCTTTTTGGCCGTCATGTGCGGCTTTCTGATCGGTCTGGAGCGGCATCACGACCTGCTGCTGTCGGTGCTGAGCTCGCCGGGCAACGAATTGCGCCTGGGCGGGCACGAGGCGCCGCCGGCGATCATCTCCGTCTATCTGGGGGAAGAGCTCGCTGCCATCCTGGACGACGCGCCGCGTTTCTGGCGTGAAGGAGCCCGCCGTCGCGACCCGCTGCAGTTCGAAGCCTACATTCCGGCTTTCGAGCAGGACCGCTCCGACCGCAACCGCACCTCGCCGGTGGCCTTCACCGGCAACAAGTTCGAATTCCGAATGCCCGGATCATCGGCGTCCATCGCCTTTCCGACCGCGGTCATCAACCTGATGGTCGCCGACGGTTTGGCCGAAGTGAGCGCCGCCCTGCAGAACGCCGGTAACGATACCATCCGACTGGAGCGTTTGCAGACAATGCTGCAGGAGCACAGAGGGATCGTCTTTGACGGCGACAATTACAGCCGCGACTGGCGGGACGAGGCGGTGCGGCGCGGGCTGCAGAGCGCCGGCAGCGTTCCGGACAGCGTGGCCCTGTTGAGCCGGGAGAAGAACATCGCTCTGTTCGAACGTCACCAGCTGCTCAGCCGCGACGAAATTCTGGCCCGGGCGCAGATCAAGACCGAGATGTACATCAAGACGGTGGAAATGGAGCTGCGGGTGACGCGTGCCATGCTGCGCGGCTGCTGCATCCCGGCGGCCATGAAAAACCAGCAGTTGCTTTTGGCCAATATCCGCGGTTTCCCCCAGGATCTGCTCGAAGATCAACCCGAGCTGCTGGCCGGTCAGAAGGGTTTTCTGGTCAAGTTCACCCAGAAAATCAACCGGGCCATGGAGTTGCTGGCCGCACTCGACGACGACAACGAAAAACTGAAACAGTTCGTCGCTCAGGCCGAGGCGGCCCGCTACTGCAGCCGGGTCATCCGTCCCCGTATCGAGGAGGCGGCCCGGCTGGCCGGAAAAATTGAAGAACGGGTCGATCCGTCGTTATGGGGCATGCCGCACGTCGCGGATTTGCTCTTCCGCTGACAAGAACCGTTTACGGTTTGCCGGCCTGTTCCAGTCTCCGTTCCACTTGCCGCCAGTCGACCAGGTTCCAGAAAGCGTCGACGTATGCGGCGCGCAGATTCTGGTATTTCAGGTAGTAGGCATGCTCCCAGACGTCCAGGCCCAAGAGCGGAATGCCGGGCCGATCGGCGAGGTCCATCAGCGGGTTGTCCTGGTTGGGGGTCGAGCTGATGAACAGACGACCGTCCCTGCCCAGAACCAGCCAGGCCCAGCCGCTGCCGAAGCGGCTCAGGGCCGCCTTTTTGAATTCTTCCTTGAAACCTTCCCAGGATCCGAACTCGTTGACGATCCGTTCCGCCAAGTTGCCTTGTGGCTGGCCACCCCCTGCGGGAGACAGCAGGGTCCAGAACAGGCTGTGGTTCCAGTGACCTCCGGCGTTGTTGCGGACGGCATCGGGCCATTTGCCGACTTCGGCCAGAATCTGATCGATATTTTTGCCCTCCAGGGCGGTGCCGCTTACGGCTTTGACCAGGTTGTCGAAGTAGGCCTTGTGATGGCGGCTGTAATGGATTTCCATGGTTTTGGCGTCGATATGGGGTTCCAGAGCCTGATATGCGTACGGTAAAGGATCTAATTTGAGCATGGGGTTTACCTCCTGAGCCGCCGCAATAAGCGGCAGCGCGATGATGATACTTGCAATCCGAAGTGTCATGTTCACCTCCCGAGCCGGGCCGTCGAGCCGGTTTTCAGCCGAAGGGCCCGGGTAAATCCCCAAAGAATGTAGTGCTTTTCCGTTTTTGACAACTATGGCCGTAAAAAAATAAAAACAGCCGCTCAGGGCGCCGCCCGAGTGCAGTCTTTCCCGGGCGGTTTAATCGTGGCGGCCGCCGCGGAGGCGGCCAGCCAGACCCGCATGGCGCCGGCGCCGCGGTTGGCCCAGGCGTAGTAGGGCACGGCGCAGATCGGCACCTTTTCACCCTCCAGCTCCGCTTGGCCCTGCAGGGTGATCACCCCGCCCAGCAGTTTGGGTGACCAGCCGATTTTTTCGGCTGCCGAGCTGACGACCAGTTTGGACAGGTCGACTGGATTGTCGGCACTCTCCAGGCAGTAGACCAGCGGGCCGCGCTGCCAGGCCAGCCGGCCGATATCGGCGGCGACGGCCGGATGGGCGGCGATCAGGCGCGCCGGCATGGGCAGCAGCAAAGTCAGGCGGTCGCCGGCCTGCCAGACACGACGCACCGCGATGTAGCCTTGGTCGATTCCCGCTTCCAGAATTTCACCATTGAGACGCAGGACGGCTGCCGGAGCCGGGCTGTCGCAAAAGCGGTACAGTCCGCCCGGGACGGGGATCTCCCGGGCCCAGCCGGGGATGCGCAGGCGGATCGTGAACGGTCGGGGCTTGCCGCTTCGCACGGTCAACTCGATGCGGCCGTCCCAGGGGTAAAGGCCGGTCATTTCTATCTCGGTCTCCTGCCCGGCCAGTTCGATGCGCGCCCGGTTGGCGATGAACAGGTTGACGAAGAGTTCGTCTTCGCCGCGGGTGGCGTAGATGGTGCCGGGGATCGAGGGCAGAAAGCGGGTCATGTTGGGCGGGCAGCAGGCCACTTCGAACCAGGGGCTGCGCTGGTAGCCGCCGTCGCTGGCCAGCGGGTTCTCGTAAAAGAAGCTCCGGCCGTCCAGGGATACCCCGGACAGCAGGCCGTTGTACAAGACCCGTTCCAGCACGTCGACATAGTCGCCGTGGCCGTGCTGCAGGAACAGGCGCTGCTGCCACATTACGTTGCCGATGGCCGCGCAGGTTTCAGCGTAGGCCGATTCGTTGGGCAGTTCGTAGGCCGCCCCGAAGGCCTCCGCATCGGCCCGGGCGCCGACACCGCCGCTCAGGTACATTTTCCTGCCGACCACATCCTGCCACAAGCGGGTCCCGGCGGCGCCATAGTCCGGGTTTTCGCCCAGGGCGGCCACATCGGCCATGGCGGCGAACATGTACATGGCCCGCACTGCGTGACCGATCGCTTCCGTCTGCTCGAGCGCCGGTTTGTGGTTCTGCAGGTACTCTTCGGAATTGTAGGTGGAAAAGGGGCTGTCCGGGGGATAGGTCTCGCCGTTGTGGTAATGTCCCCGCTCGTCGAGGAAGAAGCGTGCCAGATCGAGGTAAGCCTTCCTGCCGGTGACCCGGTAGAGTTTGGCCAGGCCGATCTCGATCTCCTGGTGTCCCGGAAAAGCGCGTCGTTTATCCGGTCCGAAGGTTTTCAGCAGCAGGGAGGCGTTCTTTTCGGCGATGTCCAGAAAACGTCTCGAACCGTTGAGCTGGTAGTGGGCCACCGCCGCCTCGTACATATGCCCCATGTTGTACAGTTCATGGGAAACGCGCAGGTTGGACCAGCGCTCGGTGCCGGAACCGGGGGCTGGATGGGCGGGGTCGATGCTGCGGCTGGTGAACAGGTAGCCGTCGGCTTCCTGGGCCCGGCCGACCAGGGTGATCAGTTCTTCCAGGTTTCGGGCCAGATTCTCGTCCGGTTTGTGCATCAGGGTACAGGCTGCGGCCTCCATGGCCTTGAAGACGTCGGAATCGTTGAAGCGCCGACCCTGGAAGGCACCCTTCATTTCATGAGCCGCCTTGCGGAAATTGTCCACCCGGCCGGTCTCCCGGTTGCGTTGCAGAGCCAGGGGAACGCTGACCGAGCGGTTGGTTTCCAGACGGGGCAGCCAGAAGGAATCGCGGAGCTCGATCTGCTTGAAGGGAACCGGACGCAGCGGGTAATCGCCGATCAGCGCCGTGGAATTGTCGCTCGGAATCCAGACGGCCATGCTGGCCGGTCCGCGCTGGGCCCAGCTGAAGTAGGGAATGAAGGTCAGCGTCAGTATTCGCGACGGATCCCGTTGCCGGCCCTCGGCCTGGATGATCGTCGTGGCCGAGATGGGCTTGTCCTGGGTGGCGACGCGGAAATCCGCCGCAACCGGCAGAGAGAGGCCGTCGACCTGTCCGCCGTTGTCGGGGCCCTCCAGACAGTAGACCAGAGGCCCGCGTTCGACGGCCAGGCGGCCGCGGTCGGCGGCCACGGCCGGATGGGCCTGGACGTGGTGTATGGTCAACGGCAACTCCAGTTCGATTCGGTCGCCGCCCTGCCAGTCGCGGCGGATTTCGGCGTAGCCGTCGACGATTCGGTATTTTTGATTCTCGCCGTTGACGCTCAGCTTTATTTTGCCGGGTTCATCCGGGCTCTTCTGGCGGTAGAGGTCGGAGGGAACCGGTTCGCCCCGGGCCCAGCCGGGGATGCGCAGCCGCAGCGTGGCCGCAGTCGGCCGTTGCGGGTCGATCCGAATGCGGATCCGGCCTTCCCAGGGGTAACGGGTGTCTTGCCGGACCGTCCAGGTCTGGTCCAGAAAAGTGAACCGGGCCCGGCTTTGCGCGAAGAAGTTGATGAACAGACTGTCGTTCCCGACGGCGTACAGGTAGCCGCCCAGGGAGGCGATCAGCCGGGAAACGTTGGGCGGGCAGCAGGCACAGCCGAACCAGGCTGTCCGTTGCTCCCGGCCCTGGGAGGCCAGGGGGTTGGTGTAGAAGAAGCGGTCGCCGGACTGGCTGATGCCGGACAGGATGCCGTTGTAGAGCATGCGTTCCATGACGTCGACGTAGCGGCTGGATCCGCTGGACAAAAACATGCGCTGCTGCCAGAAGAAGGCGGCTACCGAGGCGCAGGTTTCGGCGTAGGCGCTGGCGTTGGGCAGGTGGTAGGCCGGTCCGAAGCCCTCGAACGAACCGTCCGAACCCAGACCGCCGGTCAGGTAGAGTTTGCTGCCGACGACGTCCTGCCAGACGGTTTCCAGCACGCGGCGGTAGTCGGGGCGGTCGCCGCGGGCCAAGAGATCGGCCATGGCCGTGTACATGTACATGGCCCGCACCGAATGACCGACCGCTTTCTCCTGTTCGCCGACCGGAAGATGGTCCTGGGAGTATTCGCCGTAGGACTGACGGCCGAAGTGCTGTCCGCGGGCGTCGAGAAAGAAACGGGCCAGCTCGAGATGGCGGGGATCGTTGCTGACGCCGTGCCATTTGATCAGGGCCAGTTCGATTTCCTGGTGTCCGGGTGGATCGCTGCGCCGGCCCGGCCTGAATTCCCGGGCAACCAGATCGAGGGCCGCTGCGGCGATTTTCCACAGGTTCAGCTTGCCGGTCGCCAATCGGTGCGCCACGGCCGCTTCCATCAGGTGGCCGATGTTGTAGAGTTCATGGCTCAGGTACAGACTGGACCAGCGGCTCGGTCCCACCCAGTCTTGCGGAGGCTTTCCGCCGAAGGTTCGGGCCGTGTACAGGTAGCCGTCGGCCTCCTGGGCGGCGGCGATACGGGCGATCACCCGGTCGACGGCCGCGTCCAGTTCGGGGTCGGCTCGCTGGTGCAGCAGGTAGGCGGCGGCTTCGATGACCTTGTAGACATCGGAATCGTCGAAGGGGTAGCGGCTGCGGTAAGTTCCGGGCTTTTCTCCCTTCATGGCCGCGGCGGCCAGGTCGAAATTGTCCAGACGACCGGTTTTTTCACACTGCTCGAGCATGTGGCGGATGGTGACCCGGCGCAGGGTGTCCTGACGGTCGCCCCAGAATCCGTCCTCCAATTCGACCTCGTAAAACGGTATAGCCCGGATGACCCGGTCATGGTCCTGGGTCGGTGCCTGCCCACCGGGCAGGAGAAACATGCCGCCGAGCAGCAGCAATCCGATGGCGATTCCTTTCATGGCCGACCTCCGCGACAAGCGCTGGAATTCGCGCTCGATCTTTCTGACTGATTTGTATGCCAGGATTTTATGTCAGACGCAAAGCGAAAAGCAATGTGTACGATAACGCTTTGAAAAAAAAATCAAAAAAATATAGATGGACGGAGCGTTTTGGCAACCCTGGTTGCGGATTGCGGCGAGGCGGCCGCTGATTTGACAAGGGGCGGTAAAAGGTTTAATATAAGCCATTTCAAGTATATGGAAATTTACATCGCACAAGAAGCAGGATTCTGTTTTGGAGTGAAACGCGCGCTCGGACTCATCGACTCCATGCATGAGGAAGGGCGTTCCATACAGATTTTCGGTGAACTGATCCACAACCGGGCCGTTCTGGACGAGTTGTCCGCCAAGGGGATCGAATCCATCGACAGCCTCGACGACTGGGACCGGACCAAGACCCTGGTCATCCGCACCCACGGCGTTCCGGCCCAGGTGGAGAAACGTCTGGCCGAACTGGGCGGGCCCTGGCTGGATGCCACCTGCCCGCTGGTCAAGAAAATCCACGAGATCGTCAAGAGCATCGATACCGGCCGCTATGAGCTGGTTATCGTCGGCGACGAGACCCACCCCGAGGTGCAGGCCAGCCGCAGCCACTGTGCAAGGGCCGTCGTGGTCAACAGCGAAGCGCAGGCCGAGGGACTCGAGCCCGGACTGTCCCGGGTGGTGGTGGCCCAGACCACGCTGGATGGAGATTTCTTTGCGCGTATCGTCGACATTCTGCGCCGGCGCAGTCGGGAACTCCAGGTGCACGATACCATCTGCGCGGCCACCCGGGTTCGCCAGCAGGCCGTCAAGGAACTGGCTCCGACCGTCGATTGCCTGGTAGTCATCGGCGGCAGGAATTCGTCCAACACCATGAAGCTGGTCGAGATCGCCCGAAAGCGCAACTCCAACACCGTGCACATCGAGTCGAGCCGGGATATCGGCCCGCTCGGCGAACAGATTTTTTCCCGGCCCATCGACCGCCTGGGCATCACTGCCGGAGCTTCGACGCCGCCGCTGGAAATCGATCGAGTCAAATCTATAATTCAAGAAATAAACCGTAGAGTTAAGGAGTGTGCCCATGGACAACGAAATCCGTAAACCCGATGAGAACGAACCGATAGAAGACTTCTCACAGATGATGGAGGAGTACAGTACGCGCAACGTCGATTTCAACACCCCGGTCGAGGGTACGATCGTGGACTTCAACGGCGACCGGGTCATCGTCGACATCGGCCACAAGACCGAAGGCAACCTGCCCAAGGAAGAGCTTCTGGACTGGCACGGCAACTGTCCGTACCAGGTCGGCGACAAGATCCGCGTTCTGTGCAAGAGCGTCAACCGCAAGGAAGGCTACATCGTCATCAGCAAGCGTGAGGTCGATCGCCGCGACGGCTGGCACCGCATCGCCGATCTTTTCGAAAAGCAGCAGCTGGTCACCGGCCGTATCGTCCGGGTCAGCCCCGACAACAAGGGCTTCGTGGTCGACGCCGGCGTCGAACTCTTTCTGCCCATGAGCCAGGTGGATGTGCGCAAGGTCCGCAATCCCAACGGTCTGATCGGCAAGGAGTACGAGTTCCGTATCCTGCGCATCAATTCCAAGGAGAAGAGCGCCGTCCTGTCGCGGCGGGTTCTGCTCGAGGAAGAACGCCAGGAGAAGATGGACCAGATTTTCGACACCCTCAAGGTCGGTCAACTGGTCAAGGGCGTGGTCTCCAGCCTGACCGATTACGGCGCCTTCGTCAATGTCGGCGGCGTGGACGGCCTGGTGCACAAGGACAACATCTCCTACGGTCGGGTCAACCATCCCAAGGAAAAACTGGCCAAAGGCGACGAGGTCGAGGTGCTGGTTCTGGAAGTCGACCGCGAGACGCAGCGCATCTCCCTGGGCATCAAGCAGAAATACCCCGATCCCTGGGCCGATATCGAGAGCCGCTACCCGGTGGGCAAGCGTCTGCAGGCCAAGGTGGTCAAGATCGTCGAGTTCGGTGCTTTCATCGAGCTCGAGGATGGCATCGAGGGTCTGCTGCACATTTCCGATCTGACCTGGGAAGGCCGCCCCAAGAATGTGGAAGAGTACGTGGCCGTCGGCGAGGAGTTGTGGGTCCAGGTCATCGAGGTCAAGAAAGAGGAACGCAAAATCAAGCTGGGTCTCAAACAGCTGGAGATGCGTCCCGAGGACCGCTACATCCAGGAACGCATCACCGGCGAGATCGTCAAGGGCACGGTGCGCAAGGTGCTCAACTCCCGGGTTTTCGTGGAACTGGAAGCGGGCGTCGAAGGCGTGATCAAGATTTCCGACATCACCTATTTCCGTATCGACAGTCCCAAGGAATTTTTCCATGAAGGCGAGGCCATCGAGGCCATGATCGCCGGCAAGAGCCTGGATCAGAACAACAAGGTCCGGTTGAGCTACAAGCAGGTCTTCGACCGCGAGTGGGACGATTTCTTCGCCAAGAACAAGCCCGGCAACATCATCCCCGTCATCGTCAAGAAGGTGGAGGATCGCGGCATCCGGGTGGAAATATCCCGGCATATCGAGGGCTTTGTGCGCCTGAGCGATCTGGACGAGAAACGCATCGAACAGGCCGAGGCCGAAGAGATGTTCAAGCCCGGAGAAAAGCGGGACGCCCTGATCCTGAGTACGGCTCCGGACAAGAAACGCATCTACCTCAGTTTCCGTGCCGTCAGCGAGCAGCGCGAGCGGGAAGAAATCGAAAAATACATGAAGCCCGGTTCCGAAAGCCCGTCCATGACCACCATCGGCGATTTGTTCGAGAGTGCCATCGACAAGACCAGACAATAATCATCATGAAGTTTTTGCAGGCCCCATGGCGATGGGAGTTCATCTCCAAGCACATCGGCGCTCAGGCCTGCGTCTTCTGCACCGCCGCGGCCGGCGCTGACGATCGGGAAAACCTGGTCTGCCACCGCGGCAGTTCCTTTTTTGTCATTCTGAACCGCTACCCCTACGCCACCGGTCACCTGATGGTCGTGCCCTATCGGCACACTGCCGATATCGCGGCCATCAGCGGTGAACAGGCGGTGGAAATGTGGACATTGCTCAACCGTTCGCTCGCCATCCTGACCGAACGGTTCCGGCCGGACGGTTTCAACCTGGGTATGAACCTGGGCGCCGCCGCCGGTGCCGGCATCAAGGAGCACGTGCACATGCACCTGGTGCCCCGCTGGTCGGGTGACGCCAACTTCATGCCCGTCGTCGGCGCGACCCGGGTGATGTCGTATGACCTGAGCGAGGTGTACGACGTGCTGAGCGCCGGATTCGGGCACTGATTTCGTAAGAGGTCCATCATGGAGAAGATCAACGCCCCCAAAGGGACGAAGGATATTCATTATCCGGATATCATTCGCTGGCAGAGGCTGGAGGAAAGAATCCGCAGCTTTTTCGCCGGCTACGGTTACCAGGAAATCCGCACTCCCGTCTTCGAACACAGCGAGCTTTTTTGCCGCGGCATCGGCGACGAGACCGAAGTGGTGCAGAAAGAGATGTACAGCTTCACCGACAAAGGCGGCCGTTCCTTGACCCTGCGTCCGGAAAACACCGCTTCGGTGGTGCGTGCGGCCATCGAATGCCAGTTGTTCAACAGCCTGTCCCCCCTGCGTTTCCTGTACATCGGCCCCATGTTCCGCTACGACAAACCGCAGAAGGGACGTTACCGTCAGTTCCACCAGTTCGGAGTGGAAATCTTCGCCGAGGACCACCCTCTCATCGACGCCGAACTGATCGAGTCGGCCCAGCGCTTCCTGCTCGAACTGGGGATCGGCGGCGTGGAGCTGCTGATCAACTCGGTCGGCTGCCCGGCCTGCCGGCCGGCGTACCTGGAGGCTCTGCGGGCGGCGGCCGAACCGCAGCGACCGGGATTCTGCGGCGACTGCCAGCGCAAGATCGACAAGAACCCGTTGCGCATTTTCGATTGCAAGGTGCCCGGCTGCCGCGAGCTGGCCCAGGGATTGCCGCTGCTCGGCGCCTATTTGTGCGACGAGTGCCGCGACCACCACGAGCAGCTCAAGGCCGGTCTGAACCAGCTGGCCGTGCCCTACCGGGAGGACGCCATGCTGGTGCGCGGTCTGGATTATTACCAGAAGACGGCTTTCGAGATCACCAGCAATCAGCTGGGCGCCCAGAACGCCCTGTTGGGCGGCGGCCGCTACAACGGTCTGATCCGGCAACTGGGCGGCGGCGATGTGTCGGGTATCGGCTTTGCCGCCGGCATGGAACGGGTGCTGCTGCACATGCCGGAGGTGGAAACGGAACGCGAACGGGTCGTTTACGTGGCCTACCAGAGCCTGCAGGAGATGCCCGCGGCCATGAAACTGGCCCAGGAACTGCGCCGACACGGGCTGCGGGTGCTCATCGATTATGGAGTCAAGGGTCTGGGCAAACTGCTCAAACGGGCCGATCGGTCCGGAGCTCAGCTGTCCGTCATCCTGGGTGAAGAAGAGATCGCCAAGGGCCTGGTGACGGTCAAGAACATGCTGGAACAAACGCAGAAGCAAATCGAACGCAAGGAGTTGGTGTCATGGCTGAAAGAACAGAATTGAAACGGACCCATTTCGCCGGGTTGCTGCGGCAAAGCGAAATCGGCAAACAGGTCGTCGTCTACGGTTGGTTGCACCGCAAGCGGGAATTCGGCGCCGTCATGTTCGTCGACCTGCGTGACCGCAGCGGTTTGGTGCAGGTGGTGGTCAACGCCGACCTGCCGGTCTATGAGGACCTGCGCCGCATCGGCCGGGAATCGGTGCTCGAGGTGTGCGGCCAGGTGATCGCCCGCCAGGATGTCAACCCCGACCTGCCCAGCGGCGAGATCGAAATCGCCGCCCGGACGGTGCGCATTCTGGCCGAGGCCGAAGTACCGCCGTTCTTTCCCGGCGATCACGCCGAAGTCAGCGAAAACATCCGCTTCAAATACCGCTACCTGGACCTGCGCCGCCAGGTCATGCAGGAAAACATCGCCCTGCGCAGCCGGGTGACCCGTGTCATCCGCGAGCTGCTCGACGACCGGGATTTTCTGGAGATCGAGACGCCGATCCTGTCCAAGGCCACTCCGGAAGGGGCCCGTGACTACCTGGTGCCCTCGCGCGTCTACCCGGGCCGCATGTTCGCCCTGCCGCAGTCCCCGCAGCAGTTCAAGCAGCTGCTCATGGTCTCCGGCTTCGAACGCTATTACCAGATCGCCCGCTGTTTCCGAGACGAGGATTTGCGCGCCGACCGTCAGCCCGAATTCACTCAGGTGGATATCGAGATGAGTTTCGCCGGCCCGGAATTCATTTACGAAATGATGGAACAGATGATGGTCCGGGTTTTCGCCCTCAAGGGCCATCAGCTGGTCACGCCGTTCCGGCGGATCACTTATGCCGAGGCCATGAGCCTGTACGGCTCGGACAAACCCGATCTGCGCATCCCGCTGACATTGACCGACGGCAGTCCGGCGCTGGCCGAGCTGCAGTCTCCGATCGTCGGCGGCGTCCTGAGCGCGGGCGGCCGCTTCGTCGGTGTGGTACTCGCCGGCGGCGCGACGCTGTCCCGCAAGCAGCTTGACGAACTGAATCAGAAAGTGCAGGAATGGGGCGGCAAGGGCTTGCTCTGGGTACGCCGGGGCGAAGGCGGCCTGAAGGCTTCGCTCAAGTGCGATGCGGCTGGTCTGGAGCGCTGCGCGGCCCGGCTCGGCCTCCAGGACGGGGCGATCGCCTTTTTCGTCGGCGGCCAGGGTCAGGCAAACCAGGAAATGGCCGGGCGGCTGCGCTTGCACCTGGGCAAGGACATGGCCGATCCCCGGGCTCTGAATTTCTGCTGGGTGACCGATTTTCCACTTTTTTTCCATAACGCTGAGGAAAACCGTCTCGATTCCAACCATCACCCGTTCACGGCGCCGCTGGCCGAGGACGAGCATCTCCTGGACAGCGAACCCTTGCGGGTACGTTCGGTGGCCTACGACCTGGTGCTCAACGGGGTCGAAGTCGGCGGCGGCAGTCAGAGAATCCACAATACGGAACTGCAGCGGCGCATCTTCCAGCTGCTGCAGCACAGGGAAGACGAGATCAACGACAAATTCGGCTTCTTTCTGGATGCTTTCCGCTACGGCGCGCCGCCGCACCTGGGCATCGCCCTGGGGCTGGATCGGCTGGTGATGCTGCTGTGCGGCCAGGAATCGATCCGCGACGTCATACCCTTTCCCAAGACCAGCTCATCGCTCGACCTGCTGAGCGGTGCGCCGACAAATGTATCCAAGGCTCAGCTCGATGAACTGGGCATCGCGGTCAAGGAATAAGCGCAGTATTCAGGAATTTTCCGATGACGGTGCCGCAGCTATTCCTGGTTGTCGCGGTCGTCGTTCCCTTGGTGCTGGTCGGTCTGGAGCGACTGCGGATCGATCTGGCCGCCCTGCTCATCGTC
>CAYXHZ010000067.1:0-9466 GCA_964465065.1 uncultured Clostridia bacterium
TCGGTGATCGAGGTCATCTGCCCGAAAGGACGGGCGGAATTGCTGGTACTGGTTTCGACCATGTCGGCCACGCCGGAGTTGAAAACGTTGAAGGCCTGCAGAAACAGGGCAAACCGGACATTCTTGATCTTGAATTCTTTTTCCAGGGCCAGGTCCAGATTGAACTGATCCGGCAGGGTGTATGCGCCGCGGGAGCCGACGATGATATCCTGATCGGATATACCTTTGAGCGTCAAACCCTCTTCGTCGCTGTTGAGAGAGCGGCTATAGGGGTTTCCCGATTTGAACATGGCCACGCCGGAAATGTTGATGCCCCAGGGACCCTTGACCAGACCCAGCACCTTGAGGTTGTGACGGCGGTCGTTGCCCAGCAGACCGATGGCGTTGACATGCATGTTCGGATTGTCGTAATACCCGGTGATGCCGCTGGTACTGTTGAAACTGGTGTTGATCAGCCCTTCGAGCTTGGACAGGACATAGGAAACTTCCATCATCCAGCCCTTGGAAAACCGTTTCTTGACGATCACTTCCATGGCCTTGTAGTCGCGGGCCTTGCCTTTGATGTTGATCAGCGCGTATTTGCTCGGTAAAAGACGATTGATCTTCTCGTAAAAATAGCAGGTTTCGCCGGTCATCGGATCCGAGACCGGCACTTTCTGCCAGTTGGTCCAGATCAGCTGACCGTCGTTCATCAGGGCATCCATATCCAAGGCGTTAGTGTCGGCGTCCTCGATAATGTTGCGTTTTTCCTTGTAGATTCCCCGCAGGGTGAACGACCAGTCCTCGAACAGTTCCCGTTCCAGACTGGCCGTGAATTCATCCTCGTAGGGGGCGGTCGGTTCCTGGCCGTTGTAGCCGAGCGTTCCGGCCTCGGGCAGACTGAAATTGTCCAGATCCAGCAGATTGATGTCGCTGTCCACATAAGCGGAGTACATGGCATAGCTGTTGGGATTGACCGTGTTGAAATACTGAGTCAGCAGGGCTTCGTAGTAGCGGCCGTAGCTGCCCTTGAGTACAGTCCTGCCGTCGCCGGCGAAGTCGTAGCTGAAAGCCAAGCGCGGCGAGAGGCAGTTCCAGGTCATGGCCGTGAATTGTTTGAGAACCGCCGAATTGGACATCGGGTAGTCGGTGCCGAAATAATCAGGCAGGAAGTAGCCGCTGGCATCCTCGTTCTGGGCGGGAATGATGCCCTTGCTGTTGGTGTAGCGCAGACCCAGAGTCAGGGTCAGTTTGCGGGTCGGGGTCCAGGTGTCCTGCAGATAGACGGAGAGGTTCTGCATCTTCTCTTTGGATATAGTATCGCTGTAAAATTGGGCATAGAATGGATCGCCGGCCCAATAGTAGATGTAATAAGCCTGGAAACCGGGCATCAGAGACGATTCCGGGCCTTCGAAATCGAGGTTGCGCTCGCCTTCGGAAATGTTCAGGTCGGCACCGGCCTTCCACTCGTGCTGGCCGATGAAATCGTCCATGAACAGGGTGAAATCGGTCTGAAACTGCAGGTGGCTGCGCTTGTAGATGGAGGAGTAGCCGGCGCTGGAGCCGGGCAGGGCGTTGCTGGTGAGGTAATCTTCCATGTAGGCATTGCCGTTTTTGGTGTGCATGCCGAAATTGACGGGAGCCGAAGCGAACTTGAGACTGCCGAAGAGGTTGTTGCTGAAGGTGTGCGACCAGTCGAAGTTGAAGGCGTGATTGACACCGTCCTGCTTGTAGGTGGACGTCTCCACCTGATTGTTGGCCGCCCCGCGATGGTTGTAGATCAGATCGGAATAGTTGTAGGAAAAATAGACCTTGTCCTTGGGACCGGGCTGCCAGGTCAATTTTCCGTAGATGAACGGTTCCTGGCTGTCGAAAGGGATCTCATCTCCGTTGTAAGGATAGCCCTGGACGTAGGTCTCGGATTTCATCAGGTTGTAACTGCCGAAAAACCACAGTTTGTTCTTGACGATCGGGCCGCCCAGCGAGACGGCCGGGTTGAAGTTGAATTTCTCGCCGCTGGCCGAGCCCTCCAGAACCGTACCCTTGGTGTTGTCGCCGTTGAAGCTCTCGTGGTTGTAGTAGACAGCCGCCGAACCGGAAAATTCGTTACCGCCGGACTTGGTGACGGCGTTGACGATGGCTCCGCCTGAAGAGGCCTGGTCGGCACCGATGCCGCCGACACTGACGGCCACTTCCTGCAGCACTTCGGCCGCCGGAGTCGTGCCGCGGGTGCCGACGACCGGATCGTTGGTGTTCACGCCGTCGACGTTCCAGGCGTTGTTGCGTTCGCCGCCGCCGTGGGCAACCTCGTTCTGGACACCCGGGGTCAGGCTGAAGATGCCGGCCAGGTCGCGGTTGCGGGTCGGGATCGACTTGATCATCTCGGTCGAGATATTGGTGGTCTTGGCGGTCGCCTGGACGTCGATGGTCGGCGCCTTGCCGGAGACCTCGACATTTTCGGTCAGGGTGCCGAACTCCATGGCCACGCTCAGGTTGGTGGAGCCGCCGACGTTGACCGTGATTCCTTTGCGGACCAGGGTCTTCATGCCGTCCAGGGTGAAGGTGATCGTGTAGACGCCGGGCGGCAGGTTGCGGAAGTGGAATTGACCGTCTTCGTTGGAGACCGTGGTCATTTTTTCCAAGACGATAGCCGGCGATCGGACATCGACCGTCACGCCGGGAATGGCGGAGCCGTCCTCGGCGACAACCGTGCCGCTGATGGTTCCGGTCTGGCTGAGCTGGGCGTTCAGCATGCCCATGCTCAACAACAGCAGAAGCAGAGAAAGCAAAAGTTTTCGATTCATGAAACCTCCTAAAAGTTTACGCTTCAGTGTATAAGCGTTCGCCTTTGCGATTGGATCGGGAATATCTTCCATTATTTGAAAACTGGAAACAGTTCCCGAGCCCGGGCCGGGCCGACGGCGGCGATGAGGCCGCCGTCATGTCCGGGTTTTTCTTGAATAATCCCAGGGTCTATGGTACCTTTAGTACACATGAAAAGCGTACTGTTTTATCTGATTCAGCTGTTGTCTTTCCTGTTCGCCCTGTCGGTGCACGAGGCCTCGCACGCCTGGGTGGCCGACCGCTTCGGCGACTCCACCGCCCGACGCCTGGGCCGGGTGACCCTCAACCCCATCGCCCACATCGACCTGTTCGGCACCATCATTTTCCCGCTCATCCTGGCCATCACCGGCATGCCGGTTTTCGGCTGGGCCAAGCCGGTGCCGGTCAACCCCTACAACCTGCGCAACCCGCGCCGGGACTCGATGTGGGTGTCGGCCGCCGGTCCGGTTTCCAACCTGCTCGTGGCCACGATCGGAGCCATGCTGCTCAAATTGATCCCCTACGAGAACGCCGGCCTGCACATCGTCGGCATCATGGTTTCGTTCATCGTCTTCCTCAACATCGTCCTGGCGGTCTTCAACCTGATCCCCATCCCGCCGCTGGACGGCAGCGGCATCGTCGAGGGGCTGCTCAGGGGACAGGCGCTGGAAGGCTACCTGAGGCTCCGCCCGTACAGCATGTTCATTCTGCTCGGCCTGATGTGGTTCGTCGGCCTGGGCAGGATCATCGCACCGGTGCTGGAATTCATCCTGCGTCTGCTCGGGGCCACCCGGGACGTCAACTTTTACTTCGCCGTCCTCAACCAGGTTCTGGGGTAATGGAACAGATCCAGCTGGAATTCGCCAGCGACGCTTTCCAGGTGCACACCGGCAAGTTCGAAGGTCCGCTCGACCTGTTGCTGCATCTGATCCGCAAGCGTCGCATGGACATCCTGGAGATCAGTTTGTCCGAGATCACCTCGGAATACCTGCACCATCTGGAGGACCGCAGCACCATCAATCCCTCGCGGGAGGGGGACTTCCTGATGACTGCGGCCACCCTGATCTACATCAAATCCCGGTCGCTGTTGCCGCGCCTGGCCGATTCCGGGGAGGACAGCCCCGAGCAGCAGCTGCTGCATTCCCTGGTCGAGTACGACAAGATCCAGAAGATCAGCTCCATGCTCAAGGAGATGGAGTCCGACGCCCTGCTGCTGTGGCACCGGGACTCCCTGGAAAATTCCTTTGCGGCCACCGAATACGATCTGGAGGATGTCAGCTCCTTTCAACTGGCTGAACTGTTCATCAATCTGGTCAAGCGCCGCGAAAAAGACAACTCCCTGACCATCAGCGCCAAGAGTTATTCGATCGAGGCCAAAAAAAAGGAAATTCTGGAGCTGGTGAGCCGGGAAGGCTACCTCAATTTCAACCGCTACCTGGAGTCGCTTAGCGATATCCAGGACTTGCTGGTCAGCTTTTTCACCCTGCTGGAACTGGTCAAGCAGAAGCAACTCTCCGCCCTGCAGAAAAAACTGTTCGCGGACATCGATGTCTGGCCCAGGCTGGAAGGGGAGGTGCTGCAGTGAGCGGCGCCGACTGGTCGCTGGACAGTCTGGACGGGCAACTGGCCTTTATCGAAGCGGTGTTGTTCGTCGCCAAGGAACCGATCGCCCCGGAACGGTTCTTCGATTTTTTTCAGTTCACGGAGATCGCTCAGTTGGAACGCTTGCTGGACAGCTTCGAAAAACGCATCGCCGAAACGCACCGCGGCCTGTGCCTGCAACGGGTTGGCGGCGGCCTGCAGCTGGTCACCCGGGCCGATATTCACGACGGCCTCAAGGAATTCTTCACCGTCAAGACTTCTTCCCGTCTGACCCTGGCTTCCTTGGAATCCCTGGCCATCGTCGCCTACCGGCAGCCGGCCACCATCGCCGAAATTTCCGACCTGCGCGGAGTCAACTCCACCCAGGCCGTAAAAACCCTGCTGCAGAAAAAGCTGGTCAAGATCACCGGTCGCAAGAAGGTGCCCGGCCGGCCGGCCATGTACGGCACCACCAAGCAGTTTCTGCTGTACTTCGGGCTCAACGATCTCAGCGAACTGCCTTCGCTCGAGGAGTTGACCGAAATGTTCGAAGAGAAGGAACAGCCTTCCCTGTTCACCATGTGATCAGGGAGACAAGTGCGGACGATATGAATGGACTGATCGATTTCCACTGTCATCTGGACGACGAGGATTTCGCGCTGGACCGCCACGAAATCATCGCCCGCTGCGCCGCCGCCGGTTATGAAAGACTGGTCGTGGTGGCAGATCCCTACAATCCGGACTCGATCGCTACGACGCTGGCCTTGTTGGAACGGTACGATCTGGTTCTGGGCATGTGCGCCGCCCACCCCCATGCCGCCAAAGATTACGACGCCGGGGTCGAAGAACGCATTCGGCGGCTGCTGGCCAACGAGAAATGCATCGCCGTCGGCGAGGCGGGCCTGGATTACCATTACGATCTGTCGCCGCGTGATGTGCAGCGCCGGGTTTTCGCCCGGCAGATCGAGCTGGCGGTCCAACACGCTCGGCCCTTGGTCATCCATTCCCGTCAGGCCGAAGACGATGTCCTGGCCCTGCTCGACGAGCAGAATTTTTCCGGACCGGTCGTCTTCCATTGCTACACGGGATCGGCCGGTCATGCCCGCAGGATCCTGGACCGCGGCGGCTATCTGTCCTTTTCGGGTATCATCACCTTCCCCAAGGCCGAAGAGTTGCGCGAACTGCTCGCCGATACGCCGCTCGAGCGTCTGTTTGTCGAGACCGACGCCCCGTACCTGGCGCCGGTGCCGCTGCGCGGGCAGCGCAATTCACCGGAATTTCTGCCGCATACCCTGCAAAAGGCGGCCGAGGTCAAGGGACTCGGCCAAGCCGCCTTGATCGAGCAGATCCGACGCAATTTCCAGGCTGTCTTTGCAGGCTGAGCTGTCCTAAAATGGATACAAAACGAGCACAGGATCCTGGCAGCTGTCTTGCATATTTCAGTGTACAGTCACGCTTACGGGAGGTATGACATGAAATCAAGATTGCTGATTCTGATGCTGATCGTATTGATGGTGTCCTGGACGATGCTGAGCGCCGAGGAGCTTGTCTCGGTGGCCCATGTATCCTACCTGGAAGGCAGCATGCTCATCACCAATCGGGACGGCATCGAACATCAGGCCACGATCAATTTTCCGGTAGTCAGCGGGGATATTCTGCGCACCAATGGGGAAGGGCGCGCCGAAATCCAGTTCGGTAACGGGACCTTGGTCCGGATCGATCAGAACAGCGAACTGCTGGTCGGTACCATTCTGGCGCCGCTGCTGAGTTACGAGAACTGGAACGTGACCACCTTGAGACTGGAGACCGGCGTCGTCTACGTCATCAGCAACACCTATGAACGGGAGATGCTGCAGTTGGTCAGTTCGGATGTGGCGGTCCGGTTTCCGCGCAATACCAATGTCGAGATCCGGGTCGATCCGCAGGCCGGTTCCCGGGTCATCAGTCACTGGGGCAAGGCGGACCTGCTGATCGTCGATGAAGCCGGCCAGGAGCATGTTTATTCTGTGAAAGGCAAAAACGCCTGCCTGGTGAACAAGAGCGGCAATTTGACGGCGGAGCCTTATATTCAGGGAGGGCATTTCTGGCTGTGGAACGAGGGGGTCAACAACCATTTTAAGGCACTTCACGAGGGGAAAAGCTTCCTGCCGGACAAAATCGTCCGTCACGCCCATCTCCAGCTTTGGGCCGAACGTTGGAGCAGTCTGTTCGGGGAATGGATCTACGACAAGATGTTCGGCTACATCTGGAAGCCGCGGGGCGATTTCGCCATGGACCGTACCCGGAGACCCTTCTACAACGGCCGGCTGGTCACCATTAACGGGCAGCAATACGTGGTCCCCGATTATCCATGGGCCTGGGCGCCGGCGCACCTGGGCACCTGGGTGTTCCTCAAGAAATGGGGCTGGACCTGGATTCCGGGACAAGGCGGCGGCGATATCTTCACGCCCACGACGATCACCCTGATGGAATGGCTGTGGCGGGTATGGGGCTCGCCTTCCTGTTATTACGCCTATCTCGACGGCGGAATCGGCGGCTGGCGCAGGCACTACCAGGCCATGTACGGCTCCGACCGGCCTTTCGACCTCGAGGGGGTGCCCACGGCGGTGCGCACCATCCTGCACAAACTGGAGCTGACCCATCCGCATCAGGTCAAGCAGCTGCTGGACGAACAGAGCGACGAGTTCATCAACAAAGACGAGTACGCCCCGAACCGGGTCGTTAAAAAAGAATTGCCGCCTCTTCAGCCGGCGCTCGGCGGGCAGTCCCCCAAGCCTGTGGGGCTGCAGCTGATCCAGAAGGGCAGCGGTCAGGGGGTCGGACAGGCCATCAAGCTGCGCCACGACTGGAATCCGGATCGGCAGTGGGCCAGCCGGAATCGGGTCGAGATCCTCTATTCCTCGCAGAGCAATTCGATCATCGTTCCCCAGAAGAAACTCGACTCGGCAAACATGACCAGCCGGGAGCGCAGCATGATCTTCAGGTCTGTTCATGGCCGCGGAAATTCGGGGCCGAACGGAACCTATGGGAACGGTACTTCATCCGCTAATGCCACCGCAAGCGGCTCGGCCGTCTCCAGCGGGGATTCGGGCAGCGGCAGTTCATCCAAAGACAAGAAGTAGAGGGTGATTCGATGGCAGCACAGCCGCAAAAAAAAATCGTTCTGTCACTGATCCTGATCGGCTGGCTGCCGATATCGGTCAAAGCGCTGGAATGGCGTTTGTACATGGGGGCCGGCTTGGGGACGACATTCGGCAAACAGCCGGCCCTGACCGGCTCTTCATCCTGGGAGGCCAGCGAAGACGGTTTCGTCTACATCAGCATGATGGAAAAAAACGAGACCGTCTTCAGCGGCAATGCTTCCTGGTACAATCTGAACCTCGGTCTGGAGTCCTGGTTGTCCTCGCAGTGGGGTCTATCGCTGACCGCGGGCTGGGTGCCGACTTCCCGGCTACGGGTCGACAATCAGTACCGGCTCGATTTTCTGTGGTACGACGGTGAAGCGGGTTATCGACGTCGCATGTATTCGTCCGCCGGTAATGTCAACCGCTTCCACGTCGATCTGCTGCTCAACCGCCGCTTCTTTCTGGGCTACCGTCTGAGTGCCATCGCCTCGGCCGGAGCCGGTCTGCATCGGTTCAACGGCCGGTTCGACCGCGATCTTGGCTGGGCGGCCACCGCCAGCGGCGAACGGTATTACTTCGATCTTTTCCGCTTGCCGCTGCGTGCGGAGATTTCCGATATCCGTCTGGTCGGACAGTTGGGACTGGCCGTCGAGTACCGCCTGTCGCGAACGCTCAGCGGCCGTTTGGGCATATCCTGCTGGCTGGCCAAAAGTTTCCGGGTTCCGTATCGATTGCTGGATGAAACGCAGAGTTACATCGGCCAGGAGGGACATCTGGTTCTGACCGATGTCCGAGACCTTCTGAGCGAACGGGAGCTGCAGTCCGTGACGATAGATCCCGGTGCCCTGAGGTTGGTTGCCGGTCTGAGTCTGTGGCTGTAGGCTCAAGTCCGCTGAGCTTTGCTCCGAAATACAGGGCAAGGTGAACGGATGATTGTCAACGCCAGTCAACTCGAATTGAGCTCCCGGTCCAGTTCCTTGCGCCAGCTGGAAGAACGGCAGTCGATCCGTTTCTGGTCGACCGAGACCCGGACCGCCCAAGCCGAGGCGGCGCCGACGCTGCCATCCACTGCGTCCGGGTCGACGGCAGATGTCGACGGGGTAGCATCCGATTTGCCCCTGTCGCTGACGGCCATGATCCTGGAGCGCTTCTTCGGCCTCAAGGTGACCATCGTCACCCCACAGGACATCTCGTCCTCGTCTAATCCAGAGTCGGTGGCGAGCCAGGACCGGCGCGCCGACCCGAACCGTCTGGGCTGGGGGATGGAAATCAGCAGCACCAGCCGCACCGTCCAGGAGCAGGCCCTGCAGTTCAGCGCCCAGGGGAAAGTGACCAGCGCCGACGGGCGGGAGCTTTCCTTCAACCTGGACCTGCAACTGAGTTCTCGGACCGAGCGGACCGAAACGATCAGCCTGCGCCTGGGCGACGCGCCGGTCGATCCGCTGGTCGTGCAGCTGCAAGCGGGCTTTTCCGAGCCATCCGCCCAGACCTTCGCCTTCGATCTGAACAGCGACGGTCAGTTCGAGCAGGTTCCGGTTCTGCAGTCCGGGGCCTTTTTCCTGGTCCATGACCAGAACGGCGACGGCCATGTCCAGAACGGTCAGGAGCTGTTCGGTCCGCGGACCGGACAGGGTTTTGCCGAACTGGCCGAATTGGACCAGGACCGCAACCGCTGGATCGACGAGGCCGATCCGGCTTTTTTCAACCTCCGGCTCTGGCAGCCGGACAGCCAGGGTAAAGGCACCCTGCTTTCCATGCTCGATGCCGGTATCGGCGCCTTGGCGGTGGACGCCGTCGCCTCGGCCTGGCAGATGGATCAGGGCAGCCTGGCCGAGAGCGGCGTTTACCTTCATGAAGACGGTACGGCCGGGCATCTGGGCGAGATGCTGCTGAGGGTTTGAGCATCCGACCGCTATGACCCCACCCGACCCTCCCCTCGAGGGGAGGGACAGGCTCAG
>CAYXHZ010000067.1:9566-16768 GCA_964465065.1 uncultured Clostridia bacterium
CGAGGTTTCGAGCCCCCCGTCCCTTTAGGGAAGGGGGCAGGGGGCAGGGTCAGAACCGTGACGATCCGCTCGCTGCCGAAATTTCACGCCGCATATAGACAGGTGTCGATCTTTTTCATATAATCAAACCGGTTCAACGGTCGGTTGGGCTGCGAGAAATTCCATATTCGAATCAAAAAGGAGAGTCCGAAATGGGGCGTAACGAGAGCGTTTTCAGAGAGCGATCCCTGTGTGTGGCGTCCGATCTGTCCAAAGACGAGAAGCTGTACCTGTTCGAGAAAACCCGGGCCTTGAAGAAAGCCTGGATCGAAAAGGACCATCGGGTTCTGGATAGTTTCCGCATCGATGATCCCGATTTCGGTGTCTACGAAGTCTTCCTGGAAGACAGCACCCGCACCCGCGAATCGTTCCGCAACGCGGCGGAATTTCACCGGGTCAAACTGGCCATGTTCAACTCCGAAAGCTCGTCGTTCAACAAGAGCGAGAGTTATGTCGACGGATTCATGACCCTGGTCGGCTACCGCAACTACATCTTCGTCGTCCGCAGCCGCCTGGAAGGGGTCTGCCGCCTGCTGGAGCGCAGCGGACGGGAATACGCCAAACGCAACGGTCTGGAACGGATTCCGGCCTTCATCAACGCCGGTGACGGCAAGCACGAGCATCCGACCCAGGAACTGCTCGACGAATTCACCCTGATCGAGGACAACCATGGCTCGACCGATCACCTGCACATCGCCCTGGTCGGCGACCTGTACCATGGCCGTACGGTTCATTCCAAGGCCGAAGGCCTGACCGTGTTCAAAGAGGTCAAGGTCGACCTGGTCGCTCCTCCCGAGCTGGCCATGCCGCAGCAGTATATCGATCAGATGAAGGGCAACGGTTTCGAGGTCCGGCAGTTCGCTTCGCTGACCGAATACCTGGCCCAACCGGATACCGCCAGCCGCTTTTATTTCACCCGCCCGCAGCTGGAACGCATGGGCGAAGAAATCCTCAAACGGCAGCAGAGTCTGCGCGATGCGGTCACCTTCCGCAAGGACTTTCTGGGATTGGTCAAACCGGACACTTTTTTCTACCATCCCCTGCCCCGGCACAAGGAATTTCCAACCATTCCGACTTTCCTGGATAAAACTCCGCTCAACCATTGGGAGATCCAATCGATCAACGGCATGTTCACCCGGATCACCCTGCTGTCGGCCGTGGCCGGAACCATCGGCGCCGATTTCGACGGTCAGACAAATGTTCCGTCCAGCCATTCAGACGACTTCATCGTCGAGAAGACGCCGCATTCCAGCCCCAAAGTCCTCAAAGAGGGCATCAACCCACTGACCAACGGCGTGGTCATCGACCGCTTCTGCCGGGGCGAATCCAAGGAACAGATCTGGGATTATCTGTTCAAGACCATGCGCATCATGAACTTCAACCAGTACCGAGGTTCGATCGGGGTCGGCGAATCCAAGAAAGAACCCGGTGTTTTCAAGGGCCTGATCTTTCTGCCGGAAACGAGAGCCCTGAGCGCCAGCGAGATCCGGCGTCTGTCGGCGGTTACGGCCGGTTGCACGGTCAACGTCATCGAGAACAACAAGGTGGTCAAAAAACTGCAGTTGAGCACGCCGCCGCGGATCTACGGCATCGAGGGCACCTGTTGTCCCAACGAAGCCTGCATTTCGCACCCGAGCCACAACGAACATGTAACCACCGAGTTCATCCGCCAGAAAAACGCCGCCCTGGAATGCGTCTACTGCGGCAGTCACACCACCTTCAAGAAGATCTGGATTTAAACTGCGGGGGACAGCGGTTCCATGTCCTCTGGGTCCATGGGACCAGCGAGGGCCCCGTCGATAAAGCGGGATACTACGCCCAATCGGACAGCATGTCCCACTGGTCAGGCTGGGCCGCTTGCAGGCGGCGATCTTTTTCGCTGACAGCAAACTCGGCTTCCCGCCGCTGGGTCAGAAAGGTCTGGGCCACGTTGGGAAAAAGTTCCATAAGCAGTTCCTCGCGTGGATTCTGCGCCAAGCGGACATTGCCCAGCTCGGGCAGGAGCGGGTTCTGTTGCGGCTGATGGGCGTTGGTGTCGTAGGGGATCTCGGCGGCGTCGCCGGTGATCTTCTGACGGAAGCGGGGATCGATCGGCAGCGGAGTCTTGCCGTAGCTGCCCTTGACCAGGTTGACGAATTGCACCGAGGCGTTGGTGTAATGGGGCAGGTTTTTGTTTTCGTCGATGACGCAGTTGACCGCCTGGACGCCGACGATCTGACTGGTCGGGGTCACCAGGGGCGGGCAGCCGGCGTCGAGACGGACTTTGGGCACCAGTTCCAGGGCGTGTTCGAACAGGTGATCCAATTTGAGGGTGTTGAGCTGGGTGATCATGTTGCTGTACATGCCGCCGGGGATCTGGGCCTTGCGCACCATTTCGTCCGGGGCCGGAAAACGGAAAAAGGCTTCGATTTTCTGGGTGAGCTGCGTGACGGCGTCGCAGTCGTCGCGTTTGGCGGCGGCGATGGCCGCATCGAACAGTTCTTCGGCCTGGGGCGGCAGGGGGTCCCGGCCGAGTTCGAAGTCGCTGGGAAACTGTTTGAAGTTGTCGAAATCGGCCAGTTCCCTGCGGATGGCCAGCAGTTCGCGGTTGATGAGTCCGGTGGCCTGGACATTGACGCCGGTGTGGATACCGAGCTTGTCGGCCAGGATCTGCACCAGTTCGAAGGCCGGAGCCGCCGGGCCGCCGGCGAAGTTCCACAGTACAGTGTCGATGATGTCCGCTCCGCTGACCATGGCCATCAGGATGGAACCCAGACCGTAGCCTGGAGTGCAATGGGTGTGCAGGTTGACGGGGATGCTCAGGTTTTCCTTCAGCTTGCGGATCAGTTCGGCAGCGCTCCTGGGGTCGATCAGTCCGGCCATGTCCTTGATGGTGAAGATGTCGGCGCCCAGGTCGGCCAGCTGACGGGCCTTGTCGACGAAGTAATCGATGGTGAATATCTTTTTAGGCAGGTAACGGCCGCGCAGCAGCGCCTTGAACCGGTCTCCGGTCGTAATCCTGGGATCGACGGTGTAGCAGACCGCGCAATCGGCCAGGCCCTTGTACTGGTGCACGAAACGGATGGTGGATTTCATGTTGTCGATGTCGTTGAGGGCGTCGAAGATGCGCATGATGTCGATGCCGGATTCGAGCGAATAACGGCAGAAGCCGTCGATGACGTGGTCGGGGTAGGGGTTGTAGCCGAACAGATTGCGGCCGCGTGACAGGGCGGTCAGTCTGCTGGCCGTGCCGATACCGGCCTTGATCTTTTCCAGGCGGGTCCAGGGGCTTTCACCGAGGTAACGCATGATCGAGTCGGGCACCGCGCCGCCCCAGACCTCCATGGCGTAAAATCCGGCGTTCCGGTACAGGGGCAGGACCCGGTCGATCTGGTCTTGGCTCATGCGGGTGGCGAACTGGGACTGCTGACCGTCGCGCAGGGTCAGATCGCGGATCATGATCTGTTTGTTCATGGTCTCTCCTGATTCTTCGACGCTTGCTCAACAACTCATTCTACATAAAAAAAAATCGGGCTGCAAGGCAGGGCTCGGGCCGGCCGGGTGTCGGGCCGAAAATATTTTTTTATCGACAAAGATGGCATGGATAGTTTACAAATTCCCTGACAATGGAGACGGTATGGATCATTGCCGCTCCCGGGTGAGGCATTTTGAATTTGATGGGCACAATCCTCGGCTGGCTACCGCAATTGCCGTCGATTGACATGAAATATCGGCTCCCGTAGTATACAGTTCGCTCATTTCTGATGGACAGTTGATTCTGCAGCTTGCGATAGCTATAAGGAGGCAGCGTATGGGTTCAAAACTGAAAGAGATTTATGCGGATGTGACCAATGCGGCCGGTTTCAAAGGTCGTATGCGTCTGGCCGTCATGACTGGGGTTCCTTTCACCCGGGCCGGAGAGATTCCCGACGACCCGGTTACTGTGGCGCGGTTCCAGGCGGCGGCTCAGGACATTCTCGGCCGACCGGCCAGCACGGGCAATGAAAATTCCGGGAGGTGAAGCCATGGCCACATTACAATGCGAACACCGTTTCGATCCGGTCAGCAACCGCCATTACCTCAACGATCAGCTGACCGTTCTGCACTGTCATCATTACGCGACTCTGTTCACGCAACTGGCCTTAGACGCCCAGGACCTGGCCGACGGCCCGGCCGTGCTGAAAAAATCATCGGAAAGCGCTTTTTACAAGCTGCTGGGCGATTACGTCAAAAAACACGCTGTCGGCTCGCCCCAGGAGGCACTGGATATCGCCGCCCAGTATTTTTCGGCCATGGGTCTGGGAAGGTACTCGGTTCGCAAAGCGGACGAGAACGGCGGCGAAGTGGCGATGAGTTCTGCCCATGTCGATCAGGGCTGGATCAAGAAATGGGGAAAGAATCCCAAACCCGTCAACCTGATCGGCTGCGGTTATCTGGCCGCAGCCTGGGCCGTGGCCTACGGCAAGCCGCTGCACAGCTACCAGGTCGGCGAAAGCAAGAGTCTGGTCAGCGGCGATAGCGAATCCGTTTTCAATGTGAGCAGGTAAGGAGTGCACCATGGCTATCGATCGTAAGAAAATAATCGCCGACATGTCGAAAATCAAGGCGGAAGCCAATCCGGACGGCATCATCCCGGCCTTCAACGTCTTCGTCAACCAGCTGCCGGGCAACTTCTGGAACCAGTTCACCTACTCGATCGTCAACGCCGTCGACGACGAAGGACTCAAGGAAGCCGTCGCGGAGCTGCTGGTCAACGCCGCCCACGAATGCGGTTACCATACCGGTTACGGCATCATCAGCTCCAAGGAATGGGACGCCATCGTCAAACCCATGATCGCTAGCAATGAAGACGTTCTGCACGGCGCCCTGGCGGTGTTCACGGCCTGGGGCTGGGCGGACGTCGAAATCAGCGAACTCGTTCCCAACGTCAAAATGGTGGTTCGGGCGCGCAATTACTACGAGAGCGATATCGCCGCCCTGTTCGCGGATGGAAAAGCGACGCAGCCGATGGCCTACATGATCCGCGGAGTCTGTGCGGCCTTTATGGATCTGGCCTACGGCGGGGTATACGATCCTGCCGGCAAAACCGGAATTTACTCGTTCCGCTGCAAGCAGACCAAAGGCATCGAAGTCGGCGACGCTTACGGCGAGTTTGTGGTCGTTAGAGCGGACCAATACGAATAGATTTCGTATTCCCTGCAGCCTCCGACCGCTCCGACCGCTACGTCCGTTTTGTCCGGCCGGGGCGGCCGCTGCACCGGAAACATGAAACTGACCGGAATCAGAAAACGTGACGATTGCGTCCAGACGGCGGCCGTCTTCGATTATTTCCTGTCGGCACCGGTCGACGAGGAACTGGTTCGTGCGTTGGCGCTCAATGGACGGCTGGATTATTTTCCGGAATTTTCCCGGCCCCTGTTCAAAATTTTCTGCCCGGACGGCATCCAGATCAAGGGGCTGATCGGCGACGACAATTTCCAGGCCGTCTTCCCCGAATCCACGGTCTCTGGGCTAAAAGCTGCCTTCGATGCCCGACTCGAAGCTCTGGCGACCGCCAGAAACTGACTTGCGCCCCGGCTCGCTTTTGAGTATGATTTGTCTGTAAACTGGTCCAAAACGAAGGAGAACGATATGTCAGCCACCATGAAGGCATTGCGAAAGCTCGAACCCGGCGTCGGCCTGGTCATGTGCGATGTTCCGATTCCCAAAATCCGCGGCAACGAAGTCCTGGTCAAAGTGATCAAACGGGCCATCTGCGGTACCGATCTGCATATATGGAGCTGGGACGCCTGGTCGGCTGGCCGGATCAAGCCGCCGGTGACCACCGGTCACGAATTCTACGGCGAGATCGTCGAGATCGGCGCCGATGTCGGCCATTACCGGGTCGGCGAACTGGTGAGCGCCGAGATGCACGTCGTCTGCAACCAGTGCCCCCTGTGCCGCACCGGCCAGGCGCATCTGTGCGACAACGTGGTCATCCTGGGCGTTGACGGCGACGGCTGCTTCGCCGAGTACGTGGCCATTCCCGAATACAATTTATGGCGTGTTCCCGAAGGTATCGATCCCGAATGGGCGGCCATTTACGACCCCTTCGGCAACGCCGTGCATACCGTCATGGCCGGAGAAACGGTCGGCAAGAGCATGCTGGTGCTCGGCGGCGGTCCGATCGGCCTGATGGCCATCGCCGTGGCCAAGGCCGCCGGCGCATCGCAGGTCCTGCTCAGCGAAATTTCACCTTACCGCCGGGATCTGGGCGTGAAAATGGGCGCCGATCGGGTCATCAATCCGGCTGCAGAGGATTTCGAGACGGCGGTCCGCGAGGCCACCCGGGGTCAGGGCGTGGATGTGGTCCTGGAAATGTCCGGTCATCCGGCGGCCATCGCCCAGGGCTTCCGGGTCATCAAGAAGGGCGGACGCTACACCCTGCTGGGCATCCCCTCCAAACCGGTCACCCTCGATTTCGCCAAGGACCTGATCTTCCCGGGCATCATCCTGCAGGGCATCAATGGCCGGCGCATGTTCAACAACTGGTACCAGATGGACGCCTTCCTGGTTTCCAAACGGGTCGACCTGGCGCCGGTCATCACCCACCGTTTCCCGATGAGCGAGTTCAAGACCGCGTTCGAGACCGGCCTGTCCGGCCTGTCGGGCAAGATCATCCTGGCCTGAAACTTGGCGGCTTGAATGGCCGATATGCGCTGGAAACAGCGGTACGGTAATTATGCCGGCGCTTTTTCGTCTTTACGGGAAGCGGTGGAATTGAGCCGTGAACGGATGCTGTCGAATTTTTCCGGGCTCGTTTGCCGGGAAGACGAAGGTTCATGAGATTTGGTCTCGGCGAATCGGTCATCGAGCGCATCGTCTCGGTACCGGCGCGTTTCCCTCAGGTCAGGCGGCCGACTCCGAAAGCTAACCGGATCTTTTTTTTCTGCCGCTTCCCGGCGCCGTACGCTGGGGACCGAAGTACTTCTCACTGCGGTAGCGCAGCCAGACCCGCAGCACCTGGGGCACCTGCGCCCTCTGCTCTTTGGACAGGCTCTCGTACAGCCTGATGGCCATGTCCCGGTGGGTGCGGCAGGCGTGGTTGTTGTGGGCGTCCCAGTAGGAGCGGGCCAGGCGGATCAGCCGGCAGGTCTCCTTGATGAGTTCGCTTTCCTCTTTTCCTGGCATGGGGGAATTATACC
>CAYXHZ010000068.1:0-11064 GCA_964465065.1 uncultured Clostridia bacterium
TGACGCCGCCGGCCGAACTCGTGACCGCCTGGCTCGATCCGACCCTGGTCAATCGGGAGAAACTGTGAAGCGCATCGATACGTCAACGCCTGTTTTTTACAGCCAGCACGGCGAAGACGCCGTGCTGCATGAGCTCTTCCGCGGCCAGGAGACGGGTTTTTTCGTCGAAGTGGGTTGCATCGACGGCCGTCGCTTCAGCAATACCCTGACCTTCGAAGAGCGGGGCTGGCACGGAATTTGTGTCGAGGCTCACGACGATTACATTCCCATGCTGGTCCGGAACCGGCCGGGATCGATCGTCTGCCATTGCGCCGTTGGGGACCGCGAACGGGAAGCGGTGCCCTTTTTCGCCAACCGGCGCGGCAGTCTGTCGACCCTGGATGCCTCCCGGGAATCCGAATTCAGGACCCGCTTCGGACGCTACTTCAGCGGATTCGCGCCGCAAACAGTACCGTTGCGCACCCTGTCCGGGCTGTTTGGCAGCCATGAGGTGCAGATCGTCGACATTCTTTCGATCGATGTCGAGGGAACGGAGATCGATGTTCTGCGCGGGCTCGATCTGAACCGCTACCGACCGCGGGTGCTGGTCGTCGAAGCCGACTCGGCCACCGACGAGAATCGTGTTTCCGGCTTTTTGCAGCCGGCCGGTTACGCCTGTCTGGGCAAGGTCGCCAACAATTGCTTTTACCTGCCCCGGCAAAGAATCGAATACGGACTGCACCAGACACGTCTCCAGGGTATGGTCCGGCACACCCGGCACCCGCTGGACGAGGGGGAGGACAGCTGTGTGCCGTACGATTTCACTATCGGATTGCCTGCGGAGGAGATCGTTTCATGAATCTCATCAGCCCTCTCGAGACCTCGATCCAGGTCGGACCGGAAATCGTGGAACGGTTCAGCGCCGATCCCGATTTTCCATATCTGATCAGCTTTCCGCGCACCGGCAGCCATTGGCTGCGCATGATCATGGAGCTGTATTTCGAGACCCCTTCCCTGGTTCGTCTGTTCTTTTACCGGACGACCGACCGGTTCACCTGCTATCACCGCCACGATGAAGAACTGACCATCCAGCGGCGCAATGTCCTGTACCTGTACCGTCACCCTGTCGATACGGTGTACTCGCAACTCGTCTATTATCGGGAAGATCCGTTTTCGGCCGAACGCATCGCCCATTGGGCCACGCTCTATGGGCGGCATCTGAAAAAATGGCTGCTGGATGACCGTTCCTACAGCCGCCGGACCATTCTGACCTACGAAGGGATGAAATCGGATATGACGGCGGAATTCTCGAAAGTCTGCGATCATTTCTCTGTGGCCCTGGATCCGGACAGACTGGCTGCCGCCGTCCGTATCGTGACTCATGAGGAAGTGCAGCGGCGAACGCCGCACGATCCGCAGGTGATCAACCGCAGCGAATCCTACCGGCAGATCAGACAGCAGTTCGTGGCTGCGTGTTCCGAGACGGTATGGTCCCACCTGCATGCGGTCGATGTGCGCCTGGCCGGATTGTTCGTAAACGGAAGGGAGACCTGATATGACTTTTATCCGTCTGGTACGGAACTGGTCCTGGCCCGATCTGCTGGCGCAGACTCCGGGACATTCGGGGGAGTGGGGGAATGTCCGTTTTTCGGAAGCCGACAGCGGCGCTTACGATTTCTGCGTGGTGCTCAACCATCCTCAAGCCGGGCAGACATTGCCATTTCCTGCGGAAAAGGTGGTGCGGCTGGTGCAGGAACCGCCCGTCGAATTCTTCAAACCCTGGCATGTCAACCCCGCTTATGCGGGGCTGACCATGACCTGTGATCCGCAGCTTTCCGGACAGGAATACCGGCGCAGCAACCCGCTGGTTCCCTGGCACATCAACCGCGATCTCGATTTTCTGCGTACGGCGAGAATTCCGGCCAAGACGGCGGTCCTTTCCTGGATCACCAGCACCAAGGCCATCCTGGCCGGACACCGCAAGCGGATGGACTTTCTGCAGGCCGTCAGCGGGACCGTGCCCGAACTCGAACTGCTGGGCACCCGCATCCACCACATCACCAATCCCGAAGCCCGGGCCCGCAACGCCGCCGAGCAGCAGGCGCTCGGATTCGGTCTGGTCGAGGATAAATGGGCCGGTCTGGCCCCTTACCGCTATTCATTGGCCATCGAGAATTTCAGCGGCCCCGATTACTGGACCGAAAAGCTGGCCGATTGCTTCCTGGCCTGGACTCTGCCGTTCTATTACGGCTGTCCCAATATCGAGGACTTTTTCCCGGCCGATTCGATGGTCCGCATCGATATCGACAAGCCGGAAGAAGCGGCCGAAACCATTCGCCGCACCCTGCGTGACGATACCTGGCGCAAACGGTTGCCGGCCATTGCCGCCGCCCGCAAAGCGGTATTGGAACGTCATCAGCTTTTTCCCGCCCTGGCCCGGCACTTCTCGCCGCCGCGGCAGCGGTCGCTGCTCAGTCCAGCGGGAAAAGACTCCTTGCCGCCACCAGAGTTGACGGTGATGATCTGCACCTACAACCGCCGGGTCTGGCTGGGCGAGTGCCTGGAGGCTTTGGCCGGGCAGACCCTCGATGAAAGCCGCTACGAGATCGTCGTGGTCGACAACGGCTCGCGCGACGAGACCCGAGAGACCGTGCGGACCTTCCGGTCCGAGCACCCGAACTGCCGATACGTATACGAACCCGAATTGGGTCTGAGTCATGCCCGCAACCGCGGAGTTGACAGCGCCCGAGCGGAATATATCGCTTTTGTCGACGACGATTCGCAACCCGATCCCCACTGGCTGAGCACCATACTGCGTATCATTGGGGTCCACAATCCCGACATCGTCGGCGGAGCCGTCGGGCCCATGGCTCAGGACGAGTGGCCGACCTGGTTCAGGGAACAGTACGCCATACGCGGCGACATGGGCGAAAGCGGCTGGCTTGATCACGGTTACATCATGGGTACCAATATCGTCTTCCGCAAGAGCCTGTTGCGTGAGTATGGCGGTTTTTCACCGCATTTCGGCATGCATGGCGACCGCCTGGGTTACCACGAGGAGACCCAGCTGGTCATGAGGGCAATCCAGGAGAAGCGTAAAGTCTACTACTCCCGGGACCTGGTGGTCAAAGATCGCCTGCTCGATTACAAGAAGAGCTTTGTTTATTATCTCTACGCCAAATACCGCGCCGGCTACGACGGCCTGGAGCTTTGGAATCCGGCCTTCAGCGAACTCAGCATCCAGCGGCTGCCCGCTCTGATCGAGCGTATCATGGAGCGATGGCACGACGCCCTGACCCGGCGGGATTGCGCTCTCTACCCGCATCCGGAAAACTACCTGCTGGAGACCGATGCCCTGAGCGACATGGTGGAATTGGGCCTGTTGACCGCATACTTACGGAAAAACCGGACCGATCCCGTAGCCGCTGTTTCGGGAAAGGATGAGCGGAAATGACCCCATGTCTGTCGATCATCGTACCCAATTACAACCATGCCCTCCTGCTCGATGAATGTCTGGACAGCATCATGGGGCAGACATACCGCGATTTCGAGATTCTGGTGGCCGACGACGGCTCGAACGACGGGTCACAGGATGTGATTTTCCGCTGGGGCGAACGCTATCCTGAATTCATCCGGCCCTGTTTGTCCAAAGTAAATCTGGGTGTCCCCGGCAACATACACCGGGCCATCGAACAGAGTCGCGGCCGGGTGCTCACGACCTTGGACGCCGATGATTACTACTGCGATGCCGATAAACTGCGGCGCGAAATGGCTGTCTGGGACGCCCGGGTTACAGCGGGCCAGGAGGGAATCGTCTTTTCAGACATCCAGCTGGTGCGTCAGGACCGCAGCACGATCTGCCGCAACAGCGATTACGCTCCAATCCGCGACGGTAACATTCTGCCCGATGTGCTGTCGCGATCTTGCCTGATCCCCCGGGATTTCATCATGTCTCGGCAGGCTTATTTTTCCGTTGGAGGCTACGACCCGGCTGTTTTGCTTTACGACGATTGGGATCTGAAGATCAGGCTGGCCGAGCGCTATCCATTCTGGTTCAGCGGCGGGTTGGGGACCGCCTACCGTCAGCACGGCCACGGTATCGCCTCCCGCCCCTGGACGGATCATCTGGTCTGGCTGGAACGGGTCTTTTCGAACAATCTCCCGCGCGCCGCTGCCGATCTGCATCCGTCCATTCACGCCGATTTCGAACGTTTCATGGACGATATCCGCTCTCGTTCCCGGAAAGCGGCCGAACAGGGTGAAAACGTCATGGAGGAAGGACCCACAACATGAAAACCGTCATCATCACCGGAGCGGCCGGACTGATCGGCGCCGAAGCGGTCCGTTTCTTTTCCGCTCAGGGCTTTCAGGTCATCGGTATCGACAACGACATGCGCAGGAACTTTTTCGGCGCCGAGGCGTCGACCCGTTGGCAGCGGGATCAACTGCTGGCGAATTGCCGGAATTACCAGCACCTGGACCTGGACATCCGGGACCGATCCGCCATCGAAGCGCTCTTCGCCCGGCACCATCGGCAGATCAGCCTGGTGATTCACGCCGCCGCCCAGCCTTCGCACGATTGGGCCGCCCGGGACCCCCATACGGATTTCGGGGTCAACGCCCTGGGTACGCTGACCATGCTGGAGGCCGTCCGACAGCATTGTCCCGATGCGGTGTTCATCTTCACCTCCACCAACAAGGTATATGGAGATCTGCCCAATCGGCTGCCTCTGGTCGAGCAGGCCACCCGTTGGGAGCCCGAGCCGGGCCACCCTTTTGCCTGTCATGGTTTCGACGAAACTCTGGGCCTGGACCAGACCACCCACTCGCTTTTCGGCGTTTCCAAAACGGCCGCCGATTTGCTGGTGCAGGAATACGGCCGCTACTTCGGCATACCCACCGCCGTGTTCCGCGGAGGTTGCCTGACCGGTCCCGGACATTCGGGTACCGAGTTGCACGGCTTTCTGGCCTACCTGATGAAATGCGCCGTTCTGGGGGAGCCGTACACGGTCTTCGGCTACCAGGGCAAACAGGTGCGCGACAACATCCATGCCCGCGATTTGATTTCCATGTTTTGGCAATTTTATCAGGCGCCCCGCTGCGGTGAGGTGTACAACGCCGGCGGCAGTCGGCACAGTCACTGCTCCATGCGCGAGGCGATCGCCCTGTGCGAGGAAATCTGCGACCGTCCGCTAAACTGGACGTACACAGAAAACCACCGCACGGGCGACCATATCTGGTACGTTTCCGATGTGCGAAAATTTCAGGCTCATTACCCTGCCTGGCGTTACGGCTATACCCTGAGAGACATTCTCGGCGAGATCCACCAGGCCGTGCGTCAGCGGTATCGGCGATGAGCCGATGCAGGATGCAGACCGCTATGAAGATCGTCGGATCGGATCCGGAACGGATCGAGGCCCTGCGACGCATGCGTCTGCTCGGCTTGGCGGGTTTTCAGGATCTCTACTGCGAATTCCTGGCCGGCGGCCTTCTGGGACCGGTGCGGGTGATCGCCGTCGAGACGGATGGAAGGACGGCGGCCTACGCGATCGTGTCCGGAACAGGACTCGTATATGAGTTTTTCGTCGTCCCGCAACACGGACTCCGGGGTGAGGATATCTTTTGCCGGATAATCAAAGAATTGAACATCCGGGGGATCATGGCCCAGACCTTCGATGCGGCCATCCTGAATCCCGCCCTGCGCCTGGGCTGGCCCTACCGGGTCCTGGGCTGTCTGTACCGGGATCTTCTGAAAATAGCAGCGCCGGCTTTGGGAGAACTGGTTGTCAGGCCGGCAGCTTCGGCGGATGTTCCGCTTTTGTTGGCGCAAAAGGATGATGTGTTCGCGCCCAAAGAGCGCCTGGCCCGGGAAGTGGAGTCCGGATCCGTCTTCCTGTTTCATGACGCAGGCCAACTCGCCGGCTGCGGCTTTCTGACTCGAATTCACCAGGACTTTCCCAATGTGGATCTGGGCGTGTGGACCGATCCGGGGCAGCGCGGTCGGGGTGTGGCCAAAAGAATCATCGGCTATCTGAGGGATCTGAGCCTGGAACGGGGGCTCATACCCCAGTGCGGCTGCGATGTCCTCAATCTGGCTTCGCGCAGAGTTCTGGCCTGCAACGGCTTTATCAGCCGTTTCTCCCTGCTGGAGTTCAGCGATCCGAACCATCGCTAATCGGCTAGAACTCGAATTCGACGCCCAGTACGGGCAACAGCGACCATTGCATCTCCTGGGCGAGACGGTTTTCCACCCGATTCCAGAAGAGATAGGCGATATTGTCGTGATTGTAGGCGTTCCACAGACTGCAGGTCAGGGTGAGACTGGAAGCCGAGAAAAAGAACTTCTTGTCCAGGGTCAGATTCAGGCTGTGGTAGGCGGGCAGGCGAGCCGCGTTGATCCGGTTCAGGTCGTAGATTCCGGCGTTGGCCGCCCGGGAGGCGGCCTCGTCGAAGGGGGTGTAGGGTACGCCGCCGGCGATCAGCCACCTGGCGCTGAGATCCCAGGTCCGGCCCAACTTGTAGCCACCGGTCAGGTTGAAGAGATAGCGGCGGTCGCTGATCCGGCTGCGCCAGACACCGTCGGCGTTGCGGTATTGTGAACGGGAAAGGGACAGATTGGCCAAAGCATAGAAACGGTGGTGCATTTTTTTCTGCCAGGTCAATTCCAGCCCGAAGGCCCGTGCCTGGCCGTGGTCTTCCAGGGCCTGGCTGCTGAAACGGTACTGATTGAACTGCTCGTCCAGCAGGCACAGATCCTGCTGGCTGGGATCGACGGGCAGGTGGCGGTAGAATTTTCCGTACAGGGCCAGCGTGAACTGGTTGTATTCGTCCATCCGCCAGCTCAGACCTCCGCCCAACTGACGGCAGCGGGGGCTGTACAAGGCCCTGTTGCCTTCGTGCTGAGTCAGCAACAGCAAGGGCAGGTTCTGCCGGAACAGACCGGCGTAGAGGTCCAGGTTCAGCCGTCTGGACAGGGGCAGGTTCAGGTTGAGGCGCGGGGACCCGTCCAGACTGCGGGTGCTGGAGAAATAGTCGCCGCGGACGCCCAGGGTCAGGCTGGCCCGACCGGGCAGGGGCAGGGTCCAGTCGGCGAACAGGGCCGCTTTTTGCGCCTTGAAGTCAATGGCGCTGTCGACGGCGGCCAGGGGCTCGCCCAACGGGTTCAGAGCGCTGGCGCTGCGGTAACGGTAATCGCCGTGCAGCAGCTGGGCCTGGGCGCCGATGCGCAGACGGTGGCCGCCGGACAGGGTCAGGGTGGTCTGATGACGCAGATTGACGCCGCTGTCCAGGGAATCGTTGGCGATGGCCGCAGAGTCGTCGAAGCTCCAGGACCAATCCTGACGGTAGCGGACACGGCTCAAGGCCAGTGATGTGTCGGAGTAGGCGCCCGGCCCCCACATGGCGAACCAGTTGATGCCGATGGTCGCACTGTTGTCCCGGGTCAGTCCGTAGTAGTCCTGGCCTGTCTTGCGGGCTTCCTCGCCGTCCATATCGCTTTCGTCCCAACCGGCGATGCCGATGACGACCAGGCGGTGTCGGTCGCCGATATCCCAGGATATTTTCCCCTGCAGGTCGCTCCAGCCCGGAGTGACACCGGTTTCCATCATCTTGGTGAGCAGATCGGCGTAACTGCGGCGGAAGGACAACATCCAGGAGGATTGTCTGCAGAACAGCGGACCTTCGGCTACGGCACCGATGCCGACCATGTCCAGGGACAGCTGGCTGAGAAAACGGTCCCGGCTGCCGTCACGGAAGCGGATCTGGCTGATTGACGACATGCGCTCCCCGAACATGGCCGAGAACCCCCCGGGCGAGAAGGAGACCTGATCCAGAAAATCGACGTTGATCAGGGATATGGCGCCGCCGCCGCTGGCCTGGAAGGGGAAGTGACTGATGGCCGGCACTTCGATGTTGTCGATGAGGTACAGATTTTCGTTGGGGCTGCTGCCGCGGACGATGAGACTGTTTTTCTGGTCGTTGAGCTGGCTGACACTGGGGAGCGTGGCAATGATGCGGGCCACGTCCCCAGAACTGCTCGGACTGCGGCGCACCTCCTCCTGGGAGAAGCTGCTGACGGGCGCCGGTTCCTCGACCTGATCCTGAAACAGCCCGGCCTGGATGGTCAGCTCCTCTTTGGTTTGCACCTCGATCCGGAAACGGGCGGTCAGCTGGGTGACCCGTTCCGGTTTGACCTGAATATCCCGGTATGCAACGGGCCGTGAAGCCGTGAAGCGGAAATGCACCGTGTAGCTGCCGGCCGGTACACCATCGAGCTGGTATTGCCCGTTTTCTCCGCTGACCGCCTGGATGTTCAGCCCTTCCAGGCTGACCAGCACTCCGGGCAGGGGCATCAGGGTTTCCTGATCGATGACCCGGCCGGATATGGCGCCCGTCGGCTCCTTGGCGGCCACAAGCCGGACGGGGCAAAAAAACAGTCCGCTCAGGACCGTTGCAATCATCAGTATGCTGCTTCCTTTCACCTTCGCTGTCATTGATTTTCCTCCATGGCGATTTTTCCGGATTAAACCGCAAACGGAGGGACGGCGCTTCCCAGCCGATCGGCTGAGCGATGATTTTGGGGACGGCAGGCCAAATCAGCCGGAAACGGTCTTTACTTTTTCCCGGTAGCCGGAGGGCGACAGCCCGGTCATGTCCTTGAACACCCGGTTGAAGGTGGACAGGGACTGGAAACCGCTGGCAAAGGCGATGGTCAGCAGCTTGTCCTGGGGATTTCGCTCCATCAGGCGCCGGGCCTGGTCGATCCGGTAGCCGTTGACGAAGCCGTAGAAACCGGCCCCGCTCTTCTGGTTGATGATCTGCGAGAGCTGGTGCTGCGGCACGGCGATGCGTTCCGCCAGTTCCTTCAGACTCAGCGTCGGTTCCAGAAACGGCTGCCGGGCTTCCATATACAGTTCCAGTTCGTGCCAGATGCGCTGCGCATCGGATTCGGCCAGTCCGGTTTTCTCGTATTTGGCCGGCTCGATACCGCTGATGTCGCGATGCAGAATTTCCGGGTGCAGCAGCACCCGGTAGCCCAGGGCGAAGATGAACAGAGAACTGAGCAGGTTGCAGAGATGGCTGAATTCTTCCTCGCTGATGCCGACCGGAATGTAGACGTGGATCAGGGCGATGGCGCTCCAGACGGCCAGGATTCCGAGCAGCAGGTGCCACAGCCAGAGCAGGTTGCGCTGGTGCGGGGGTAGCGGGTTCCTGGGCAGGCTGCGCCGGTGCCGCATCAGGACCAGGATGCTGAGCAGAACGTAAAAAAAGGGAAATACGATGCGCGGCACCATAATCGGGCCGACGGCGTGCGGGTGCTGCAGACGGTGGAGGAAATAGTCGATTTTTTTCGCAGCGGGCATGGTGTAAAAGGGGAACAGGATCGTCAGGTTGACCAGTGCCGGCAGCAGGTGCAGGGCATGCGCGATGCGCCAGTGCAGCGCGCCGTGGATCCGGCTCTGCACGTACAGGTAGAGCAGCGGCGGGATGAGCAGGACGAAGGGATCGAAGGCAACGACCAGGTGCGGCCAGACCCGGAAACCGCCGCCGTTGTAGAAGGTGGCGCCGGCCAGTATGGCCGAACTGAGTCCGAGCAGCCAGGAGAGCAGGGCGTTGGCATCATGGGGATGGTGGCTTTTGCGGTGGATGATCAGGGCCAGGATGAAGCCGTGCAGACCGGCCAGGTAGTTGACGACGGCAGTCAGAGACAAGAGCGATACAGGTTTCATCTGGTCTGATTGTAGCCTTTTTTCAGGCTCTTTTTGGCCGTTTTGATGAATTTGCCGAAATCCTTGTCTTTTTTTCGTTTTTCGGCGTAGGACAGATCGAAGAAATCCGACTCTTCTTTGAGCTTGTGGTAATTGTCGACATGCTCGCGATCGATGGTGCCGTTCTGCAGCGCCTGAGCGACGGCGCAGCCGGGCTCGCCCGTGTGGCTGCAGTTGCGGTAGCGGCAGGCCGCCGCCAGGGCGCTGATGTCCGAGAAGCCGAGGTCAAGGCCGTTTTCGGCGTCGACGATGCCGAACTCGCGCATGCCCGGGTTGTCGATGACCAGCGCGCCGTTGTCCAGCGGGATCAGTTCTCTGCGAACGGTGCTGTGCCGCCCCTCGCCGCTGCGGCTGACCGCGCCGGTCTGCAGGCGCTGCCGTCCGATCAGATGGTTGATCAGCGTGCTCTTGCCGACTCCGGAGGAGCCGACCAGGCAGTAGGTTCGGCCGGGCAGCAGCCAGTCCCGGAACCGGTCCAGGCCCGTCCCGGTCAGGTTGCTCAGGGTCAGGACGGGCTCGGTGATACCGGCCGAGCGGATTTGTTCCAGCTGCGCAGCGAGCTGCTCTTGAGTCACCAGATCGGTCTTGCTGAGCAGAATCACCGCCTCGGCGCCCCCGTCCTTGACCATGACCAGGTAACGCTCCAGGCGCCTGAGGTTGAAATCGAAATGGCAGGATTGGACGATGACCACAGTGTCCACATTGGCTGCGATCATCTGGTAGCCGATGCCGTTTCCCGGAGATTTTCTGCGCAGAGAGGACTTTCTGGCCAGGATTTCCCGGATCAGGGCCACTCCATCCGGCGCGGGCCTTTCCAGGATGACCCAGTCGCCCACGCATGGCAGTTCGTGGGGAAGTCGTCCGCTTTGTCGGAAAGAACCGGCCAAAACGGCTCGGAAAGAGCCGGTCTGATCCGAGAGGAGCAACTGGTCCCGGTCCACCGCCGCCACCCGGGCGATACATCGTGTTTCCGAGTGTTGCAGGCGGGATTCGAACCAGTCGTTCCAGCCCCAATCCGTCAGATTATTGCGAATACTGTCCATTTGTACGTACCAGCTTTTCGAATCCGCCACGATTCCCTGGCATTATTTCCAGACCTGCAAGCGTGTTGTTTTGCTGAGCGTGCCATCGAACGATTGTATCCTGTTTCAATTTATTTTACGAATGGCCATGCCAATAGGCCTACTAAAGAAAATATTTTTTGTTCATTCGTGAAGAAGTACGGCTCTCGCAGGCAAACGAAACGGTAAATCTGCATTGTTCGGGTGCAGGGCGACGTTTGCCATTGTTTTTTGTCTGATGGGCAATCATATTAGGG
>CAYXHZ010000068.1:11164-16631 GCA_964465065.1 uncultured Clostridia bacterium
GGGCAATCATATTAGGGATAGCGAAGATGTGAAAGGAGGTGTCGCATGAAAGCTGGACTGCTCTTGTCCGGTAACGGTGCCTTGATCTATCTGACATCTCACAAGGCCTTCATGGATGACAACCTGATCCGGAAATTCGAGAGTAAGGGGATCACCAAGTTCATGGCCTTCGAAATCCCTGTGCAAGAAGCGAAAAAAAGGTATGCCGGTCATTTCGACATGGTGGTTCAGGATCTCCGGGAAACCGACGATCTGCGGATTCTGGATTACGAAGGCAGCCGGGCCTTCCGGATGTTTTCCTTCAAGGAATTGGGACAGGCCTTCACCTATGAAAAGCCGGGCCCGGACTAGCCTTCCCGGAATGACTGCACCCGCCGCTCTGGTTTGGCATCGGGCTTCACCGTTTTGCAGTGCGGCAAGTACAGTCTGAAATAGTTTCGTTTATTGCTTGATCACCATCTCGTCGAGCAGATAGCCGGCTCCCGAAAACTTTTCGGTGATGAACAGCACGTAGCGGATATCCACCGAAATGGTGCGCTGCAGCTCCGGAATGATGAAGTAATCGCCGGTGACGCTCTCGTAGGTCATGTCGAAGATGATGCCTGTCTGCTCGCCGTCGGCGTTGAGGGTGGGCGAGCCGGAGTTGCCGCCGGTGACGTTGGTGGTGTTGAGAAAGCAGGTGGCCACGTCCCCGAGTTCGGAGTCGGCGTAGCGGCCGAAATCCTTGCGCTGGTGAAGGTCTTTCAGCCTGGACGGAACGGCGAAGGGGAATTCGGTCTGCTCTTTGTCCATGACTCCCTTGAGGCTGGTCTTGGACCGGTAGTAGACAGCGTCGCGCGGGGTGTAGCCGTCGACGACGCCCGAAGTGAAGCGGATGGTGGAGTTGGCGTCCGGGGCCAGTTTCGCGTCGTACTTGAGGGCGATGGCCAGGTAGTCGCGACGGAGATCGGACAGCTCCTGGGTCATGGCCTGGTTCTGCTTCTCGTATTCCTGACCCAGGCTGTCGAGTTCAGCTGCCAGCTGCAGCAGCGGGTCGCCGCTTTTTTTCAACTGCTCCGGGCTCTGCTCCAGCAGGGCCAGTCTGCGCTCGACATCGCCCAGGCCGGTGGCGGCGTAGGCCAGGTCGACCAGTTCGTCCAGGGCCGCCCCGCTCTTTTGCATGGCTTCTTTGAGGCCGGCCGGCAGAATCAGGTCGCTTTTATCCAGGTATTGGTGCAGGATGAACTTGAGATAGGCCTTGTCGGTTTCGAAATCGTAGCTGCGTTCGGCCAACTGGATGCGCTGCCGCAGCCGCGGCAATTCCCGGTCCTGGTATTCGGCTTCCCGGTCGATGTCGGGCTTGCGGCGTTCGACGGCGGCCTTGTACAGGGTGCAGGCCTGTCCGAGCAGCGCCGCGCCGGAACGCGGCGATTTCAGCCGGTTGAGCAGCTCGTAGCGCTGACCGAATTTCCGGTTGTTTTCGATGAAGTCCGAGATGCGCTGCAGGCTCTGCCGGGCCAGTTGGCGGTCCTTGCCGTCGGCGATGGCCGCGACGAACTCTTCTTCGCGCTGCCGTTTCAACTCGGGGATGCGGCGTTTGGCGAAGCCCTCCAGTTTGCCGATGGTGTTTTTCAGACCGTTGTGCAGGCCCTTGACCAGCGAGGCGTACTTGATCTGGATGGCCCGGTCGGTTTTGCCGGCCTGTTCGAAGAAGGTGATGGCCTGCCGGCTCTGTTCCAGTTTCTGGCGCAGATCCTCGATTTCGGCGTTGAACTGGGCGGAGCTGTAGCTGCGGTAGGTGCGGCCCGGATAGCCCATGATGAAGGAGAAATCCCCGTCCCTGACGCCCTTGAGGCTGAGGGTCAGAAAGGATTTGGGCTGGTAGGGGACGTTGTCCTTGTGGTATTCCCGGCCGGTATTGTCGGGGGAGACGTAGGCCCGCAGAAAGGAGAAATCGCAGGTGTGGCGGGGCCACATCCAGTTGTCATCCTCGCCGCCGAAGTTGCCGATGGTCTGCGGCGGGGCGTAGACCAGGCGCAGGTCCTTGAGCCGTTTGCAGGTGTACAGGTAGTAGCGGTTGCCGTTGTACATGGAGGCGATGCTGCAGTGCAAGTCGGCACCCCGGCTTTCGGCCTGGCGGATGATTTCCTTCTGCAGGGATTCCAGCTGCTTGTAACGCTGGTAGGGGGTCTGTTTCTTCTTCAGCCTGCTCAGGATGCGCTCGGTGATGTCTTCGTAGTGCAGCAACACGTCGGCGATGTAGCCGGCGGCAGGGATCTCGGCGGCCCGGTCGGGGGCCAGAAAGCCATCGGCAATGTAGTCGTGCTCCTTGTCGGAGGCGCGCTGGATGGCTCCGAAGGCCACGTGGTGGTTGGTCAGGATCAGTCCGGCGGGGGAAACGAACTCCCCGGTGCCGCCGCCCAGGTGCACCACGGCGCTCATCAGGCCGCTGCCGTCGGTTTTGTACAGATCGGCGGGGTCCAGGCGCAGACCCTGTTCCTTCAAATTCAGATCCTTCATCTGGTGGGGCATCCACATGCCGTCATCGGCCGTCGCCGTCAGCCCGAGCCAGAGCAGCGTCACGAACAAGAGGCTTTTCTTCATGGTTCACTTCCTTGTAAATACCAATTATACGGGAATTGCGGGCAGAGCCGAAAGCCTGCCTGGGGCTGATCGGCTGGCAGGGCGCCCTGTAGCGTGTCTTGATGTGTGCAGAGCGGTGCAAGACATGAATTCGGGTTTGTCGTTTCCCACAGGCCGGTGCCGCCGTCGCTGGAGCGCTCGCATCTGTGTTACAATGAGTCATGTCCGTAAAACCCAGGTTTCTGCGCCCGGTTCCGGTCATCACCGCCGCCGCCACCCTGGCCCTGATGGGCTACGAGATGGTCCGCGCCTCGGCCTCCTCGGTCTTTCTGACCCAGCACGGGGCCGACCGCCTGCCCCAGGCCCTGATGCTGGTGCCCCTGGCCATGGTCGTCCTGACCCTGATGGTCAGCTGGCTGCTGCGTCGTCTGGGGCCGGCCGCCACCTACGGTGCCACCCTGCTTGGATCGGGTCTGGTGCTGGCCGCGTCCGCCATCGCCGCCCGTCACCGGCTGCCCGGCAGCGCCTTCGTTCTGTACGTCTTCGCCCAGGCCTACATCGTGCTGATCGTCGAACAGTCCTGGGCCTTCATCAACAGCCTGTTCACCACCGCCGACGGCAAGCGCTGGAACGGGGTGATCATCGCCGTCACCACCGCCGGCTCGGTGCTGGGCGGGCTGCTCACCGGCCTGTTGTCGGAGGGGATCGGTTCGGAACTGGTGGTGGTCTGCGCCGCCGTTCTGACCGCCGTGGCCGTTATTATCAGCCAGCAGGCCTTCCGTCTGGCCGGGCCGGAACGCACTGCCGCCGATGCCCATCCCGACCGTCTGGCCGACTATTTCGCCTGGGACGTGCTGCGCCGCGATCCAACCCTGGGACGGATCGCCCTGATGGTCATCGCCGGTCAATCGCTGTCGGTTCTCTTCGACATCGCTTTTCACCGCAGTCTGCAGACGGCCATGCCCCTGCAGGACCCGCGCACTTCCTTTCTCGGTTTTTTCTGGGGCGGGGTCAATGCCGTGTCCTTTGTCGTCCAGTTGGGTCTGTGTCCCTGGTTGCTGCGCCGCTTTCCGCTGCGGGCCATCCACGCCGTCATCCCCCTGATCTACGCCGCCGCCGCCCTTAGCGGCTTCTTTCTGCCGTTGCTGCCGGTGCTGGCCGCGGCCTACTTTTTGTCCAAGACCCTGGACTATTCGGTTTTCCGGGCCGCCAAAGAGGTGCTGTACATTCCCTTGCCCTTCTCGGCGCGCTACCGGGCCAAGCTGACCATCGACGCCCTGATCTACCGCTCCACCAAGGGGGCCGCTTCGGCCCTGCTCAGCCTGGCGGCGCTGATCGGCGGCGTTCTGCCCCTGCGGCTTTACCCGTTGCTGGCGGCGGGCCTGGGCGGCCTGTGGCACGGCGTCGCCAGAGGCCTGCCAGAACCGGTCAGTGGCGATCCGGACTGACAAACGGCAATAAAGAGTTCTTATTCCACTTCGATGATTTCCAGATGAGCGAATTTTTCGGACGCGGTCTGCTGGCCCAGCATGGTTATGAATCGGTAGAGTAGGTTGGCGGTCGATTCCGGGCAGGAAATGATCTGCTTCAAAGTGGTCTGTTTCCAGGATGGCATCGGGATTCCAGTACATGTTGTAGTAGTCGTTCGCGCAGAGATAGCAGCCGAAATCCTCATCGTACATGAAATAGCCCTCATCTCTACCGCATAGAGGGCAGGGGCCTTCAGGTTCTTCCAGATGACCGTTTTCTTCTTTTTCGCTTCTGGCATGATAGGGGATGAGCGAAAAAAGGCTGAAAAATTCGGGATACTTTTCAATTCGAACATCGTTCATGTTTGCCTCCTGTTCACCGTTATTTTTCAGGGGCAAATGAACCTGTAACCTATATCATATAACCAACTGAAAGTCATCTCTTTAACTGAAATTCATCGAAACCGATCGCGACCGGCCTGCAGGTTTTTCCCAATCCCGTTTTTAGGCTCTTCGTGACGTTGTGGCGCACCGTCCCCGACGAGTCCGGAAGTAAAAAAAGCCAGAAAAATTGGTGAAAAGAGTCGCAAGACATCGGGCCTTGTATTTCATTTCGGGACAGTTCCTGTGCTAAAATCGGGAAAATTTGTTGCATATCAGTGGCAGGAGGCAAGATGAAGCATACAATGACTTTTTTGATACTGGCCGTCCTGGGGATCATCCCGCTGTCCGCCGAACGGAATCGTCCGGGCTGGGACTACAATTTCCAGTCGAAAAACCGGATTTACGTCCATATGGGCGCCAACGCCCTGCATTTTACCGATTTCGGTCTGGGTGGCGGTACCAACGGTACAAATACCCGGCTGGCTCCCATCGTCGGCGCCGGCTTCAGCCTGATCAATTTCGGGTACGGGCGAGGCTTTCTCAACCTCGAGGCCGATTATACCCGCAGCTCCTTCGATTTCGATATGGGCCATGAACGAAACGCTTCGGCCCTGACTTTCATGGCCCAGGGTGAAATGAGGTTCGGACGCAGCCCGTTCAGCGTCTACCTGGGAGTGGGTGTCGGCGTCCTCAGTCTGGATCGGATTCGTTATTCTCATCGGGGATACGACTATGAATTGTACCCGGAAACCGATGCCAGCCTGGCCATGGACCTGGGCTGGAAATATTCCCTGTTGCCCCATCTCATGCTGCGCATGTCCGCCCGCTTCCACCTCTTTGTCTACGACAGCGGCTACGAGTATTGGGACGACGATCTCGAAGACTGGCTGGATGACATGAACTCCGAATTGATGGCCACTTCTGTAGCCCTGGGGCTGGAGTATCATTTCTGATTGCAGTGCGTGTGCGGCGGTGGTTTTCACTGCCGTTGTCTGGGGCATGACCTGTAAATCGACAGGTACTGGTTTCCGGGCATCAACTCCGGTCGGGTC
>CAYXHZ010000069.1:0-15810 GCA_964465065.1 uncultured Clostridia bacterium
AGAAGACCATTCCCGAAGGTTCCCGCGAATGGGAGATCCTCTACCGCAAGTACTGCTCCGAAGAACTGGACAAACTGGGCAAGCTCTGGGATTGATCTCTCCGCAGGACGTAGATGCACCATGGGGCGATACGGGCCTCATTCACCCATAGCTCGGACTCGTCCGGCCGGGCCAGAAGCTTGCGCATCTCCAGAAGTTCCAGTTCCACGGCACCATAGATTTCGCGGTAATTCTCGTCCGGCCACAGGATATCGGTTACCGGCTCCCTGTCCCCTGCTGAGCTGTTGATGATCAGAACGGGATCGCCGCATCGAGCCTTGAGGTTATCGCTCAGGTAATCCCGGGTGGTAAACGATGCCCATTCGTTGGTGTAGATTTCCGGAGTCGAAACCAGATTGATCAGGCGGCCGTCGGGCTTGAGTACACGGCGTAGTTCAGTAAACAGGATTTCTTTTTTTTTACGGCTGGGGATGTTGTCGAAGCTGAATGCCGAAAGGGCCAGATCGAAGGTGTCGTCGGCAAAGGGAAAGGTCCCGCCGTCATCCACTTGATGATAATCTCCTTTGGGATCCAACCGCCGGGCGTTGGCCAGCATCTGGGCGGAGATGTCGATGCCGGTGGTCAGGAAACCGAGCTGTTCCAAAAAGCGACTGGAGCGGCCGGCCCCACAGCCGAAGTCGAGTGCACGAAAACCGTTGCAGTGTCGGCGGATGATTTCTGGCAGATCCCTGAAGGCCAGTTCGTAGGTACCTGGGAACTGCAGCTGGGCGTAGGCGGCGGCCCGGGTCGAATCATCGTAATCGTTATAAAACGTCATGGGTGACCTCCTGTATCAACACTCGTGCCGCTTCAGTGTAGATCTGTATTGGTTGTGCGGCAAGCTCCAATTATGTATTATTGTCAGCAAGCCAATTTCTCAAAAGAGGTGGAACTATGTCTTTGCTGATCCAACTGGATCGGGCGTCGGAGACGCCATTATTCGCTCAGATCGTGTTGCAGGTGCGACGGATGATCGAAACGGGAGCCCTGCAGGCCGGTGAGCGGTTGCCGCCCAGTCGTGTCCTGGCCGAGAGGATCGGTGTGGACCGTTCCACGGTACTGATTGCTTACAATGAGTTGCAGGCCCTGGGATTCACCAGTAGTCGGCAGGGAGGGTACACCACCGTGGCCCGGCGCCGACCCTTGGCCGCGGACGATCCGGGCCGCGGGGGGGAGATCGACTGGCAGGAGGCCGTCAACGGCGAGGTTGAAGAGATTTATCAATACTCCATGGCTCATGCTCCGGAATCTTTGTTCGATACAGGATCCCGGCTGCAGTACAATCTGGCCACCATCGAACTGGATCCCCGACTGTATCCCTTGGCAGATGTCCGGCGCAGTATGCGGGAGGTGTTGACCGTTCACGGAGCCGAGGCCCTGCGCTACGGGGATCCAAAGGGTTGTCCGACACTGCGGGAACTGCTGGCCCGTCGCCTGCGTCAGCACGGTATCGCGGTTTCCGCTGCTGAATTGTTGATCACCAACGGCGCCCAGCAGGGTATCGATCTGGTCAGCCGGGTTTTGGGCCGTCCTGGTGCTTCGGCGCTCGTTGAGTTGCCGACCTATGCCAGTGTTCTGCCCTTGCTGCGACTGAATGGACTGCGCGTTCTGGGCATCAACATGATGGCCGACGGTGCCGATATCGAGGAACTGGCCCGGCTTATCGAAACGGCCCGGCCGGAATTCATCTACACCATGCCCAGCTTTCAGAATCCCACCGGGCTGACCAGCAGCCATGAGCATCGGGAACGCTTATACTCACTCGCTCTGCGGCACCGCATCCCCATCGTCGAGGATGGATTCGAGGAGGACATGAAGTACGAGGGGCCGGTGGCTCTGCCGATCAAATCCATCGACAACGGCGCGGTGGTGATCTATCTGGGTACCTTTTCCAAGGTCCTGTTCCCGGGACTGCGCATCGGCTGGATTGCGGCCGAACGCCCCTTGATCGAACGATTGACAGCGGTCAAACGTTTCACCGATCTGGGCTGTTCCACCCTGGGGCAGCTGTTTATGGAACAGTTCTGCCGGGAAGGCTATTATGACCGGCACCTGCAGCGGGTACACCGCATTCTGCGGCGACGGATGCGCAGGGCTATGAAGGCGGCCGATCTGTTCTTTCCCTCAGATCTGCAATGGACCCGACCGGCCGGCGGCTACACCATCTGGTTGAAACTGCCGGGGGTAATCGAGTCGGATGAATTGAACCGCCGGACCCGAGAAGTCGGTGTGGCTGTTTCGCCCGGAGGCGCCTACTTCCCCGATGGCGGGCCTTCAGCTTTTGTCCGCCTTTCCATCGCCCGCCACAATGAAACGGAATTGATCGAGGCCTTTCGACTCCTGGGGAAGGTGCTAAAAGCTATTTGATCGGATCGACTGTTCCGCTTGGAGATGTAGTCTGTCCAGTCCGTTTTGGGCGATCCTGTTTGGCGCTGGTGGAGGCCAGTGCCGGGAGGCTGAACTGGACAAACTCGGTCGTATTTTTACTCTTCTTCCTTTTCTTTCTGAGGATCGTCGAGCAGGCTCATGGTCTTCTGCATATTCTCCATGGCGGCCTTGACTTTGGGGTGTTCCATCCACTGCACGGCTTTGGCCATGGATAAGCCGAGTTTTTCCATGCGTTTCTCGAAAGCCTCGTTGGCCTTGTCGAGCTCGGCGTCGCCGCTGCTCTTCTGGTCGCTCTGATCGGCGACTTTAAAGAAATCGGCATACTTGGCCTTGAGCTTGAGCAGGCCTTCGATCAGCGGCTGGACGCCCTGACGATACCCATCGATGGCCTGGGCCATGGCTTCCGGAGTGCCGGCCTTTTCCGATGCCAGGTAAAAAGCCTCGGTGTTTTTCGACATTTCCATGATGAATTTGAGCATATGGGTCTTGACCTCGGGCGGGATCGGCGGAACGGCCGCCGGCAGGTACTGGCAGGTCAGGAGCAGACAGGACGTCGCGACAAGGGTCCACACGGTTTTTTTCATCGCTTCACCTCGGTTTGTTGTGGCTGATTCATGTGAATTATACCATAATATTGTCTGCGTGTTCGGAGCCGCATTGCCTTTTCCGAGTTGCATATGGTACCATTTTCCAGACTCTGCGAGGCGTTTCCGCCTGGAGGCAAAATACGCCATGGCACATTACAAACTGAAGAAGGGACTGGATTTACCACTGGCCGGGTCACCCAAAGGAACGGTCCATGATGCACCTTTGCCCAGCCGGGTGGCTCTGCTCGGCCGCGACTACCCGGGGATAAGACCCAAGCTGCTGCTGGCCGAGGGCGATCCGGTCCGACGCGGACAGGCGGTATGGGTCGACAAGAAACAGGAGTCGCTTGTCGTCACCGCCCCGGGGGCCGGGGTGATCCAGGCCGTCAACCGGGGGGAACGGCGTTCCCTGCTGTCGGTTGTCATCCGACTGGACAAGCGGGAGGAGACAGACGCAACGGCGCCACTCAGCCGGGAGGCGGTCGCCGGTCTGCCGGCAGAAGAAATCCGTTCCCGATTGCTTTCGTCCGGAGCCTGGACGTCCCTGCGCCGCCGTCCGTACGGAACGATCCCGTCAGCGCAGGAAAATCCGTCGGCCCTGTTCGTCACGGCTATGGACACGCAACCGCTGGCCCCGCCGATGACGGCGATCATGGCGGAGCGCAGCGAACACCTGGACGTCGGTCTGACCGTTTTTCGTCGTTTGTGCAGCGGTCCGATCCACTTCTGCAGCGGCCCGGACTGGAACTTTCCGCTTCCCGACCTGCCTGGTTTGCTGCAGTCGACTTTTTCCGGACCTCATCCGGCCGGTAACGCCGGTACCCATATCCATTTTCTGCATCCGGCCGACAAGAACAGGCCGGTCTGGCATATCGACCTGCAGGATCTTCTGGCCGTCGGCCAGTTGTTTGTCAGCGGTGTCTGGCCGGTGGAGCGGATCGTCGCCCTGGGCGGACCCGGCGTCAAGGCTCCGCGCCTGCTCAGGACCCGTCTGGGCGCCGACCTGGACGAGATTTTACGCGATGAACTGCGTCCGGGTGACTGGCGGACCGTATCCGGTTCGGCCCTGTCCGGGCATACAGCCTTTGCTGCCGAGAATTTTCTGGGCCGCCGCCACCAGCAGATTTCGGTGCTCGCCGAGGATCTGCACCGCTCTTTTCTCGGTTGGGCCAATCCATTTCCCCGGCGTCTGTTCTCCCTGAAGCGGGTGGTGCTGGGGGCCTGGTTTCCGCGTCGCCCTCGGACGATGACCACCAGCCGCAACGGCGGTGTCCGGGCCATGATCCCCAGCGACGTCTACGAACGGGTGATGCCTCTGGACCTGATGCCCACTTTTTTGTTGCGATCCCTGCTGAGCGGCGACGTCGAGGAAGCCGAGGCCCTGGGCTGTCTGGAACTGGTCGAGGAGGATCTGGCCCTGTGCACCTTCGTTTGCCCCTCCAAGATCGAATATGGGCCACTGTTGCGGCAGATGCTGGATCTGATCGAGAAGGAGGGTTGACATGCTGCGAAAATGGCTGGACCGTCTGGAACCTCATTTCGGCCGCGACGGGAAATACAAACGCTGGTTTCCCCTGTACGAAGCTGTCGATACCTTCCTGTACAACACCAACAGCCGGACATCTAGGGCGCCGCATCTGCGGGACGCCCTCGACCTCAAGCGGATGATGACGACCGTGGTTGTCGCCCTGTTTCCGGCGGTGCTGTTCGGCCTGTACAATATCGGCCGCCAGGTGCACAAGGCCTTGCCGACTGTCGCGGACAGCCAGCTGCCCTGGCAGCTGACACTGGCGCAGCAGCTGGGCGTCGACCCGGCGACCGTTCCGGGGGCCATGCTGCTGGGAGCCGCCTATTTCCTGCCGGTCTACCTGGTGACGGTACTGGTCGGCGGATTGTGGGAGGTGCTGTTCGCCGTGGTCCGCGGCCACGAGATCAACGAAGGCTTTTTCGTCACCAGCCTGCTCTTTCCGCTGGTTCTGCCCCCGACCATCCCCCTGTGGCAGGCGGCGATCGGCATATCATTCGGTGTGGTCATCGGCAAGGAAGTGTTCGGCGGCGTGGGCATGAACGTCTTCAATCCGGCCCTGGTGGCCCGCGCCTTTCTGTTTTTCGCCTACCCGCTGCAGATTTCCGGTGACGCTGTCTGGGTCGGTCTGGACGGGATCAGCTCGGCCACTCCGCTGTCACGGGCCGCCGAAGCCTTCCCGCAGATCGGAGTCGGCTGGTGGGATGCCTTCTGGGGATTCATTCCGGGTTCGATGGGCGAAACATCCACTTTCGCCTGCCTGCTCGGCGCCCTGATTCTGCTGGCCACCGGCATCGCCAGATGGCGGATCATGCTGGCCGTGCTCGTGGGCATGAGCGGCCTGTCGCTCTTGTTCAACCTGATCGGCAGCACCACCAACCCCATGTTCGCCATGCCGCCCTGGTGGCATCTGGTCCTGGGCGGTTTCGCCTTCGGCACGGTCTTCATGGCCACCGACCCGGTCAGCGCGGCCGCCAGCAAGCCCGGTCAGTGGCTCTACGGTTTGCTCATCGGGGTCACCGTGGTCATGGTGCGGGTGCTCAATCCGGCTTTTCCGGAAGGGATGATGCTGGCCATTCTGTTCGGTAACGCGTTTGCGCCGATCATCGACAAACTGGTGATCATGCGGCACATCAAACGGAGGCGGTTACGATATGAGCAACGATAGCGTCAAACGGACGATTCTGGTCGCTCTGGCCCTGTGTGTGGTCTGCTCCATCCTGGTCTCGACGGCGGTGGTTGCGTTGCGGCCGCGCCAGGAGGCCAACCGGCGCATAGAACAGCTCAAGAACATTCTGGTCGCAGCCGGACTGTACCGTGACGACGGATCGGTGATCGAAGACTACAACCGGAGCGTTCAGCGTGTGATGATCGAACTGGCCACCGGTCGGGACGGTGAGGAGCAGATCGTGTCCGCCGGACTGGATCCGGAACGCTACGATCTCAAGGAGGCGGCCAACAAGATGGCCTGGACCGAACCGGTCCCGGCCACCGACGATCTGGCCGCCATCCATCGTCGTCCCAAGTTCGTCAACGTCTACCTGATCCGCGATGGCGGGCAGTTGCGCGCCGTCGTCCTGCCGGTTTTCGGCAAGGGGCTGTGGTCGACCATGTACGGTTTTCTGGCCCTGGACAGGGATTTGGTCACCATCCGCGGTTTCACCTTCTTCGAACACGGCGAGACCCCGGGTCTGGGCGGCGAGGTGGACAATCCGCTTTGGCAGGCGCTCTGGCCCGGCAAGCTGATCAGTGACGAAACCGGGACTTACCGTCTCAAGGTCATCAAGGGCAAGGTGGATCCGAACAAGCCGGAACAGGTGCGGCACATGGTCGACGGTCTGTCCGGTGCCACACTGACTTCACGCGGAGTGGACAATCTGCTCCGGTACTGGTTGAGCGAGCAGGGTTACGGACCGTTCTTTTCCCGGCTGCGCCAGGGGGAATTCGATGGACAGTAAACTCAAGAAAGCATTGCTGGAACCGATTCTGGCCAACAATCCCATCACCTTGCAGGTGCTGGGGATCTGTTCGGCCCTGGCGGTGACCTCCAAACTGGAAACGGCGCTGATCATGTCCTTGTCGGTGACGCTGGTCACGGCTTTTTCCAACCTGGCCATCAGCGCCATCCGCGAACACATCCCCTCCAGCATCCGCATCATCGTGGAAATGACCGTCATCGCCTCGCTGGTCATCGTCGCCGATCAACTGATCAGGGCCTACTTCTTCCAGGTCAGCAAACAATTGTCGGTCTACGTCGGCCTGATCATCACCAACTGCATCCTCATGGGGCGCGCCGAGGCCTACGCCCTGCAGAACCCTCCGTGGCAAAGCTTTCTGGATGGTCTGGGCAACGGTCTGGGCTACAGCTTCATCCTGGTGACTCTGGGCTTTGTCCGCGAGCTGATCGGCGCCGGCAAGCTCCTGGGTTTCACCGTTCTGCCCATCCAGAGCGAGGGCGGCTGGTACCTGCCCAACGGACTGTTTCTGGTTCCGGCCAGCGCATTTTTTCTGATCGGACTGATCATCTGGGTGTTCCGCAGCCTGCGTCCGGATCAGGTGGAAGAGGAATAACATGTTGGAACATTACCTGAGCCTGTTCATCAAGTCCATTTTCATCGAAAACATGGCCCTGGCCTTCTTTCTGGGCATGTGTACCTTCCTGGCCATTTCCAAGCGGGTGGAGACCTCGCTGGGACTGGGGGTGGCGGTAATCGTCGTCCAGGCCATTACCGTTCCGGCCAACAACCTGATCTACAACCATGTGCTCAAGGCCGGAGCGCTTTCCTGGCTGGGTCTGGGCGATCTCGACCTGACATTTCTGGGGCTGATCACCTACATCGGCGTCATCGCCGCCATCGTGCAAATCCTGGAAATGGTTCTGGACAAGTACGTCCCCTCCCTGTACAACGCCCTGGGCATCTTCCTGCCCCTGATCACGGTCAACTGCGCCATCCTGGGCGGGTCGCTGCTGATGGTCGAACGAAACTACAGCTTCGGTGACAGCGTCGTCTACGGTCTGGGTTCGGGTATCGGTTGGGCTTTGGCCATCATCACCCTGTCCGGTATCCGGTACAAGATGAAGTACAGCAACGTTCCGTCCGGTTTGCGAGGATTGGGCATAACCTTCATCACCGCCGGACTGCTGGCGGTCACTTTCATGCTCTTTTCAGGCATTCAACTGTAGAGGTCAAGATGAGTGGAACGGTACTGATCGTTTCCGGCGTGGTCATGTTCACGGTGGTCGTACTCTCGCTGGTGGTTCTGATCCTGTTCGCCAAATCCAAGCTGGTGCAGGCCGGCGATGTAACCGTGGTCATCAACGATGATCCCGAGCATACCCTGAAAGTCAGTGCCGGCGGCAAACTGCTCAACGCCTTGGCCGATCAGAAGATATTCGTGTCTTCGGCCTGCGGCGGCGGCGGTACTTGCGGCCAGTGCAAGGTGATCGTCCGCCAGGGCGGCGGCGATGTGCTGCCGACCGAGAAGGCGCAGCTCAACCGGCGCCAGATCCGGGAGGGCGTCCGGCTGTCCTGCCAGGTACCGGTCAAGCAGGATCTGAAAATCGAAATCGCTCCCGAGGTTTTCCATGTCAGGCGTTGGCAGTGCCGGGTGCGCTCCAACCGCAACGTGGCCACATTCATCAAGGAGCTGGTTTTGGAGCTGCCTACGGGTGAAGAGGTCAATTTCCGGGCCGGAGGCTACATCCAGATCGAAGCGCCGCGTCATTCGCTGCAATACCGTGATTTCGCCATCGAACCGGAATTCCGTGACGATTGGGACAAGTTCGGGATGTGGCGCTACCGCTCGCAGGTTGACGAACCGGTGACTCGGGCCTATTCCATGGCCAATTATCCTCTGGAGAAGGGCATCATCATGCTCAACGTCCGTGTGGCCACACCGCCGCCGCACAAGCCGGATGCACCGCCGGGCATGATGTCTTCCTATATTTTCAACCTCAAGCCGGGGGACAGGGTGTACATCACCGGACCCTACGGAGAATTTTTCGCCAGGGACAGCGAAAACGAGATGGTCTTCATCGGTGGCGGCGCCGGCATGGCACCGCTGCGTTCGCATATTCTCGACCAGCTGAAAAGGCTGGGTTCCCAGCGTAAAATGACCTACTGGTACGGCGCCCGTTCGCTGCGGGAAATTTTTTATCACCAGGAGTTCGATAAACTGGCCGACGATTATCCAAACTTCAGCTGGCATGTCGCCCTGTCCGAACCCAGACCCGAGGACAACTGGAACGGACATATCGGCTTCATCCACCAGGTGCTGTTCGAGCAGTACCTCAAAAACCATCCGGCTCCGGAGGACTGCGAATACTACATCTGCGGACCGCCGCTGATGCTGTCGGCCGTACTCAAGCTTCTCGACGATTTGGGCGTGGAGAAGGAGAACATCCTTTTTGACGATTTCGGGTGAGTTACTGTAAAAAAACGGTGAAGAGATGAAACTGAAGCATACGATTCCCTTTCTGTCTATTCTGGTTTTCTGGGCCTGTCAGCGCTCCGGCGCACCCAGTGAGGCAACTGCCGAATTTCATGGCCGGACCATGGGGACGGTCTATACCATCAAAGCGGTCCTGCCGCCCTCACTTGACCGGGAACTGGCGCGGCAGCGCATCGAGCAGACCCTGAAAAGAGTCAACGAACTGATGTCCACCTACGACCCGGAATCGGAGTTGTCCCGGTTCAACCGCAGTGAAGCCGGCGTATGGTTTCCGGTAGCCCCCGAAACCATGCAGGTCCTTACGGCGGCAGTGCAGGTCGGAAACATGAGCGGCGGTGCCCTGGACATCACGGTCGGACCTCTGGTCAATCTCTGGGGCTTTGGTCCAAAACAACGTTCAGTCCAAACGCCGTCCGAGCAGGCCCTGGCCGAGGCCAGGAATCTGGTCGGTTTGGATAAGCTCCGGCTGCAAACGGCCCCGGCTGCGGTCTGGAAAGAGAAGCGCGATATGTACTGCGACCTTTCCGCCGTGGCCAAAGGCTTCGGGGTAGACCTGGTGGCCTCGGCACTGGTGGACATGGGGGTCGGATCGTGTATGGTCGAAATCGGCGGAGAAGTCCGCTCAGTCGGTCGCAAGCCGGATGGTCAGGCCTGGCGGATCGGCGTCGCGGTGCCGGACGGATCGCAACGGGTGTCCAGGGTGTTGGAGATCACCGACATGGCCGTGGCGACTTCCGGCGACTACCAGAATTATTACGAAATCGACGGCAAACGATTCTCGCATACCATCGATCCGCAAACCGGCCGTCCGATCGATCATCACCTGGCATCGGTGACGGTCGTGCACGACAATTGCCTGATGGCCGATGCCTGGGCGACCGCCCTGGATGTACTGGGGCCGGAAAAAGGCATGGCCTTGGCGGAAGAACGAAAATTGGCCGCCCTGTTCATCGTCCGGGAAGCGCAGGGCTTCATCGAGCGGCGCAGCAGCGCGATGTCGGCCTTCGTCAGGGAATGAAGCGATGGCTCTGCTCAAACTTATTCTGATCGCTTGTTTCACATTTCTGTGTTTCGGCGGGGTGCTGCTACTGGCGCTGATCCGCAAACAGAGACGCAAGGCTCAATGCCATGAACGAAACGAAGGGCGCTGTCAAAGCTGCAGTTGTGATCGGTTCTGATCGGGTAAAGCGGCCGGCCTGCCTCAGCGCCGGGTGACCTTTCCGTCCTGAGTCGACGGCAAGGTCTGCGCTTCCGTTGCCTTTTTTTTCAGCTTGATCTTCAGGGTCAGTGTCTGCTCTGCGCTGATGGCGGCGGTGTTGACGACCTGAGTCTGGAACCCTTCCAGCTCGAAAGTCACGCGGTAGGCGCTGGGGGGTATGGTTATGAAGCGGAACTTGCCTTTTTTGTCGGAAGAGCGCGTCATCTGGTTACCGTTGTTCAAATCGGTGGCCGTGATCAGCACGTCTTTGAGGGGGTTTCCCGATTCATCTTCGCTGACCTTGCCGGTTATATTGGCGGTAGTCTGCTGACAGTACAAGGAAGAAACGGCGAAAAATGTAATCAGCACGATGATGAAAAAACCATATCTCGACTTCATAAATCCTCCTGTTGAATGACAAAAATAAATTATATGATTAGCATACCTGCACGAAAAAATATAGGGGAAATCATTCCTTTTACACAAAATTCTTTCCAAATAAAACTGATCTTCTGCTGAACCTTATAGGAGATCTCACCTTCATGGCGATCGGTAAATTCTTGAAAAGAAACAATGTTAGGCCTGGGGTCAGTTCAGGTAGCGATCCGGATCGCGGTTGAACTCCTGGAGGCATTTCTCGGAGCAGAAGTGGTAGCTTTCTTTTTTATGTCTGCCGATGACGGCCTGACTGCGCGGAATGAAGGCGCCGCAGACCGGATCGCGCTCCATGGGCTCCGGGAGTTTGTCGGTGGTGCGTTTGGATGAGGCGGCCGGGGCTTTCCACAGCAGCTTGTACAGCACGTAGCCCATCAGGCCGACGAAGAAAAGACGCAGCAGAATCCAGGCCACGCCCATATTATTTCATCAGCTCCAATCGGGAATAGTCGCGCTCCAGTTTGAATTCCGACCATTCGTAGGGATAGCTGCCGTCCAGAATGATCTGACTGATGAACCTGCCGACCGCCGGACCGAACATGAAGCCGTGGCCCGACATGCCGCAGGCCAGATAGAAACCTTTCAGCGGTGTCTTGTCGATGATCGGGCTTAGGTCCGGGGTATTGTCGTAACTGCCGGCCCAGTGGCGTATGACATGGGCCTTTTCCAGTTCGGGCACCAGGCGCACCGCCCGCTTGGCCATTTCGGAGATGAATTCGATGGTCGATTGCCGGTTGGTGCCGGGGACGTTGGGTACGGGGGAGTAGCAACCGATCACCTGGCCGGTGAGCATCTGGTGAAAGTAGCAGCCGTCCGGGCGGTAATCGACCAGCATGGGGTCGAAAAGGTGCGGTAGACGGTCGGTGATGAAGGCTTCGTGTCGTTCGGGGGCGACCCGGACGTTGATGCCGGCCAATTCGCCGATACGGGCGGCGTCCGGCCCGGCGGCGTTCACGATGACATCGGCATGGAAGGTCTCCCCATCCGCAGTGCGGACGCCGATGACCCGGTCGCCCTGGCGCAGGATCTCGCAGACCTCGCTGAACATACGCAGCTGCGAACCGTTCCGTTTGATTCCTTCCAGGTAGCCGTGGAGAACCTTGAACGGGTAGGCCTGGCCGTCATCCGGGCTGTAAACCCCGCCGTGCAGACCATCGCAGTTGAGTGCCGGGACCAGGGACTGGCAATCTTGAGCGGACAGAATGCGTACATCGACACCCAGATCCTTCTGCAGTCTGGCCACAGTGCGAAAGGATTCGAGCCGTTCCGGATTATGGGCCAGAAACAGGTAGCCGTTCTGGGCGAATTCCACCGAAAAACCGAATTCATCCTGCATGGTTTTAAATTGGGCCAGGCTTTCCTGCATCAGCCGGATCGAGGCCTCGGTGGAGAACTGCACCCGAATGCCGCCGATGCAGCGTCCGGTCGAGCCGCTGGCCGGGAACTGCCTTTCCAGAACCAGAACCTTGGCCTGGCGTTTGCTCAGCTGATAGGCGGAAGACAGGCCGGATATTCCGCCACCGATGACGATGATGTCGGCATTCATGTTGCTCATTGGTCGTACTCGATTATTTTCCCGAACCCAGAATTTCCAGGGAGATGACATGGCGCTGGATTTCGTTCGTGCCTTCATAGATTTGCAGCAGCTTGGCGTCGCGCATCATCTTCTCGACCGGGTATTCTTTCATGTAGCCGTAACCGCCCATGATCTGGACGGCTTCGACGGTTGTCCTCATGGCTACGTCGGTGGCCATGACCTTGGCCATGGCCGACTCTTTGGAAGCTTTCAACTTGTTGTCCAGCATCCAGGCTGAACGGTGAACCAGCAGGCGGGCGGCATCGATCTCGATGGCCATGTCGGCCAGTTTGAAGGCGTTGATCTGGAAATTGGCGATCGGTTTGCCAAACTGGGTCCGGGTCTTGGCGTATTGAAGAGCCTCTTCGTAAGCGGCGCGGGCCACGCCCAAACCTCCGGCACCGACGGCTGGACGGGCATAATCGAGGGTCTTCATGGCCACGATGAAGCCGTGTCCTTCCTTGCGGATCAGGTTTTTGGCCGGAACATGGACATCGTCGAAGAAAAGCTCGACGGTGTTGGAAGCCCGGTGACCCATTTTGTTTTCCTTTTTGCCGACTTTGACGCCGGGGCTGTTCATGGGCACGATGAAGGCCGACAGACCACGGGCGCCGCGACTGCGGTCGGTGGAGGCGAAAATAACACCGAGATCTGCGACGCCACCGTTGGTGATGAAGGTCTTGGAGCCGTTGATGATGTATTCATCGCCCTTCTTGACGGCACTGGTGCGGATGGCCGAGTTGTCCGAACCGGCTTCCCGTTCGGTCAGACCGAAGCAGCCGAACGACATCTTTTCGGTCAACGGGGTGAGAAACTCCTTCTTCTGTTCCTCGCTGCCGAACAGGACGATGGGCAGAGTGGCCAGGGTGTTGGACATAATGGAGGTGTACATGCCGGTGCAGCCCCAGGACAACTCTTCGCAGCAGATGGCGTTCTGCAGTTGCGAAAAACCGGTGCCGCCGTATTCCATCGGGATACCCGAGGTCAGAAAGCCCATTTCAAAAGCTTTTTCCATGACCGGGAACGGGAATTCGTTCTTTTCGTCGTATTCAGCGGCCACCGGGCGCATTTCCTGGGCGGCGAACTGGTGGGTCAAATCCTTCAATTCTAGTTGTTCATCGGAAATCGAGAAATCCATTGCTTCTCCTTTGCAAAACTTAGGTTTTTATGGTTTTGATCTCGTTGAGAATTTCCTGGGCGCTTTGATAACGGTTCTCGCGTTTTTTCTCCATGCACTTGCCAATGATGGTGATCAGCTTTTCGGGCAGGTCCTGGCGCAGTTCATGCATGTCGGGCAGGGGTTCGAAAAGGTGCTGGTAGAATATGTTTTCACCTTTGAAGGGCACGCGGCCGGTACCGAGGTGGAAGATGGTCGCTCCGGTGGAATAGATGTCGGTGCGATGGTCGACCTTGATCCCCTGAATCTGCTCGGGGGACATATAATAGGGTGTTCCGGTGATGACGCCGGTTTCTCCCTTCTTGAAATCGCCGCGGATGACCGCCAGACCGAAATCCATGATTTTGATTTCTTTCTGTTTGGTGATCATGATGTTGTGGGGCTTGATGTCCCGGTGAATGATGCCTTTGCGGTGCGAGTAATCCAGGGCTTTGAGCACCTTGATCATGATGAACAGCAGTTGGGGGACGCTGAACATCTGCTTGCGCTTGATCAGGCTCATGAAGTTTTCGCCTTCGATGAACTCCATGGAAATGAAATGGTCGTTGTTCATTTGGCCGACATCGTAGACGGTGACGATGTTGGCGTGGGACAGGGATGCGGTCGAGCGGGCTTCGGTGTAGAACCGCTCCAGGCTGCGTTTGTCTTTGATGAGGGTGCTGTTGAGGATTTTCAGAGCGACGATACGTTTGAGGACCGTGTCTTCGGCCTTGTAAACGACACCCATACCGCCTTCGCCGGCCTTCTTCAGGATTTTATAGCGCTGGGACTCGTTGTCCTTGACCAACTCCATTTCCTTGTACTTCTGGATGAGCTTTTCGATTTCCTGCAGCTTTTCGTGCACGTCGCGGTAGGCGTAATCCTCGGACAGAATTCCCTGGTAGATATCGAAGGCTTTTTTAAAATGACCGGCGTTCTCGAAGGCCTGACCGATGGCGTAGTACCAGTCGATGTTTTCCTTGTTGATCGGTTGGTCCTTGAGCAATTTTCCCAGTTTTTCGATGACCAGCTCGGGATGGCGGTTTTTCAGGAAAATACTGGCCATCTGGGTAATGGCCTTTTTGAAATTCTCGTCCTCTTCGCTGACCAGCTGGAAATTGGTCAGGGCCCGTTTGTCGTCGTCGACGCGCAGAAACGAGATGCCGGCGTTGTAATAATCCTGGGATTTTTCGTAAAGTTCTCCGGCCTTCTGGTATTTTTTGAATTTGAAGGAGATGTCGGCGGCCATCTTCCATTCCTGGCCGAGTTCGAACATCTTGGCGGCTTCCTCTTCGTTGCTGCACTTCATGTAGTTTTCGGCGGCCGCCAGGTAATTGTGGTTCATGAAATAGCAATGCGCCGCCTTGTCGAACTGTTTTTCCCATTCGTACAATTCGGCAGCCCGGGGGTAATCCTCGCCTTTCAAGAACCAGGAGGCGGCTTCGGAAGTCTGTCCCTTGGCGAAGGATTCTTCACCGCGCAGCTGGAAAGCGATGCGTTTCTTGCCGGCTTTTTCGTACAGATCTGCGGCTTTGATGGTTTTATGGGCTTTTTCGTACAGTTCGGCCGCCTTGAGCGGATCACCCATTTTCTCGACGATTTCGGCAGCGCCCTCGAATTTCTGGTAGCGCATCAACAGATCGAAGGCCTTGTTCTGGTCACCGAGGCGGTCATAGAGTTCGGCGGCTTTGAGCAGATCCTTTTCGGCCTCCGAAAAGTTTTGGTAGCCGACCGAGGTGTCGGCGTTGGAAATGTACCAGCGTTCGTAATTGGCGGCCGCTTTTTTGAGATTGTCGTCCTTCTCGAAGATCTGAGCCGCCTTTTTGAAGAATCCTTTCTGCTCGTATATCTGCGCGGCCTTGTCCAGACGATTGTTGTTGAGGTAGAGTTCCGCCGCTTCCTGGTAGCGGTTGTTGTTCTCGAGCAAGGCTCCGGCGGCTTCTACATTTTTTCGTTTGATATAGATTTTGATTACGTTCTCGATATGACCGCCCTTTTTGTAGGCCTCGATGGCATCGGTGTCGCGACCCAGTCGTTGGTAGAGGTCACCCATTTCAAAGAACAGTTGGCCCTCTTCATAGGCGCTGATCGCCTTGCTGGGTTTGGCCATTTCCTCGTAGAGTTTGCCGGCCTGATGGTAATTGCCGCGTTTGAGAGCCGCCTTGGCCTGACGTTCCTGGTACTGCTGGCGGAACAGGGTGGCAAACAGGGCCTCGCCGAACGATTTGTGTTTAATCTTCTTGAGTTGGGTCGCTTTGAGAAAAGAGTAGGCGAAATGCATGGCCACGACGATCCCGGTAACGATCAAGGCCCATTTGGCTCCAGGGTTTTCCTTGAAAAACTCGAATAGCGAATCCATTATAATTGCCAGTATAACAAAGAGGCGATTGAAATGTCAATTTCGGCTCCCGGTCTGCGGCCGTACCTGGGGCGGGGTCTTCTTGCCGTCCGGGG
>CAYXHZ010000070.1:0-15410 GCA_964465065.1 uncultured Clostridia bacterium
TCCGTGAAGGTGGACGCACGATCGGGGCCGGTTCGGTCACCGATATCGTCGAATAAAAATGGCTAAAAGCGAAAAACGTGTCAAGTTAAACTTGAAGTGCTCTGAGTGCAACCGTAAAAACTATTCAACGGTCAAAAACAAGGCCAATTCGGCTGAGAAGCTGAATCTGAACAAGTATTGCCCGTTCGATAGGAAACATACCTTGCACAAGGAGGTCAAGTAGGTCAGTAGCTCAATTGGTAGAGCACCGGTCTCCAAAACCGGGGGTTGGGGGTTCGAGACCCTCCTGACCTGCTTCTCTTTGAATAAAATGGCAGAAAAAGAAAAATTGATGAAACGGGTTGGCCTTTTCTTGGCAGACATCAAGTCCGAATTGAAGAAGGTGACTTGGCCGAATCGGGACGATTTGAAGAAAACGACCGTCGCGGTTGTCATATCGTCGGTTCTTTTCGGCGTGTACCTGTTCGGAGTCGATGTCGTCTTCGCCAAGATCATCGAGTGGATCATCGGCGCTTTCAATTAGGGATCACATGAAACCGGCCTGGTATATCATTCATGTTTTTTCCGGAGCGGAAGAATTTGTGGTCAAAGCCCTGCAGGAAAAAATTCGGAAATACAACATGCAGGACCAGATCCAGGAAATGGTGATTCCCAAGGAAAATGTCGTCGAGATAAAAGACGGTAAAAAGGTAGTCAGTGAAAAGCGTTCTTTTCCGGGGTATATCCTGGTGAAAATGGACATGAACGACAAAAACTGGTATTTCGTGCGCAATACGCCGAAGGTGACCGGTTTTGTCGGGGCCGGTAAGAAGCCCAAGCCGCTCTCGGATCGCGAAGTGGCGGTGATCCTGAACCTGATCGAAACAACCCAGGCCAAACCCAAGCCGAAATATCATTTTGAATCGGGAGAAGCGGTCAAGATTATCGATGGCCCCTTTCTCAATTTCAATGGTGTTGTCGACACGATCCAGGAGGACAAGAGCATGCTGAAGGTGATCGTTACCATCTTCGGCCGTCCGACCCCGGTCGATCTCAATTTTTTACAGGTTGAAAAAATTTAGGAGAATACGATGGCAGGCCCCAAGAAAAAAAAGGTAGTCAATACGTTTAGATTACAATTACCCGCTGGAAAAGCGACCCCAGCGCCTCCCGTCGGTCCGGTGTTGAGCCAGAATCAGCTCAACATCATGGAGTTCGTCAATCAGTTCAATAAAGCCACCGCAAAAATGGAAGACGGGATGATCGTCCCGGTCGATGTATTGGTGCATCCGGACAAGACGTTTTCGTTGGAATTCAGGACCCCGCCCGCCGCTTACCTTCTCAAGAAGGCTGCCGGCATCGTGAAGGGCTCCGGTGAACCCAATAAGAACAAGGTCGGTAAACTGACCATGAAGGACATCGAAGAAGTGGCCAAGATCAAAATGCCGGACCTCAACACCGACAGCCTGGAGCAGGCGATGAGAACCATTGCCGGTTCCGCCAGAAGCATGGGTTTGGAGATTAAGAAATGATCAGGAAGCGCTATATCAATGCCAAAGAACGGGTCGAAACCCGTGAATATCCCCTGGAGGAAGCCGTTGCGCTTCTGCTGGATCTTCCTCCGGTCAAGTTCAACGAATCGGTCGATTTGTCGATGCGCCTGGGCGTTGACCCCAAATACCCGGACCAGATGGTGCGTGGTACCGTAGTGCTGCCGCACGGTGTCGGCCGGGTAAGCCGGGTTCTGGTTCTGGCTCAGGGTGAAAAGCAGAAGGAAGCCCTCGAGGCCGGCGCCGATTACGCCGGTGCTGACGAAATGGTCGACAAAATCCAGAAAGAGAACTGGTTCGAGTTCGACGTCATGATCGCCACTCCGGATATGATGCGGCTGGTCGGCAAACTCGGAAAGCTGCTCGGTCCAAAGGGTCTGATGCCCAGTCCGAAAGCCGGTACCGTCACCTTCGATGTCAAGGCGGCAGTGGAAGAGGTCAAGAAGGGCCGAATCGAGTTCAAGGTCGACAAGACCGGGATCATCAACAATTCCGTGGGTAAACGGGACTTCGACAAGCAGAAGCTGACGGACAACATCAACGAGTACATCCAGGCTGTCATGAAGGCCAAACCGGCATCCGTGAAGGGAAAATATGTCCGCAGCATTTACCTCAGCAGCACCATGAGCCCGTCCATCAAGCTGGCTCCCGCCGATTTTGAACGCAAGTAGACAGGAGAGGCAAGATGGCCAATCAAGCTATATTGAAACAAAAAAAAGGTGTTGTCGAGGAGATCGACGCGATCTTTTCCAATCCCGGTGTGTACGTGATCGATTACCGCGGTCTGACCGTCAAGGAAATGGAAGGCCTCCGCAAACGGGTAAAAGAGCAGAAATCGAAGATGAAAGTGGTCAAGAACCGCATGATCATCAAACGGTTTCAGGCGCTCGAATCCCAGCACGGCCGCGAGATATTCAACGGACCGACTGCGCTGATCTATTCCGACAAGAATTTTGTCGAAATGGCCAAAGATCTGGTCGAATTCGAAAAGGAAAGCCAGAAGATCAAGATCCGTTTCGGTTTCGTGGAACAGCGCTATGTCGACGTGAACGGTATCAAAGCCGTTTCCAAGCTGCCCAGCAGGGAGCAGATGCTTTCCCAGGTGGCCTTTTCGATCGCCTATCCGGTCAAGAAAATGGGCCTGGCTCTGTCCGCTCCGCTCCGCAACGTGTTGGTACTGATGAAGAATTTGAAAGATAAAAAAGAATCAGGAGGAGAACAATAATGTCTGAGATCAACAAGGAACAATTTTTTAAGCATCTCGATAACCTCACCGTGCTGGAATTGGCCGATTACATCAAAGAGTTCGAGACTCGTTATGGAATCAAGGCTGAAATGGCCGCCGCCATGCCGGTCGGTGGAGTTGCCGCCCCCGTTGCCGCCGCCGCTGCCGAAGAAGCCGAAGAAAAGACCGAGTTTGATGTCGTTTTGAAGAATGTCGGTGACAAGAAGATCAACGTCATCAAAGTCGTCCGTGAAGTTACCGATCTGGGCCTCAAAGAAGCCAAAGAAGTCGTAGACAAGGCTCCTGCTGAAGTCAAGAAGGGCGTTTCCAAGGAAGAAGCTGAAGAAATCAAAAAGAAATTTGCTGAAGTCGGGGCTGAAGTCGAAATCAAGTAATCGCCGATGCTCCGTGCGATTTTAATTTTTATTATTTGACTTTATTTGAAGGATAGATATGCAAAAAAAAAACAAGTATATCGAACGGATCTCTTTTTCCAGGATTGATTCTCCGATAGATATTCCGGATCTGTTGGAGATACAGAAGAAGAGTTATAAGACTTTCCTTCAAATCGATGAGCTGCCTGAACGAAGAAAAAACATCGGAATTCAGGCAGCTTTCAAATCCATTTTTCCAATTTCTGATTTCAAGGAAAACGCCATCATCGATTTCGACTCCTATACTCTCGGTGATTGGTCCTGCAAATGCGGTTCACTGGAAGGAATCGAGAACGCCAAACCGTTTTGTACGGCTTGCGGTTCCCTGATCAATCCTCCTGAGGATCCGGAAGCCGATAACATCTGTCCGGAGTGCGTCAGCCTCAACACCATCCGTTACAAAACCTGTTCGCGTTGCGGCGACCGAGTTCGGCTGAAGATGAAGAACACTCCGGAAGAGGCGATGGACAAGGGCTTCGATTATTCCATCCCCCTCAAGGTCCGTCTGCGTCTGGCTCTGTACAGCGAAGACAAGAAAGGGGAACGGGTAATCAAAGACGTCAAGGAGCAGGAAATCTTCTTCGGCGAGATTCCGTTCATCACCGACCGCGGTACTTTCATCATCAACGGGACCGAACGGGTCGTCGTTTCCCAGCTGCAGCGTTCGCCCGGAGTGTATTTTCTGCCGGGAAAATCCCGTGGCGAATACACCGCCAAAATCATTCCGGCTCGAGGCGCCTGGATCGAGCTGGAAGAAAAGCTGAACCTGCTCCAGGTGCGCCTGGACAAGAAGACCAAACGCATAAATGTCACCACTTTTCTCAAGGCCATGGGGCTTTCCGATGATATGGAAATACTCAGGCGTTTCTATTCCATTCTGGAAGCCAAGGTCGAGAATGGCACTTTCTACTTCAAACTGTCGCGCATGCTTCGTGACGGGAAGTTGACGGCTCCGGTCGTCGACGCCGCTGGCAAGGAACTGCTGCCGGAAGGCACCAAGCTGCTGATCAAGCACATCCATGATCTGGAAAAAGCCGGTATCGAATACATTCCTGTCGATATCGAAACCCTGGAGGATATCTACGCGGCATCCGACGTCGCCGATATCATCCGTTTCAACGAAGCCATCAACGCCAACCACATCAAGAAGCTGAAAAAGCAGGATTTGCAGTTTCAGGTCTTCTTCCCCGAGCACGAAGACGAGCCCTTCGGCCCGATGATCGCCTACACACTTCGCAAAGACAAGAAAAAGAAAGAAGTCGAAATATCCGAGAAGGTCATCATACAATCCGAATCGGACAGTGAAGAAAAAGTCTCCAAAAATCAGGGTGACGCCTATATCGAAGTATTCAAGAAAATGAGACCGGGCGAACCGGTTACCCTGGAAGGTTCAAAGAAATTCTTCGAGAACCTGATCAAGGACCCGCGCCGCTATGACCTGTCCTCGGTCGGACGCTTGAAACTGAACATCAAGCTCGGCCGCAAGCAGGATTTCGAACAGGAAACCATGATCCTGACCATCGATGACATGGTGGAAATCCTGCGCTATTACCTGCGCCTGAAAAACGACCGTACCGGCAAGCTGAAGGTCGACGATATCGACCATCTGGCCAATCGTCGTATCCGCGCCGTCGGCGAACTGGTCGAAAACGCGTTCCGCATCGGTTTGATGCGGCTGGAAAAGATCATCCGCGAACGAATCACCAACGCCATCGACATATCGGTCATGTTGCCCAGGGAGTTGCTGAACACCAAGCCGGTCTTTGCCGCCTTGAAGGAATTTTTCGGCACTTCGCAATTGTCTCAGTTCATGGATCAGACCAACGCCCTGGCAGAAACCACTCACAAACGCCGCATATCGGCCCTGGGTCCCGGCGGTTTGAACCGAGACCGGGCGGGTTTCGAAGTCCGCGACGTCCATTCTTCCCACTACGGCCGGCTATGCCCGATCGAAACTCCGGAAGGTCCCAACATCGGCCTGATCTCTTCGCTGACAACCTTTGCCCGGGTAAACGATTACGGATTCATCGAAACCCCCTTCAAAAAGGTGGAAAACGGTCAGATCCAGAATTATTTCAAGATCACCTATCCGGCACAGAGCTCGTTCAAACATCAGCAGATCGTCCGCGAAAGCGATCTGCTCACCGAACTGGACAATCTGAAACGGGCCAAGAAAGAACTGCCCCGCTTTGAATACCATCCTTTCTTTCTGACCGCCTGGGAAGAGGAAGGCTTCATCATCGCCCAGGCCAACGCCAAGATCGACGACAAGGGAAAATTCGTCAACAAGCGCGTCAACTCCCGCAAGGGCAGCGACACCCTGTTGGCCGATCCGCTCGAAATCAACTACATGGACATTTCGCCCAAGCAGATCGTGTCGGTTTCGGCCTCGCTGATTCCCTTCCTGGAACACGACGACGCCAACCGTGCCCTGATGGGTTCCAACATGCAGCGTCAGGCTGTGCCGCTGGTCAATCCGGAGACTCCGATCGTGGCCACCGGCATGGAACATCAGCTGGTCAAGGATTCCGGTTGCGTGGTGGTCTGCAAGCGCAGCGGCGAAGTGGTCAATTCCGACGCCGAACGGGTCATTGTCCGTGTCGAAGGCTCGGACCGCCATGAAGATTTCACCGAAATCAGCGCCGATCTGTACGAACTGAAGAAATTCCGCCGTTCCAACCAGAATACGCTGATCAATCAGCGCCCTCTGGTCCACGTCGGCCAGAAGGTCAGGGCCGGCCAGGTGCTGGCCGATGGTCCGGCCTCCCACAAAGGCGAAATGGCTTTGGGCCGAAACGTGCTGGTGGCCTTCATGCCCTGGCGCGGTTACAACTATGAGGACGCGATCATCCTGAGTGAAAATCTGGTCAAGGGATCGGTTTTCAATTCTATCTATATCGTCGAGGAAACCGTAGAAGCCCGCGAAACCAAACTGGGCAAGGAAGACATCACTCGGGATATCCCCGGCGTCTCCGAGCAGGTTTTACGCAACCTCGACGAAAACGGCATCGTGCGCATCGGCGCTACGGTCAAACCGGGCGAAATTCTGGTCGGCAAGGTGTCTCCGAAGGGCGAAACTCAGTTGTCGCCGGAAGAAAAACTGCTTCGGGCCATATTCGGCGAACAGGCTTCGGAAATCAAGGACACTTCATTGTACTGTCCACCGGGTGTCGAAGGCACGGTCATCGACGTCAAGATTTTTACCCGCCGTGGTCTGGATAAGGACAACCGCGCCCTGGAAATCGACAACATGGAGACGCGCAAACTCAAGCGCAACTTCGAAGACGAGAAACGCATCCTGCTCAGCGATCAGGTGATGAAGATCAGGAACCTGCTGCTCGGTAAAAAGGCGGTGGGGACGGTCAACCTGGGCAGCTGCAAGCTGACGGCCGGCGAAACGATCGCCGAAAAGCACCTGGAAGATTTCTCGGAAAGCAAGCTGAAACAGATTCGACCGGTTCTGGACGCCGATACGCTCGAAAAAATCGACGAAGTGGAATCCAAGATCTGCATCCATATCGAAGCACTGCTCAAGGAGCTCGACGAAAAAGTCGCCCAGATGAAGAAGGGAGACGAGTTCACTCCCGGCATCATCAAGATCATCAAAGTGCTGATCGCCGTCAACCGCAAGATTTCGGTTGGTGACAAAATGGCCGGACGACACGGTAACAAAGGTGTCGTATCCAAAATTCTCCCGGCTGAGGATATGCCGTTCCTGGAAGACGGCACCCCGGTCGAAGTCGTCCTCAACCCGCTCGGCGTTCCGTCGCGAATGAATGTCGGCCAAATCTACGAACTGATTCTGGGCTGGGCCGGAAAGAACCTGGGACTGCACTTCGAGACCCCGGTTTTCGACGGCGCCACGGAACAGAACGTCCAGGATTACCTGGTAAAGGCCAACCTCCCGGCAGACGGAAAAGTCGATCTGTTCGACGGCATCAGCGGCGAAAAGTTCAACAACAAGGTTACGGTCGGCTATATGTATATCATGAAACTCGAGCATATGGTGGACGACAAGATTCATGCCCGTTCGACCGGCCCGTACTCTCTGATCACCCAGCAACCCCTCGGCGGCAAGGCGCAATTCGGCGGCCAGCGTGTCGGGGAAATGGAAGTCTGGGCGTTCGAGGCCTACGGCGCGGCTCACATCCTGCAGGAGATTCTGACCATCAAGTCCGACAACATCAGCGGCCGCAATGAAATCTATTCCGCCATAGTCAAAGGGACGATGGACTTTAATCCCGGTCTCCCGGAATCTTTTAATGTGCTTCTCAAGGAATTGAAGAGCTTGGCCTTGAGCGTCGAGCTGGTCAAATTCCCGGAAAAGAGCGAAGAAGCCCAGTTAAAGGAAAATTTCGCCAACATCTCATAGAGGAGAGACGATGTACAAATTTAAGCGAACTGGGAAAGAAGTAAATATCATGGATTACAGCATGATCAAGATTTCCCTGGCTTCCCCGGAAATCATACGGGGCTGGTCCTCCGGAGAGGTGACCAAGCCGGAAACCATCAACTACCGGACCTTCAAGCCGGAGCGGGATGGCTTGTTCTGCGCCAAAATATTCGGTCCGACCCAGGATTACCGCTGTCTGTGCGGCAAGTACAAAGGTTTGAAATACAAGGGCATCGTCTGCGAAAAATGTGGTGTCGAAGTGACGGTTTCGGCGGTGCGCCGCGACCGCATGGGCCATATCGAACTCAACTCCAAGGTTGCCCATATCTGGTTCTTCAAGGGTGTGCCTTCCCGTATCGCGGTCATACTCGAGATCAGCGCCAAGGATCTGGAGCACATCGTCTATTTCGAAAACTACATCGTCATCAATCCCGGGCAGGTCCCGCGCCTGAAATTCAAACAGGTTTTGACCGAGGAAGAGCACCAGGAACTGGTCGACCAATACGGCGAGGACGCCTTCAAGGCCGGTATGGGTGCCGAGTCCATTCACCAGCTCTTGCACATGATCGAACTGGAGAAAGAGGTCAAGGATCTCAAATCCAAACTGATCGTGGAACGTTCCGTCCAGAAGAAAAAGAATATGGCCAGACGGCTCAAGCTGCTGGAGGATTTTTATCATTCCGGCAACCGGCCGGAATGGATGATCATGGACGTGGTGCCGGTGCTGCCCCCCGATCTGCGCCCGCTGGTCCGTCTCGACGGCGGTCGGTTCGCATCATCGGACCTCAACGACCTCTACCGCCGGGTCATCAACCGCAACAACCGTCTGAAAAGGCTGCTCGACCTCAAGGCGCCCGAACTGATCATCAAGAACGAAAAACGCATGCTTCAGGAAGCCGTCGACGCCCTGTTCGACAACCAGAAGCGCAATAAGAGCTACATGAGCGCCCAGAAGCGCCCGCTCAAGTCCCTGTCCGATTCGTTGAAGGGCAAACAAGGCCGTTTCCGCCAGAACCTGCTCGGCAAACGCGTCGATTATTCCGGTCGTTCGGTTATCGTCGTCGATCCGACCCTGAAACTGGAACAGTGTGGTCTGCCCAAGAAGATGGCCTTGGAACTTTTCAAGCCGTTTATCTACAACAAGTTGGAAAAGAAGGGCATGGTGACCACCCTGCGGGTGGCCCGCAGCTGGGTCGAAGAGAACCGCGAAGAGGTCTGGGACGCGCTCGATGAAGTGATCCGCGAACACACCGTCATGCTGAACCGCGCGCCGACCCTGCACCGGCTGGGTATACAGGCCTTCAAACCCATCCTGGTCGAAGGCAACGCCATCCATCTCCATCCGATGGTTTGTCCGGCCTTCAACGCCGACTTCGACGGTGACCAGATGGCCGTGCACATCCCGTTGTCGCTCGAGGCTCAGGCCGAGGCCAAACTGCTGATGCTCTCGACCAACAACATCCTGTCACCAGCCAACGGCCGGCCGCTGGCCGTTCCCACCCAGGACATGATCCTCGGCTTCTACTATCTGACCTTCAGCAAACGCCGACTCAAGGGCGAGAACCGAATTTTCGCCAATTTCCGGGACGTCACCTACGCTCTGTACAACAACTACATCGATATGAACGCCAAAATCCGGGTCCGTTACCACGGTGACCTGAAGAACCTGGATTCCTACCACCTCGATCAGCAGGACATGGCCAATTGCCCGACCACGACCATCAGCGAAAAGGATAACCGCCTCCTGGTGACCACGGCCGGCAGAATCATATTCAACCAGCTGCTGCCCAAAGGTTTGCCCTTCATCAACGGACTTCTGAAACGCAAGGGCATCCAGAACCTGGTGTATTACATCTACAAGACGCTCGGCTTCGACGCCACCGTGGAAACGCTGGACCGCCTCAAAGAGGCCGGGTTCGAGTATGCCACCCGGGCCGGGTTCACCATCAGCATTTCCGACCTGATCGTTCCCGAAGAGAAGACGAGTATCATCCAGAGCACCGAAAAGGAACTGGAGAAGATCGAAAAGATGTACAACGACGGTCTGCTGACCGCCGGTGAACGGCACAACAACATCATCAACAAGTGGAGCACCGCCACCGACCGCATCAAAGAAACCATGTTCGAGAATATGCGCCAGATGAGCTACGAGGGCGAAGGAATCAACCCGTTGTTCGTCATGTCCGACTCCGGCGCCCGCGGCAGCGCCGACCAGCTCAAACAACTGGCCGGTATGCGCGGACTGATGGCCAAGCCCTCCGGTGAAATCATGGAAACGCCCATCACCGCCAACTTCAAGGAAGGACTGTCGGTGCAGCAATACTTCATCTCGACCCACGGCGCCCGCAAGGGTCTGGCCGATACCGCTCTCAAAACCGCCGATGCCGGTTATCTGACCCGCAAGCTGGTCGATGCCGCCATCGAGGTCATCGTCATGGAACCCGATTGCGGAACCCTCAACGGCATCGAGGTGGGCGCGATCATCGAGAACGGCAAAGTCATCGAACCCCTCGATGAACGGATCACCGGTCGCACGGCAGTCCAGGACATCGTGCACCCCGACGAACCGGAAACGGTGATCGTCAAGGCCGGCGAGATCATCGAAGACGCCAAGGCCAAAGCCATCGTCGATGCCGGTATCCGCAAGGTCAAGATCAGAACCGTACTGACCTGCGAAACCGAAGCCGGAGTCTGTCAGGCCTGCTATGGCCGCAACCTGTCCACCGGCAAGAAAATCGCCATGGGCGAGGCCGTGGGCATCATCGCCGCCCAATCCATCGGCGAACCGGGCACCCAGCTGACTATGAGAACCTTCCACATCGGCGGCGTCGCCTCCGGCGGAAAAGAAGTCAGCGTACTCAAGGCCAGCTACGGCGGCATCATCCGCTACCGCGACCTGGATGTCATTCAGGATAAGGATAAAGACCTGATCGCCATGAACCGTATTGGCTCCATCCAGATCGTGGACACCAAGAATCGGGAAAAGGCGATCTACCCGGTCACTTACGGTGCCGTGATCAAGGTCGCCGACGGCGCGTCCGTTGAAAAGGGCGATACCATTCTCGAATGGGACCCCTATGCCAACGAGATCCTCACCGATACCGGCGGTCGTGTCGAATTCAAGGACCTGGAGGAAAACACTTCTTTCGTCCAGGACCGTGACGAGGCCACCGGTTTGATCACCATGATGGTCATCGACATCAAGAATGAAAAATTGCGTGACGAATTGCAGCCGCAGATCATCATCCGTGACGTGGAGAACAACAAGAAGAAGCGCAGTTACCTGCTGCCGGTCAACGCCCTGGTTTCGGTCAAGGACGGTGAAATGGTCAACGCCGGTCAAATCCTGGCCAAGATCCCCTCGGAATTCGCCAAAACCAAGGACATCACCGGCGGTCTGCCGCGAGTAACGGAACTGTTCGAAGCCAGAAAGCCGAAAAATCCGGCCAAAATGGCTCAGATCGACGGTATCGTCGAGTACGGAAAACTGACCAAAGGCGCACGCAAGATCATCATCAGACCGTTCGACGAGGGAATCCGACCGGACGAGCACAATATTCCGCGCGGCGCCTACATCATCGTCGGAGACGGAGACCGCATCGTCGCCGGAACGCCGTTGATGGACGGCCCGTTGAACCCGGTCGATATCATGACGGTTCTGGGCGAACATAAACTCGCCGAATACTTGCTCAAGGAAATTCAGGACGTCTACCGTCTGCAGGGCGTGGCCATCAACGACAAACATATCGAAGTCATCGTCCGTCAGATGATCAAGTGGCGCCGGATCGAAGAAATCGGCGATACCTGCTTCATCAACGAACAGGTAGTCGACAAGTGGACCTTCGACAAGGAAAACGCTCGCGTCATGGCGGAAGGCGGGCAACCGGCCAAAGCCAAGCCGCACCTTTTGCCGATATCGCGGGCCGCGCTGGCCTACGACAGCTTCATATCGGCGGCAGCCTTCCAGGAAACCACCCGCGTGCTGACCGAAGCGGCCATTTCCGGCAAGGCCGACGAACTGAAGGGTATCAAGGAAAATGTGACCATGGGACGGCTGATACCGGCTGGAACCGGTTACCCGAGTTACCGCAGCGACATTGAAGCCGAAGTCGATCGTCTCGCTCTGAGAGCCAAGTGAGCCGAAAGGTACTGGTAATAGACGATTCGCCGACCTTACGCAAGATATTGGATTTTTATCTGACCAAGAAGGGCTATCAGGTTACCGTTTCCAACAACGGTAAAACCGGTCTGGCCGAAATTGACCGGGGTAGTTTCGATCTGGTCATTCTGGATATGAAAATGCCGGTGATGTCCGGTCTGGAAGTGCTGCAGCACTTGAACGCCATCAACTATTCCGTTCCGGTGCTGATCCTGAGTGCCGACAGCGAGGAAAAAAGCAAGGCGGCCGGCATCTCGCTGGGGGCCAAGTATTACCTGACCAAGCCGTTCAAGCCCAACGAAGTGATGAATTGTATCGAGGATATCTTCAGCAAGCATCCGGCCGGATAGGATCAATACTGATGGGTTGATCCGATCAGCAGCGACATGGCCTCCTGACGGGTGGCCGGGTGGTTGCGGAAGACACCGCGAACCGCCGAGGTGATCGTCTTGGATCCGGGTTTCTTGGCGCCGCGCATGGTCATGCACAGGTGCTCGGCGCAGATGACGGTCATCACCCCTTTGGGACGGAGCACTCCGACCAGATAGTCGGTGATCTGCTTGGTCAGGCGCTCCTGGATCTGCAACCTGCGGGCCAGAACGTCGACAAGGCGGGCGATGGTGTTCAGACCGATGATGCGGCCGTTCTGGGGGATATAGGCCACGCTGGCATGACCGGAAAAAGGCAGGAGATGATGCTCGCACATCGAATACAGGGGGATGTCCTTGAGAATGACCATCTCGTCGTGCTGTTCGTTGCTCAAGTGCCTTAAAAATTCCTGGGGATCGATATGGGTACCGGCCAGGACCTCTTCGTACATACCGGCCACCCGCTCCGGTGTGCCCTGCAAACGGCTCGAAGCGGTGTCTTCGCCGATGCCTTCCAGGATCAGCCTTACACCTTGGGCGATTTTGTCTTTATCGAAGTTCATCTGTAGCCTCGAATACGTGATTATGCCTGCAGTATAAACCGATCGGTCAGGTCGGGTCAACCTCATCGGGCGTCTATTCGCCTGGCTGGCCGGCTGATTACTTTTTGTCAGCGAGCTGTTGACAGCGGATTGTGTTTCCGTTACAAATAAGGATTCTCCGGGTGAACAGATGAATGATTCTGCGACGATGCAACACGCTGCTATCTGGGCCATTGCCGGCGGTAAGGGCGGCACCGGTAAAAGTGTAGTCACCGCCGGATTGGCGGTCCGACTGGCCGAACAAGGCAAACGGGTCATCCTGGCCGACGCCGATTTCGGAGGACCCAACCTGCATACCATTCTGGGTATCAAGAGACCGAAACGTTCGATAAGCGATTTCTTTTCGGAAGGCCTGCCGTTGCGCGAGCTGCTGGTGGAGACCCCGCAGCCGGGCTTGAGCCTGCTGCCCGGCGATTACCGCACCCTGGACAGTTCGGCGATCACCATCACCCAGAGGGAAAAATTTTTCCGCCATCTGCGCGCCCTGCCGGCCGATTTCATTCTGGTCGATCTGGGAGCCGGCTCCAACATGCACACCGTCGACACCTTCCTGATGGCCGACCGGCCCGTCCTGGTCACGACCCCGGAAGTGACCTCGCTGGACAACCTGTACCTGTTCGTCAAGAAAGCGCTGTTCCGTCACCTCAACCAGGTGCTGACGGCGGCCGGACTCAAAGAGCAGGCCAAAAAGGCTTGGCGGGACCGCCCCAAAGTGGAAGGGCCCGTGGCCATTCCCCTGCTCGTTGAAACCTTTCACAATCTGAGTCCCATCGCCCCGGCCATCATCGATTCCGCCCTCAGGCAATTCCGCATCGCCCTGATCGTCAACCAGTCCAGAGATGCCCGTCAGGCGGAAATCGGCTTTTCACTGCGCAGCGTCATGCGGCAATACTTTCTGATCCGGGCCGCCTACGTCGGAGTGGTGCGCTACCTGCCGGTTTTCTGGCAAAACCAATCCGGTGACGGCTGCCGCAACCTGTTCCTGCAGGGCTTCATCGCCGACGACCTGGATGTCTGCCTCTACCATCTCCAGAAGGGAGATCAGCTGAGAACGGTGATTCATGACGCTCAGTAAGAACATCCTCGAAGCGTACAGCCTGCTGGACCTCGAGCCCGAGGCCGACCAGAAGGAAGTCGAGGCCAGCTATCGGCACCTGTGCCATCTGTACGGCGGCACGGACAAGGAAATCACCATCCAGTTGCTGGAAGGGGAATGGAGCCAGGAAGAGAGAAGCCGGCTGCTGGAGCAGATCAAGAGAGCCTACGAGCGTATCCAGGAACATAAAAAAGCGCCCCAGCCCGAAGAGTTGGAAGAAACTCTGGCCGAGACAGTCGTCGAGGCGGCCCGGCCGACGCCGGAATATTCAGGACAGGAACTGCGGCGTATCCGCGAACAAAAGAACATCGGTCTGCACGATATCTACAAGCAGACGCAGTTGCCCTACAAACTGTTCGCCCACATTGAGCAGGAGCAGTTCGACCAGCTGCCGGAGGCGGGCATGCTGCGCTGGTACGTGACGGTTTACGCCAAGGTTTTGGGATTGGATGCCAAACAGGTCGCCGATGATTATATGCGGCGCTTCCGCCGCTGGATGGTCAATCAGGGCTGAACCGGTTCCGGGAAGGCCAGATGGCCGATGTAATCCCGGTACAGTTTGAAAAAGGGCTGCAGGCCAGGATCGTTCTCGGTCCAGCGTGCGAATTCCTTCCGTTTCCGGATCAGATCGCCGAACAGCTCCTGGCCGCTGCTGTGCAGGCCGAAGCCGCGGAAACGGTGCTCGTAGGGAGCCAGGGCCCGGATATTGTTTTCGATTTCCTGGTAGAGTGATTCCGTGCTTTGGATACCCTTCTGGCGCAGAGAATAAATGGCCCAGGAGATGACGTTGATCGGTAGAATTTTGATCAGATCCAGGCAGCGTTGATGCAGGAGGGCTGCCAGTGTTTTCCGATTCCAGCTCCCTTCGTTTGGTAGTATGGGATCGCCGATATTGACGTAAATATCGCCAAGGTGCGACAGCATTTTGAGCGAATCCAAAACGTGAAGCGTACGCGGGTGACGACTGTCACGACGCAACATTTCGTGGTCTTCGCGGATTTGGCTGTAATCGACGTTGACGGGGACCAGAGCCAGTTTGGTGCCGGCCTGAACCAGTTCCAGGGCCGCTTCGAAGGCGGCGGTGAAAAATGAACCGTAGCGGCCGTACTGGGGGATGTTTTTGCGGGTTCCTTCCGGATAGATGATGACGTCGATTTTGGCGTTGATATGCTTGATGACGGCGTCTTTCAAGGAAGCGGCCGATTCCAAGAGTCCTTGCCTGCCGGCTGCCCGTTTGACCAGAAACAGGCCGCTGCGTTTGGCGACGGCCTGGTAGAAGCGTCCGCGGACCAGGTTGTCGCCCATGGCCGCATAGGGGACTTTCATATGGTTACGCTGCAATACGCCCTGCACGCCGGTGGTTTCCCAGAGGCTCTTGTGCAGGCCGATGTACAAAAAGCTGTAGCCTTGACGGCGAAGTTCATGCAGTTGCGGAGAGATTTCTTCGTGGGTCCGTGACAAAAAGCGGGTGCCCAGACGGGTCAGGACTACCGCGGTGCCGTATATCAGGAAGTGGCGATGCGTGACTTGCGATTGATCTGCTCTTTTCATTGGCTGTTAAAATCGCCATTATATCATCATGATAGCGGCAGGGAAAGTGGTTG
>CAYXHZ010000071.1:0-15072 GCA_964465065.1 uncultured Clostridia bacterium
TAAATCTCGCTCCCGAGGTTGAATCATGACCATTTTCCTGATCGGTTTGATCATACTGTGCGTGTTGACGGTGTTCAATCTTGTAGTTGGCGTCAGCAACGATGCGGTCAACTTTCTCAACTCGTCGTTTGGCGCCAGAGTCGCTTCGCGACGTTTCATCATGATCATCGCCTCGCTGGGTATCCTGATCGGAGTGACCTTTTCGAGCGGCATGATGGAAGTGGCCCGCAAGGGGATATTCAACCCCGGGCTGTTCACCCTGCCCGACCTGATGATCGTCTTCATGGCCGTCATGCTGACCAACGTCTTTCTGCTCGACCTGTTCAACACCTTCGGGTTGCCGACCTCCACCACCGTTTCCATCGTCTTCGAGCTGCTCGGTGCGGCCGTGGCCGTGTCGGCGATCAAGATCCTCGGTCATGGCGACGGTCTGGAACGTCTGGGCGACTACATCAATACGGCCACCGCCCTGGTCATCATCTCCGGCATCCTGCTGTCGGTGGCGGTCGCGTTCGTCTTCGGTTCGCTGGTGCAGTTCATCACCCGTTTGCTTTTCACCTTCGATTTCGAAAAGCGGCTGCGGCGCTACGGTGCCGTATGGGGCGGGTTGGCTCTGGTTTCCATCGTCTATTTCATCTTCATCGAGGGCGCCGAAGGCTCGTCGCTGATCGACGAACGCAGTCTGGCCTGGATCCATGGCCACACCAGGTCCATCGTCCTGGCGTGTTTCCTGGTTTGTACGCTGATCCTGCAGCTGCTGACGACTTTTTTCAAGGTGAACGTCTTCAAGATCGTCATCCTGGCCGGCACCTTCGCCCTGGCCCTGGCTTTCGCCGCCAACGACCTGGTCAACTTCATCGGTGTCCCCCTGGCCGGCGTCGACGCCTACCGCAGCGCCGCCGCCTCAGCCGATCCCCTGGGCGGGCTGATGACGGCTCTGCAGCAGGCGGTCAGGTCCGACACCTGGGTCCTGCTGCTGGCCGGAGCGATCATGGTCCTGACTCTGTGGTTTTCCAAAAAGGCCAAGTCGGTCATGCAGACCGAGTTGAACCTGACCCGCCAGGATGAGGGGGTGGAGCAGTTCGAGTCCTCGCCTCTGTCCCGGGTCATCGTGCGCATGGGCAGCTCCGTGGCCGATTCGGTCAACCGCATCTGCCCGGCGAAATGGCGCAAGTCCATCAATCACCGCATCGATCCCAACCAGTTCCATGCGATCCGCGACCAGTACGAACACGAATCGACCTTCGATCTGGTGCGGGCGGCCGTCAACCTGATGGTGGCCAGCGCCGTCATCTCCTTCGGCACCTCCCTGAAACTGCCGCTGTCGACCACCTACGTCACCTTCATGGTGGCCATGGGCAGTTCGTTCTCCGACCGGGCCTGGGACCGCGACAGCGCCGTTTACCGTATCAGCGGAGTGCTGACGGTCATCGGCGGCTGGTTCTTCACCGCGTTGCTGGCCTTCACCGTTGCCGGACTTTTCGCCGTGGCCATGGTCTACGGCAAGGTCTACGCCGCCCTGGGCCTGATGCTTCTGATCGGCCTGTTGGCCGCCCACAACGCCCGCTTGTTCCGGCGCAAGGAAAGCAAAAACAAAGACCTGGACGTCTTCAACCTCAAGAAGATCAAGGACGCCCGTTCCGCTTCGGCCGTCACCTTCAAGCATGCCGGTATTTTTCTGGACAGGGTGGCCGAAACCGTCGAAGGGAGCTGTCGGAACCTGTTCGCTCAGAACCGGGCCGGACTGCGGGCCGTGTGGCGGCAGTCCAAGGAAATCCAGAACTGGTCCAACATCATCATCGCCAACATCTTCAAGGTGTTGCGGCTCAAGGAACGCAGCGATCTCAAGACCACCCGCGACTACTACAACACCATCGAGACCCTGCAGCAGATCGCCGAGGCCGAACGGGATCTGGTCCTGCGCGCCTATTCACATGTCAGCAATCACCACAAGGGCCTGTTGTCGGTGCAGATCGACGAGCTGCAGGAAGTCCGGGAGATCGTGCTGCAGGTCATCCGCCAGAGCGCCCGGGCCCTGTTGGAAGGGAAATGCGGCGATATAGAGGCCGTGCGTAGAAAGATGCACGATCTGGACTTGCTGATGCATCGTCTGGACGGCGTACAGATCGCCCGCATCCAGAACAATATCTCCAAGACCCGGCTCAGCATCCTCTTTTACGGCTTTTTGCGCGACGCCGAGAAAATGGTGGCCGCCACCCTGCATCTGCTTGACATCTTTCACGGGACCCTCGAAAATAACCTCGAAGAGGATTCGTCTCGCTCGAAAGGTTGACGGCATGATCGAAATTTTCAAAGAGAAGCTGTGGAGCATCCTGCAGGGCAAGGATGTCTCGCTGGCCATGATCTACGACCAGAAGGGGCATATCCTGTGGAGCCGGGGCCGGGCCATTCAGGGCCGGACGCTGGATGACGGCCAGGGCTTTTCCCGGCGCCAGGCCCGTTACACCCTGGATCTGCACAAACGGGTCAAGGAAGAGGATTGCCTGGTTACCGCCCACCACGGCGACCTGACGCATTCCGACATGTACCTGCCGATCCGCAGTCTGGTCATTCTGCCCCTCAACGACGATTTTTTTCTGTACCTGGACAGCGGTACCCGGGAAACGTTCAGCGAACGGGATATCACCATCTTCGAAACCATCGGCGAAATGCTGGGCCGGACCCTGCAGCAGCTGGGCAACCAGCAGGGCACGACCCGCCTGATCCAGGGCGGATCGGCGCCGTCGGTCGAGCTGACGCGCAAGGTGGTCCGCTACGCCATCGAAGACGAGCCGGTGCTGCTGGTCGGGGAAACCGGTGTCGGCAAGAATTTCATTGCCTCGCTGATCCACGAGTACTCCGGCCGCAGCGGCGAGTTCGTCGTCGCCCACTCGCCGACCATTCCGGAGGCTCTCTTCGAGAGCGAATTGTTCGGATACCGCCGCGGTGCCTTCACCGGTGCCGACCGGGACAAAATCGGTCTTCTGGAACGGGCCAAGGGCGGAACTCTGTTCATCGACGAGGTTTCGGAAGTGCCGATCTCCTTCCAGGCCAAACTGATCAGTTTCATCGAGACCGGCACTTACCGCCCCCTGGGCGAGACCCAGAACCGCCAGGCCTCGGTGCGGATCATCGCCGCCACCAACCGCGACCTGCTCAGCGAGATCAAGCGCGAGCGCTTCCGTTCCGACCTGTTTTTCCGACTCAACGTTCTCAGCATCCAGTTGCCGCCGCTGCGGGACCGCAAGGCCGATATCTACGCCATGGTCGACGCCTACAAGTCGCACCTGCGTGGCCGTGAAATCTCCTCTCCGGCCTGGAACCTGATGCTGACCTACGCCTGGCCGGGCAATGTCCGGGAACTGATCACCGTTCTGAAAAAATTGGGTATCGAGGGGACCGGGAAGGTCGATCTCGACGAATTGAAGGCGGTGCTGTCCTTGACCGGCCTGGGACGAAGCGAAAATTCCGAACCGCAGGATAAAGAGCTGCAGCCGGACCCGGTTTCCGTCGACGCCCGGATCGACAGCCTGGTCGAGTCGATCCGTCAGGGAGCCACGTTCTGGGATGCGCTGTGGCAACCGTTCATCGAGCGGGAGTACGACCGGGCGCTGGTACGCGGGGTGATCGATCGCTATTACCGGCAGGCAGGCAGCCAATTCAAACGGGCGACTCTGGCCATGAACATTCCGGCTGCGGAATACCGGCAGTTCATGAGCCTGATGTACAAATACCGCCTGGATCCCAGAAGTAAACCTCAGGGTGTACAGTAAAATCGGGGGTTTACTCTCGGTAACACCATGGGTTGTCGCGGGAGGCCCCCGGGCTTGTGAATTCTGGTCAGCCCTTGATATATCAGGTGTTCCCAATGTCGACTCATTGTTGGCAAGATACTTGCTCTGAAATGTCAACAAGAGGCCACGCCTCCCATACCAGATGGAAAGGGTGCCACAACATCACAACAAGCCCGCAATCAGAGATTGAAAAAAGGGGGATCAGGAGGAGGGGGCGAAAGCCCCCTCCCGGTTTTATACCTAGCCAAGTCATGATCGCTATCCGACCTTAACAGTTTGCAGAAAAACCCAGGCAAAATTATCTTTTCGTGAAAAGTCGGCCGTTCGAAAAACAATTGTGGCAATTATCACTTGGAAACTGCGGGCGAATGTGTTAAATCATTATAAAGAAATACGTCGGGCTCCTACGGGAATCCGTCGAAAAAAACAAGGAGGTTTCTTACCATGGCTAAAAAGTATAACTTCAACGCTGGACCGGCGATCCTGCCGGAACCGGTCATGAAGAAAGCCCAGCAGGATTTTCTCGATCTGGGCGGCATCGGCATGTCGGTGATGGAAATCAGTCACCGCTCCAAGGATTTCGAGGCGGTGCTGAATGGCGCCGAGGCCAATATCCGCAGCCTGCTCGGTATTCCGGAAAATTATTACGTTCTCTTTCTCCAGGGCGGTGCCAGCCTGCAGTTCGGCATGATCCCCATGAACCTGCTGGCCGGCGGCAAGGCCGATTACGTGCATACCGGAGAATGGGCCAAGAAAGCCATCAAGGAAGCCAAACTCTTCGGTACGGTCAACATTGCCGGTTCATCGGAGGACAAGAATTTCAGCTATATTCCGACTCCGAAATGGAGCGCCGACGCCAAGTACGCCCATATCACCTCCAACGAGACCATCGGCGGTATCCAGTGGCGCGCCTATCCCGACACGGGCAAGGTGCCTCTGGTAGTCGACATGTCGTCGGATATCTTTTCCAAGCCCATCGATGTCGGCCGTTTCGGTCTGATCTATGCCGGCGCCCAGAAAAACATCGGCCCCTCCGGTGTCACCCTGGTCATCATCCGCAAGGATCTGGTGGAAAACGGGGCCAGCGGGCTGACGACCATGCTCAGCTACAAGACCCACGCCGAAAACGGCTCGATGTACAACACGCCGCCGACCTTCGGGATCTACATGATCAAACTGGTCACCGAATGGATGATCGAGCAGGGCGGTGTGGCGGCCATTTACGAGAAAAACAAGGAAAAGGCCAAACAGCTCTACGCCTGCATCGACGCGCTGGATGTTTACAAAGGCGCGGCCAACCCGGTCGACCGTTCCATCATGAACGTCACTTTCCGGCTGCAGAGCGAAGAATTGGAGGCGCAGTTTCTCAAGGAAGCTTCGGCCGCCGGTTTCGTCGGCCTGAAAGGCCACCGCAGTGTCGGCGGATGCCGGGCTTCGATCTACAACGCCATGAACCTGGAAGGGGTCAAGGCCCTGACCGCCTTCATGGAAGCCTTCGCCAAAAAGATCAAGTGATTCTGTCGTCGACGGGGGCGTTCCCGGTTCGGGAGCGCCCCCCGTCGAACAGCCGGTGACAAAAGGATATCATGGATTTTGCCAGGCCCTGGATCTTGTTTCTGTTGCTGGGTATTGTTCCGTTTCTGGTTCTGATCGTCTGGGATATTTCGCGCAGCCGCAATGGTCGGCGGCTGTTCATGGGGGATCGGGCTTACCGCATGCTCGGCTTTCGCCGCAGTCATGATGTCGAGGTGACCAAAGGGGTGCTGATGACCCTGGTGCTGGTCTTGCTGTTGCTGGCCCTGGCCGGACCGCGCTGGGGAGAAGCCTACGAGGAGAGCGATGTGCGCGGGGTGCAGCTGATGTTCGCCCTGGACACGTCCGCCTCCATGATGGCCGAGGACATCAAGCCCAACCGCCTGACCCTGGCCAAGGAGATCGTCGACAAGATCCTGTCCAGCCTGCAATCCGACATGGTCTCCCTGGTCACCTTTGCCGGGCGGGCTTACGTGCAGTGCCCGCTGACCATGGATTATGAAGCCTTCCGGCTGATCGTCGAAACGACGGAGATCAGTCCGGCCATGGAACAGGGGACGGACCTGGGTGCCGCGCTGAACGTCGCCGCCGAGGCGCTGAGCCGGGCCCGGGAAGGCGGACGGATGCTGGTGCTGATCACCGACGGCGAGGATCATGAACTGCAGTGGGAGAAGGTTTTGGGCGAGCTAGGCAAGCAGAAGGTCACCCTGTTCGTGGTCGGAATCGGTGCCTTGGATGGCGCGCCGATCCCGCAGCGCAACGAGCGGGGCGAAGTCACCGGCTGGAAAAACGATCAGCAGGGACAGATCGTCAAGACCAGACTGGACGAGCAAACCCTGATGCGTCTGGCTCAGGAAACCCGGGGCCGCTACCTGCGCGTGGACGATGTGGCGGCGATTCCGCGGTTGATCGACAGCATCCAGGGTCTGGAACGGCGCGTTCTCGGTCAGCAGATGAACCTGCGCCGGATTCCCCGTTTCCATTATCCGCTGGCCCTGGCCGTGCTGCTCTTGATGGTCGAGATGGTGCTGACCCGGAGAAAGATTCGATGGCGAAAAGATTCCGTATAGTTCTGCTGCTGGCCTTGCTGGCCTGCAGCGGAGGCTGGCATTGGTTCGAACCGGCGGCCAGGAAAGTCGCCAAGGGGATGGAAGCCTTTGCCAGGAACCAGTATGACCAGGCCCTCGACGCTTTCGTGTCGGCCAAGGGTAACGCCCCGCAATCCGGACTGTTGAGGTACAATACCGCTGCGGCCCTTCTGCGCATGGACAAAAACAAAGAAGCCCTGCAGGAACTGGAGCAGATCAAGGGGGAAGACGAGCTGGGAGCTGCCGCCGGACTTCATTACAACAAAGGCAACGCCCATTTCAACCTGCAGGAGTACACGCAGGCCCTGGAAGAGTATAAAAAAAGCATGCGTGCCGATCCGCTGGACCTGCAGGCCAAACGAAATTTCGAGTTGACATTGAAAAAGATCAAGGAACAGCAGAATCAGCAGAATTCACGGAATCAGGAGCAGCAGAACGAGCCGCAACAGGATCCCAACAAGGATACGATGGATTACCTGAATCAGAAGGAGCGCGAGCAGCAGAAGAAGCAGCGTAACCAGCAGGCCGTCATGCTCGGCCGGGAGAAGGATTGGTGAGATCATCCGGGTGGCTGCTGGTCCTGGTGCTGTTTCTGGCGGTCCCGCTTTCCGCACAGTCCGGCGAGATCGCCCTGACGACTTCGGTTTCCCCGCAGCGCATCGGTCTGGAAGACCGGCTGCAGCTGACGGTCAGTTTTCAGGCGGTCGGCAACCCGCCCGAGCCCGATTTATCCGTGCTCCGCGATTTTGAACCGGTACCGGGTGTGGTGCAGCGTGGCACCGAGTTCATCATGAACAACGCCGGTTCGACTCTGCTGACCCGTTTCATGTACCAGCTTCGTCCCAAGCGGATCGGTAAACTGACCATTCCTGCCCTGAGCGTACAGATCGACGGCCGGACCTACCGCAGTCAGCCGCTGACGGTCGAGGTGGTCAAAGGCCGGCTGGTCCAGCCTTCCCGTCCGGCGATCCGCCGTTTGCCGGGTTTCTTCGACGATCCGCTGGAGGAGCTGTTTGCCGAGCCGGAAACCCGCGAACCGGAACTGTTTGTCCGGGCTGTTCCTTCCAAACAGAAAATCTTCCAGGGGGAAGCCGTCGTCATGAGTTTCGAGCTGCTCACCCGGGATCAGGTGGACGAGAAACGTCTGTTGCGGGCGGCTTCGGTGCCGGGCTTCTGGGTGGAGTGGATCGATCCCTACAATGCCGCGCCCGGGCGCAGCGAGATGGTTGACGGCAAAGCCTACACGGTGGTCGAAATCGACCGGGGTATTTTCATTCCGCAGCGCAGCGGACCCGTGCAGCTACCCCCTTTCGAATACGCATTTCTGGTCACGCCCCGTTCGGCGCGAGGCGCCTTCTTTACGCAGCGGCGGCAGGTGATCCGCAAATCTGCGGCGCTGACCATCGAGGTCCAGGCTCTGCCCCGGGAAGCGGAAGGGCTGCCGGTCGGCCGGTACCAGCTGACCCTGTCGGCCAGACCGCTCAGTCTCAATGTCAACGACCTGCTGACTCTGAACCTGGTTATCAGCGGCAGCGGCAACATCAAAAGCGTCCAGGTGCCGGAATTGCCGGCGATCGATGGTTTGAAGGCCTTTCCCGCCAAGATCGATCGCCGCAATCTGAACCGGAACGGTGATCTGAGCGGAGAATTGACGGCTGAAATCCCGATTTCCGTGAGCCGGGTGGGCAACATCGATATTCCACCGCTCGTGTTCCGCTACTTCGATCCGCAAACCGCCACGATCCAGGAAACGGCCAGCGAGCCCTTGCGGATCTCGGTCGGCGGTCAGGCAGGCAGCCATTCGTCGGCCAATGGCATAGGTCCTGAGACGGTCAAGAAAACAGGAGACGATATCGATTATCTGCTCGCTGGTCCGTTCAGCGATGAGAAGCGAAGCTGGTTGAACGGGCCGCTGTTTCCGGTACTGTTGCTCGTTCCGTTCCTGTTGCCGCTCGGACTGCTCGTACGGCGTTGGCTGCTTGTGCCGCTGCGGATGCGCTGGGCGCGCGGGGACAAGGCTTTGCAGCGGCAGACCCAGCTGAACAAGCTGACGGACAGCGAGCGCAGCGGTGAACTGCTGCCGCTGCTGGATGGACTGCTGACCGATGTTTTGGCTATCCGGCCTTCGCAACTGAACCGGGCGGCTCTGCAGCGGGAATTGGATAACCGGAAACTGTCCGAACAGATGAGCCGGCGCCTGCTCGATCACCGTGATGCGTTGCAGGCCATGCGCTTCGCCGGCGGCGCACTGCCCGCCGCCGAATTGCAGCAGATTCAGAAGGAGCTGCACAGTATCCTGGCCGTGTTGATCGGAGGGGGCAAATGAGACGGACGGGCTTTCGCTTCATTGTCGTTCTGCTGGCCCTGGGGGCGGCTGTCCTGGCCGCCGATCCGCAAGAGCTGTGGCGACAAGGGCGCAGCTCGTATGACCAGGGGAAATATGCGGAAGCTTTGGCCTGCTTTGAGAAAATGCAGGCCACATCGAATCATTGGCGGATTCAGTACAACATCGGCAACTGCCTCTTTCGGCTGGAACGCTACCTGCCCGCCAAGATCGCCTACGCACGGGCCTGGAAAACCGCTCCGACTCAGGCTCCGTTGCTAGGCAACCTGGCCGTGGTCAACGCCCGCCTGGGTTTCGAAGACGAACTGCTCAAACCGGACTTTTTGACCCGTTTGATCGGCGGTCTGGGTGGATACCTGCCGGTGCGCTGGAGTGCCGTGCTGCTGATTTTGTCGCTGTGGTCGCTCAACCTGGCGGTTTTTTTCTGGATGCGGCGGCGCCTGCTGCGACCGGCCCGTTACGCTTTCGTCGTATCGCTGCTGCTGGTCACCGTGCTGGCCGCTCACGTCTGCTATAACCGCTCCCTGGCCGCTCGTCAGGACCTGGCGGTGGTTGAGGGCGACGCCGTGTCGCTCTACAGCGGCCCGGGCCTGGGCAACACCGCGCTTTTTTCTCTGCCGCAAGGTCTGATCGTCAAGATCCGCGAACGAGGCGGGCAGTGGCTGCGGGTGACGGCCGGCAAGGAAGTGTCCGGCTGGATCAAAGCGGATTCTCTGACCGTGCTCTAGAAGGTGGAAAATGAAACTGATGCTGGCCGAACGGAATGTGGAACTGGAAGATCCAGTGGTCATGGGCATACTCAACGTGACGCCGGATTCTTTTTCGGACGGCGGCGCCTATATTGACCCCGACCTGGCCTGGCAGCACGCCCGGACCATGGTCGATCAGGGCGCTCAGATCATCGATGTCGGCGGGGAAAGCACCCGACCCGGCGCCCAGGCGGTGGATGCGGCGACCGAGAGCGCTCGAGTGGTGGAACTGATCCGGCGTATCAAGCAGGGCAGCGATGTGCTGGTGTCGGTGGACACCCGGCGGGCGCAGGTGGCCAAGGCGGCCCTGTCGGCGGGGGCCGACATCGTCAACGACGTCTCGGCGCTGGGCTACGACGAGGAAATGGCCGCCGTGGTGGCATCCTGGCAGTGTCCGGTCGTGCTCATGCACATGCAGGGCAGTCCGGAGACGATGCAGGACAATCCGTACTACGACGACGTCATCGCCGATCTGAAGCGATTCTTTTCGCAGCGCATCGCCTTCGCCCTGGCCGCCGGAATCCGTCACGAGCAGATGATTCTCGATCCGGGTATCGGCTTCGGCAAGCGTCTGCAGGACAACATCGACATCATCCGCAACCTGTGGGCCCTGGCCGAGTTCGACAAGCCCATCCTGATCGGTCTGTCCCGTAAACGCTTTCTGGGGGCCATCGCCGGGGAACGCGAGGCATCCGAGCGTGACTGGGAGAGCCTGGCGGCCAACCTGGCGGCCTGGAAACGGGGTGCGCAGATTTTTCGGGTGCACAATGTCGCCGCCACGGTACGCGGTCTGAAAACCGCCCGCGTGCTCCTCTGAGAACGGCAGTCGGAGCGGAGTTGACCTTGTCCATTCCCATGACATTCTTCATTGAACAATTCCTTGATTGGTGTACGTGTTGCCCTGCCGATACGCTTACATCGTGGCGATCCAATAGCGTCGTTTTTGAACCGTCAGCCGTGGATCGTCGGTGATATTATCCAGAACGCCGCCGCATTTTTCGATCACCCTTCGGGAGGCCGGATTGTCGGTATCGCAGGTGACCAGCACTCTTTCCAGGCCCAGGGCCGCACAGACAGGCAGCGCCTGCCTCAGCATCTCTGTGGCGTAGCCGTGACGTCTGCAACTCGGGATGACGGCATAACCGATGTGTCCGCCGATTCGTTCCAGGTAATCGTTCAGGTGATGCCGCAGAGACAGACGTCCGACGATTTGGTCGTTCACGACTCCGACCAGGAAGGTGTTGGGGACAAAGCGTTCGGGCAGATCAACGCCCTTTGTCCAGCCTGCGAGTTTTTTGATATAGGCCGTGAAAGGAATGGTTTCGTCGAAATGGAAGGCGAATTCGTACTGCGGTGTTTCGTTTCGGAACGAGGCCAGCGCATGCCGGAAAGATGTCTCGTCTTCAGGGCGGAGAGTTCTCAATTCAAGTTTTGGGGCTGTCATGTCCGACCGCCTGCATCACCCGTTCACGGCGTATCGGCCGGCCGTGCCCCGGTAAAAACAGGGAAACCTGACACTGCAACAGCTTCTGCCAGCTGTTGCGCAACTGCTGGAGATCGATCGCGTACGGCGGCAGCACGGACCGGCCCAGCACCCCGAACAGGGTGTCGCCGACGATGGCGATTTCGTCGTCGACGACAAGGGAGAGGCCGCAATCGCTGTGCCCGGGAGTGGCGATAATGACGGCCCGAAAGCCCAGTGCCGCGGCATCGTAGTGTTCCCCGCACAGGATGGACGGCACGAAGCTCTCGTACGCCTTGCGGTCCAGGTAGGGTCTGGCGACGGCCGCTATGATCCGGGTAAGCATCAATACGCCGGCGACCGGTTCGTTCTTCTGCTCGCTGACATATGCCGCCGCATCCCGGTGAACGATGATTTCAGCCCGGTACCTCTCGGCGATGAAAGCGGCGTTTCCGACATGATCGTAATGAATATGGGTCAGCATCAGGTAGTCGATGCGATCCAGATGCAATTCCGCCAGTCTTTTCTGCAAGCGGGACCGGCTGCTGCGGGTGCCGGTATCGATTAGCATCGTCCGCTCCCGGTCGCGCAGCAGGTAGACATTGCTCCTGCCGCCCAGCAGCTTCTCGACGCTAAGACCGTTTTTCGTCGTCATGCGCACGCTTTTGCCCGTAACGTCCGGCTTCATTGAAGAAAGTGATATCGGCATAGCCGGCAAAAATTTTTCCGGAATGCCGGACACCTTTGGGAATGAAGTAGCGATCGCCCTTCCGATAGGTTCTCGTTTCGCCGGCGATGGTCAGATCGATTCTCCCTTCCAGGACGAAGCCCAGCTGCTCGTCGTGGGCATGCTCCGGCAGATCGGCGTCTTTGTCGAAAACCATGAACAGGATCTGATGCCGGTCCGCTTGCGACAAATAGGCCGTCACGCCGTCGATCGGTACATCGGCCAAGGGCAATTTCGTGATGGGTCCGGGGAATATTTCCGTCATGGTGCAACCACTCTTCCCCTCGCCGAAACGGCGACGTTGCCTTTGATCATCTGCCAGACCGGGCATACGGATTCCTCGGCCAGCTTGATACTCTTGTCCAGTTCCACATCCGTGGTGTTGTTTGAACGCAGCGTGAACTCCAAGTCGATGGTGCTGAACTTGACAGGAACTTCCGTTGTCCGGACGCCGGTGGCCTGGAGGGAAAATCCGTTAATATCCTTCTTCATTTTCCGCAACAGGAAGACGACCGCCGTGGCCACGCAACCCGAAAAGCTGAGCAGCAGCAGCTCGAGCCCGTTGAACCCGTTGCCGGTCCCGATCGGTTCCTTGTAATCGAAGATGACGCTCGTATCCGGACGGGCTTCGGAGTGGCCGGCAAATTTGACCTGATCGTCAATCAGCTTGACGGTGATTTTTTCCGTGTTTTCGCTCATGATCTGACTCCTGAGCTTATTCTATTCGTTGGTTACGGTCTGTGCAAGCGGCAACCAGCTTTAATAGCGTTCGCCCACGACATGGAAACTTTGGGCAAACCCGTCCAGTTCCGCTCTCTCGTCAGCGGTCAGCACGATATCCTGAGCTGACCAGTTCAGGCGCAGGTACAGCGAGCGCCGTGTTCCGGGTATCGCGGCCAGATCGTCGCCTTTGGCCAGCACCCAGGCCAAGGCTACTTGCGAAGGTGCAAGGTCCTTTCTGGCTGCGATTTCTGTCACTTTTTCCACCAGTTTCCGGTTGTTGGCCAGCGCTTCTTCGCTGAAGCGCGGGTTGTCCAGGCGCCAGTCACCAGCTTCGAGATCCTGACGCCTGGTAATCGCGCCGGTCAGAAAACCGCGGCCGAGCGGGCTGTAGGCGACAAAGCCGATGCCCAGTTCGCGGGCTTTGGGCAGAATGAGGGCTTCGACGTCCCGTGACCAGAGGGACAGCTCGGTTTGCAGCGCGGAGACCGGGTGGGTGCGGTGCGCTTTTTCCAGGTCCTGGACGCTGGCCTCCGACAGGCCGATGTAACGGACTTTGCCTGCCCGGACCAGTTCGGCCATGGCGCCGACCGTTTCCTGGATGGGGACTTTGGGGTCGGGGCGGTGCTGGTAATACAGGTCAATGTAATCGGTGTTCAGTCGTTTGAGCGAGGCCTCGCAACAGGCCTTGACGTATTGCGGCGAACCGCTCGTGCCCAGCCAGGCGCCGTCCCGACCGCGCTGGATGCCGAACTTGCTGGCCAGAACGACCTTTTCGCGGCGGTTCGCCAGCGCTTTGCCGAGCATGATTTCGTTGGTAAAGGGACCGTACATGTCCGAAGTGTCCCAGAAATTGCAACCGATTTCCAAGGCCTCATCGAGCAGTCTCAGGCTTTGGGCGTCGTCGGATCGGCCGTAAAATTCCGACATCCCCATGCAGCCGAGTCCGACGGCGGGAACCGTCAGCCCCTGTCGACCCAGTTTGACGATTTTCATTTTTCCTCTGCTATACTATAAAATGAGTTCTTGACATGAGAGCCTGTTCACAGCCGGACCGCCCAATCCCCGTAGCGATGGATGCCGCTGCCATGGTGCAATTTCCCCTGCTCTTTCAGGCGCCGGAAGGCGTCCCGCATGCGGATCAGAATTTCCGGATGGATATCCAGGTCGTGGTGGGCGGGAAACAATTTCTGAACCGGCAGAGTCGCCAGGCGTTCCAGTGACTCGAGGTATGCGTCCGGATCCGTTGAAGGAAAATAGGCCAGCAGGGTGTCCTTGTACGCCAGATCGCCGCAAAAGAGGCAGGCGCGCTCTTCTTCCCAGAAACACATATGCCCCGGGGAATGGCCGGGGGTATGCAGCACCCGGATTCTTCTCGAGCCGATGTCGATTACATCACCGTCTTGCAGAATCCTCGTGGGCCGGCCCTGGAAAAAAAGGTAGCCGTTCACGTCATAGTTTTCCGGCAGCCGGCAACGGTCGACGACCATGTCCCGGATCTGATCCATGGTCAATGGGAATTCTCCGTCGAGCCAGTTCAACTCGTTTTCGTGGGCGTAGAAGTCCGGAAAATGCCGGTGACCGCCGATGTGGTCCCAGTGAATGTGAGTGGCCACCGCCGTGACCGGTTTGTCGGTCAGACTGGTTACAAGTTCATGGATATTGCCGATGCCCAGGCCGGTATCGATCAGCAGGCAGCGTTCGGATCCGACCAGCAGATAACAGTGCGTCTCTTCCCAGTGCCGGTATTCGCTGATAACATGAGTATCCGGGTCGATATGGGTCAAGGTGAACCAATCCTTCACTATCAGTCTCCTTAAATCTCGTTGTCAAGCCTTTCCGGAAACTTGTGGGCGAACACGTAGGCCCGCTGGCTCGGGTACTCCACTTCCGGGTAGGGTTCCCTGCAAATCGTCTCGATTTTCCCGAAGCCGGCGGCGGTTAAATTTCGCGAGATGAAACCGGTCTCAAAGAACATGAAATCGATGTCGATCTTTTTGCCGAGGAACTCGTGCACTCGCATGAGCTCGGCGCCGATGTGGTAGGCGAGCAGCAGTACGCCACCCGGCTGCAGGACGCGGAACATCTCGCGGAACGCCGTCCCGACCTGTTCTGCCGTGAAATGAACGATGGCGTAGAAAGCGACGACACCGGCGATGGAATTCTCGGCGAAGTCGAGCTCGAGCAGGTTCCCCCGGCGAAAGGCGATATCGGGGTGCAGCCGTCGTGCCTGGCCGATCTGCTTTTCGGACAGGTCGAGACCGGAGATGTCCAGGCCCAGGTCCTTGAGATAACGGGTGGTCTGTCCGGGACCGCAGCCGAAATCCCAGACCGGCCGCCGACCCGCCAGTTCCCGCGAGAAACGGGCCAGCATGTCCCGGTCCAGCGGCTTGTCGTCGTGCTCACGGCTGAAGCGCTTGGCGTATTCGGCGGCGACGCGATCGTACGCCTTGGCTATTGTATGCAGGCTTTGTCCCATGGTTTTTGGTCTCTCCGCTGGATGCGGTGCCTCGAGCAGAGTGCCCGACATCGCCGAAGGCTATGAAAAACGACGATAAAATTCCTCTTCATCACCTGGCACAATTGTTTTTTTTCAGCCGATTCTGGATCCAATAAAAAAATGCGATTGAAAGGGTTACCGTCGATGACGGCCGT
>CAYXHZ010000072.1:0-14902 GCA_964465065.1 uncultured Clostridia bacterium
CCCATTCCCATCGGCGGGCGGATCACATATAATAGCAGTCAATGAAGGGAAGGTGGTAAGACATGAACAGAATCGTCATGGCATTCATCCTGTCCGTCCTGCTGACCGTCGAACTGTCGGCAGGATCGGGGAAAATCTGGCAGATATCCGTCAGAAAGGCAAGGGTTCTGCAGAGCCCGGACATGCTGGCGAACAGCCTGGGCGAACTCAAGGAGAACGATACGGTCGAGATCCTGGAGACCAGGGGCGGTTTTCATCTGATCCGCACGGTTTCGGGTCTGAAAGGCTACATATCGGCCAGCGCTCTGGCCGAGAGCAAGAGCAAGGGGCTGGGCACCGCTCTGGCCGGTGGGAAATCGACTCCCAGCCAGGCGGAAATCAGCGGTGCCGCCAAAGGCTGGAACGAAAGCACCGAAAAGAAAATGAAGGGCGAAGCCGGCTACAATTTCGCCGACATGGAATGGGTGCTCAAGCAGGGCCTGCCCATCCCGGTTTTGAAAAAGTTCAGGCAGGAGGGCAAACTCAAATGAAAAGGCTGCTGACACTTTGCCTCTTGCCCCTGGTTCTGGCCTGCGGCAAGCTGCCCGTTTCCCTGGGTACGGCCGTCGAAGGGACTATGAAAGCGGTCGAGGCATTCCGACCCATCAGCGAATCCGAAGAGTATTACCTCGGCCGGGCCGTGGCGGCCAACATCCTGCAACGGTACAAGCCATGGAAGAACGAGGCCTGGACCCGTTACGTCAACTCCATCGGTCTGCTGCTGGCCTACCGCAGCGACCGCCCCGAGATCTTCGGCGCTTACCATTTCGCCATCCTCGACAGCGACGAGATCAACGCCCTGAGCGCTCCCGGCGGCATCGTCATGCTGACCCGGGGTCTGATCCGTACCGCCGCCAACGAGGACGAGCTGGCGGCCGTCATCGCCCACGAAATCACCCACCTGGTCCTGCGCCATCCGACCAAGGCGGTCAAATCGCAGCGGGTCAAGGCCCTGGCCATGTTCGGCGCCAAAGAGCTGGCCGCCGGTGGCAACGAAATCGTCAATGTCTTCAAGGACTCGGTGCTCGACGTGACCGGCACCCTGATCGACAAAGGCTATTCTCGCGATCAGGAGTACGATGCCGACGCCGGGGCCGCCCGGCTTCTGGCCAGATGCGGTTACTGTCCGCGGGCGCTGGGCAGCATGCTGGAAAAGCTCCAGGACAGAGAGACCCGAAAGATGGCCGTTTTCTCGGCCCATCCCAAGGCCGCCGACCGTTGCCGGAACGTACAGAAGGCCATATCCGCCGATAAATCAGCCGTCTCTTCTCAGCGAACGAGACGCTTCAAGCTATTACAGGCCCAGGTCGGGATTTGAAACGCTCCATCCTGGTCTTCCTGTCCGTCTGGCTGCTGGCCCTGGTCATGTCCTGGGCCGGCCGCGGCTGGGAATACCGGATCTACGACTCTCTGTGCCGCCTGTCGGCCCCGTCCATCGACAGCCCGGTCATCCTGGTGGAAATCGACCAGGCCAGTCTGGACTTCTACCAGCGCAATCACGACCTGTCCTGGCCGTTTCCGCGCAGCCTCTACGCCAAAGCCATTTCTTTTCTGCAAAGTCGCAAAGTGGCCGCCGTCGGTATCGATCTGGTCTTTTCGGAAGCCGACGCCTACGCGGGCGAGGACGAACAGCTGGCTCAGGCCATGAATCAGGCCGGCAACGTCGTCCTGCCCCTGTTCTTCAGCCAGAATACGACAGCGGAAGCCGAGCTGCGCCGTTTCAGCCTGCCGGCGCACATGGGTTTGACCGCACCGGTTCGGCCGGGGGTGTACGGTCCCTTACCGCTGTTTCTGCCTTGCCTGGCAGCGGCCGGCGACGCAATATTCGAACCCGACAGCGACGGTGTCTACCGCCGTCTGCGCCAGACTGTCCGCTACCGGGACCGTGCCTACCCGTCCTTCGCCCTGGCCCTGGCCAGCTTGAAGGATCCGCAAAAAAAGATACCGGACTGGGCCCTGGACGAATTCGGGCTGCGCTTTTACCGCCCAGGCGACTGGCCGCGCATCTCCATCATGCACCTTGTCCAGGCTGAAATGCGCAGACAGGCCGGTCTGGACGCCGGGCCCCAAGTGCAGGCCATGGATTTTCAAGGCAAGATCGTCATCATCGGCGCCACCGCCCTGGGCCTGCTCGACCAACGTCCCAACCCCGTCAACCCCAAGGCCGGCGGCATCGAAATGCACGCCAACGCCGTCGTCAACCTGCTGCGCGGAGAGGGTATCCGCCCGCTGCCTGCCGCATGGCAATGGCTGCTCTGGGCGCTCCTGTGCCTGACCAGCCAGCTGTCAATCCGGCGGCTGCGCCATTTTTACGCTATGGCAGCTTGGGTCGGCGGTTTGCTGCTCCTGGGCGCCGGATTGCAGATTTGGCTGTTTCAGCGCCAATGGCAGATCGCGCTGTTGCCGCTGACAATCTGCGTTCTGATCCCCGGGACCACGAACATCCTCTGGCGCTTTCAACAGGAACGCAAAAAACGCAGACTGGTGCAGAACGCCTTTCAGAACTACCTGTCTCAGGATTTGCTCGAGATGATCAAGAAGAATCCGGACCAGCTGAAACTGGGCGGCGAGCAGAAGGAAATCACCATCTTTTTTTCCGATCTTGCCGGTTTCACCTCGATGTCCGAAAGCCTGAGCCCGCAGGCGGTAGTCGAGATTCTCAACCAGTACTTCGAGCGCATGAATCGCATCATCCGCGCCCATTCCGGCTACATCAACAAATTTGTCGGCGATGCCATCGTCGCCTTCTGGGGGGCGCCGCTGCCGGTGGCCGGTCACGCCAACCTGGCCCTGCACTGCGCCCTGGCCTGTCAGCGGGCGCTTTCCGAGCTGAACAACGAATTGCAGGCCGCCGGAAAACCCGGGTTGCAGATGCGCATCGGCATCAACACCGGTCTGGTCACCGTCGGCAATATCGGCTCCAAGGACAAGATCGAATACACCGTGATCGGCGACGCCGTCAATCTGGCCTCGCGCCTGGAAGGGATCAACAAGGAATACGGGACGCGGATCATCTGCGGCGCGGCCAGCGCCTCGCAGGCCGACGACCCCGACCTGATCCTGCGCCGTCTCGACCGGGTCAAGGTCAAAGGCAAGCAACGACCGGTGGAAATCTATCAAGTCCTGGCCGACAGCCGCAGTCAGACCGGAACGGGACTCGATCCGCAACGCCTGCAATGCTTCGAGTCCGCCCTGCAACTCTATTTCCAGGGAGATTTCGCCCAGGCCGGATCCCGGTTCGCACAACTCGATGCCGATGAGGTCAGCCGGGTTTTTCTGCAACGCTGCCGCTGTTTACTGGACAACCCGCCGACGGCCTGGGACGGCTCGTACACCTTCACCAGCAAGTAGGCGGACTATCGATCCCCCTATTCCGGATCCGAGTCGAAATCCGGGTACAGCCTGCGCAGGCATTCCGGACAGAAACCATGGGTGAAGCGAGCCTGCGAATGCTGGCGGATGTAGACCTCCATCGCCTGCCAGTTGCCCGCTTCGTCGCGGATTTTCTTGCAGGAGGAGCAGACCGGCAAAAGACCGCTCAGGGTCTTGACCTGCGCGAGCGCCTCTTTCAGTTCGGCAATCAAGCGTTCCCGCTCCAGCTCGGCCTGTTTCCGTTTGCTGATGCCCTGGTTGGCGCCGTACAAGCGCAGCAGCCGCCCCGTCTCGTCCTTGATGGCCCGGACCCGGGTCAGGACGTAGCGCTGCTGGCCGTCACGACGGATCAGGCGGTGCTCGAAGCAGACGATCCACTCCCGCTCGGGCCTGACGGCATTCTCTTCAATACAGCGTTCCAGGCGCGGCCGATCGTCCGGATGCATGAAGCGGCTGGTGTATTCGGCCATCGTCATCTCGTATCCGCCTTCCTGTTCGGCGCTGGTCGCCAGAAAAGCGTAGAACGGATCGTTGAAACGGAACACGGCGCCGACGGGATCCATCTCCCAGTACACGATATGGGCCAGTTCCATGGCTTCGGCCAGGTGCAGGCGGTTGGCCCGCAGGGCTTCCTCGGCCAGACGGCGCTCGCTGATGTCGCGGCTGAACCCGAAATAGCCGATGAATTCGCCCTGGGCGTTCAGAACCGGAACACCGCTGGTCTCGGTGATGACCTCGTGACCGTCCCGGTGCAGACTGATGGTCTCCACTGCGCTGAACGCCTGCCGGGACTGAACGATGCCGGCGTACAGCTCTGTGATTTGTCCCAACCCGGCCGGGCGCATGAAAACGAAGGGCGTTTTGCCGATGAGCTCGCTGACGGGATAACCGAGCAGATCGCCGACATTCTCGCTTAAAAAGGTAAACCGTCCATCAAGATCGATTTCCCACAGGCAGTCACTGGTCGCCTCCAGCAGTGAACGGAAGCGGAGCTCGTTTTGTTCGCCGCTTTCCCCGAGCGGGTCCTGGACGGTCAGGTATGCCTCCAATTCCTGGATTTTCTGTTTGAGAGCCTCGATTTCGACGGACAGTCGCGCTTCGGTCACGGGTTCACCTGCCCTTGTTGCCATAGAACTTGGGATACAGACGCTGCGCGCATTCCGGGCACAGACCGTGGGAAAAATCCACCCGGCTGTGGGCGCGGATGTAACTCTCCATCGTCTGCCATTGCCCCGCATCGTCGCGTATTTTCTTGCAGTCGCTGCAAACCGGCAGCAGCCCGCTCAGGGTCCTGACCTGAGCCAGGGCCTCCTTGAGTTCCCGAATGAGCCGCTCCCGATTCTGCTCGATCAGCTTGTACTCGGTGATGTCCTGGGCGGCCCCGTACACCCGGAACGGCCGCCCCGAGCTGGCGCGCACGAACCGTGTCCGGGCCATGACATGCCGGACTTCACCGTCACGACGGATGATGCGGTACTCGACGTCGAAAGTGAACTCGGCCTCCGTTCTGACGGCGTTGCGCCCGATCTGCTCGGCGAAATACTGCCGGTCGTCGGGGTGTATGAAGCGACGGGTGCATTCCTCCATACTCATCCGGTAGCCGCCCTCCAATGCGGCACTGGTACCGTTGAAGGCGTAGAACGGGTCGTTGAAGATGAACATGCGGCTGATGGGATCGATTTCCCAGTAGTAGATATGGGCCAGTTCCATGGCATCGGCCAGCTGCGCCTGGCTGGTCCGCAAAGCCTGTTCCGAGCTCTTACGCTCGCTGATGTTCCGGTCGAAGCCCCGGTAACCCAGCAATTCGCCGCCAGGCCCTAAAACAGGGACGCCGGTGGTTTCCAGGACGATTGTCCGGCCGTCCCGGTGCCGGTTGACATTCTCCAGACGGAAAAAAGGCTGCCGGGCCGCGGCGACTTTCAGAAACTCCAGCGCAATGCGTTCTTTATCCGCCAGCGCCATGAAGTCGAACGGACTTTTCCCGATCACTTCCGGCACTGAATAGCCGAGCAAATCCTTGATTTTCGGACTGGCATAGGTGTAACGCCAATCGCTGTCGATCTCCCAGATCCAGTCGCTGGCCGTCTCGACCAGGGCATGGAAGCGTCGATTGGTCTCCCGGCACAGCGTCTCCTGCCGCTTGCGCAAAGCTACAGCCTCTTCCAGCTCGCCGACCCTCTTCTGCAGGCCGGCCAGCTCCTGAAGCAGCGCCGGTTCCCGTTCCGCAAACAGGGCATTCATGTGCAGCTCCGTCGCCTCCGATTTCTGGTATCGTTTATGTAAGAATATAACACAACTCGGTTTTCAACGCATTTCACCTTCCCTTGACTTTACCGGTCCTCCTTATCTAGAATGAACGACATACCGTCACAGCGAGGAAAAAAACGCCATGAAGCGTCGCGTTGCCCTTTCGGCCCCCGTCGGTTCGTCTGCCTGGATCATCGCGCTGTTGCTCCTGCCGGGCGCCAGCCTGACTGCCCGAACGCCTGGATCGGTCCCCTGGTATCAGACAGGCTGGGCCATGATCTTATGGCTGCTGACCGCCATGGCCGTCTTCACCGCCACCCTGCGCATCAAGACCCGCGACCTGCGCCGCCAGAAACGGCTGCTCGAACAACTCGTGGCCGAACGCAGCCAGCAGCTGCGCGAGGCCTCACTGACCGATTCCCTGACCGGACTGCGCAACCGCCGCTACATCCAGGAAGTGCTCAGCAAAGAAACCGCCGCCTTCATCAGTTTCAAGCATCACCTGCTGACGGCACAGGACGAACGGGGAAAGACCTCGCAACATGAACGCTACGGCCTGTTTCTCCTCGACATCGACCGCTTGAGAAAAATCAACGAAGCCTACGGCCACGACGCCGGAGATCGGATACTCCAGCAGCTGGCGGCGATACTGGCCGGTTCGGTGCGTCAGGACGACGTGGTGGTGCGCATGGGCGGCGGGGAGTTTCTGATAGTACTGAGAAAAACCGCGCCGGAATACCTGCCGCTGTTTGCAGCCAAACTGCAGGCCCAATTGGCCGAGACCACCTTCCGGATCGCCGACGCGCCCGAGCTGCAACTGACCTGCTCCATCGGCTATTCAGGCCTGCCGTTGTACGAAAACAACCCCGACCGGCTGTCCCTGGACCAAACCCTGGCGCTCCTGGACCTGGGCCTGAATCGAGCCAAGGAGAATGGCCGCAACCAGGCCGTGCACATCCTGGCCGGCCCGGAAACACCTGCAGGTGACGACCAGGTACGCCAGACCGTAAGTTCGCTGGAATTCGCACTGGAACGCGGATACCTGAGTCTGGAGTGAACGCCTAGTCGCGCCCGCCCGGGAATTCGAGCCGGGCGGTCAGCGGGTAATGATCGGACGGGTAGCGGCCGGACGGCCGGCAGCGGACGATGGCGGCGTCCAGCACCCTGACGTCGGCCGGACAGAAAATGTAATCGATTTTCTGCCCATCGGCGGGCTCGACACCGAAGCCATTGAAAGTGGCCACATCCGTATCGCCGGCATGCAGCTGCCGAAAGCTGTCGCGCAGCGGAAACGGGTTGTCGCCCGTGCGGCCGGTCAGGAAGGCGATGGCCGGATTGTCTTCCCCGGCGTTGAAATCCCCGGTCAATACCACCGGCAGCACAGGCTTCTGCGCCTGCATGTGCTTGACGATCAGGCGGACGCTCTGCTCGCGCGAAGGCTGGGAAACGTGATCCAGATGGGTGTTGTACAGGTATAAGCCGCGACCCGATTTCCGCTGCCGAAAACACGCCCAGGTACAGATGCGGACGCAGGCGTTGCCCCAGTGGCTGGAAGGCCGCCCGGGCGTGTCGGAAAGCCAGAACGTCGCCGTCCGGTCGAGCGCAAAACGGTCGGCACGGTAAAAGATGGCCGAATGTTCCCCGCCGCTTCCGCCGTCCCGGCCCTCGCCGACCCAACGGTATCCGGGCAGAGCCGAGGCCATTTCCTCCAGCTGGAAACGCAGCGCCTCCTGCAAACCGACGAAATCCGGCGCCTGGCTGCGGATGACCTCGTAGAGCAACGATTTGCGCCGTTCCCAATGATTGTCGCCGTCGGCGGCGTCGCCGTGACGGATGTTGAAGCTCATCACCTGAACGACCAGAGCATCCGGATCGGTTTGGGGCGCGGCGAAAGCAGAACCGGTCTGTGCCGGAAAGAGCAGCAGCGCGACAATAAAAACAAATGAAGAGCGCATGTCCATCAGTTCATCTGCTTGTAACGGACGGCCTCGGCCGGCAACGGCAGTCGGGCGATGAAAGTGCGCACGGCGGCAACCAGGCTCTCGGCTCCGCTGTAGGTCACACCCGGATCCAGAAGCAGCGCGCAGCGGTTTCCGTCGTCATAGACGATGGTGATGCTCTCGCTGCCGCCCCCATCCGGCGCCTCCTGCGGCTCCCGACGTCGGAACGAGGCGCAATCGATGCCGGACAGCTGCACCAGCAGATCCGACGCCGTCCCCGCCGGCAGCGGGATCGTCCAGGATCCGGAATTGACCCGGCTGTCGCTTGTCCGGCCGTTGCGGCGCAGGCTGACCCGACCCGTTTCGATGACGATCTCCTCGTGCCACTGCAGTTCCGGCAGAATCGTCCCCGCATCCGTCGTATAAATCAGACTCTGAATTAGCGGCATTTCGCACCCCCTCTGGCAGCCCGGCAGACAGAATACGCTCAGCAAAACCGCCAAACCTGTTTTCAACCACTGCATCGCTTACCTCGCAAGACCAGAATCGAACGGATCAGACAATTTCCAGGTCGATCCGCGGGGAATCGACGAGGCTGTTGTGCACCGGACATTTGTCGATCAGACGCCGGATCACTTCGCGCTTTTCTTCCGGAAAATCCCGGGGCAGCTCGACATCGACGGTGATGACCGTCACCCGACGCGGCTCGCCGCCCAGCTGCTGGGTCAGACTGACCGTGGTCCGGCCGTCCAGGTAACCGTGAGCCCGGCAGTAACCGTCGACCATGACGGCTATGCAGGCGCCCAGAGCGGAGACCATCAACTCGACCGGCGAAACCGCTCCGTCGGCGACGACTTCCGGAACCACGCAGCGGATGGTGCGGCCGCGCAGTTGGATCAGTGCCGCCCCCTTTTCTTCGCACTGTACGGTGATCAGGTCCATGCTATCGCTCCTCGGCTGTAACCAGGGCGTCGGCGACCACCTCGACCAGACTCTTGATCTGGACACCCAGCTGGTATTCGCGGTTGAGCTCGCTGAGCTGATCGATGCAGTTGTGGCATGGCGTGACCACCACCTTGGCCCCGCTGCGGCGGATCTGCTCGGCTTTGACCGCCCCGGCGGCCAGACGCCGCTTGGAGAAACGGGTCATCGACAGCTGTCCGCCGCCCCCGCCGCAACAGAAGTTCTTCTGCCGGTTGGGGGTCATTTCGACAAAATCGCTGCAGACCCGGCGCAGGATTTCACGCTGTTCCTCGATGATCCCGCCGTGGCGCACCAGGTTGCAGGGATCGTGCAGGGTGACGCGCTGGGTGTTGCGTCCGGAATCGACCCGGATTCGGCCGGTCCGGATGTATTCATGCAGGATCTGAATGACGCTCAGGATCGGTGCCGTCTGCTGTTCCCGGCTCCACTGCGGAGCGTCCCAGCGGTTGGCGCAAAAGCCGTGCCCGCATTCGCCCAGCACCAGACTCTCCGCCTGCAATTCTTTACGGGCCTGCTGCAACCTCCCGGAAATCAGCTTGGCGGCCTCGTCGTCGCCGCTGAACAGCCCGTAGTTGGTGACGTCGTAAAACTGGCTGGAAAAGGTCCAGCTTTCCCGGGCGGCGTGAAAGATCTTGGCAGCGGCCAAGAGCGACAGCGGAAAGAATTTCGGTTCGCGGGGGTTGACGGTGTACAGCAGGCGTTTACCCGGCTGATCGACGGGAATCCTGACCTGCGCATCACCGACCTCGGCCTGCAGCTCCTCGCCGATCCAGTCGATGGTTTCCAGCCAGTCGCTTTGGGGAATGGCCATGTTGTTGCCCGATTCGACCGCGGCATTGACCGTGGACTGCAGTTCGGCCGGCACCAGACCGATGGCGGCCATGGCGCTGCGGGCGGCCCGGACCAGCTTGGGAATGTTGATCCCCGAGGTGCAGTTGATGGTGCAGCGTCCGCACATCGAGCAGCGGCCGAACAGGCTGTCGACCCATTCCTCGAGCATGGCCTGGTCGAGTTCTCTGGCACCGATCAGTCCCGGCGCCATTTTTCCGGCCCGGGTGAAATGGCGCTTGAACACCGCCAGCACCAGGTTGAGTTTGTAGGCCGGCATGGAGGCGGTCTCTCCGTCGCTCAGGTAATAGTGGCAGGCGTCGGCGCACAGTCCGCAACGGACGCAGGTGTGGGCCGCCGCAACCTCCGAGGCGCCGAGTTTGGACAGGAATACCTGCAGGGCAGTCTGTATTTTCCGGGCATCGATCGTTTCAGCCATGGTTCACCCTTCGTCCGGGACCCGGGTAGACCCCGCGCCGCCCGAAGAACAGCCCGAACAGGGTCCGGGTGTAGAAAAAGAAACAGCAGTGCCGGATCTTTCCGGCCGGGATGTAGAGCAGCAATACCGTCGCCGCCGCCAACCACGGCACTTCGGAAATCCGTCCCCAAGAAAACAGCAGCGACAGGGCCAGAAAAATATCGACCAGCAGGTTGGCCAGGAAATCGTCGGCGCAACTCAGACAACGCAGGGTTTTTTTGAACAAGCGCTTGCCCAGCAGAGCCAGCCCGCAACCCAGGCCGACAAGCAGGCCGGCATGCAGAGGCAGCCGCAGCGACTGAGGCAGACTCGCTGCCAGCAGATGCATGAAGAGCTGGACGAATGCCAGCAGAATGCCCAAGTGGTACAGCACGCCGGCAGTGAAAGTCCACAGATGGCGGGCCACACTCTCCTTCTCCCAGGGCATCATGCCCTTGCCGAAGGCGTAGACAACCCCGGACAGAGGTCGGCCGCCGGCCTGCGAATACAGATATGGTCTGCCGTAGCGGGCCGTTCGGACCACAATGACGATCAAAGCGGTCAAGGACAGCGCTCCGGCCAGCCAGACCGCAATCCGCAGCGTGAAGCCCCAGTCCATGATCGGGCTCAGACGCAACCGTCGGGCTTGGGCAGACCGGCCAGTTTGCAGGCGCCTTTGGCCGGACCGGATGGAAAGAGTTCATAAATCTGACGCAGGGGAACACCGGTGGTCTTGCAGATCGAGCGCACCATCGGCGCCATCTTGTGTTCGGCATAGTGGGCGCGGATGAAGCGGATGACCGCCCAGTGCTGTTCGGTCAGTGCGTCCAGGCCCTCCTGCTCTTTGGCCAGAACCAGGGCGACTGCGTCATCCCAGCTGTCGAACTCGGTCATGAAACCCTCTTCGTTGAGATTCAGCGCCTTGCCCTGTACCGTGATCGTTGCCATGGTCAACCTCCTGCACTTGCTGCAAAACTATTACTATCACGCTCCGGCACTGCCGTCACCGTCCATTCCGCTTCCCGACACGCCAACCAATTAGACCAGCGGCAACGCCCGCCGTTTCTGCGGCGTGTCGGTGGTCTTGGTCTTGTCGCGCAAGCGCTTCAACCCTTCACCCAGGCGGCGGATTCCCTCTTCGATCTGTTCGCGCGGAGGAAAGGTGAAGTTGAGCCTGAACCAGTTGCTGCCCTCGCTGCCGGGATAGAAAGCCTCTCCGGGCAGAATGGCCACGTGATCGTGAAACAGCTCCATCATCAACGCCCGCGAGCTCAGGTTTTCGTTTAGGCGGCACCAGAAATAATAACCGCCGCCGGGTTTGCGCCAGCTCAAGGCCGGCTGACAGTACCGGGTCAGGGCGCGATCCATGATCTCGGCCCTGGCGGCATAGTCGCGACGTACAGCCTGCAGATGCCCTTCCAGCTTGCCCTGGGCCAGGTACTGCTGAATCAGCACCTGACCCGGAGAATTGGTATGCAGGTCCAGCAGCAGCTTGGCCTGGGTCAGCCGGTCGATCACCGGCCGCGGCGCCTGCAGCCAACCGACGCGCAGTCCCGGAAAGAGGATCTTGGAAAATGTGCTCAGATAGATGACATGATTGCAGCGGTCCAGGGTCTTGAGCGACGGCGGCGGGGGTTCACGGAAATAGATCCGGCTGTAGGGATCGTCTTCGACGACGGGAACGGAATGGCAATGGGCCAGATCGAGCAGTTTGCGGCGCCGGTCCAGACTCATGACCGTACCGCCGGGATTCTGGTAACTGGGGATGGTATAGATCAGTTTCGGACGGTGCCGGCCGAGCAGTTTTTCGAGCACATCCACCTGCATGCCGTCTTGGTCGGTGGGCACGAACAGCAGGCGGGCCTTGACCGAGTTGAAGTTCTGCAGGGCACCGAAAAAAGTCGGATTTTCGACCACCACGATGTCATCGGGATTGACGAAGACCTTGGTGACCAGAGACAGTCCCTGGATCGAGCCGGAGGTGATCAGGATCTCGTCGCAGGTGCTGGGGTTGGCCGAGCGCACGGTTTCCTGGGTGATCAGCTCCATCAGCGGCGCATAGCCTTCGGTCGGCGTCAGATCGAAAAGAGTGGTCTGACCGGAGGCGAACTCCCGGTTGACGATGCTCTGGAAATCGGCCATGGGGTAGGTCTGTGGCGAGGGAATGCCGGCGGCGAACATGATCATGTCGGGCTGGGCGCAGATGGCCATGGTGTCCTTGAACAGCGAGTCCTGCTCGAAACGGGGCGGTATGTAGAGCACCTCCGACCAGTTCATCGGCGTCCGCATGGACGATGTAGCGGGCGAATAGGGCCGCCGGGCCACGGTTGTCCCCGAGCCCACCCGGGCCTCGAGCAGGTCGGCGGCGATCAGTTCGTCGTAGACGGCCACCACCGTGCTGCGGTTGACCCCCAGGGAACGTGCCAGGGTCCGCGACGGCGGCAGACGTTTCCCCTCGGGCAGGATGCCATCGTAGATCATCTGCTCGATCTGGGTCTTGATCTGCTGATGGATGGGCACCGGGCTCTGACGATCGACGCTTATCTTCTTGTCCATCCTGTCGCTTCAATCCCGACCCGACTCGGGATAATAACTACGGATATCGTTCAGGGCCCTGCGGATCTTTGTCCGGTCCGGATCGTCGTCGCGGCGGTAGCCCAGGGCCAGGACGATGTCGATGTGCGCCGTACGCGGCAGCTCCAAGGCCTTTCTCAGGCCTTTCTCGTCGAACCAGCCGATCCAGCAGGAATCGATGCCCAGTTCGGCGGCCTGCAGGACGATGTGCTCGCAGGCGATACCGATGTCGATCAGGCTGTACTGGACGCCGCGCAGCATGCCGCCCAGCCTGCTGGCAAACACGGACCGTTCGGTTTTGACCACGACGAGCGCCGGTGCCTCGGCGATGAAGGAACTCATCTTGTAGATCCCGGCGCTGGCCGCCCGGGCGATCCGGCTCCGGTCCGGTTCACGGTCGACGACGATGAACGACCAGGGCTGGGAATTGCAGGCCGACGGGGCCAGCCGCGCGGACTCCAGGCAACGGTCGATCAGCTCCCGCGCTACCGGCCGGTCGGCGAAACGCCGACAGCTCTGCCGCTTTTCGACCAGTTCCGCGAAGTTCATGCCTCGGCCTCCTGCTTGCGGATGGCCTCGCCCTTGACCCGGTCCAGCAGTTCGGCCATCGTCGCCAGCACGTTCTCGCGATAATCCCCGGCCACCACCAGCAGCAGCAGATCGTCACCGGGTTTGAGTCGTCCGGAGCGGGCCTCGGCGACGATGCGGAAGATCCCCGGCCTGTTTTCCAGCTCGCGGCAGATGGCATCCATCTTCTTGAAATCGGGGTTGACGTCGATGTGCCTGATTCTAGCGGAAGTCTGCCGGGAAATTTCGCGCACCGTACCGTTGTGCACCAGCACCATGCCCACCTTTTCGGCAAAACCCGGCAAAGCCTTCAATTCCGCGACGGTTCGATCGATGTTCATCGCTTCTCCTTGCGCATCCCCAATATGGTACTCTGTTGGCCGGCGCTGAACAAGTCCGCCGACGATCCGGTCTCACCGAACCGCCGGCAGTTGGATGCATGAAGAAATCAGTCTCCCACCCGGAAGCTGATTCGGGACGCATTGTTGGCGGTGGACACGTCGAACAGCTCGCTGGCAGGGTTGATGATGTTGACGGCGATCCAGTACTGACCACCCTCGCTCAGCCTAGGGTAGTGGGCGTTGCTGCGTCCCTCTTTTCCACACAAGATTTCCACCTTTTTGACCCACTCATCCCCGGGTGCCAGAGAAGCGATCGTAAAACTGCCAATGGCGTTTCCGCCCCGCATGGCCCCACCGCGGTCCTGCAGTTCGTAGTGGATGCCGATGTTGTTGACCGGCTGGGCCAGGTTGTGCTGAACATGGATCTTGAACTCGACACGGTAATCGTCTCCGCCCTGCATGATTAACTTGAACAGTTTCAGATCGTCACGGGGCACGGTACAGCGCATGTCCAGAATAGCCAGGCGGGTGGAAAACGAATTGTTGGCTCGGTTGGGATCGGAAAGCCGGTTATCTGGATCCGCGGTCACCTCGAGCCCCATGCCAGAAAGAGGAATATTATTCTGATTCAGTGCCTTGAGGTAGATGTTTCCTTCGGAGCCACGGTCCAGGGTCACCCGGCGGGTGATGTCCTCGTTACCGCGACCGGAACCATCGGTGTAATGTATGTGGAACTTGACATCGGTATCGATCCGGTTTGTACCGCAACTGACCCGAGCCACGATCTGGCCGCCGTGCCCGAAGGTGTAGCTGACGTTGCGGATACCCAGATCGACAGGAGCAACCAAAGGCGTCATCTGGAATATAATAGGATCGCCGATGGAAAAGACCGGACTGTCGTCGAACACCGCGTTGTCCAGTGTCTTGACCCGGACTAGGTAGCGCCCGGCCGGAATCGTATCGCCGGCGGGAATGGCCCAGACATGTTCCTGATCGTTGTTTGTCCCGTCCGAGATATCGTAAACCTTGTTGATCCCGGTGCTGTCGTACAGGGTAATCTTCACCCGGCTGTCCATCCTGCCCGTTTTAGTCCAGCGGATAGTGTAGGAAGAACCCTTGACCCAAATGGAACTGCCGGTCGGTTCGGTAACGGTGATGCCGGCCGGCGTATTGTTGGCGATCGAAAACACCCCACTGTCGTCGCTCACGGCATTGTCTACGGTTTTCACACGGATGACGTATTGTCCGGCTGCTATGCCGGTCGGAGTCCAGGGATAACTGCCGTCGTTGTCGGTGGCATCTGTGATGTCGCAGATATTCGTTACCCCTGTACTGTCGTAAAGCCTTATCTTGACACTGGAATCCATCGTCCCCGATTTCAACCATGTAATGGTGTACCCCGTTCCGTTGTACCAGGTGACGCCTGTAGCAGGCACGGTCACGGTGATGGACTGGGCTTCGAGCAGCCCCACCGCCAACAGGAACAGAGCTACGGTACCCAACCGATACGACAAACAAAATTTTTTCATTTTTTCCTCCTGATCCTTACAAAA
>CAYXHZ010000073.1:0-14688 GCA_964465065.1 uncultured Clostridia bacterium
CTATAGGGCATGCCACAACATCCAATCCGGCCCCACCACCACCCCAGGTGGGGCTCTTTAATTACTATTTATATTTTGCTTCAATTTTTTTTCTTTTTTCTAACAGGATATTTCTTGTTGAACCGGCTTCCCAATTATCAATCACTATAGCGTGCTTTGCAACGAATTCGAAAGAAGTTCCATTCTTATAACCGTCTCTCACATGTTCCTCAAGAGATTCCCATACTTTTGCAACTCCCATTAGAAACTCAACTTTCTCTTTCAATTGTCCATTTAGGATTGAAGAAGAAAAAGGTTTCTTATTATTCATTGCTTCATACATGAATTTTACGAGCTCATTAATTTCGTCTCCATTATATGTAAACATGCCACTTAGCTCATATCGACTTTGTAATTTTTCATTAACCATACGAACCTCCAAAGAATTGATCGAATGTAATGCTAGGAGTAAGGTCGTATCATGTCAAGTGTGTTGATTCATTAAACAAAGAATATATATATTGAATATATAAAAATTATTATTGAGTAATGAAGCGTATGGAATCAATAAACCAAAGGTGTCAAAAAAAAGAGACGCTCCCCAAATACAGATCCTGTACGGTTGATAAACAGCTGGTTTTTATTGAGAAATAAGGCATAAACAGCTAAAGGTTGAGAGCGATTTGACAAAAAACTGATACAGATCCTGTACGGCACCTTTGGTCTTTTTGAGTAAAAATTTTTTGAAACTTTGGAAAACCCCATGGGATCTAAAGAAAATCATCGCGCCTGGTGGGACTCGAACTCACGACCTTTGGCTTCGGAGGCCAACGCTCTATCCTCTGAGCTACAGGCGCAATGTCATTATCTTACCACAACTCAACCCTGAATCCAAACCCAATCCAAAAATCCATGGCTTGACCATAATGTGAGAGTGACGTTAAAATCAGTTCATGAGAGAAACGCTGGCAGATATGCTGAATGAAACGGTGGTGGTCGATACCGACAGTCCGTGGATCTACATCGGCACCTTACGGTCCGTTGGCCAGGACGGCCTGCACCTGATCGAGGCGGACGCACATTGGGGAGGGGATTCTTCGTCCACCAAAGAGATGTACATTTACGAAACGCGGCAAAACGGTTTGCAGGTCAACCGCCAGGAGGTGTCGATCAACCTGGCGCGTGTGCTTTCGATCTCACCGCTGTCATCGATCCGCCTGTTTCTCTGATCATGAAGAACGAATATAATGCTTTCATGATTGCACCCCGCCTGTAGAAGATTCAAAAACACTCTGGATAACTGCCGACTCTTGAAATAAAGATGTATTTGTTGTAAATATTGTAGACATGAAAATTATCAAGGCTTTGGCCTGTGCTTCGAGAACCATCTTCTTTCATGTCGAAAGCAGTATCTTTGAACTCAACTGCCCAGTCTGCGGGAAGAGAATGTCCTCGGCACTCGATGATCCGCTTTGTCGGCACTGCATGGCCGACATCGTTTCCACGCCCAAAGATCATGCCTGCCAGCTCTGTGGCAATCTGATCAGCCACGGGCAAGAAGTTTGCGGCGTGTGCTCTTTCCATCCACCCTTTGTGCAGAGGTTTTGGGCCTACGGTAATTATGACGGGGCTATGAAGGAATTGATCAAGGCCTACAAGTATGGTCGGGTGACTCGATTGCGGTCCATCCTGGTTCAGCTTTTGAACGAATGCTATCGTAAGGATATTTTGCCTTTACGCCTGGATGCGGTAGTGATAGTCCCCAAATTCAAACCGGCGTGGAAACGGTTTTATCCGATGAAACAGATTGCCGGCCAATTCTGCAGGAGCAATCGATTGCCGTTTCTTTTCAAGGCTGTTGTCAAAAAAAAAGAAACGCCCAGACAAGCCTCGCTGCTGGGAAAAGCAAGGTTGAAGAACCTGATCGGAACTCTTGCTGTTCGTCCTGGGATGAAGCTTGATGGTCTCAATCTCCTGTTGCTGGACGATGTCAGCACCACCGGTACGACGGTCCGGAGCATGGCGGAAGTACTGCACCGGGCCGGGGCCAAGGTGTGGGTGCTGGTAATCGCCAAGGCCAGGTGAGCGATTTCTGCGCAAACGCAGTCGCAATGTCTTGAAAAGGGTCTGTGAAAAAGATAGAATGACCCTATGACCAAGGCTAACATCATTACGATCATCCGAATCATCATGGTGCCGATATTTCTGGTGATTTTACTTACGGAAATGGAAAACAAGGAGATCATCGCCTTCATCATCTTCGTCAGCGCATCGCTTACCGACGCCGTCGATGGTTATGTAGCCAGAAAGTACAACGAAGTGACCCAATTGGGTAAATTTCTGGATCCGCTCGCCGACAAGCTGCTGGTTACTTCCGCGTTGATCGCGTTGATTTATCTGCAGTTCGTGGAAACCTGGGTGGCCTCCATCATCATCTTTCGAGAACTCCTGATTTCCGCATTCCGATATTATTGCCTGGTTAATGAAGAATCGTTTTCGGCTTCCAAGTCGGCCAAACGCAAAACTTTGTTGCAGATTACCGCCTTGGCCATCCTGATCATTCATCCCAAACTGCCGTACCGGGATTATTTTTTCTGGAGCGGCACCGTTTTGTTGTACCTGTCCGCGCTGCTGACCGTTTACAGCGGTGCCGAATACCTGGTTAAATACAGTCGGCAGTCCAGGCAAAGTAAACCCTGAAACCGGATGCCTTCGATACGGTATTCCAATCGGGCGCTGCAAGATCTGGTTTTGTATCGGCGGGTAGAATGCCATGGCTACGGATTGTTGAGCGGAGTACGGCTGGGGCATATCTTTATCATTGATCATTTCCATTTCCTGGGGCTGGATTACAATCTGGCACTCAATGCCTACCACGCTTGGCCTGTATGCCCGATTTCGGATTGTCTGGGGATTTTTTCGGTTGGTATTGCCACTTTACCGGTTATGAATCATGAGGGCTTGTTCCTGATGCTGGCGCATGAAGCCAAGATGCATGCGTACTTGTGCCGCGCAGCCAACGGAAACAACAAGATAAGCCATGAAGAGTTGGAGGCAACCGATGAGCGGGAATGATTCTGAAATTTCTCGGGAAGTGCAGGTGTTTCTGTTGCAACTGGCCCGGAACGTCATCGATTCCCGCTTGCGGGAAGAGGTTCCGCTGATTCCGGATCAGGCTGGGCAGTACAGCATCCTCAAAGAAAAAAGAGGCGTCTTTGTCACCTTGAAGAAAGACGGGCAGTTGCGTGGCTGCATCGGTTACCCTTTGCCGTACAAGACCTTACTCGACGCCATTGTCGATAACGCTCAGGCGGCCGCTTTTCAGGATCCCCGTTTTCCTCCCGTACGGAGCGCCGAGCTGCCGGGAATACATTTAGAAATTTCTATTCTGACTGTACCGAAGCGAGTTGTTTCCGCTGACGATGTTCTTGTCGGCCGTGACGGCATCATTATTTCGACGGCTTTCAACCGGGGCCTGCTGCTGCCTCAGGTTCCGGTGGAACAAAATTGGGATCTGCATCAGTACCTGGATTACGGCTGCCTGAAAGCCGGCTTGCCCCTTGGATTCTGGCGCAACAACCCGGTAAGCATCGACACATTTCAGGCTCAGGTTTTTTCGGAAGGGGAGCTGGCAGGAACATGAGTGAATTTTCTCTGACAATCTTGAGCCGGAAGTGGCTTGAGCTGATCCCGATCACGGATCAGGTTCGTAAGCTGATTCACGAGCACTCGCTGCAGGATGGCTGGCTGCATTTTTTTGTTCCGCATACGACCGCGGCGATCACGATCAACGAACAGGCGGATCCCGATGTGGCGGCAGACCTGCAGGACTTCTTGAGCCGTATCAGCCCGGCCATGTCCGGCTATCGGCACATGGAGGGGAATTCCCATGCGCACGCTCTGTCTTCCCTGCTTGGCGTAAGCCTGCTTCTACCGTTGCGTGGCGGACAATTACATCTGGGAAAATGGCAGGGACTGTTCTTCTGTGAGTTTGACGGTCCTCGGAACCGGACTCTGATCATCAATTATATGCCGGCATGAATTTCCCTTTGCCGTTTATTAACGCCGCTTTCGCTGTGTTTTTGGATTGACAAAAAAACTACCTTCCATTACAATGTCCAACATCCCAGTCAAGGAGTTAGCAAATGGTTAATACTCTTGTATTTGCTTTGGCACCCTTAGCCGCTGTTATTGCACTGATTTTCGCTTACGGTTTCTACAAAAAAACAATGTCTTTGAGTGAAGGCACCGAGGCGATGGTGGAAATCGCCGATGCGGTCAGGAAAGGCGCGCGGGCCTACCTGCGCCAGCAGTACAAGATCGTAGCCGTCTTTTTTGTTATCGCCGCCGCATTTCTGGCTTTTCTTTCCTACGTGCTCAAAGTGCAGTCCCCCTGGACACCATTCGCTTTTCTTACCGGTGGCTTCTTTTCGGCATTGTCCGGTTTTATCGGCATGACCTCGGCGACCTACGCTTCGGCCCGAACCACGAACCAGGCCCGTGAATCGCTCGACAAGGCACTGAAGGTGGCCTTCCGCAGCGGTTCGGTCATGGGCTTGGTGGTAGTTGGTCTGGGGCTTCTCGATATCGCCATTTGGTTCGTCATTCTGCATATCATCCTGAAAAACAGTCTGGTCATAACCACCGTCACCATGCTGTCCTTCGGCATGGGCGCGTCTCTGCAGGCTCTTTTCGCACGCGTCGGTGGCGGCATTTACACCAAGGCCGCCGATGTCGGTGCAGATCTGGTCGGCAAAGTGGAGGCGGGCATTCCCGAGGACGACCCGCGCAACCCGGCCACCATCGCCGACAACGTCGGTGACAACGTCGGCGATGTCGCCGGTATGGGGGCGGACCTTTACGAATCCTACGCCGGCGCAATATTGTCTGCCGCAGCCCTGGGAGCTTCGGCTTTTGCTGCATTCGGCGCGCAAACGGCCTACAATGCGGTCATTCTGCCGATGGTGATTGCCGGAATCGGCATCATCGCCTCGATCATCGGTATTTTCATGGTCAAAACCAAGGAAGGAGCCACTCAGAAACAGCTGCTGGGTTCGCTCGCCTTTGGCATCAACACCAGTTCGGTACTGATCGCCTTGGGTTCTCTGGCGGCCGTTTACCTGTTGATGCCCCAAAACCTCGGTTTGTTCGGTTCCATTGTCGTTGGCTTGATTGTCGGCCTGATCGTCGGCAAGAGTGTGGAATACTACACCTCGGATGGCTTCAAACCGACTCAGGAAGTCGCCGACAACGCCAAAACCGGACCTGCGACCGTCATCATCAGCGGTATGTCTTCCGGCATGGTCTCGACCGCGATCCCGGTCATCACCATTTCGCTGGGCATCATCGGCGCCTTCGCCTTCGCCGGCGGTTTCTCCAGCATGATCACCGGCTTGTACGGCGTCGGCATCGCCGCAGTCGGCATGCTGTCCACACTGGGCATCACTCTGGCTACCGACGCCTACGGTCCGATCGCCGATAACGCGGGTGGTAACGCCGAGATGGCCAAGCTGGATAAAGTGGTCCGGCAACGTACCGACGCGCTGGACTCGCTGGGCAACACCACCGCCGCCACCGGAAAGGGTTTCGCCATCGGTTCGGCGGCCCTGACCGCCCTGGCTCTGCTGGCTTCCTATATCGAAGAAGTCAAGATGGGCATGAAACATATCATCCAGAACGGTGCGAAATTACCCGAGTATTTGAGCCAGTTCTCCACTGCCGACCTGGTCGATGCCATCAGCATCGAAAAATTTATGGAAATCTTTCAGATTCACCTGATGAATCCCAAAGTGATCGTCGGTCTCTTCATCGGCGCCATGATGTCCTTTCTGTTTTCCGGTCTGGCCATGAAAGCCGTCGGCAGAGCGGCCTCATCAATGGTTGAAGAGGTGCGTCGGCAATTCCGGGAGATCAAGGGAATTCTCGAAGGAACAGCCAAGCCTGATTACCAGGCCTGCGTGGCGATTTCCACCAAAGGCGCTCAGAAAGAAATGATTCTTCCTTCCACCTTGGCGATCCTGATTCCGATCGTAACCGGACTGATTTTCGGTGTGCCCGGCGTTATGGGCCTGTTGGTCGGAGCGCTGGCTTCCGGTTTCATTCTGGCTATTTTCATGGCCAATGCCGGTGGATCATGGGACAACGCCAAGAAGTTCATCGAACAGGGCAATTTGGGCGGCAAAGGTTCCGAGGCGCATAAGGCCAGCGTGGTCGGGGATACGGTCGGCGATCCGCTCAAAGATACCTCCGGCCCCTCTCTGAATATTCTGATCAAGCTGATGAGCATGATATCGATCGTCGTCGCCGGCCTGGTCGTTTCCTTTTCTTTACTCTGATTTTCGGTTATATTGATACAAGTCTTGGTGCCTGTAATTCTGTGGAGGAAAGCATGCCAATCGATAAAGTGGATTTGTCCTTGAAATTGTTCAAAAGAGGGAAAGTCCGTGATGTGTATGAGATTGACGATAAGCTGCTGATCGTTTCGACCGATCGCATTTCCGCCTTCGATTACGTTCTGCCTTCACTGATTCCTGATAAAGGAAAATATCTGAACGAGATCTCCTCACACTGGTTCAGAGAAACCCGTCAATTGATGCCCAACCATATCGTCAACGATAAACCGGCTCTGTTACCCGAGTTGAGCGAATTCGCCCCTCAAATTGCAGGGAGGTCGGTATTGACCCGGAAATTGCGTTGTTTCCCCATTGAAGCGATTGTTCGCGCCTATATCGTCGGGTCCGGATGGGCCAAATACCAGAAGGAAGGGGAAATCTGTAAAATCAAACTGCCGGCAGGCCTGCGATTCGCCGATCGTTTAGCGCAGCCGATCTTTACTCCGACTACCAAGGAAGATGTCGGACACGACCGGGATATCGGTTTTGATGAAATGGTGACGATGATCGGTGCCAAAGAGGCTGAAATGATCCGCAGCATGTCGTTGGAGTTGTTTCAGTCCGTCTCCCGGATCGCCGCTGCGAAAGGGATCATCGTTGCCGATACCAAGTTCGAATTCGGTCAGGATGAAAACGGTAACATCATTCTGATCGACGAGATATTCACCCCCGATTCCTCGCGTTTCTGGAAAGTGGAAGACTACCGGCCCGGAATAGAGCCTCCGGCCTTTGACAAGCAATTCGTCCGCAATTACCTCAATTCCTGTGGTTGGGATAAAAACTCCGCACCTCCAGTGTTACCCAATGACGTCATTCAAAAAACCCAAGAGAAATATGCTGAAATTTTCCAGATTCTGACCGGGCAGACAGATCTATGAATTTTCTTGATATTGTCCTGCTGTGTGTCATACTGATATCCATTGTCTGTGGAATTTTCAAAGGATTCGTCAGAGAGTTGATCGGACTTGTCTTCCTGGCTTTTGCGGTATACGCGGCCATTAGTTACCATCAGAATGTAGCCAAGGCTGTTTTTTCAGCCATAGAAGACACGCAGGTCGCCTCGTTTTTGTCTTTCATATTGATTTTTTTTGGTATTTTGCTCGTCGGATCTCTGATAGGCTATGCCTTGAAAAAAATGTTCATTCAGGGTCCGATGAAGGCAATCGACAGGATGTTGGGCGCACTTTTCGGCGTATTGCGGGGTGTGGTCATCGCCTGCGTCTTGTTGATCGGACTTTTGGCTTTTCCGATCAACAGCCGCTGGGTGTCTGAATCCGTTTTGGCGAAACACTCCGAGAAACCGATTCTGTGGGTGATGTCGCTGCTTCCAGATTCCATGTTGCAAGATATCCGGAAATCCAAATGATCGACCGCAAGCTGTTGGATCTGGTCGATCAGTTCGAAGCCCTGACGATCAAAAGACAAATGAAAATCCTGGCCCAGAAAGCGTCCAGATCAAAACTGTTTTACAAGGAAATCATTGAAGAGTTCGAACGGACTTTCCTGTCCACCATGCTTGAAAAAAACGATTACAATATCGTCAAGACCGCGCTTGAACTGAAATTGCACCGCAACACCATTACGCAAAAAATCAAAAAGCTGAAAATCAAAGAAAAGAAGCAAAAATCGATGTAATTCAGCCTGATTATTCATTCTGAACATAGCTTTCTTCCACCGCTACCCCCTGAAAGCCTATACGAACAGTTGACAACCATTTAATCTTGATTGTATAATATCAGAGTAAAAAAAAGTTGATAAGGAGGTACTAAATGGCAAAGAATATTGTGTTAGGTGAGGAAGCAAGACAGGCGATTCTTCGTGGCGTCAATCAACTCGCTGATACGGTAAAAGCGACACTTGGCCCCCGTGGACGGAATATCGTTCTGGACAAGAAGTTCGGTTCTCCCAACATCACCAAAGACGGGGTGACCGTTGCCAAGGAGATCGAGTTGAAAGATCCACTCGAGAACATGGGCGCTCAGATGGTCAAAGAGGTTGCCTCCAAAACCTCTGATGTCGCCGGTGACGGCACCACCACGGCTACGGTTCTGGCCCAGAGCATATATCGTGAGGGCTTGAAGATGGTAGCTGCCGGAGCCAATCCGACTTTGATCAAGAAGGGTATCGATCTCGGCGTGACCGAAGTGGTCAACGAACTGGTCAAGATGAGCAAAGCGGTTTCCGGTAAAATGATCGCCCAGGTCGGAGCGATTTCCGCCAACAACGATGCTTCCATCGGCGCGATCATTGCCGAAGCTATGGATAAAGTCGGCAAAGACGGTGTCATCACCGTAGAAGAAGGGAAGTCACTCGAAACCGTTCTGGAATTCGTTGAAGGTATGCAGTTCGACCGCGGTTTTCTCTCTCCGTATTTCGTGACCGATGCCGAACGCATGGAAGCCAACATGGAGAATCCGCTGATTCTGCTTCACGAAAAGAAAATTTCCAATCTTCGTGAAATGTTGCCGCTGCTGGAACAGGTGGCCAAGTCTGGACGTCCGCTGCTGATCATTGCCGAGGATTTGGAAGGAGAGGCGTTGGCTACGCTGGTGTACAACAAGATCCGTGGTATGCTCAACGTATGCGCCGTCAAGGCTCCTGGCTTTGGCGATCGTCGTAAAGCCATGCTGGAAGATATCGCCATTCTCACCGGCGGAAAAGTGATTTCCGACGAGTTGGGTATGAAGCTGGAATCGGTTACATTGGACCATCTCGGCACCGCCAAAAAAGTGGTCATCGACAAGGACAACACCACCATCGTGGAAGGTTTTGGTTCCGAAGAAGCGATTAAAGGCCGTATCAAACAACTGAAGGCTCAGATCGAAGACACCACATCCGATTACGATCGCGAAAAGCTGCAGGAACGCCTGGCCAAATTGTCCGGTGGAGTCGGCGTGATCCGTGTCGGCGCCGCCACGGAGACGGAACTGAAAGAGAAGAAGGCCCGCGTGGAAGACGCCATGCACGCCACCAAGGCTGCCGCCGATGAAGGAATCGTCCCCGGCGGTGGTATCGCGCTTCTGAAATCTGCCGGTGCCGTTACCAAATTGAAGCTGGAAGGGGACATGCAACTCGGTCTCAACATCCTGCTCAAGGCCCTGGAAGCTCCCATCAAGCAGATTGTGGCCAATGCCGGTCATGAAGCCTCGGCGATCATCGAACGGGTTCGTAAATCCAAAGAGTATTATTTTGGATTTGACGCCCTCAACGAGAAATTCACCGATATGCTGGCCGACGGTATTATCGATCCGACCAAGGTGGTTCGTTCTGCGCTGCAGAATGCGGCTTCGGTTGCCGGTCTTCTTTTGACCACCGAAGGCTTGGTCGCCGATATCCCCGAGGAAGAAAAATCCGCCATGCCGGGAGCCGGAATGGGCGGAATGGGCGGAATGATGTAAATTTTTCGCTTCCGAATTTGATAAAAGCCCTCCGATTTCGGAGGGCTTTTTTTTTATCGGCCATATTGACAAAGCCTTAAAAATCGGTATAATAAAATTTCGTGCTGGGAAGTCGTCTAATTGGCAGGACATATGACTCTGGATCATAGAGTTGGGGTTCGAGTCCCTGCTTCCCAGCCATTTTCTTTTTTCCCCCTCCTTACTTTACCATTCGTGAAAGATATTTGTTATTCCATACTGCGTTGCGATAACCCTTTTCACATTCCTCAGCGTATCAACAATCTGAAACTTGGAGGCCTGATCATGAAATTTCACTTTATGCTCATTCTGATGCTGATTGTACTGGTTCCTTTGCAGTCCCAGACTCAAAGCGTAGCGGACGATTTGGCCAAGAACCTGCAAATTGTCGACAAGGTACAGGCTGTTCCGGAGCCGTATCGGACTGGTTTTGATTCCATTACCCTGCAGGATGCTGAAGCTTTTCTGCGCTTCATATCTTCTGACCTGCTGGAGGGACGTGACACGGGAAGCTCAGGTTTCGCCGTGGCCAGTGAATATGCTGCCTCATTGTTTGCCTCATGGGGTTTGTTGCCGGCTGGAGATATCGAAAGCTCGAAAACAACGGGGATGTTTGCGCCTTCTTTCGATGACAAAGGTAAAACTGATAAAAAGTCGTATTTTCAGTTTGTACCCTTGCGTGAAAAGACGACCGAAAAATCGAACTTGTTTTTTACTTTGTCCACCGCCGATACCCGAAGTAATATCGAAGCGGTGGAAGGCATCGATTATTTTCTGCAATCAGTGAATGCCGCCGATTTGGAAGCACCCATCGTGTTCATTGGTTATGGCCTCAATGCGCCTGACGCTTCATACAATGATTTTCAGGGCATTGATGTCAAAGGGAAAGTGGTGCTGATGATCGATGGCAAACCGGAAAGCAAAAAGAATGAAAAACGGATGCATGAAATCGAAAAGATGATGCAGGACAACGGACCCCAGATGCGGCGGAGGGCTGTGTCCAATCAGATCAAAGCGGCGCAACAAGCCGGCGCATTGGCGGTGATAACCGTTTCGGCTGATTCGGCAGTCTGGCTGAACAGTCTCAAACCGGCGGCCAAACCGGCAGACAGCAAACCGATTCTGGATTTTAAAGGAAGATCGATCGCGCTGGCCATGGATGAAGGTATGGCCATGCCATGGGAGATGGTCCCCAGGATACGGATATCTCCGCAACTGGCCGACCAGCTGCTGAAACCGTACGGGTATACGCTCCAGGGGCTGAAAAATAAGATCGACGACCAGCTCAAACCGAACTCATTTGCCATGCAGAGGACTCGGGTACATCTGTTGCGCTCCTATCAGGAAAAGTCCTTGCAATGCCGAAATGTGCTGGCTTTTCTGGAAGGAACGGATCCAGAGTTGAAAAAACAGCTCGTAGTCGTTGGCGCTCACCTCGATCACCTTGGCAAGGATGGTCCGTATATTTTCAATGGTGCCGATGACAATGGCTCGGGTTCGGTCGTCGTCCTGCAAACCGCCAAGGCGATGATGCTCAACCCGAAGCGGCCGAAACGCTCCGTGTTGTTTGCCTTGTGGACAGGCGAGGAGAAGGGGCTTTTAGGTTCGAGATTTTACGTTTCCCATCCGCTAAAACCCATGAAGGAAACCAGTGCCTACATCAATATCGATATGGCCAGCCGGACTTGGAGCCGGGATTCTCTTGCATTCATGGCCAGGATGATGAGGTTGGAAAATGCGGACAAGTTGATCGAAAAAATAGATGTCAATAAGTTCGCCACATTTTCGTTTTTTGAAAACGCTCAAATCGCCGAAATTTTGAAGAAAAGCAATGAGCAGGTAGGCCTGGATCTTCTGTTGCGGGCCACCCGAAATTCCATGGGTGGCAGCGATCACTGGCCTTTTGGCAACGCCGATGTCCCATGGGTGTTTTTGGGCGGTGCCATGACCGAGGATTACCACCAACCCGGCGACGAAGTGGAAAAATGCTCGTTTCAACAGATGCAGGCCTTCGCGCGGATATGCTATCTGACTGTGGCGCAGCTGACGGATGTCTGAGCAGTAATCAATCGTCTCGACCACCGAGAAGTCCGGAGCGCAGCAGAAAATAAAGCAGCGTGGCAATCGCTGATGCGGCGGCGGCGACATAGGTCATCGCCGCTGCATTCAGCACCCGGGCGACGGCGGTGCTTTCCTGACCGGAAACCATACCGTAGTGGGCGATCATTTGTTTGGCACGTCGCGAGGCATCGAATTCCACCGGTAATGTGATCAACTGAAAGACGACTACAGCGCTGAACAGGACGATGCCGATTTTGATCAATCCCAGGGCGTTGAGAAAAAATCCGGCCATGATGACAATCCAGGACATGTTGGAACCGATGGATGCCACAGGTACCAGCATGTTTCTGAGTTGAAGCGCCGCATACTTTTGGGCGTGTTGAATGGCATGGCCCGTTTCATGGGCGGCGATACCGATAGCGGCGACCGAGGGGGAGCCGTAGACTTTCGAAGACAGGCGGATCGCCCCCTTGGCCGGATCGTAATGATCCGACAGAAAGCCGTCATGCTGCTCGACCGTGATGTGCTGCAGACCATTCTGATCCAGTATGCTCCGGGCAACCTGTGCGCCGGTAAGGCCGGACATGGAACGGACCTGAGCGTATTTATTGAAAGCCCGTTTTACGGCAAAGGAAGCCAACAGCGAAAGGATCAGCACTGGCGCCATCAGCATCCAATATAAAGGATCTATATATTGAAACATATTGCACCTCCTTTTTGGGTTTTACATTATAGAATAGTTGCGGCCACTTTTCAAAACTTTTCGCGGTATGTAGATATTAATTACAGCAAGCTTCATCAATTTTGCAGGATTCATGTTTTGAGCAACAAAACGGCAAGTATATGCATTGCGAACGACTCCTGCTTTTCGGCACAATTTTTACAAATTAATTGCAAAGGTTTTCCGAACAGGGTAGAATCGTGTTTCTTTTTAAAATGAAAGCAAACATCGTATTCTTTTTCATGTTGTTACAAATTGTCATTTTCGGCTCCTGTACGATGGATACCGACGATCCGCCAATTGGCCCGGTCGATCCAGTCTATGGCCCTCTTCAGGTACACATGATCAACGTTCAGTGGGGGAACAGCATACTGGTGGTCGGTCCCGATAAAACATCCGTTCTCATCGATGGAGGTACGGCGTTGGCAGGCCTTGCCGACGTCATACCGTATCTGCATGAGCATGAAATCCCGCAAACCCTAGACTTCATGATCGTCACGCATAGACACGGGGATCACTACCAAGGCCTCATCAACATTTTGAACAATGGATTCGACGCCCGTGAAATTTACGACAATGGAAGCGACAGCGTTGAACTTTACGACCAATTATTTATCGATGCCGTGAATCGCTCTTCGGCCCAAGGTTTGAAGACAATGCCGCTGGGAATGGTCATCGACCTGGGCAATCAGGCAAAATTGACCTGTGTGGCTGCCAACGGTGTGGTTTTGGGGATTGGCCGCGTTAAAGAAGCCCGGTATGAAAATGATTTGTCGATTTGCCTTCTCCTGCAATACGGAAACTTTGACTTCCTGCTCATGGCCGATGCCGGCGGCGGATTTGAGCCGGAAATCGGGCATTATCGAAAAACTGCGGATATCGAAACGCGGTTGATAAAATCGCTCATATCCGGGCAAGGGCAGGTGTATATCCCTGAGAACGGGGTTGAGGTTCTGCAGGTCGGTCATCACGGAGATCAAGGCAGTACCAACTCGTTTTTCATGAACAAGCTGCAGCCAATAATCGCCTGCATTTCGGTCGGACAATACCTTCCGGAAGGTTGGGATCTACCGATGAAAAGCGTGGTGGAAAATGTTTTGCAAGCCAATCACAATCGTATTACGGCTTCGCCTGCGTTGGTTTTGCAAACCGATGAAGGGGAGGATCGGCCGCAGACCAGCTATGCCGGATATTGCGTCGGTGATATCGTAATCCAGACTGACGGCGTGAAGGAGTTTGAAGTCAAAGCTTCCGGCCGTGTATCCAATGGCGGCGATGAACGGGATGCCGCCGGTCTTCCATGCGTTTTTCCATTAAAAAAGCTCGGCAACAATCAGACAATCGGTGGAAATATTTGAAAGATCGTTGAGGAAGGTTGGCAGCCCTACGGGGAGTCGAACCCCGGTTTGATGACTGAGAATCACCCGTCCTAACCCCTAGACGATAGGGCCAACCATGTGGCAACAATATATCAAATCATGATAAACAAGTCAAGAAAAATGCATAGCGTTTCCTACGGACCGGGCGGAACGCGTTGGCGCCCTGCCCGGTGAAAGGACCATGCAGCCGTGAGGAAAATAGCGATAAAAAAACCATTCAGTGCTATCAGTTCCAAGGGGCCGCTCCATGGCTGACCGAGTCTCAGTGCCAGGGCGATAACGGTGATCAGAATCTGGATTGCAGCCATGACCAGCAGGGTGCGGGCCATACCGATAGCCTTCAGCCGAGCTAGACATGCGCCGATGATACTGGCGACGATGACGGCTGCGTACAACCAGTTGGCCGGGTCGCCATCCTGGCCTATGATACCGACGCCCAGACTCAGCCAGATGAGCAGGCAAGCGGCTGTCAGAGTCAAGCCGATGGCTAGCTTATAATAACTTTTTGACTGTACCGGCATATTACACGTTTCTCCTTGCTCGGATTAAGGCAGATCATGCCATAAAATTCGAATTATTTCACCATTTTTTACATGAAAGTGCCAAATGGATAGGCAACTTGTTGTCAGTGGCCTCTTGGGCTGTGCAGGTTAGCCAGATTTTTTCGTTTCAGATGTACAGCCGGGGCTGAAGAAGTTCAGAAACATATTGGACTGAGATCTTAGCTAACTCACGAAGTG
>CAYXHZ010000074.1:0-14444 GCA_964465065.1 uncultured Clostridia bacterium
ATTCCGGAGCGGCGACGAGGACGATGCCCTGGCCGACATCTTCGCCTCCTGAATCCTGCAAAAACCCGATCAGTTCAGGATCAGTCAGCCCGTTTTCTCGTCGTCCCGCACAAAATGAGCGCCGCGGCTCGTCTTGTTGCGCAGCGCGCCGTAAACCACCATCATCGCCGTCAGCACCGAATCGCGCAGGTCGATGATGGCGTTGCTCAATTCGCTCTTCTGGTAAAACTTGTCGATGCGGTGATGCAGGTACTCCAGGTCCGAGCGGGCCCTCTCCAGGCGTTTGCCGGTACGGATGATCCCGCTGTAATTCCACATGATGTATTTGATGATCACCCGATCCTGAAGGATCAGCGCCGGATCTATCGGCTCCTGCGGATAGGGGAATACCCAGGCCGGCACTTCGGAAATCAGGTAATCGCGTTCACCGTTCAGCCCCTGACCGGTGATGTGCTGCGCCGCCCGCGCCCCCCAGACCAGTCCTTCCAGCAGAGAAACGCTGGCCAGACGGTTGGCGCCGTGCACTCCGGTGCTGGAAACTTCGCCGACGGCGTAGAGGTTCCTCAGGCTGGTGGCCCCGTCGAGATCGACCACCACTCCGCCGCAGCTGAAATGGGCGGCCGGAATGACCGGTATCGGGCGTTTGGTGATGTCGATGCCGTGGCGGAGACAATTCTCGTAGATGGTCGGGAAGCGTTCGGGGATGTTGATCTTGGCGAACGAGGCCAGATCGAGCAGCACGAATTCGTCGCCGTTCTCGATCATCTCGGCGTAGATCGCCCGGGACACGATATCGCGGGGTGCCAGATCGCGCAGCGGGGAATAACGATCCATGAAGTATTCCCCCTTGCGGTTGAGCAGACGGGCCCCCTCGCCGCGGACCGCTTCGGAAATCAGGAAGCTGTCGGCCTCCTTGTGGTACAGGGCGGTCGGATGGAACTGGATGTACTCCATGTTGGCGATGCGGGCAGCGGCCCGATGGGCCATGGCGATGCCGTTGCCGACGGCGAATTCCGGGTTGGTCGAATGCAGAAATATGCTGCTCAGTCCGCCGCTGGCCAGAATGACCTTGCGGGCGAAAACCCGCTGTACGGTTTTCTTCACGCTGTCGAAAACGTAGGCCCCGATGACCCGCGGCTCTTCGTACATGCGTTGCGGGTTGAGGGAATGGTGCGGGTAGGTCAAAAGGTCGATGGCCGTATGCTGGTAGAGGAGCTGCACGGAGGGCAGCTTGCGGATGTAGGCGCCCATTGCCTGCTGGATGGCCTTTCCGGTCATGTCTTTGACGTTGAGGATGCGACGGTTGGAATGCGCCCCTTCCTGGGCCAGCTGGAAGCTGCCGTTCTCCTTCTGGCTGAAGGGCACTTTCGCCTTTTCGATGAGGATTTTCTGCACCCAGGCCCGGGATTCCTCGACCAGCATCTCCACCGCCGGCCGGTTGTTGATCTGATCGCCGCTGCGAAAGATGTCCTCGACGAATAGTTCGGAAGGTTCATCCTCGGCCAGGGCGGCTATCCCCCCCTGGGCCAGTTGGGTGTTGGTGTCGCCCTGATCGTGACCCTTGGCGATCATCAGGGTGTCGACCCCGGCCTCGCCGAGCATGATCGCCGCACTCATACCGGCGATTCCGGCACCGATGATCAGTACGTCCGTTTCGATATAATCCGGCATATTCACTTCCTTTGCACCAGCAGGGACAGGTCCAGAACCGGTGCCGAATGGGTCAGGGCACCGATGGAGACGCAGTCGATCCCCGGCGGCACCCGTTGCAGGGCATTAGCGAGCGAGACATTGCCCGAGATTTCGTAAACCGTTCCCTCCGGTTTGATGGCCACGGCCGCGGCGGTCAGTTCCGGATCGAAATTGTCGAGCATGATCACCTCGGGTTTCAAGGCCAGAGCCTCGTGCAGTTCTGCGAGATTCTTGACTTCCACCTCGATGGCCAATTCCGGATGGACCGAACGAATGGCGCTCACCGCCTGACGGATCGAGCCGGCCATTTCGATGTGATTTTCCTTGATCAAGGCCATGGCCGAAAGGTCGCGGCGATGGTTGTGGCCACCGCCATGGCGGACAGCCCGTTTTTCCAGATCGCGGAGCAGCGGCGTGGTCTTGCGGGTGTCCAGCACGCGGAGCGAACGCCCGGCGAAAAGATCGACAAAACGCCGGGTGAGCGTGGCGACGCCGCTCAGGTGCTGCAAAAAATTCAGAGCCACCCGTTCGGCGCCCAGAATCCGGCTCAGGCGTCCCCGGATCACGGCCACGAGGTCGGCCACCTGGACCCTGGATCCGTCCAGTACCGGCAGATCGACTTCGGTGGTCGGATCGAAGAGCTCGAAGGTCCGTTTGAAAAGGTCCAGGCCCGACATCACGCCGGCCGCCTTGGCGATGACGCTGGCCTCGGCCGGCCGGTCCCAGTTCAGCAACGGGCCGGTCGTCACATCGTTTTCGGCATGGTCCTCGGCGAGAGCCTGGCGGATCAGGGCATCCCAATCGCTTGCATTTTCCATAGCGGCATTATAGAAGATCCACCGCCGCCGTACAAGAAAATTATCGAATTGCGGCTGGATTCAGTCCTTGCCACGGTCATTTCCGGCATGCTAAAATGGAACATGTTGCAAATCAGTAGCCCTGAACGCTGTTTTCGACTTCCTCAAGGTAGCTACCTCCTGGGCCGCACCCTCCCCTGTCACCTGCTCGTTCAGGAAATCACCGTTTCCGGCGAACACTGCCGCATCTGGCATCAGCCGGAAGGCTGGCGCATCAAAGATATCGGCAGCACCAACGGCACGGTCATGGACGGGATGCCGCTGGTCAAAAATCAGGAATACCCCCTGCCCAGACAGAGCCGAATCAAACTGGGAACCGTAACCCTGGATCTGCAATGCGACGAATCGGACGAGACCGGCGTACAGGCCCCATTTCCGTTGATCCTGCTGAGCCGGCAGGAAGAGACTTCGACCATCAACCAGAAAACACTGTACACCGCCATGACCCGAACACGGGAACCCGGACCCGAGGACGACAGACCGGCCGAGATGACCAGCCGCTGCCCCGCCGTCCTGCGCATCTACCAGGAAGCCCGGGAGCTGGCCAAATCCGGCCTGCCCGTGGCCATCGAAGGCGAAACCGGCACCGGCAAAGAGTTGCTGGCCGGTTACATCCATGCCCAGAGCGGTCGGAAAGGCGAATTGATCACCCTGGTGCCGACCACCAACGAACCTTTGCAGGAAAGCGAATTTTTCGGTTACCGCAAAGGGGCCTTCACCGGCGCCGATCGGGATTACCCGGGCAAGATCAAACTGGCGGCCAACGGCACCCTGTTCCTCGATGAGCTGAGTCATATCCCCCATTCCCTGCAGGTCCGCCTGCTGCGTTTCCTGGAAAACGGCGAGATTTTCCCCCTGGGGGCGCAACGCGCCGAAACCGTTCGGGTCCGTCTGCTGGTCGCATCCAACATCCCCTTCCGCAACCTGGTCAAAAACGGTTCGCTGCGTGAGGATTTCTATTACCGCCTGTGTATCCACACCCTGTCCCTGCCTCCGTTACGGGAACGCGCCGATGACATCCTGCCCCTGTTCTGCCACTTTTTTTCGCCTAGTTCTCCGTACCGGGAAGACCTGCTTGCCGAGGAAACCGCCGTCTGCCTGCTGCGTTACTCCTGGCCTGGCAATATCCGGGAGCTGAAGGCCGAGGCCCAGCGCCTGCGTCTGAAGGCGACTCTTCTGGAGCAGATTACGGCCGACCATCTCAGTCCGGCGCTGCGCGGCGCGAGCGAGATCGGTTCCAGGCCGTCACCGTTGACCGACAACGGTCGCGACGAGCGGGAAAAGCGTATTATTCAAGAAACCCTGAACCAGTGCCGGGGAAACAAAAGTCTGGCCGCCGAACAGCTGCAGATCAGCCGGCGTGGTCTGTACAAGAAGATGAAACGTCTGGGGATGGATGTGTAGTCGGTGATGGCTCCCCGGGAGGGACTCGAACCCCCAACCTAGTGATTAACAGTCACCCGCTCTACCGATTGAGCTACCGGGGAAACCTGAAACGTCATAGATTCTACCAAAAGCCCGCCGCACTGTCAATTGCCGTCAGCGCAATTTTTCCTGTACCGCCTCGATCTTGCCGCTCATGCTGAGTTCCTTGTCGCGGCGGTCGTCGATGCTGAGACGGGTCGACACCCGCCGGGCTCCCATGCGGAAAGGAAGTTCATGAACCCTGCGCACCGTTTCCAGAATCAGGTCGAGTTCCCCTTCCAGGACCGTAGCCATCGGCGTGAGCATCACTTTCAGCCCGACAACTGAACGCAACACTCCTTCCACATCCGCCACATAGGCGCTCAACGACGGCGAAGCGGTTCCCAGCGGAACGATGGTCAACTCGGCAACGACTTTGGACATGGTACACCTCCTCAACCAGTATGAATCAACGCAGCCGGTTTTGCAAATTTGCTTTCCCGAATGAGGCGGCATAGAATCTGTTCGATCGAGCCATGAACAAGTTCTTCGTTTCTTATTTCACCTCGCTTTTCATTGCCTTGGCATCCGGCCTGTCGACGCAGCAGAACGATTATTTCCAGGCCAGGCTGAGCATCGAATCCGGTCTGAGCAGCAACTTTGTCGCGGCCCTCATGCAGGACCGGCAGGGTTTCCTCTGGATCGGCACCAGCTACGGCCTCAACCGCTACGACGGTCAATCGTTCAGTACTTTTTTCTACCAGCCGCAAGACGCCAATTCGCTCGTCGACAGCAATGCCATGGCCCTGGCGCAGGACCAGACGGACCGGATCTGGGTAGGCTCACACAGCGGTGGTCTGAGCTGTCTGGACCCCGACAGCGGCCGTTGGCGACGCTACCGCCATCAGCCGGAAAATCCGGACAGTCTGGCCTGCGACATGATCACCCAGATTCTCTGCGATCATCTGGGGCGGATCTGGGTGGCCACCTGGGGCGGCGGGCTGCAGCTCTTCAACCCGGCAAACCACGGCTTTTGCCATTTCCGTGTCGGGCACTGCGATAGACAAGGTCTGCAGAGCGATTACCTCACCAGTCTGGCGGAGGATCAGGCGGGAACGCTGTGGATCGGCACCTGGAACGGTTTGAACCGTTTCGACCCGCAGACCGGGCACTGGAGCCACATCAAACACGATCCGGCCTCGGAGAACTCGCCGAGCAACGACAACATCAGGCGGGTGATCATCGATAGCCGGGGCAGTCTGTGGATCGGAACCTGGGGCGGAGGCCTGAACTGTTTCGATCCGTCCCGAAACCGATGGCGCCGCTTCCGCTACGACCCGCAACGGCCGGACACCATCCGGGGCAACCTCATTTTCGCCCTGCAGACGGACCAGGCCGGCCAGATCTGGGTGGGAACCAATGCCAGAGGGGTCAACCGCTACGATCCGGCCGCCGATCGCTGGTCCTTTTACCCCGACAATTACACCAAGACCTATTTCACCGTCGAGACCATCCTCTTCGACCACAGCGGCATGATGTGGCTGGGGACCGCCGGCAACGGCCTGCTCCGCTACCATCAAAATTGGAACCACTGGCATGTTTTCAACAACAGTCTCGATGACGAACTGCTGGGGAAAACCACCGGTACCACCGTTACCTGTTCCCTGGAGGATCACCGCGGCAACCTGTGGATCGCCACCGGCGGCAGAGGCCTGCTTCACTTCAACCGCTCCCGCGATCAATGGGCCCGCCATCTCTACCCGGTACAGACCAATCCCAGACTGAGCATCGTCACGGCGCTGTTGGAGGATCGCCGACACAACCTGTGGGCCGGTGTTCCCCGGGGGCTGATCCGTTTCGGCGCCGATCAGCGCAGTTGGGAATACATTCAGATAGAAGGCAAGCCGGAAGGCTCACCCAGCGCCCTGCTCGAAGACAGGGATGGCTGGCTTTGGGTGTCAAGCGCCGCCGACGGACTGTTTCGCTATCACCCCAAAGCCAAGAAATGGCAGCACTTCCCCAGGGCCACCGCAGGCGGCGAACAGATTCAAAACCTGTTTCTGGATGCCGGCGACCGACTTTGGATCGCCACCCATATGGGAATCCGGACGCTCCAAGCCGACCGGCGCAGCTGGAACGAATACCGCCATCGCCCCGACCGCAGCGATTCGCTGTGCAGCGATGTGGTCAACGATATCGTCCAGTCCGACCCGAATTGTTTCTGGATTGCGACCCGCAAAGGAATCAACCGCTACCGGACCGACACGGGAAGCTGGAAAAGATGGTCGGTCGACCAGGGTCTGCCCCACAACGATGTCGGTTGTCTGCGCATCGACAAGAAGGGGCGGATCTGGGGCGGGACAAGCAACCACCTTTTCTGCCTCAACCCCGGCAACGACCAGATCGAGGTGTTCGACAAATCGGACGGCCTGCCCGGCACGGTCTTTTACCATGCCAATCAGACCCGGCAGGGCGATTTCATTTTCTGCTGCGATTGCGGATGCGTTGAATTCAACCCCGAGGAAGTCACCCGCAAATCCCTGCCCCCGGCCATCGCCGTCAGCTCGCTGCAAATCCCCGGAAGACCACGCCAACTCTTCGTTAAACCCGGCTTGTCACTCACGTTGCCCTACAACCGGAACGCCTTCAGCGTCGATTTCGCCGCATTCGATTACGAATGGCCGGACAAGAACCGCTTCGTTCACAAACTGGAAGGCTTCGATCGGGAGTGGATCGACATGGCAACCCGCAACTCCGCCAGCTACACCAATCTGCCGCCAGGACGGTACACCCTGCGGATCAAAGGCGCCAACAGCGACGGAGTCTGGAGCCCGGTCGGCGCCTCTCTGTCCATCCGCATCATTCCGCCGTTCTGGCGGACTCATTGGTTTTACGCTCTGGCCCTGTGCACCTTCGCCTACCTTTCATACCTGTCGATCTCACTGATCAAGCGCCATGTCCTGCTGCTGACCCAATGGAAAAAGAAAAACCACATCGGATCCTATAAAATCATCAGAACGCTGGGAGTCGGAGGCATGGCCACCGTGTACCAGGCCTGCCATCTGCTCAGAAAGCGGCAGATCGTGGCCATCAAAGTGCTGCACGAAGAGCAGGCCCCAAGCCCGGTTCAGCAGAAACGCTTCCGTCAGGAAGCTTCGATCATCGACCAGATCGATCACCCCAACATCGTCAAAATACTGGAACGCGGCAGCCACGGGGACACCCTGTACATCGTCATGGAGTACCTGGACGGTCAAACCATCGCTCAGCGCCTCAGGGAATCGGGCCCCTTCCCCGTCGACGCCTGGCTGGAAATCATGAAACAGCTGGCCGATGTGCTGCACAAACTCCACAGTCACGGCATCATTCACCGCGACCTCAAACCGGCCAACGTCATGCTGATCGACACGCCGGAGCGGATCAACCATGTCAAAATCCTCGATTTCGGCCTGGCCAGACTGCAGTACCAGACGACCATCACCCAGGCCGATTCCGTTATGGGGACCATCCAGTACACGGCTCCCGAGCAGCTGTTCCAGGCTTCTTTCACAACGGCCGGGGACATTTACTCTTTGGGCATGATCGCCTACGAAATGCTGATCGGCGCCCCGCCCTACAACGGCACGACCCTGCTCGAAACCCTGCACCTGATCCTGACTCAACGCCCGCAAGAACCCGGCCGCCTCCGTCCGGGCCTGCAGCCGGCCATCGATCAACTGATCGTGCGCATGCTCGACAACGACCCACAGGTGCGCCCGGACGCACTGTCCGTGCTGAACGAACTGCGCGGCATCGAGCTCGTTCCCGCCGGTTAAACGATGCCGTATTTTTTCAGCTTGAGCAGAAATCCCTGGTAACTCATCCCGATATCCCGGGCCGTTTTGGATTTGTTGCCCCGGTTCTCCTGCAAGAGACGCAGCAGTTCGTTCTTTTCGAATTGATCCACGTTCTGCCTGAAGGAAAGATCCCGCTCGCCGCCCTCCCGGACACGAGGCGAACGGCTGAAGGCGACGATACGGGGGGTCAGATGCTGATCGCTGATCAGTTCCCGATCTTCGGCGATCTCCATGATCATGCGGATCTCGTTTTCGAGCTCGCGCACATTGCCGGGCCAGTTGTAGCGGCAGAAGCAATCGTTCACCGATTCGGAAAAACCCGCCGGACTGACCTGATTCTCCCGGGCGAACAGCTTGGCGAAATGCATGACCAGGGCGGGAATATCCTCGCTGCGTTCGCGCAGGGGCGGCACGGACAACTCATGCACCCGCAATCGGAAAAAGAGGTCCTGACGGAAGCGTCCGGCCTCGACCAGCCCGTAGAGATCCTGATTGGTAATGGCGATGATACGCAGGTCGATGGGGATCGTCTGGCTGCCGCCCAGCCGGGTCAGCGACCGTTCCTGGATCACGCGCAGCAGCTTGACCTGGATCTCGAGCGGCATATCGCCGATCTCATCGAGGACCAGGGTGCCTCCCGAGGCCTCTTCCAGCTTGCCGAGCTTCAGCCTGCGGGCATCGGTGAACGCCCCGGCCTCATAGCCGAAGAGTTCGCTCTCGAGCAGGGTGGCCGGAATGGCGGCGCAATTGATGGCCACGTAGTTCTTGCGGCCGGAAAGCTGATGGATCAGCCTGGCGAACAGTTCCTTGCCCGTCCCGGATTCCCCGGTAATGATCACCGAGGCCTGCTTGGGAGCGATTTTGGCGGCGATATCGACCAGCCGCTTCAGGGCGGCGCTGCGACCGACGATCGTCACATCCGGGTGCCGGCACACCACGGGAACCGGGTCGGGATCGAACGAGATGGCCATGGTGTTGCGCTGATTCAGACTGATGATCTCGGCCAACTTTTCGATGAACGCGATCATGGGAACATTGTCGAGCGTACGCGGGTCCGGGCTGAATAGCAACAAGCCGCTGTCCGTCTCCGGAACGACGAAGGAGCGGTAACAACGGCTCTGACCCTGGACGACGATTGTCCGCGTCGGATCGCCAGCGGCAACAGCGGCAGACAGGTCGGCAGTACCGACGTCCAGCCCCCGCTCCGTCACGATCGGCAGGTACCGACCCTGATGCCGCAAGTAGAGTCCGCAAACCGGCAGGACCGGCTGCAGCAGAAGCCTGAGTTCCTGACAGAAGGACTGGATATCGTTGTGCTGGATCGCCTTGTCGACCAGCAGAGGCAAGAGAATGGCGTATTTGGAGTCGGAATCGTGCGTATCCGGTTCAGTTTTGGCCTTGTGCCGCTTCAGGCCCGTCAGCCTGGCCATGATGCCCGACAGCTCCCGGCTGATGGCGAACTCCCTGACATGGCCGTCTTTGAAATAAAATTCGGTCCCTTCGACACTGAAGGAGTCGTCGAGCCTTATCTGCGCTTCCTGGATACGGTGCTGACCGACAAAGGTGCCGTTGTGCGAACCCAGGTCCTGGATGGTGATGTGCTCGGACCCGACTACGACCCGGCAATGCTTCTTGGAAAAGGCTGGATCGTCGAAAACGATGTCGCAATCGGCATTCCGGCCGATGATGACTTCGGCTTGACTGAGACAGAACTTGCGGATCACCCCACCTCTGACATACATGAGGTATTTCATACTCTCCATTATACCTGTGCGGCCGGATGTCCGCCATGGGATATCAAGAAAAATGTACAGCTCTATAAACTGCACTTGATACCATCGGCCATCAATCTGACAAAACCGTAGCGGTCCGAGTCGTTTATGGCCTTCATCATTGAACAATAATTTTTCAGCTTGTCTTCGCCCCGTTGGCACTTCCTTTGCTGCCGAATCGGCAGCGCGTCGACATGATCGGACAGAACATCACCATTGGCCAGGATGCAGACGAAGTGAGGGCCCTGATCGGAGAGCCCGAGACCCTTGTCGACGACGACAGCGGGCGGTGCTGGTCATACCAGGGCGGTCGGCTGCTCGTCTTTTTCGATGAGCGGAGCGGCAAAGTCATCCGGAAGATCATTACAAAAGCCCAGGATGGGAAAGGTGGCAAACGGGCATGATGCCAGTTCCACGGCGGAACGCAGGCGGATGGAGGACAAGGTGAACAAGATGAAAAACTGGCGAAACAGCTTCCTAATCGGAGCGATCCTGTCGACAACCCTGTTCGGCGCCGGCACTCAACCCGGTTTTGAGCACCAGGTCCCGGAATCTGTGACCGTTGGCCAGCCGCTGATACTGAGCGCTAAACCGGATCGGCCGGTCGAGTGGGTCAACCTCTTCTACCGCAGCCAGAACGCGGACGATTTCGATGCCCTGGTGGCCGCGCGCGACGGGCAGGGGTACTACTCGGTGCAGATCGACACCGAGACCGTCGGGGCAGGTATCATCGAATACTACTGGGCCTACAAGGTTTCCGACCAGGTACGCTACGCCCCCGAGTCCATCGCCGACCAGCTTTACCGGATCAGCGTCACTGCTAATCCTTCTGCAGAGACTGCAGCGGCAGACAGACCGGTCAAGGAAAAAGCCAAAACGCCTTTTCCCCTGCACCTGGACGCCAGCGTCCAGACGCATTTCGACAAAGCGGGGGCCGGAACCAACCAGCCCGATCCCGGTCACAGCGACAACCTGAGCCTCGACTACCGCATGCAAAACGGTGATTTCACTATCGGCCTGCACAGCCGGGCCTCCTATACCAACCTGCTCGACTCCGCCCAGACCGAGTTCGACCTCCCCGATCTGGCGCTTTCAATGGCCATGCAATCCCATGCGCTGAACCTGGGCGACATCATGCCCGCCGAATCCGAATTCTCCATCGGCGGCAGCGGCCGGCGCGGTCTGGAATACCGCTTCGACAACCAGCGCCTCTACCTGCATCTGTTCACGGGTTCGACCCAGCAGCCCCTGGGCTTCAAGGGTTTGGGTATTCCGAAGAGTCAGGCCATGCTGTTTGGCGGCGCGGCCGGCTTGACCCTGTTCAAGTCCGTCAGCGTCAAAGGCATCTATCTGTGGGGCAAAGACGATCCCGGCCTGGCCGGCAATGTTGGCTTCGCCGGCTTCTACGCCACCCCCAGAAAAGGCAGCGTCATGGCCATCGTCGCCGAATCGAGCCTGTGGCGCAAGCGCCTGACCATCAGTGGCGAATTCGCCCGCAGCCGCTACGATGCGGACAGCGGCGACGACGATGAAGACAAGCAGGATGACGCCTACCGCCTGAGGGCCAATCTGCAGCTGGGTTTCCTCGACCTGCAGGCCGGATACCGCCGCATCGGCCGCTACTACAACAGCATCGCCCAAGCCTATTTCACCAACGACCGTCAGGGGTTCGAATTCGGGGCAGGAGTCCAGATCAACAGCCTGCGCCTCAACGGGTCACTGGCCTTCGAAAAAACCAACACCGATGACGACCCGACTCAGATCTCGGCCGAAGACACCCGGCGCAGCCTGAGTCTCAACTGGCAATTCGCCAGAAACTCCAATCTGCGCTTCGGCTACAGCGCCAACCGTCAAAACGCCGAACAGAACTACAACCCGATCCTCAGCGGCGACCTCGACAGCGAAGGCTTCCAGGCCGGAATCGGCCTGGCTTTGAACGAGCAGTTCACAATCAGTCTCGACGGGCGCTACGATCGTCTGATCAGCATGGAAAATCCTCAAGTCGAGGGCAACACCATGGGCCTCAACCTGGGGTTGATGTGGCAAAAACCCGACCGGCTCATGATCAACGCCCTCTGCGGCATCAACCGGACCCGCAATACGGCGAGCGGCAGCGACGCGCTGCTGATCCTGGCCTATGTCAACGGAGACCTGACAATCATCCCGCGCTTACTCTCCCTGAACCTGAATGGCAGTTACAACCGCTACGATACGGGCACGACGGCGCCGATCTCGGACTCGTTCGGCATAGACGGGGGAATATGTCTGCATCTGCAAAGACTGATCCGGATCGGCGACATCATCATTTCCCTGCGAGGCAGTCACACTTCCGCTGCTATGGGTACAGAAACGGTCAGCAACTCGCGCATTTTTCTCAGAAGCGACATCTCTTTATAAAGGAGTATGGACATGAACAGCAAAACCTTCCACCGAATTCTGACAATAGGCGGTACCATCCTGCTGCTGGGCAGCATCCTGAGCGCTTCGGTCGCATACGTCCCCGTCCAACCGCAAGCAGGCAACGATGTCCACTTCACCCTGATCCCCCCCCCGAGCGTGTTTCTGGTCAATACGATCAGCTGGGAATTCGGCGACGGTGCGACCGCCGAGCGGAATTACTCGGTTCTAGACGTCACCCATGCCTATTCACAGCCCGGTACCTATGGAATAACGGTCCACTACTTCATCGGCCACCTTTCCAGTGCTCCGACCCCGGTTACCGAAACCGCCATCATAACCGTACTCGCACCGCCCAAAAGCATTACCTTTCAACCCAGTCTGCCCAGACCCTGCGAGCCAGTCAAGTTCCAGGCAAGCGGATACCTGTCGGACCGGCTCCGATGGGATTTCGGCGACGGCTGCACCAGCACCGGCGCTTCCAGCATGAGTCATCCGTATGCAGCGGCCGGGACCTTCATGGTTAAGGTCTACGACAACAACGGCAGCGATACCAATCCCGCTTCCATCCAGGTGAAAGTGCTGGAAAAGCGGTCGCTGGCGGTGCTGACGGCCCAGCCCAATACCTGTCAGGCGGTTTCCTTTCAGGCGTCCGGTTTTTTGTCGGGTGAACTGCGCTGGGACTTCGGCGACGGCGCTACCGCCACCGGCAAGAGCGACATTACCCACAGCTACGGAGCAGTCGGGAACTATATCGTGCAGGCTTACGAGCGCAACGGGGACTGTCAGGGCACGGCCAGAGCGACGGTAACGGTCGGCGAGAAGCGCAGCCTGACCCTGCTGACCCCGCAACCCAGGACCGGGCAGCCGGTCGGTTTCCAGGCCGCCGGCTTCAATTCCGGCTGCATCCTGTGGAATTTCGGCGACGGCCAGGCACCGGTCCAGGGCGGCAGCTCGATCAGCCATGTTTTCCAGAAACCCGGCCAATTCCTGGTGAAGGCCGGCGACGAATGCGGCGTAGTCCCCTGCCAGGCCAGCCTGACACTGAACGTCGAGGCTTCGCAGGGTCCAACGGCACCGTTTGCGCTCTCCTACCTCGTCCTCCGCTTCGAGAACGGCTCTAAAAACGTGGCGATCGCCAAGAACAGCACCGGTCTGTGCGCCTATGCCGACCTCAAGTTCGAGGGCGGCGGCATACTCGAAGTGCAATGGCAGGTGGATGGCAAGCCCTTCGCGCTGAGCAGCCACAGTCTCAACTTTGCCGGCCAGCAGACGATCAGCTCGCCGAAAATTCCCGGTCTGCCTTCCCAGGAGCTCGGCCTGCACACCGTTTCGCTGCGCATCCTCAATCCGGCCACCGCCATCATCATTCCGACGATCAGCTATTCTGTCGTCGCCCAGCAGCACGAACCACCGATTCACAGCCTGCTGGCCCCGCTCATCGAAACCGTCAGCCCCGACAGCCTCGATCAGGGCAAAGAGTATACCCTGACCCTGCAGGGCAAACGCCTGAGCGCCGACACCGTCGTCTCGCTGGGCAGCGGCATCGCCGTCAACACCTTCACCTTCACGAGCCCCCAGCAGGCCTCAATCAAGGTCTTCGTGGCCCCGACCGCCAAAACCGGCGAACGGAAGGCCCGGGCCCAAAACGCTAAAGGCAGCAACACCGGCCCCGGGCAGGTGCTGGTGAATGTGTTCAGCAAACCGCCGAGCGGTCCCATCCCTTTCCTGTGTCAGGACATCAACGCCATCACCATGGAGTTCATCAAGCTGACTCTGCCGGTCTGGTATACCGGCAGCGGCATGAACACCAATCTGGTCGTCGGCAAAGACATTCTGCTCGAGGAACTGTCCGACGGAACGAAAATCTGGCAGCACCAAGTCCCCGAAAACGACAAACCGCAGCTGAAAATTCCCACCGTTAACGATCTGACTGTATTGCGCTGGCTGCCGAACGGTCCGGTTTACGATTACCAGGAAGTCCGCTTCTTCGACGCCCGCAGCGATTTTCTCCTGTACAGCCAAAAGCTGTCCAGCTCGGCCTCCAGTCTGCCCCTGAGCGGCAGGATCCTGACCGAGATTTTCGCCAGCAAGACCGCCAACGCTCACAAGATCGCGATCTTGGCCGGAATCAAAGAAGACAGCACCCCGGACATCCTGCCTCCACAGGTCAAATTCGTCTACGACGGTATGGAACAGGCCGACATTCTCTGGCAGGTGGTCGGAATCAGCCGCTACCCCTGCGTCTACGACTCCCATAAACCGAACTCCAACCAGACCGATAAAGATCTGGCCGTTGCCTGTTCGGAACGCTGGATGTTCAAGCTGCCCCGCAAACCGACCGGCATCGACTGTGTCGGTAACGTCATGCAGCAAGGCGAGGTCGAAATCACCGTCGAGAACCAGAGCAAGCAATCCCAGCAAGGGAGTATCGACTATGTCGGCGACCAGATGTTCATCCGCGGCTCGTTCGACCTGAACAATTC
>CAYXHZ010000075.1:0-14355 GCA_964465065.1 uncultured Clostridia bacterium
CCTTACAAAAACCGACACATTGCATTATGCATTTTTTCTGCCATTGATCATGGAGACTTATTAAAAGCGTTCATGTCAGCACAATTCGAATTGGCAACACAATCCGACTCGTTGGCATACTGCCCCATCTGCCCTATTTCGCAACACTCGGCTTGCCGATTGAGCTGTCTTTGCCTTATAATCTGCTAATGAAAACCGAACCCGTCACATGTCCGGTCGTCCGCCGGGCGGTCGCTTCCGATCAGCCGGGTATCCAGGCCATCGTCAGCGAACAGGACCTGGATTACCCGAGTATGAAATTCACTTCCTTCTGGGTGACATTGATCGGCGCAGACATCGCCAGTATCCTGCGCCTGGAGGAATTCGAGACTTTTTATTTCATCAGCGCCGTGGGCAGCGCCTCCGCCCGACAGGGCCAAGGCTGCGCGGGTCGGCTGCTGCAAACCGTCCTGGCCGGCTGCCAGCGGCCGGTTTACCTGTACACCGTCATCCCGGCTTTCTTCGCCCGTTTCGGGTTTCAAACCGTTACCGCCCCGAGCTGGATACCGCCCCGCACCCTGTTCGACTGCCCGCGCTGTCAGCCGGAACTGTGCGCCTGCATGGTGTTCACGCCAGTCCGGCAAGCGCAGACATGATCCCCGACTATCCGCAGTTCGGCTTCATCGAACTCGCGGACATCCACGACATCGCTCCGGCCGTGACGGCCCTGAACGCCGAGGAGAGCGAGCTGGCTCCGGCCTGTTTCTTCATCTGGCAGGACAGCGAGCAGCCATACCTGACCCGCATACACGGCAATATCTGCATCCTCATCCGCTGCGAAGGCGAAGAATTTTTCCTGCGCCCCCTGGGCAACAGGCGACTGGCCGACACCCTGAACGTCTGCCTGGACCACTGCGGGCGGCTGGACCGGCTTTCCGAGGCCGCGGTCCAGGAACTGGGCCTGGACCCGGAGCGGATCAGTCCGACCACCGACCAGTTCGATTACCTGTACCTGCGCCGGGATCTGGCCGAAATGAAGGGCGGTCGCTATGACGGCAAACGCAACCACATCAAACATTTCCAGAAACTGTTTCCCCGATGGCGCTATCAACCGCTGAACGCCGCTTGCCGGACTCAAGCCCTGCAGCTCTTCGATGACTGGAGCAAGGCCAAGAACGGAGCCGTCGCCGAGCGACCTGCGGACGAATCCGCTCAAAGAAAAGCGCTGAACCGCGCCTTCTCGGCATTCGCCGAACTGAACCTGAGCGGCGGCGCCGTATGGGAGAACGAGCGCATGCTGGGCTTCATCCTGGGCAGCCCGCTCAAGGCCGACACGGTGGACGTTCACTTCCAGTACGGCCTGCCGGAAGCGCGCGGGGTCATGCCGCTGCTGCTGCAGGAGGCGGCTCGTACGACCTTTTCCGCCTGTGAATTCCTCAACCTCGAGCAGGATGTCGGCCTGCCCGGGCTGAGAAAATCCAAGCTCTCCCTGCACCCGGTCCGTCTGATCAAAAAGTACGCCGTCACCCTCACCCCAAGCACTGTATCAACGCAGACCGGACACGCGCCCACGTAAAACAAAGACCAAGCAAAAACAGTGTTTTACGATTTATATTCGCAAATTACCAGCTAACACCTTATTTTATACGCATACTTATTGCTATTGCCATACAACACGCCGGCAATTCAAAAAAAAATCGCTAAAATCCTTGCAAGCGCTGCAGCGATTGTTTACAATATGGCCTTAGACTTACGAAGAGGGAAACATGTGCATCGTCATCGCCTCCGATCACGCCGCCTTCGAAATGAAGGAATGCCTGAAAAACTACCTGCGCAATCAGGGCTTCCCTGTCCAGGACATGGGCGCTTTCAGCCCGGCCTCGGTCCACTGGCCCGTATATGGCGCCCGGGCCGCAGAACTGGTCTCGCAAAGCCCCGACACCGTCCGCGGCATTTTGCTGTGCGGCACCGGCATCGGCATGTCCATCGTGGCCAACAAGTTCAAAAACGTCCGCGCCGCCGTATGCCGCGATGGCAACGACGCGGTCCTGTCCAGGCGGCACAACAACGCCAACGTCCTCTGCCTGGGCGGACGCAGCAGCGACGAGAAGACCATCCTGCAGATCGCCGACATCTGGCTGGCCACCCCTTTCGACGGCGGCCGGCACCAGGAACGGCTGGACATTCTCCGCGAAAGTGTTGAAAACGTCAATTTCCGCTGAATATAATTATAAACACCATATTACAGGAGCAGACAAATGTTGCATAAAGACCTTTTCAGTTTGGATCCCGAAATCGCCCAGGTGATCCTCAACGAGGCCCGTCGCCAGCACGAGAACCTCGAGCTGATCGCCTCGGAAAACTTCGTCCCCAACGGCATCATGGAGGCCATGGGCTCGGTATTGACCAACAAGTACGCTGAAGGTTACCCCAAGAACCGCTACTACGGCGGCTGCGAATTCGTCGACATGGCCGAGAAGCTGGCCATCGACCGGGCCAAGGAGCTATTCGGCGCCGAATACGCCAACGTTCAGCCGCATTCCGGCAGTCAGGCCAACATGGCCGTCTACATGACCATGCTGCAGCCGGGAGACACCATGTTCGGCCTGGATCTCTCCCACGGCGGCCACCTGACTCACGGTCACCCGCTCAACTTCACCGGCAAGCTGTACAAGGTCGTTTTCTACGGCGTCAGCCGCGAGACCGAAACCATCGATTACGACAATCTGGAAAAACTGGCCCTGGAACACAAGCCCAAACTGATCATGGCCGGCGCCTCCGCCTATCCGCGTACCCTCGACTTCCCGCGCTTCCGCCAGATCGCCGACAAGGTCGGCGCCATCCTGGTCGTCGACATGGCCCACATCGCCGGGCTGGTGGCCACCGGCAATCATCCGTCGCCGGTTCCCTATGCCGATTTCGTCACCTCCACCACTCACAAGACCCTGCGCGGCCCGCGCGGCGGATTGATCCTGTCCAAGAAGGAATACCTCAAGGAACTCAAAAAAGTGGTCTTCCCCGGCATCCAGGGCGGCCCGCTCGAACACACCATCGCCGCCAAGGCCGTCTGTTTCAAACTGGCCATGCAGGACGAATTCAAGACCTACCAGACGCAGGTGGTCAAGAACGCCGCGGTGCTGGCCAAAGCCCTGGCCGACAAGGGCCTGCGCATCGTATCCGGCGGCACCGACAACCACCTGATGCTGGTCGACGTCACCCCGCTGGGTATCACCGGCAAAGACGCCGAGATCGCTCTGGATCAGGCCGGGATCACCGTCAACAAGAACACCATCCCCTTCGACCAGAATCCGCCCATGATCAGCTCCGGCATCCGCATCGGCACCCCTTCGGCCACCACCCGCGGCATGAAGGAAGGGCAAATGACCCGTGTGGCCGAACTGATCGTCGAAGCGCTCAAGAACACCCAGAATCCGGCCGCCCTGGAAAAGGTCAAGGGCAAGGTGCGCGAACTCACCGCCAGTTTCCCCATCTACCAGGACATCATCGAAAAATACCAGCGACTCTGCAATTCCTGACGCAGCGAATTATTCTCGATAAACACGACTCGGGGCCTCCGCCAAGGGGCCCTTTTTTTTCACGGGTTGGCGGCGCGGACGAAGACCTCCTGCATGAAGACGTTCTGCAGGATGAACAGGCCGAAGAAGGTGATCAAGCCGGCGATGATCGGCGTGATCAGCCAGCCCAGGGCGATCTCGCCCAACACCTTGTAGCGGATCTCCCGCCCTTTGTTGACGATACCGATGCCGACGATGCCGCCGATGACCGCCTGGGTACTGGAAACGGGCACCAGGGGAATGGTCGGCAGTCCGTGGGCCAGCAGCCAGCCCTCCAGCGCTTTCGATGAAAAAAGAAACAGGACGACCGATTCGGAAAAGACGACGATCAGGGCGGCGATCGGCGACATTTTCAGCAGATCGTTGCCGACGGTCTCGATTACCCGCCGCGAATAGGTGAACACGCCGACGGCGATGGCGACGCCGCCCAGAAGAAAGAGCTGCTGAACGCCGGTCAGGGTGAACCAAGTGCCGAAATGCAGGTCGACGAAGGGAGACACCGGAACGAACACCCCCATGACGTTGGCGATGTTGTTGGCCCCCAGGCTGTAGGCCCCGAAAGCCCCGACCGCGATCAGGCCCACCCGGGTCAGCGCATCCAGGGTGAGCAGGTGGATGCGCGATCTACCCAGAGCGCGCCGGGTCAGCAGGTACAGACCGGCCGAAAAGACCGCCGTCAGAACGATGGTGGCCACCCAGCTGGACACGATGCGGGCCAAGGAGCCGAAATCGGTGTGCGAACCGGAAAAGAAATTCCAGCCCAGAATGGCGCCGATGATGGCCTGCGAAGTCGACACCGGCATCTTGAGCCGGGTCATCCAGGAGACGGACAGGGCTGCGGCCAGCGTGACCATGAACGCTCCGGCCATGGCGTTGACCGCCCCCAGACTCTTGAGCGTGCCGGTCGTGCCCGCTCCGTCCACTACCGCGCCCAGGATGACGAAGACGCTGCAAAAAGAGGCTGCCGTGCCGAAACGGACCATCTTGGAGGCCACGGCGGTGCCGAAAACATTGGCCGTATGGTTGGCGCCCAGCGACCAGCCCAGAAACAAGCCGCTGGTGAGAAAGAAATAGATCATGGTGATCTTCCGGCTCAGAAACCGCGTTTGATCGTGCTGATGCTGAGACGGTCGGCCACATCCTCGGCCAGATCGGAAATCGTCTCGATGTGCAGGGTGAAGTAGCGCAGGTGGTTCTTGCGGCTCAGATCGAGCTGCGAACGGAATATGCGCCGTTTGAGCCGGTCACTGATCTTGTCGGCCTCCTTTTCGTAGAAAAAAACCTTGTGCAGATGGTTCTTCACCATGTTGAAATCCATGAAGAAGGCCCGGCCGGCCATGACCAGAGTGTCGACGGAATTCATGCAGACATCGGTCAGAGCCAGAAAATCCTTGTCATATTCCTCCGGAATCTCCGGCAATTCCACCGAGAACTGATTCAAGGTCTTCTTCTCGGCGTTGACGATCTCGTCGATGTTCTCCAGCAGGCCCAGGACATCGCCGCGCAACTGGGGCAGGAGTGAATAGGTGTACAGCTGGGTCTCGATCGAACGGCGCAGGTCATCGGCCCGGTTCTCCAGTTTGGATATGTTCTCGATCAGGCTTTCGAAATTGGCGATCTCCCCCTGCAGGTATTCCTGGATGCCGCTCTTGAAGACGATCGAGGCACGACTGACCGTGTCCAGAAAGTCGTCGATCTGCGCCTCCAGGACCTTGGATTGTTTCAGGTAGAAAATGCTCATCTTCTCTCCTGCTCTGGCAGCTTAGCGCTTTTGGAAGCGCATTTCAACATGTCGCGGAAAAAGACGAGGTAGCCCAGGGCCAGTGCGGCCAGAAGATACAGCAGCAGATGCGATTTGCGCTCGCGACCCAGTTCGCCCTGTAAAACGACGCTCTCGCCGAGCCGGACATCGCTGGCCGTCATGCGTAGCGCCCGCCGACCATCCAGGCCGACCAGCTCGTAGGGGGCCGACATCCCGGCTTTCTTGGGTTTGGGGGCAAAGCTCTGCACCGAGTGCACGGCCAGACCCTGCGGCAGCAGAAGTTCGGCGCTAAATTCGCCGATTCGTTCGAACGAGCTGTTGAGGAAACGGTACGAAAGGCCCAGCTTGCCGTGGGGAGCGGGCGGTCCGTCGTTTTCGTAATAGTCCGGCACGGTATAACGGATTTCGAAGTCCTGGCGCTCCGATTGTCCCGGCGGAATCGTCAACAGCAAAAAACGGCCGTCCTCACCGCCCTCGCTGCGCCAGTCGGCTGCGACAAAACCCGCCACGTTCAGGTCCTGCACCGTACCGGCCGGGATGGGGATACGCAATTCCGCCTGGGGCCGGTCGGCCAGGCGGACGAACAAACTGACGGCCGCCGAACCGTCGGCGCGCAGATCGACACGCTGACGGCAATCGGACAGTTGCGGAAAAGCGACCGGCAGGATCGGCCGGGCGCACAACAGGATCAGGCCGAAAAGCCAGCTTCGTTGTGTCATTTTGGTGATCTCCAAACGGCCCTTCACGGCGTGATCCCCAGGAAACGGAACCAGGTCAGACCGGCCAGGGTCAGCACCGCAATGCCGATGGTGGATATGATCAGTCCGTACTTGATGTTGTCCAGCACGGAATACTGGCCGGTGCTGAACAGGATGACGTTCGGTTTGGCGTTGATGGGCAGGGTGATGACCCAATCGGTGGTGAAGGCTGCCGGCAGGGCCAGGGCCAGCACCGGAAAGTTCAGCTGTTGGGCGATGGCGATGACGATGGGCATCATGATGATCACCCGCATGGTCTTGCTGGTGAAGACGATATGGGCGTACATGTTGGCGGCGATGACGATGACGTAAACCGCCCAGAAGCTGGTGCCCGGGCCGATATCCAGGTAACCGAACAGCTTGCCGATCGCCCAGCGCGCCGCTCCGGAGCTGTCCAGAGCCAGTCCGCCGGCGTAGGCCCCGGCGCTGAACAGCATCAGGTGCCAGGGGATATCGGCCTCGTTCCATTTGATGATGCCGATTTTGGGCAGAAAGGTGATCACCGCCCCGGCCATGGCCGCCATGACCGCGTCGATCTGGAAACCGAACCAGGCCATGTGGAAACGGTCGGTCACCCACAGGAAGATGACCAGTCCGAATATGAGCGCCGCCTTCTTTTCCTGAAAGGAGAAGCGGCCCATCTTGTCGAGCTGGCGCCGCAAGGCCTCGATGCCGCCGCTGATGACCGGCTTGCGCTCGGCCTCTTTCAGAGGGAAGAGGAGCTTGGGCCCCAGCACCCAGGCGATGCCCATGGTGACCAGCACCACCGGCAGGCTGGCGAACATCCAGTCGGTATAGAACACCTTCTGGCCGCTCATGGACAGGATCAGGGATATCGCGATCAGGTTGGCCGTGCTGCCGGTCATGAAGCCGGACGAAAAGATGTTGATGCCCAGCAGGTTCTGCAGGAACAGGTTGCGGCCGAAATTGTTGGATTTGTCGCTGGTCGAACCGTAGATGGCCGCCACCACCAGCATCAGCGGCAGGGTCATGACCGCCCGCGGCGCCGTGGCCGGTATCAGCGGAGCCAGGCAGAGCTGCAGAATGATGAAGGCCAGCAGCATGGTCGAAGCCTTGTGGCCGAAGTGAATGATCAGGTTGAGGGCCATGCGCCGGGCCAGGTTGGTCTTGACCAGAATGGAACTCAGGATGAAGGCCATGACGTTGAGCCAGATCACGTCGTAACCGAGTACGCCCAGCACGTGGTCCTGATCCCAGGCGTCGGTGAAAACCAGGGCGATCAGCAACAAGAGCGAGGTCAGGTAGGTGGGGAAGGGTTCGCATACCCACCAGACCAGGGCCATCGAGAAACAGGCCAGGACGGCCTGACCGGACAGGGTCAGGCCGAGCGGAGTCGGCATGAAGTACAGCGACAGGAAGACGATCAGTCCGGCCGGGAAGCCGAGATACTTCATCCAGCGTTCGGCCGCGGTCGGCTGCCGTTCCGGAATGGTCGACAGCTTGTGCCGGTTCAGATCGAGCAGCTCGTCGAGTTCTCTGCCGGAGCCGTTTGCCGCTTCAGGGTTTGCCGACTTGTCCATTGGGTCTGTCACCACTTCTTGAACGGATGCTGGATCAGGTTGGAGTTGAAGTAGCGGGGATCCCCGGACACCTCGGCTCCGATCCAGTCGGGAAACGCGATCTGCTGTTTCTCGTTTTCGAGTTCGACCTCGGCCACGATCAGACCTTCGTTTTCTCCGAAAAACTCGTCCACTTCGAAGACCAGGGCGCCGACCGGAATCTTGTAGCGCTTCTTTTCGATGATCGGTTTTTCGCAGATTTCATCCAGCATGATGTTGGCGTCCTCGACGGAGATCTCGTACTCGAACTCCGAGCGCGATACGCCCCGGGTGATGCCCTTGATGGTCAGATACCCCTTGTCCTCGATCGTGCGCACCCGCACCACCCGTTCCTTGAGTGATGACAGGTAGCCCTGGCGGTAGACGATTCCTTTGGCCGCCGCCTTCCAGGACTCTCCCTGGACCAGAAATTTTCTTTCTATTTCTTTTGCCATTGTAATTCCTCTCGATTATACCGCAGGGGCGGCAGCGCCGCCCCTGTCATGTATTTGTCCGTGTCAGAGCCTGGTTTAGAAGGAATAATAAAATCCGACCTGCAGAACCTGGTAGTCGTCGTTGCCGACGAAGTCACCGTCACCGGTGGCGTACTCGTCATGATTGACCAGTACATAGTTGGCCATGAACTTGAGGTTGGGGTAGGCATACCAGTTGAGACCGATGGTGAAGTTGTTGCCTTCTCCACCCATAATTCCCGAGGAATCTTCGTCGTTGAGGTCGAGGTTGCTGAAACGGGCCGCCAGTTCAAAAGCGCCCAAGGATTTGTTCTTTGCATAAATACGGCCGGCGGGTTCGCCCTCTTCGATGTTGTAGGGCCGTTTTTCACCGGTGATCATCCAGCTGGCGAAGAGATAATACCCGGAAAATTTGGCCTTGGGTTTGTCCTCCAGCCGGTTGACGTCCACCCAGCTGTACTCGCCCTGCAGCAGAACCGGGCCCGCGGCGGCGGCCAACTCCAGGCTGTACTGGTTCCAGTTGTCAACTTTTTTGATCTTGCCGGTATTGAGAAAACGGTTGTCGGCCACATGGGTCTCGGGACGGGAACGGAAGCGGACCGAACCCCCGTCGGAAGCGTTGGGCACGCTGTGACCGAAGCAGAAACCGAGATGCAGAAAACCGTTGTCCTTGAGGAAGGGCAGAACGTTGGCCCGGAAGTTGTAATTGAGGGCTTCGTTTTCTCCCGTCTCGTCCACATTTCCGGCTTCCTCACCGAAAAGACCGGCGAACAGACGCCAACGTGCACCCCACTTGGCCACACTGAGTCCCAGACGGCGGTCGGGCGCGAAGGCGTTGGGCAGTCCACGTTCGATAAAGGTCAGGTAACGGGATGAGGTGACCTCTTCAAAACTCCACTGGCTCTTATGGTTACCGAAGGTGATCTGGGTGTTTTTGAAACCGTTGTACGCCACCCACATATCCTTGACGTCCACTTCGTTGCCGGCGAAATCGATATCGAACTGAGCCGACCATGGTCCCCAAGTCGGCTTGAGACCGAGACGGGCGCGACGCACTTCCATGCCATTGCTCAGAGGCGTATCGCTGCCGGAGTAAAGCGCGGCCACCAGGTTGATGCGCCCATCGAGTTCCAGCTTGAACTTGCCGTCCTCGGACTGCATCAGCAACAGGCCGTCGTTACTCTTGCCGGCCAGATCCTTGGTCTCCGGTTCCTGGGCCATCGCCGTAAAACTGAACAGAGCCATAAAAACGAACAAAACGATCATTTTCTTCATAGCTGCCTCCTTAAGGATTATTTCAGAGCCATGCCCGCAAAGCGTTTCAAGGCCTTGAGATAGTTGACGTTTTCAAAGTTGTCGAGCCTGAGCTCGCGCACGGTTTTGGCGACATTGTCGGGGTCTTCCATTTCCACGGCCGCCGTGCGGATCGCCTGCCCGTCGAACTTGAGATTGGCGATCTCGACGATGCAGCCGTTGATCATGAAACCGTGCCGTTCCTTGTCCACCTGCACGGCCCGCAGCTCGGCATGGGGCTTGACCAATTCGGCCAGAAACTCGTCGTAACCGTAGTCCTTGCTGCGAAGCGCCGGCAGGGTTACCCGCCAGGCGGAAAAGACTTTGCCCAGCACCTCGCGGTCCAGGGGAAAACCGGCCTTCATGACCGGACACCACTGCTCCAGCTTGTCGGCGTTGACCTGCTGCAGGGTCTTGATGTCCATGAGCATGTCGCGGATCTTGGTGTTGTCCATACTGTTTTTCGAGAGAATGTAGACCTCGGAACTGTGCCGCACCTTGTCGCAGGGAAAGGAACGGATCCGCTCTTCGGCCGCGCCCAAGTCGTCTGCGAAGGTCCGCCATTCCCATCTGGCGATAATCTTATCCATGTTGATCACTCTCCTGATATGCGGATTTTGTCATAACAGTACTATGTCACCCGGTATTTTTTTCAACAATCAGGGGAATCCACTTATCTTGTGTCGGGGTTTTCCATTACAGAAGGCAGAGCCGGAAATCCAGCTCAGAGAGGATCGTCGCCGGCGGCTTCCTTGTGCCAGGAAATGGCCAGCCGCAACAGTTCGGCGGCATCCTTGGCCCCCAGCTTCTGCTTGAGCCGCGAGCAGTAGGTTTCCACCGTTTTGACGCTCAGCAGCAGTTCCTCGGCGATCCGGTGCGGCTTGTAGCCCCGGCCGAGCAGTTTGAAAATCTCCAGTTCGCGGTCGCTGAGCCGGTCGACGGCCGACTCGCTCGGATCCAGACCGTTGGCAGTCGCCTTTTCCAGCATCCGTTCGGCCATCTCCGGACTCAGGTACAACCGGCCGGACAGCACCTTGCGCACCGCCGCCAGCAGGATGTCGGCCGAGGCGTGTTTCATGACGTAGCCCTTGGCTCCGGCGCGAACGGCCCGTTCGGCGTACAGGGATTCGGGGTGCATGGACAGCACCAGGACGGGCAGCGCCGGGTGCCCCTTCCTGACGTTCTTGATCAGCTCGATGCCGTCCATGCCGGGCAGCGAGATGTCCACCAGCAGCAGATCGGGATGCCGGCTGTCGAGGATCTTGAGCGCCTCGACAGCGTTGCTGGCGCTGCCGCACACTTCCAGGTCCGCCTGCTGGTCGATCAGTTGGGTGATGCCGTCGCGCATGAGCGGGTGGTCGTCGACGATCAGGACCCGTTTACGGGCGCTGTCTACGGTCATGGCGCATCTCCCCGGCTCTTCTTCACAAAGGCGGTCTGACGTTCGAAGACGCATTGCACCTGTGTGCCCCGTTCCCGTTCGGAACTGATCTCGAAGGAAGCTCCGATCGACGAGGCCCGGTATTGCATGATGTTGAGGCCGATTCCCTTCATGTTGGGCTTGTCGGGGAAACCGACGCCGTTGTCCGAGACCGTCAGCACGACCGTGCCGTCCCGGCAGAACAGGCGGATATCGACCTGCGAGGCGTGCCCGTGACGAATGGCGTTGTTGATGGCCTCCTGTACGATACGGTACACGTGGATGATGAGCCTCTCGTCGAAACTGGTCAGGCCCTTTTCGCAGCACAGGTTCACTTTGACCCGGAACAGCTCCGACACCGACACGGCCAGTTCGTCGAGAGCGGCGGCCAGGCCGCCTTCGCCCAGGCTGGGGTAGAGTCCGCGGGCCAGATCCCGGGTGTAGGTCAGGGCGTTCTGCAGATGACTGATCAGCTTTTTCATGTCACTGGCTTCCCGGGCAGCGACTTTCTTCAGCTTTTCCAACAGCACCTGGCTCATGAACAGGATGCCGCCCAGCTGTTGGGACAGGCTGTCGTGGAGATCCTGACCGATGCGCCGTTGCTCCTTCTCGCTGATCTCCATCATCTGCCGCTGCAGATCGCTCTTGAGGATGATCTCCCGGCGCAGGCGCTCGTTGGCCTCCAAGAGTTCGCGGGTTCGTTCCTCGACCTTCTCCTCCAGTTGGCTGCGGGCAGCCTCGATGGCGTCGTAGGCCATCTTGCGTTCCGTCTTGTCATGGATACTGCCCATGACCCGTTCGGCCTTCCCGTCCGCTCCGCCGACCACCCGGCCGCGAATGCGCAGCCACTGGACAGTCTGGGTGCCTTTTTCGGTCCGGAATTCCTCATCGAACGAACTGGTGCGCTCGATGGCCATGCGCAATGCCGCAGCGATGCGTTCCCGGTCCACAGGGTGGACGATGCCCAGAAAGGTCTCGCCGGAAAAATCGGCCGCCGGACCGCCGATATCCAGCAGGCGCTTCATGTTCTCGGACATCATCACCCGGTCGGAATCGAGTTCCCAATCCCAAATGCCGATATCGGCCGCCTCCAGCGCCTGCTGCAACTGGTTGTATTTTTCGTCCGTGAAAACGGCGGCGGCGGTTTTTTTCACTTTGCCCCCCCGGGCATGGATGCGGCCAGGCTGCGCAACACGTCGTGAATCATGGCCGCCGTCGGCCGCTGCCGCGGATCCTTGCGCAGCATGAGCATGACCAGGTCGGCCAGCATGCGGTCCAGGTCCGGTCGGAAGGTCCTGATTTCGATCGGTTCGCTGTTGATGATCTGCTTCATGACGTCCAGGGTCGTCTCGCCTCCGAACGGCTTGCTGCCGGTCAGCATCTCGTAGAAGATGACGCCCAGGCTGTGAATGTCGCTGGCGGTGGAGATCGCCTGACCGGCGATCTGCTCGGGAGCCAGGTAGAATATGGTGCCGACCACGATGCCCGTTTCGGTCAGGCGGTTCATGCTTCCGGTGATGGCCAGGCCGAAATCCAGCAGTTTGACGAAGTGGCGGTCACCGTCCTTTTCGATCAGCTTGATGTTGTCCGGTTTGAGATCACGGTGGACGATGTTCATGGCGTGAATGCTCTTGAGGGCGTCGCTGATCTGGATCATGATGTGCAGGGCCAGACCGACCGGCACCCGGTCCTGCCCGGCGATGAATTCGGACAGCGACGGCCCTTGCAGAACCTCCATGGCGATGTACAGTCCGCTGTCCGTCTCGCCCCGTTCGATGACCCGGACGATGTGGGCATGCACCACCTGGTCGATGATCGAGGCTTCCTGCTTGAAGCGCTTCTTCTGCACCTCGTCGCTGAAAAACTCTTCGCGCAGGACCTTGACGGCGAGGCTCCGGTGCGAGGGGTCGACGACATCGGTCGCCCGGTAGACCGTACCCATGCCGCCGCTGCCCATTTGCTCGATGATGCGGTAGTGGCCGATGTAGTTCTTCTTTTTCCAGAAGGTGATCAGGTAGCGGTAGCGGTACAGCAGGAACAGGGCCGCCGAAATCAGCAGGGCGAAGCCGGCGATCATCAGGTTGCGCAGAATCTTCTGGCGGTTCAGTTTCAGCTGCTGGATTTCGTTGTTTTTACGGAGCAGAACGATCTCCTGCTCCTGCTTTTCGCTGTCGAACCTGGCCTGCAGCTCGGCGATTTTCTTGCTGCTTTCGCTGTTGAACAGGGTATCGGCGGCCTTTTTGTATTCTTTGTAACAGCGCAACGCCGCCGCGTAGTCCCGTTTGGCTTCGAGGGCCTCGGACAAATACAGCTTGCCGTTCTGGATATGGGACTGGGCGTCGATTTCACCGGCCAGGGCCAATCCCTGCTCCAGAGTCCGCTGCGCCTGATCGTGCCGGCCCAGCCGGTTGTAGACGCTGCCCAGTTGAATCAGGGTCTGGGCCACGCTTTCCTTTTCACCCATCTTTTGGCGAAGTTCCAGGGCCTGGCGGTAAAAATCGAGCGCCGGGCGGTAATTGCCGGACTGTTCCTCCGCCCAGCCGATGTTGAAGAGCGCCGAGGCGATACCGGGCTGATTGTCGAGTTCCCGATACAGGGCCAGGGCCCGGCGGTAATAATCCACGGCCTTGGCGATGTCGCGGGTCTGGTCGATTTCGTGGACATTGCCCAGATTGATGTACTGGGAGGCGATTCCGGCCCGGTCGCCGATTTCTTCCTTGATCTGCAGGGCCCGGGTGTAGTACTGCAGCGCCGCCTCGGAATTGCCCATAGTCTGGTAGATGACGCCGATATTGTTGAGCGAACGGGAGATCATGTCCTTGTCGCCCAGCTCTTCCTTGATTTTGAGGGATTGCAGGTAATAATCCAGAGCTTTCTCGTAATTGCCCTGCATGTCGTAGCTGATGCCGATGCTGTTGAGAATCGAGGCCAGGGGTTTCTTTTCCCCGCTTGCGCGGAAAATGTCGCCGGCCCGGGCGGAAAAGTCACGGGATTTGGCATAATCGCCTTTCTGAATGTGGATGTTGGCCAGAGCGCCGAGGGCGACCCCGATCCCTTTGCGGTAGTTCATCCTCTCGGCCAGATCCAGGCTTTTCTCCCCGTACGACTGGGCCCGATCGTAATCTCCCTGGTACAAGTTGGCCTGACAGATCAGATCGAGAACCAGCAACTCGGTTTTGGCGTCGGGATATTGCTGCAGCAGCCGCTCGGCCTGACCGCCGTATTCCAGCACCCTGGCCGGGTCCGTCCGCAGGTGCAGCCGGCACAGCTCCGTCAGCACCGGCAGCTTGTCCGCAGCGGCCGCCGCCGCCAGCCGTTTTTCCAGTTCGGCGCCCGGATCGCTCTGCGCCCCCAACCCGGCAATCAGCAGAATCAAACCAAAAAACAGCTGTTTCGTCCTCATTTCACTCCTGTTGGCAAGCCCGGGACCCATTCCGGTCCATGCTGATGGTAGGCGGCGCCGCATCAAAAGTCAAGCCGATGTAGGAGTCCATAACATCTTGGACTGAGAGAAGTCCGAGCGAGTAGTCTTTATA
>CAYXHZ010000076.1:0-14347 GCA_964465065.1 uncultured Clostridia bacterium
CACCCTGATCGACTCGATCATCGCCGCCAGCGAAAAAGGCAAGGTGCGGATCCGCAAGATCGACGACAACACCGCGGAAAAGGTGTCGATCCTGCTCTTCCTGCACGGCGACGTATCTGCCGATCAGACCATAGACGCCCTGTACGCCCTGACCGATTGCGAAATCAGCATTTCCCCCAACAACTGCGTCATCGACAAGGGCCGACCGGCCTTCATGACCGCCGAGGAGATGCTGCGGCATTCCACCGATCACACCCGCAATCTGTTGCGGCTGGAACTGGAAATCCGACTCAACGAATTGCTCGAGGATTGGCATTTCTCCAGCCTGGAAAGGATCTTCATCGAAAACCGCATTTACCTCGCCATCGAGGATTGCGAAACCTGGGAAGCGATCATCGAGACCATCGACCGGGAACTGACTCCTTTCAAGAAAATGTTCATGCGGGAAATCACCGTCGACGATATCACCCGCCTGACCGAAATCAAGATCAAGCGCATCTCAAAATTCGACAGTGCCAAGGCCGACGAGCGAATCCGCGCCATAGAATCCGAAATGAACCAGGTACGCCACAATCTGGCCCAGCTGACCGAATACGCCATCGCCTTCTATGAGAATATCCGGGAACGTTTCGGCGCCGGCCGGGAGCGCAAGACGGAGCTGCGTCCTTTCGATGTCATCGAAGCCGCCCGGGTCGCCGCCGCCACCAGCCGCCTGTACGTCAACCGCGCCGAAGGTTTTATCGGCACCGGTCTCAAGAAGGATGAATTCGTCTGCGAGTGCAGCGACATCGACGACATCATCGCCTTCCGCCGCGACGGCAAGTATCAGATCTCCAAGGTCAACGACAAGGTATTCATGGGCAAGGATCTGATCCACGTGGCCGTCTTCGACCGCGGCGATGACCGTACCGTCTACAACGCCGTGTACCGTGACGGCCGCAACGGGGCCAGCTTCATCAAGCGCTTCACCGTCGGCGGCATCACCCGCGACAAGGAGTACGATGTCACCCAGGGTTCCGACAACTCGGAACTCCTCTACTTCACCGCCAACCCCAACGGCGAGGCCGAGGTGGTCACTGTCCAGCTCCGTCCCCGACCGCGTCTGCGCAAGATCAATTTCGACATCGACTTCGCCGACCTGGCCATCAAGGGCCGCAGTTCACGAGGCAACCTGGTCAGCAAGACTCCGGTTTACAAGGTCAAGCTCAAGGAGAAAGGCGTCTCCACCCTCAGCGGCCGGGAAATCTGGTTCGACAAGGACGTCCTGCGTCTGAACACCGATGGTCACGGCCTGGCGCTCGGATCCTTTTCCGGCGAAGACAAGATCGTCTACTTCACCGCTTCAGGCAGTATGCGGGTCTGTGAGACCGATATCGCCCAACATTTCGAAGACGACACCATCCTGGTCGAACGTTTCGACCCGGAAGCCGTGTACAGCGCGTTGGTCCTGGACGCCGAGCAGGGCTTTTATTACCTGAAACGCTTCTGCGCCCCGGACAGCGACCGACCGCTTTCTTTTTTGCCCGAAGCTCCGGGATCCAAACTGATCGCCCTCAGCGCTCTGGCGAGCCAGGTGGAAATCACCTTCGGCGGCCGGCATCAGGACCGGGAGGCGGAGATCTTGTCCGTGAAAGATTTCATCGGCGTCAAGGGCTACAAAGCCCATGGCAAACGCATCAGCACCCTGGAAATCGCGGCCGTCCGTTTCCTGGAACCCGAAGCGGCGGACTCGGACCAGGTCGATGCCCCGACTGACCAGGACGACAACATGGAGAGCGACGAAAACGGGATCGAGTCGCCTCCCCCAGAGAATTCGGCCAGCGACGAAAACGAGGATACTGCCCAGGAGATCATCCGCCAGCGCAGCCTGTTCGATTGAAAACCAGACTCCCGGAACGACCGTCACTGGATACGGAAGCAAATGTCGTTGCCGTTCTGGCTGTCCGGTGCCCCGTCGAAGGGCATTTCCACCTGCACCGGATTACCGCCCGTCTGGGGTCCGGCGGAAACGACGTAGACCCCGCCGTTGGCGGTCAGCTTGTCGGTCAGCCAGCGGGCGTTGACCAGATAGGGAGTTCCCCAGGGATCGACATCCATTCCAGTCAGGTACGGTCCGTTCCAGGCCGGCAGTCCGGTCGGCGAAGGCCCGGGACTGCGGTTGTTGCCGTTGCCGACCAGTTCGAAATGAAGCGACAGGTACCGTCCCACGGTATTCCAGGCTGTCGGAATGCTGCCCATATCGGGTATCCCGTCCTGATTGGCGTCCGGAGCGCTGAACAACAGAAAGTGGGCAATTCCGGAGCGGTAGACCGGCCATTGATCCAGATCCTGATAGAAGCTGACCATGGCCTTGCCGATCAGCGCGGTGTCCGAGGCGGCCCGGGCCAGCCGGGCCGACTGGATGTTCTGGGCGACCATGGGCACCAGTACGGCCGAAAGTATTGCGATGACCGCCAGAACGATGACCGCTTCGATCAGGGTGAAGCCGACGCGGTGATGGCTGTTCATACCCTATAAAGTGTGCTCGGAATTCCAGACTGTCAATCGCCGACAATCCTGCCTGCGCCTGTGTTATAATTTGACCTGACTGCCCGCGACGGAGATAAGCGATGAGTCATAGACTATTTCGAATCTGCAGCCTTCTGTTTACCCTGGTGCTGGCCTTGTGGTCGCTCCTGACTGTCCTGACACCGCCCCGAGGACCGGTCAGCGCCCAGCTGCTCGCCTTGTCGACAAACTTCGGACCCTACGCCGCCAAGTTCAGCCTGGCCCTGCTCATCGCCCCGCTCCTGCTCGGAACGCTGTACTGGCTGGTCAAAAGTCTCGACGAGCCGGTCAAAGCCGTTTCGCTGTGGCTGGCCAGCCTGTTCTACCTGTTCTATTGCGCACTGGTCACCGTATCCTTCACCAGCCAGGTTCTGTTCAAGTTTCTGTTCATGAAGCCCCACTCTGCCCTGTCCAGTGTCCTGAACTGGTATTTCTACCAGGAAGCCTCGCTGGCCGGTGCCCTTGCCCAGTACGGTTACCTGGCCTTCGCCGCCGCCACACTGATTTTGTTCATCCCCCTTTGTTCGGTGAACAACGGCCTGCTCAAAGCCATCAACCTCTTTCTGGTCATTTCCGCCCTGCTTCAGGTCGCCGGAGCCATCGCCCGCTATTACCGGGCCCCGTTCCTGGACCATCTGTGCCTGATCAGCCTCCTGATGCTGCTGCCTGTAGGCATGCTGTCGTACCGTCTGGCCGGACTGCGGGGGCGGAAATGAAACGGGTGATGCTGTTTCTGCCCCAGGGCTTCGAAGAATACGAGGCCGCCGTGTTCACCGATGTGCTGGGTTGGAGCCGGGATGTCGGCTTTCAGCCAGTCGAAGTGATCAGCGCCGGACTGCGCAAACGGATCCAGTGCACCTGGAATCTGATCGTCGAACCGCAGTTTCACATCGACGAGCTGGACAGCGACGACTTCGACGCCCTGGCCGTTCCGGGCGGATTCGAAGAGCACGGTTTCTACGAAGACGCCTACGACGAACGCTTTCTGGAACTGTTGCGCCGTTTCGATGCCGACAGGAAAATCATCGCCTCGGTATGCGTAGCCGCCCTGCCCCTGGCCAAAAGCGGTATTCTCAATGGCCGCAAGGCGACCACCTACCACCTGGGCAACGGGCTGCGACGCAGACAACTGGCCGAAATGGGCGCCGAGGTCGTCGACGAGCATCTGGTGGTGGACGGAAACCTGATCACCTCGACCGCCCCCGGTGCCGCTCTGGACGTGGCATTCAAGCTTCTGGAGATGCTGACCTGCCCGGAAAATCTGCGCCAGGTCAGGCAGGCCATGGGTTTCCCCGTTCAGTGAACGATCCAGCGCAAGCCTTCGCGCAGGGTGTCTCCGGGAATGACATGGCCGAGCGGGAAGCTCAAAAACTTGCAGGTATACCCTAACCCTTCCAGGGTGTGAAAGGTTTGCCGGCCCCGATCGATGGGCACAGCCGTATCCGTCTCCCCATGCGCGATCAGGACCCTAAGTCCGCTGGCCGCCTGCAGCATGGTCGGATCGATGACGGACTGGGCATCGCTTAGGTCCGGCAGGTAGGCGCCGAAGGCCAATACACCACGGTACAGCTGCGGATTGAGAATGGCCGTCTGATATGCGATGACCCCGCCTTCCGAAAAGCCAAGCAGATACACTGAATCGACGGCATAGGCGGCTTTCAATTCCTGTGCCAGGCGATCGATGTACTGGCTGCTGGCCAGATCGGCCTGTTTCCAATAATCCCGATTCTGGCTGTGCAGGCCGAAGGTATACTGAAACTGGTTGATCATGCCGTCCTGCGGGTAGTCGTAAGCGCCCTGGGGCATGGCCAGGATCATTCCTTCTTCCATGAAGAGCGAGCTCAGGTGTCGGAAATTGGCCGGATTGCCGCCGTAACCGTGCAGGGCGATGACCAGCGGGTACCGTTTCTGCGGAGAATAGTCTGAAGGCAAACGCAGCCAATACGGAACCGCTTTGGGAACGACGATGTAACGCATCTCGCCGGACTCGTCCCTCAGCTGCTGCAAATCCTTGCACAGATTGCGATAATCCCGGGTCTGTCTGAATTTTTCGAAATCGCTGTCTTTTTCCATCAAAGCGATCAAATCCCTGCCGTAAGAAGCCGCCTGGCGCAGGCAGGTCAGTGCCAGCCGGGTCTCATCCAGTCTGAGATAACAACAGGCCAGGTTGTACAGAGTCAGAGAACTGCGCCGGTTGTATTTGAGCAGTTCGATGTAGCCGGCGGCCGCCTTCTGGTATTTGCCATCACGATGGTCCTTCTGCGCCTGCCGCTGCAAGGCGAACAGGTCCTGATCCAACACGTCTTCGACCGTTTCGCTGGGTCGATCGGCGGCCGGCATCAGCCAGCCTGCACAAAACAGCAGCACCAGTCCCATCCACTTCGATCCCATCCCGATTCCGCGCATCCGTTCCTCCTGGGTTATCTGTTCATTATAAAGACTGACCCGAACTTTGGCCAGTTCTTTCATGACGGTAAACCAGCCGTTCGCCACATTCCTTGCCGAACGATTGCAAAACTTCTCCAGTCCCCCTATCATCCATGAGGAGGACAGCCAATCAAAATGGACCGCAGACATTTCATCCGCAATTCGCTGAGCGTCGCCACATACGGCGTCATGCCGGCCATACGCAAAACCGGCGTCAGTTTTCCCCAGGTTCGCATCCCGCCCGGTCAACGGAAGTTCATCAGCCCGGCCGTGGAGCGGACCATCGAGCGGATGAGATCGAGCGTCGCTAACGGCGAACTGGCCTGGCTGTTCGGGAACTGTTTCCCCAACACCCTGGACAGCACCGTCGATTACGGCAGCCGCGACGGCAAGCCGGATTGCTACGTCATCACCGGCGATATCGACGCCATGTGGCTGCGCGACTCTTCGGCCCAGGTCTGGCCGTACCTGACCCTGATTCAGGAGGACGGCGAGTTGCAGCGTCTGATCCGCGGCGTCATCCACCGTCAGGCCTATTTCATCCTGCTCGATCCGTACGCCAACGCCTTCTACAAGGATCCGGCCCGCATCAGCGAATGGCGGGAGAGCGACCGCACCGAAATGAAACCCGGCGTTCACGAACGCAAATGGGAGATCGACAGTCTCTGTTACCCCATCCGTCTCAGTTACGGCTACTGGAGCAGCGGCGCCGATCCAGCCGCCTTCGACGAGGAGTGGAAACTGGCCATGCGCGAAATCCTGCGCACCTTCCGCCAGCAGCAGCGCCTCGACGGACCGGGTCCCTACTCTTTCCAGCGTAAAACATCCTGGGCCACCGACGGCGTGCCGATGGGCGGTTACGGCTATCCGACCCGGAAAATCGGCTTGATCCATTCCATGTTCCGACCCAGCGACGATGCCACCGTCTACCCCTATCTGATCCCGTCCAACCTGTTCGCCGCCGTCTCGCTGCGCCAACTGCAGCGCATGCTGGAAGGCCTCGGCAGCCAAGCGGCACTCGAGCGCAGCCTGCTGAGCGAATGCCGTTCATTGCAGACCGACCTGGAAAAGGCCCTGCGGGAGCATGCCGTCTTCGTCCACGAACGTCACGGTTCGATATACGGTTACGAGACGGACGGTTTCGGCAACTACCTGTTCATGGATGATGCCAATGTACCGTCACTTCTGTCTTTACCCTACCTGGGGGCCGTATCGCCAGACGATCCGGTATACCAACGTACCCGCCGCCGGCTGCTGAGTCCAGACAATCCCTTTTTCTTCACAGGACGGGCCGGAGAAGGCATCGGCGGTCCTCATGTGGGCCTGGACCGGATCTGGCCGTTGAGCGTCATCATGAGGGCATTGACCAGCCGCGACGACCACGAAATCAAATCGTGCCTGGACACCCTGCAGCATAGCCACGCCGGCAGCGGTTTCATGCACGAAAGCTTTCACAAGGACGATCCGGCTCGCTTCACCCGCAGCTGGTTCGCCTGGGCCAACACCCTGTTCGGAGAATTGCTCCTGATCCTGCAGCGGCAGCGCCCTTACCTGCTGTGTTGAATTCATACTTCCTTTTCGTCCTGCGATGGGGTATGATGGAAAACAATAAGGATGTAAAGCGAGTGTAGAGAATGAGAAAGCAAATTTCCGTGATGATTTTATCTGTCTGTCTGATCCCGTTTCTGTTTTCGACCGGCCGGGCTGAAACGTCCGCTTCCGATGGCGACTCCGCCTTCCGCAAAGCAGTCAGCCAGCAGCTGCTCGTTCAGCAGCAACTGGCCCGACAGCGCGCCGATGCCCTCTTTGCCGTGCTCAAGCAGGAGCTGAACCCTTCCGAACGGGAAGCGCTGGAATTCCTGCTGGCCTATGCACCGCTGTCCGATCTGGCTGACTGCACGGGCGATTTCTTTCTGGAAGCGGTACGCTTCGCCTTGAAAGCGCAAACGGAAATGCCTTGGGGAAGCCGTATACCCCAAGCGATTTTCCGCCATTTCGTGCTGCCGCCCCGGGTCAACAACGAAAATCTGGACCGCTTCCGTCCGCAAATGTATCCGGAAATAAAAAACCGCATCCAGGGACTGACCATGAGCCAGGCCGCACTGGAAATCAACCACTGGTGCCACGAGAAGGTCGTCTACCAGAGCACCGATGAACGCACCTCCGCCCCACTCAGCACCATCCGAACCGCCTTCGGCCGATGCGGCGAGGAATCGACCTTCACCGTTGCGGCACTGAGATGCGCCGCCATACCGGCCCGGCAATGCTACACACCGCGCTGGGCGCATACCGACGACAACCACGCCTGGGTTGAAGTCTGGATCGACGGGGAATGGTGTTACATGGGAGCCTGCGAACCGGAGGCCGAGCTGAACAAGGGCTGGTTCGACGGTCCGGTGCGACGGGCCATGCTGGTTCACAGCAAAGCCTACGGTCTGTACAGCGGCGACGAACCGGTTCTCGACCGACAGCCCCAGGCCAGCACGCTCAACCTGCTGCCGCATTACGCCCGGAATGCCGAATTGACCGTGACGGTCCTTGACGAACAAAACAAGCCGGTGGCCGGCGCCGAGGTCCGCTTCCAACTGTACAATTACGCGGAATTTTTCACTCTGCATCGACAAGCCAGCGACGGCAACGGCCAGGCCGCTTTCCGTACGGGTCTGGGCGATCTGCTGGTCTGGGCATCCAAAGGCGAGCGCTACGGACTGGCCAGGCTCAATCCAGGCCAGTCCGCTGGCGCCCGGATCGTCCTGGACCACCGCTTCGGCGACAGTTTCAGCCTGGATCTCGACTTCACTCCTCCGGTCAAACAGGATACGCCCGGGACCGATCCGGCGCAGGCGGCCGAAAACGCCCGCCGCCTCAAACAGGAAGATGAAATCCGCAACCGCTACATCGCAACTTTCATCGACGAGTCCAAAACCCGGACCCTGGCCCAGAATCTGGGACTGGACAGTTCCCGGCTATGGGATTTCCTGAAACGCAGCCGCGGCAACTGGACGGAAATCAAATCCTTTCTGGAAAACACCCCGCCCGAGTCCCGCACCCTGGCCATGGAACTCCTGGGCTCAGTCAGCGACAAGGACCTGCGCGACACGCCGCTCAACGTCCTGGCGGCCCATTTGAGCCAGACCGTGCTGCAGACTCCGTCATTGAGCCGGGAATTGTTTGTGCCCTACCTCCTCAATCCCCGCATCGCCAACGAAAACCTCAAGCCATACCGCCAGGCGATCCGCGCCGCCCTGCCTGAAAGCCTGGTCGCCCAGGCCGGACAAAAACCGGAGCTGATCGCCGACTGGATACAAAACAATATCCGTTTGATCGATGACGGACTCAACCATTATTCCGTCCCGCTCACCCCGGCCGGCGTCCTGTCTCTGGGTTGCGCCGACAGCCGGTCCCGGGACATCTTCACCGTGGCCGTGTGCCGCAGCATCGGCCTGCCCGCCCGGCTGGAACCGGGCAGCCTGGTTCCGCAGTATTATAAACAGGGGCGCTGGCTGACTCTGCGCCCCGGCCAAAAGATCGACAACCCGGCGCGCCTTTTCCTCACGGCCGCTTCCGGCGACATGGCTCTCAAGTATTACGCTCAATTCACCCTGGGTCGTTTGCAGGACGGTCATTATGCCAGCCTGGAATTTCCTTACGACAGCGCCATAACCGCCTTACCGTCACCGCTCGAACTCCCCCCCGGACACTACTGCCTGATCAGCGGTGTCCGCCAAAAAAACGACGACATCCTTACCCGTCTGCATTTCTTCTCCCTCCTGCCCGGACAGGCCCTCACCCTGCCCGTCAGCCTGCGCGAAAAAACGGAAAGTTTCTCCAGCGATATTGTTCTGCCTGCGGAACTGGAGATCGAACTGATCGCCGAAGCCGAACGCGGCCGCCTGCAGAAGTGGATACCGTCTTCCGGCGCAATCGTAGCCTTCATCAAGGCAGGTCACGAACCGTCACGGCATCTCCTGGACGATCTGGCCCGCATCCGGCCCCAGATCGAGGCCTGGGGTGGAAGCATCCTGCTGATCCTCAAAGAGAAACGGGATCTGAAATATTTGGCCGATCAAAATCTGAGTCTGCTACCTAAAGGCACCTATTTCGTCCACATCCCGGTCGATCAATCCCTGTGCCTGCCCAATTTCGAGTATCCCTGCTGTCTCCTGCTCGCCGGCGACCTGTCGGTTGTCTACGCATCGGACGGGTACCGAACCGGTAACGATGCCCAGCTGCTGCGGATCATCGCCGCCATGCCCGGTAAAGGATAGGTCGCGGCGAACCGTCAGAAATGACAGCAACTGAAAAAATTTCACAAAATAAATTTATGTGTTGCAAATGGAATTTTTTCTGTTATAATCAGGCTGTAGTTTGCAATGAGTTTTGATAAGCGTATCTTTTTCTGTTCCGCTGACGTTTCGATAATGCAGCCCCAAGATCTGTGAATCCAATCCTTCCATCCATCAAACCCGACAAGTCGCTTGAAAGCCAAAACATCAATATCGTCTCATCTATTGCATCGTATATAGCCCAGGAGGAATTTTAATGGCTAAGAAACTGTACGTGGGCAACCTGCCCTACAACACCAGTGACGAGGATTTGCGCGAACTCTTCGCCAGTTACGGCGAAGTGATCAGCTCCACCGTTATCATCGATCGCATGACCAACCGTTCCAAAGGATTCGGATTTGTCGAAATGACCAATGACGGCGAGGCCCAGAAGGCCATCGACGAGCTGAACAATACCAACTTCAACGGACGCAACATCCGCGTCAACGAAGCTCTGGAACGCAAACCCCGCCGCGACAACCGCGACAGTTACGACCGTTATTGAATATAGCGTTTCGTCAGACTTTTGTATGTTCTTCAATTAACACGTTCATTATTACCATGAGCCAAAGGAGGCTTATTTATGGCTAAGAAACTTTATGTGGGCAACCTGCCCTACAGCACCAGCGATGAAGATTTGCGCGAACTCTTTACCCCTTACGGCGAAGTGACCAGCGCCAATGTCATCATCGATCGCATGACCAACCGCTCCAAGGGTTTCGGTTTCGTTGAAATGACCAGCAACGATGACGCCCAGAAGGCCATCGACGAACTCAACAATTCCAAGTTCGGCGATCGCAGCATCCGTGTCAACGAAGCTCTGGAACGGAAACCCCGCCGCGAAGGCGGCCGTGACGGCGGTTACGATCGTTATTGATCGCTAACCGGCTCTAACGCCAAGATCGGCTGACTCTTCAATCGAGTCGGCCGTCAGGCATCTCGGTGTGGCGGTGGATCAATGTGAACATTGCAGCCGTCTCACTGAGATGCCTTATTTTCCCCTCTCCGATCTTTCTCCAGAACCTGTCGGTTCATCACGATTCAAGTCGCAAAGCGCTATTGCTTCACCGATTTTTTCGGACAATAACTGTCCAGGTATACTTCGGTTGCGTCTCCTCTTTTCGCAGATCCTGTTGCAAATTTTCGACGATTGTGTAAAATGTATAAGCACATTGGAGGAAATCACATGAAAAAAACCTTTCTTCTTGCCACTGCACTTTTTCTGGCTGTCATCGGCACTCCTCTGCAGGCCGTGGATTCCGATCATCCGGTCAACTGCTTCCTCAACTTCGGTCTGATGACCGACGATTCATTCTCGTTCGAACCCTTCCTCTGGTACGCCGGTCTCAACCTCGATTTCCATATCAACGACCTGCTGATGATCAGCCCGGAAGGCAACCTGATCACCCAGGACTTCAAATTCGACTCACTGTGGCTGGAACCGGCCGTTCTGCTCAACGCCAAATTCAATCACTTCTTCATCGGCGGCGGCCTGGGCAAGTGGGTGAAAATAACCGGCGACAGCGCCGAATCCAGCGATTTCTTTCTCAAGCTGAACGCCGGTTTCTCTGGCGACGGCGGCCTGCGCATCCGCGTTTTTCTCAACACCTTTTTCGACGACCTCTTCGGAGACTACATCACCGTCGGCGCCCAGTTGGGCATCGGCATATAAGCTCCAAAATCCAAACGCAGGTCCGGACCGGTTCGCCATCAGTCTGATCCGTGTTAGAATACAGGATGAACCATGAACCGTTGCCCTCTGTCTGCGCAATCATATTCGATCTGGACGGCACCCTGATCGACTCCCTTTCCGGAATCGCCGGGGCCATGAATCTGGCCCTGGCCGCTCAAGGTCTGCCCATCCATCCCCCGGACGCCTACCGCTTCATGGTCGGCGACGGCGTCTCCCACCTGGTCGAACGTGCCCTGCCGGAATCAGAACGCGTCCCGGAGCGAATCCGGGAATTCACGACCGCCTACCGAAACGCCTATGAAGAGGTCTGGCCTGGCCTGACGCTGCCCTTTCCGGGAATCCGCGAGCTGCTCGACCGTCTGATCGGGCGTAAAGTCCCCTTCTCGGTACTGTCCAACAAGACCCACGAAGTAACCTGCCGCATGACCCGCGCCCTGTTTCCAGACTATCCATTCGCGGAAGTGCTCGGCCAGAAGGACGGCGTCCCCATCAAGCCGGATCCCCAGTCTGCCCTGAACCTGAGCCGACTCATGGGCTGCGAGCCCGGAGCGACCTTCTTTGTCGGCGACAGCGCCGTCGATATGCGTACCGCCGCCAACGCCGGCATGATCCCCGTCGGCGTCGGCTGGGGCATGCGCCCTCGCCATGAACTGATCGACAACGGAGCCCGGGCGGTCATCGACGAGGCTCGAGAGTTGCTGAATTATCTGCCGGTCTGAGAATCTTGCAGCAACCGGAGTTCCTGTTCACAGAAGCGGTTCATCCAATAGGTCGGGTTGTAGGGCACGGGCACCGGCGTACCGGGATCGGCCTTTTTCAGACGGATCTGGATCACCTTACGCAGATAGCGGGTCAGACTGTCGGCGGCTGAATCCGCTTCGCTTTCCTGGGCGTCGGCGACGCCGGCCTGGCCGGAGATCACCCGGAAATAGACCGCGGCGGTTTTCAGGAACTCGTCGGGAAAGCGCTGGTACAACATCTCAGCGTATTTCAGGGCCTGGAGCGCCATGGCCGTCCGCTCGGCCGTTTGTCCCCGCAGTTCATGGCACAGACAGAGCAGCCACCAGCCCTCCATGGCGTAGGGGTTGCGGTCCAGCCAGGCCTGCAGGTGCGTTGCGGCCGATTCGTAATCGCCCAGGCAGAACCGGGCCTCGGCGCAGGCCAGTTCCAGGAGATGGTACTGCGCGTTGCCGCCGGCCTGCCGGAAAATGTCGTAAGCCGCCTGGAAATTCCGCTCGCTCATCTTTTTCCAGCCGTCGATGATGGCCACGACCATGGGTGTGCGGAAAATCTCCTGCGCCTCGGCATGGGCCTGTTCGACCCGGTCCCGCTTACCCAGCATGGTGTTGAGCACCACCCGGTTGAGGTGGTAGGATGCGTCGAACGGTTCCCGCCGCACCGCCTCCTCGAGCATGGCGACCGATTGTTCCACTTCGCCCAGGTAAAAAGACAGCCAGATCAGATGCTTGCTGCCGGGCGGGTCCAGGCCGTCGTTTCGCATGCTTTCGGCCAGAATGCGGGCACGCTGGAAATTGTAGGTGTACAGGTGATACCAGATCTCCTGGGTGCGCAGCAGCACCGAATCGCCGCGGATTTCCCGCCCTTTGCCGATGACGGTATAGGCCTCGTCCAGGTAATCGGGGTTGTAATCGATGCCGACGTTGCGGTACTGCATCAGGGCCAGTCCCAATTTTTCGTAGACCGGGCGGAAATCCGGCGCCTCGGCCATGCATTCCCGGAAAAGAGATATGCTTTGCGGCAAGTCGACCGGATCGTAACCCGACAGCAGCAGGTCGGCCCGGGTATAGAGATCAAAGGCCTTCTGGCCGGGAAATTCGAGCTGATCGGCCTTGAAGATCACCCCCGCCTCGTAGGCCAACTGGGCGGCGATGGCCGACGGAATGACGAATATGCGGTCGATTGCTTCGTTGAACACCCGGGACCATATGACCCGATAATCGCGCTGATCGATGATCTGGGCCGAAAGACGCAGTCGCTGCCCGCCCAGCGACAGATCCCCGCTCAGGGTGAAGCCGATCTGGTTGCGGCTGACGATTTTCTCGCTCCAGTTCTTCTCGGCGGCGATGAATTCGGAAGGGATCGACAGCACCCGCAGACTGGGTGTCCGGTTCAGACTGGAAATGATTTCCGAGGTGATGACCCCGGCCAGGTGGCGGTCCTGTTCGCCGGGACCGCTCTTGATGGGCAGCACCAGGATCCCCTGGCGATCTTTTCCGGGCTGCGGCCGGTTCGCTTGCCCGCCTTGGCTGCCGCGCCACCACAGGCCGGCGATGACCAGGACGGTCAATACGGCCGCCAGTGCGGCCAGCATCCATTTCCGTGGTCGAGCGGCGGTATCCAGACGCATCGTTTTGGCCAGGGAAATGGTTTTCTCCAGAGCCTTGCCGCTGTAGATCGCCTGCAGAGCGTCCAGCAGCGCCTCCGCCGAGGGGTAACGCCGTTCCGGTTGCTTTTCCAGCAGTTTCATGATCGGAGGTTTGAGGCTTTGCAGCAAGGGATCCGGGCTGTCGATCGGCGGCGGATCGGCATGGATGATGGCGTACAGCGTGGTCAGGGCCGAGTTGCGGTCGAAGGGGCGCTTGCCGGTGATCATTTCATACATGATCACACCCAGGGAAAACAGGTCGCTCTTCTCGGTGGCCGAATTGGTCAGCGCCTGTTCGGGCGACAGGTAATAGACCGTCCCCATGACCACACCGGTGGCGGTCAGTTCGGTCGGACTGTCCAGACGCTGCCGTTCGGCCTCCCGGGTGATCCGGGCCAGACCGAAATCCAGCAGTTTGACCTGTCCGTCGGCGCTGACCATGATGTTGCTCGGTTTGAGGTCGCGGTGAATGAAGCCCTTGTGATGAGCGTAGCGGATGGCTTCGACGATGGCGATCATCAAACGCAGGCATTCCCGACCGTCGGGGCGGTTTTTCTCCACGTAATCCTGCAGGGTCAGACCCTGGACATATTCCATGACGATGAAGGGATGGCCCCGGTATTCGCCGATACTGTAAATCGTGGCGATGTTGGCGTGACTGAGGGAAGACAGGGTCTGCGCCTCGAGCAAAAAACGCCGCCGCCCCGTCTCTTCGGCCAGGTTGCTGTCGGAAATCAGTTTGATGGCCACCTGACGGCGCAGGCGCTTGTCGACGGCCAGATAGACGACGCTCTGTCCGCCGCTGCCCAGAGATTCCAGGATCTCGTAGCCGTCTATCTGCGTTCCCTTCGTTAAATCCATACCGCTATCTTAAATCGGCGCCAGCAATGCGTCAAGGGGACTGGCCCGTCCCTTTTTTTCGTGGCTTGATGCTGTTAGAATGAGCATAGTCCTGTCCATGCAAGAGCA
>CAYXHZ010000077.1:0-9505 GCA_964465065.1 uncultured Clostridia bacterium
TCTGCAACGGCAGCTGCCCGGGTATGGCCCACCAGCTGACCGGAGATTTCAACCGGGCCAACCCGGAGGACTGCTTAAGATTATTTCTTAGTACTAACAAAATCAAAGAGTATCATTATGAATTTTGATCGAATAATAATTGAAAAATTAAATTAGTAGAATGATTAAGAAAACAGTGACATATTATAAAAACAATCCAGAGATCTTATCTCAAAAAGAAGATGAATGCGGAGCAATTTTATATGATCCATCATCAAATTCAATTAAAGAGATAAATCATACAGGATTATTTATCTATAATCTATGTCAATTTCCACACACAAAACCTCAAATCATCAGTGAAATAGAAAAAAAATATGCTAGTATTGACCAAAATGAAGTTTCTGCTGATATTGACCTTTTCCTTAATGATCTTTTAAATACCGGATTTTTACATTCTTTAATCGATAAAAATGAATAGAGAAAAAATAGCTCAAAAGCCGACTCCTTCATTGCAAAGTTTATACCTATACCTGACAGGTAATTGCAATCTGAGTTGTCAACATTGTTGGGTTTCTCCTGGAAGTGCAAATAACAATGATAGACGTCCAATGTCATTGAACCTTTTGCAAAAAACCATTGATCAGGCCATGCCGTTAGGTTTGACTTCAGTTAAATTAACTGGCGGAGAACCTTTTTTTCACCCAGAAATAAAAGACATTCTTTCCTTGATAGAAAACTATCAACTTTATTTGAATATTGAATCAAATGGTGTACTCATAAACCCTGAACTTGAAAAAAGATTAATAAAATATTCAAAGTTTCAATTCATTTCGATCAGCCTCGACGGCTCGACGTCGACAACACATGACGAGATTCGTGGCCACAAAGGTGCGTTCGATAAAACTGTTAAAATTATTAGATCATTAACTGAAGCTGGTTTACGTCCCCAAGTAATTTGCACATTACATAAAAAAAACATTCATGAGATTCATTCTTTTCTCGATATGGCGCAAGAAGAGAAATGGAGCAGTATCAAATTTAATCTTGTACAAAAAATTGGTAGAGGAAAATCTTTTGTATCCCGTTATGGTTTATCAATAGAAGAAATTATTTCGTTATACCATCAGATCGAGAAGTATAAACAGGATATTAAAACACCAATAGTTTTTGACATCCCAATTGCGTTTCGATCAATTAGAGACTTATTGTATAGCGTTAATGGCCATTGCACTGTTTTTAATATTCTAGGGATATTAAGTGACAACTCTTGGTCTCTTTGTGGAATTGGAGAAACTGTACCAGAGCTTGTATTTGGTCATCCGGAAAGGAATGATTTAAAGGATATTTGGAATAATCATCCAAAATTGCTGGAATTACGATCTAAGATTCCCGATCACCTTGAAGGCGTCTGTGAAAAATGCATATTTAAATATTCATGCAAAGGACATTGCGTTGCCAACAATTATTCATTGTGCAATCAATTCAATGCACCCTATCATTTCTGCTCTAATGCTGAAAAACTTGGTTTATTTCCAGTCTCTGCACTAAATTTGATAAAAAAAGGAGAAGATAAATGAAAAAACCGTATGTATCTCCAATTGCTAAAAACATTATTTCTTTCTCTTCAACAGGACAAACAGTATCAACTCGTGGTTTTTGTGAAGACGGGAGTAACCCGATTGTCGGTTGGTGTAGTCCAGGTATAACCCCCACTCAAAACGTTAGTGCCTGCGCGCCAACAGGAAATGTTGCCGCAAGAGGTGGATGTAACTTAGGGAATTCTGCTGCAGAGGGTTGCACTGTTGGCTCTTCCGTTCAACAACCATCTTGTTTACCGACCGGGAACAACGTTTTACCACCTATTTAAGAAATAATTGTGACTTTTTTTGCTGATAAAAAGTTTTATTGTATAGGTTCGCTGAAAATCAAAATCAGTGTTAATGAACCACATAAAATATTATTTTCAAATAGATGCGCTGATTTTTTAAAATCATTCAGCTATGCACTTCCTGATATTACTATAAATCATCACGTACATGACACACTATGTACAACAAAAAAAAATAAAATAAAAAAAGATATCAAATTTAATTATACAGGCGACTTCGCTATCGATGAGCTCACTCCTGAAATATTTGACATTATTTATTCCAAACATGTCATATCCAATAGTTTCTTTATACAGAATCGACTGGATTGCATAACCTGCATTGATTATCAAAATAGTTGTGTTGATTATATTTACACACCTTCTTCTATTGCATATAAAACTGTCAATATTGCTTCTTTAACATCACAGTACTCCATTGAAAGTTTATCAATAAACTTCAACCATATTCTATTACATGCTTCTGCACTTTTACTTAATAAAGGTGCAGTTTTATTTCTAGCATTTGATGAAGGTGGAAAAACAACAGCTGCACGTTTGGGAATGCCTAAACTCATTATTGGTGACGATCGAATATTTATTACGAAGATATCAGGGAAATGGTACTGTCACACAACACCTTGGAATAACTTAAGTGATGCTCCAAGAAAGTATTATCCGATTGCCTCATTAGTTTTATTACAAAAATCTTCTGATTTCTCTTTATTTTCTATTCCTTCATTATTAATGCTTAAACATATTCTATCAGATTTAGCAGTTATTCAGTCTTTTCAACCAACATCTCTCAGAATTAGAAATTTTGAATTTCTGAGTGATCTAACCAAGAATATCTATTGTTACCAAATGAAATTCCCAAGCGATTATATTGACTGGGAAAAAGTAGAATCGATTTCTTGTTAACACATATTCACCAATCAAATATTTAAAATATCCCCAGTAAAACATGCATTTTGCATACCCTAAACTCGTAAAGATATATGCCGGTTGACAAGAGTGATTACATCCAATCAGCACCGATGTCGAGGCCGTCAACAGCTGATTGTTCTGGGAACTGGGCGGGGAGATGGTTGGAAAGGGGGAGAAGGTTTAGAGGGTTGAGAAAGGTTTTTCTTGTAGTTTACTAGTCACCAGTCACTACTCTCCAGTCAGTTGTCACCCGTCACTCGATGTGTTCTTTTCTCAAGCCGCTTGTCAGACCTCACCCCGACACCCCTCCCTTGAAGGGAAGGGGGCTGAAAACCTGTCAGGTTGCTTGTTCTCAAGCCCCCGTCCTTCAGGAAGGGGGGATATGGGGGGAAGGTCAAAGACAGGTCACTAGTCACTTGTCACTAGTTACCCGTCACTTCTCCTCCCCTCCCTCATCCCCTCCCAAGCCGCCTCGTCCATGTTCAGATAGCGGTAGCCGCCCAGACGGCCGGCGAAGGTGACATCGGGTTCTTTTTCGGCCAGCTGCCGGTAGCGTTCGACCAGGGCCTGGTTTTTCAGCCCGGGAACGGGATAAAACGGCTCGCCTTCGGCCTGGGGGTATTCGACGGCCAGCAGCGTTTTATCCAGGCCTTGCTGTTGGTACAGCGTCTTGTACTCGCTGACCCGGGTGAAGGGCTCTTTGCCCGGAAAGTTGACCACCCCGGCCGGAAAGACCCGTTCCCTTCGGACTTCAAGAAGGCGGAAACGAAGGCTGCGGTAGGGCAGGACGCCGAAGCGGAAGTCGAAGAACTCGTCCAGGCGGCCGGTGTAGAGGGTGCGGCCGGCGCAGATGGAGTTCTTTATCTTATCGTAGGGAGTGGACAGGAGCAGGTGAATGCCGGGATGGTCGAGGATGCGCTCGATCATGGCCGTGAAACCGTCGGCGGGCAGTCCCTGGAACGGGTCGCCGAAATAATCGGTATCGCGGTTGTAGCGCAGTGGCACCCGGCGCAGCACCGACGGGTCGAGTTCCTCGGCGCCCAGCCCCCACTGCTTGCGGGTGTAGTCGCGCACGAAGAGTTCATAGAGTTTCTCCCCCACCTGGGCGAGCACTACATCCCGGGAGTTGTCGATGCGGTTCAGGCGAAGCCGGCGCTGCTCGATGAAGGCGCGCATGGACTCTTCGTCGAAAGAGCGCTCGAACAGCAGTTCCAGGCTGAGCATGGAAATCGGAAACGGCACGAAACGCCGCCTGACCCAGGAAAGCACCCGGTGCCGGTAGCCGTTCCAGGCGGTGAATCGACTCAGGAAATCCCACACAGCGGGTTTTTCCGTGTGAAAGATGTGCGGACCGTAAGTCTGGAGCATGACGCCGCTTTGATGACGCTCATCATGGATGTGGCCGGCGACATGGGGCTGTTTGTCGACGACGATGACCTTTTGTCCCCGCTCGGCGGCGCAACGGGCGGCGCAGGCTCCGCAAATGCCGGCGCCGACGACGAGCAGGTCGGCGGCCATCAGAACTGATCCTCGCGTATCATACGGAAATGGTATGTCGTATCGGCCGGACAGTCAAGCCGGCCTCAGCGGCGCCGATTGAATTGGCGGTGCGAAAAGGGTAGAATGAGCAGGTTTCCGCTAATGAGAAGCAACAACGAATCTGCAACTTAGGGAGTGTTTCATGAAACGTTTGTGTAAACCATTGTCAGCCTTGCTTTTGACCTTGCCTCTTTTCCTTCAGGCCGCTTCACCGTCCCGCTTGGAGAAGGAACCGACCAATCCGGCCTTCCGCCTCTACCGGCAACAGCAGCGCGAGCTGGCCAACGGCGAACGCCTCTACGGCCCGGACAGCGGCCGTTACGGCCACGTCCCCTCGCCGGTCAACCCCTTGCCGGGCGACGCGGCCTTTTCGGCGGCTTTCTACCCGGCCGAGGGTCTGCCCAGCAGCTACGACCTGCGCCAGCTCAACCGGGTTACCTCGGTGAAGAACCAATCCAGCTGCGGCGCCTGCTGGTCTTTCGCCGCCCTGGGTTCGATCGAGTCCTCGCTGATGCCCGGCGAGGAACGGGCCTTTTCCCCCGAACACCTGATCCTCAACCACGGCTTCGACTATACCGAATGCGAAGGCGGCCAGCCCTGGATGAGCCTGGCCTACCTCAGCCGCTGGGGCGGACCGATCAACGAAAGCGATTTCTCCTATAAACAGGGCAACTCCTCCAGCAAGAGTTATTCGGAACTGATCGAGAAGCATGTCCAGGAAGTCGTCTTCCTGCCGGAACGGGCCAGTTACACCGACAACAACCTCATCAAGAAATACATCATGGAACGCGGCGCCGTCCTCATCTCCTACCGCGCCGAGGACGAGTACCTCAACACCAGCAACGCCGCCTATTACTGCAACCGCGAGATGGACACCAACCACGAGGTGGTCGTCGTCGGCTGGGACGACAACTACGCAGCCGGAAACTTCCGCATCACCCCGCCCGGAAAGGGAGCCTTCATCGTCAAGAACAGCTGGGGCGCTACCTGGGGCAGGCAGGGTTATTTCTACATGTCCTATTACGACAAGACGCTGACAAACTTCGTCTCCTTCTACAATGCCCGGCGCATCGACGACTACGGCACCAACTACTACCACGACCCGCTGGGCTGGTGCACAGCCTACGGCTACGGTTCCACCAAGGCCTGGGGCGCCAATGTCTTCGAAGCCGTCAACAGCCAGCCGATCCAGGCCGTCTCGGTCATCCTGTGCGACATCAACAGCCAGTGTCAGATCCGCGTCTACCGCAACGCCACCCGCCGCAACCCGACCGCCGGTCAGCTGGTCTGCCAGCAGTCTTTCAGCCGTTCCATGCCCGGTTACTACACCGTCAAGCTGGACAAGGCGGTGGCCGTAAGCCCCGGTCAGCTGTTCAGCGTAGTCGTCAGCTACCAGAACGGCGGCTCGGACAAATACCCGGTGGCCGTGGAATACCCCTACGACGGTTATTCCTCGCAAGTGAGCAGCGAGAGCGGCGAAAGCTTCGTCAGTAACGACGGTCAGAACTGGGAAGACCTGGTCTCCGAGCAGGCCAATGTCTGCATCAAGGCCTTCAGCCAGACGGTTAACCCCGGCATGAGCGTCAGCGTCGAAAAGAAACGGATCGACGCCTGGATGATTTCGCGTTCGGTGGCCGTCATTTCCGTGTCCTTCAGCAACGCCCAGGCCAGCGAGCTGGCCAAGTTCATCATCTTCCGCAAGGAGAAGGACGCCGAGGATTACGCGCTGTGGCGTGAAGTACCGCTTTCGGAAATGAGCAACGGAACCTTCCAGTGCACCGACGCCTACCTCGACGAATACAACCAATACAGCTACAAAGTGGTGGCCATCGACGCCAACGGCACGGTTCTGGCCAATTCCGGCGATCATTCGCTGCAATGAGCGGACGCGCCCGTAAGGAGAACACAATGAAGAAAAAGATCTACATCATCGCAGCCCTGTTACTGGCCGTCACCCTGAACGCCGCCGTCCGGACCGTGCCGCAGAAAAAAGCCGCCAAACCCCGCGGTCCGATCGCTACGCTGTGGGCCGTCGGCGAGATGTACATGCCCCAGGACAGCGCCTACAAGGACTTGTATGGCAATTCCATGATCCTGCCCAAGCTCAAGCTGAATGTCCACCTCGGCAAAAACATCGATCTGTTCGCCGGCGTCAGCTTCAGCAAACGGACCGGAAATCTCGATCAGTACGGTCTGAAGATCGACATGGAGAGCAAGCAGACCCTGATCAGCTTCGGTGCCGGCTGGCACGCGCCGCTGTCGGACAAGCTGGACTGGTACGCCGAACTCGGCGGCCTGATCGTCAAGGCGCAGGAGACCGGAATGGAGGAAAGCGTCAAGGAATCCCTGGTCGGGTTGTGCGCCGAGCTCGGTCTGAAGTACCGGTTGGCCAAGTCCATCTTCGCCCAGGTCCATGCCGCTTACTCGCAGACCCAGGAGAAGGAGATCGGTCCGCTGAGCCTCAAGGCGGGCGGAATCGCCTTCGGCGCCGGTTTGGGCTTCCAGTTCTAGCCACAGCCCTGTGCGGGCGGGCAGGGATCTGCCCGCCCCGCTGTCCCGGCCCCGCTACACAGTTCCCTCCTTTTCCCGGCATAAGACTTGCTATGACAGTACAAAACGAGGTGAACTCATGAAATACAAAATCGCGGCCTTCCTGGCCAGGACCGTCAAACGGTCACTGCCCCTGATTGTCCTGCTGCCGCTGGCAGCCTGTGTGGTGCCGGTTCCCAACGATTACCCCGAGCCGCAAGCCGCCGCACTGGAACATACCTATGTCATGCACCAGAAGCCCTGGTCGCTGCCCGATCAGTTCATCATATTCGACCAGGATCGCCGGCCCGTATTCCAGGTGAAAGGGAAATTTTTCACCATCGGCGACAAACTGCGCTTTCTGGACATGGACGGTCGGGAGCTGGCCTACATTTCCGAACAGGTCGTCAGCCTGCTCAAACGCTACCGGATCTACCGGCCGGATGGATCGGCGGCGGTTATCCGCAAAGACATCCAGCTCTTCAACGACAAATTCACCATCAAGGTCCCCGGAGAGGAAAATCTCCTGGTACGCGGGAATTTCTGGGATCTGGACTACTGTTTTTACCGCCGGGACCGTTTGGTGGCCGTCGTTTCCCAGAAATGGCTGTCATGGAAAGACAGCTACACCGTCCGGGTGGCCCGCGGTGAAGACGACGTGCTCATCCTGGCCGCGGCGGTCGTCATCGACATGATCAAGGAAGACGAAGCCGCAGCCGAGCGGGAACATCGCCACCACAGCCGTCGCCATCGGCGCCACTGAGGCCTGACCGTCAGGCACCGAAGGGGAGCAGTTCGTAGTCGCTGCTGCCCAGGCCGATCGAACGGGCGTGTTCCAGCTGACGGCGCATCGGGATCCGGTAGCTCAGCTCCGCAAACGGTCGGCCCAGGCGGGTCTCGACCAGATCGAGCGAAGCGGTGTCCAGGGCCAGCGGATCGCTGCCGACCAGGATGCCGATATCCGGACAGACCGGCTCGTAGCGGTCCATGCAATCGCAATCCTTGGTGATACGGGTCAGAAAGTTGATGTACAGGGCCTTGCCGCGCTTGGTCTCGACAACGCCCAGGGCATGCTCGGCGATCTTTTCCTGCAGGACCTCGTAGCTTTCGCTCCAGTTGAAGCCCACGGCGTCGAAGCGGCAGACCGCCAGGCACTCGGCGCAGCCGATACATTTTTTACTGTCGATGACGGCGATCCCTTCGGCGCCGACGCTGATGGCCGATGCCGGGCACCAGCGTACACAGTTGCCGCAGGCCGTGCATTTTTTGGCCCGTATCGTCGGTGTGACCGTGGAATGCTGCAGCAGTTTGCCGCGGCGGCTGGCCAGACCCATGCCCAGATTCTTGAGGGCGGCGCCGAAGCCGGCGGCCACATGGCCGGTGAAGTGCGACACCACGACCAGCCCCTGGACCTTGACCGCCAGGGTGGCGATTTTGACGCTGCGGTAATGCCGGCCGGAGATGGCCACTTCCAGCTCCTCGTCGCCCAGCAGTCCGTCGGCCATGATGATGGGCATTCCGGTTTCCTGCGGTGTGAAACCGTGTTCGTAGGCCTGGTGCAGATGATCGACGGCGTTGCTGCGCCGCCCCAGGTACAGGGTGGAGGTCTCGGTCAGAAACGGCTTGCCGTTCTTGCGTTTGACCAGTTCGCCCAGCCCGCGCAGAAAATGCGGCCGGACGAAGCCGTCGCTGCCCTGCTCGCCGAAATGGGTCTTGACGGCCACCATGTCCTTGGCCGCAATGAAATTCAGCAGCTTCTTTTCCCGGATCAGCTGCAGCAGCATGCGCTCCAGCTTGTCCTCGTCGGCCGGATGCTCGCAGGCGATGAAATGAACCGTTTCTTTTGCCATCTTTTTTCTGTTCTCCGTTTTGAGTAGGACGCCGATCCGTCAGGGCCGGTCAGGCGCGACACGGACGTCGAAATTTCGCTGCCGCAGGACCGGCAGAATATCGGCTAGAATCGATGTCCCGAATTTGTAGTGGTATGGATAGATCCTTTTGGGTTTCAGGAGCTCCACCGCCTTGACGAACATGGCGGCGCTCATGGTATAGGGCAGGTTGGCCGGAAGAAAGAGCGCATCGACACCGGCCAGCTTGTCCATTTCGGGAACGAGTTCCGTATCCCCGGCGACGTAAAGTCTGGTCTGGGCGAAGACGATGAGGTAGCCGTTCCCCTGCCCCTGGGGATGAAAAGGCGTCCCGTCGCCGCGCCGATGTTCGATATTGTACGCCGGCACGGCCTGAACGAGGATGCCGTCCACAACGGTCTCCTGTCCGTTGGCCAGGCTTTTGCCCCGGGGGTATTTGGCCTGACAGTCGGCGGCCAGATAGACCGCCGCCGTTTCCGATCTCAGCCGATCGATCAGGTCCGCCTGAAGGTGATCCTGATGGCTGTGGGTCACCAGGATCAGGTCCGCCTTGCCGAAATCCTCCTGATGGTAGAAATCCATCACCGGATCCACGTAAACGAGCTTTCCGCCCATCTGCAGGCGCAACGAAGCATGCCCGAGCAGTTCGATCTCGATCGGACCGTTTTTTGTTTCCAAGCTATCTTTCATTCTGTCCTCCACCGCGCTCCCCAGCAGGGCGAGCGCTGCAAAGATCGGCATGATTATAACCGACAGAGCGGGTTTTTTCATTTTTCTTCTCCCTGGTCAGCCA
>CAYXHZ010000077.1:9605-13142 GCA_964465065.1 uncultured Clostridia bacterium
TCGAGCGCTCGTAGACGACCCTGCCGCCGACGATGGTCAGATCGACCCGGGTGTCCATGATCTGCTGCGGCGGGATCAGCAGGAGGTTGCGCTCGAGCAGGACCATGTCGGCCAGCATGCCCGGCTTGAGCATACCCTTGCGCTCCTCCATGAATTCGGCGTAGGCCGCGCCGACCGTGTACAGGCCGATGGCCTCTTCGACCGTCAGCTTCTGGTCGGCAAACCAGCCGTCGCCCTCCTCTCCGGCCCGATCCTTGCGGGTCACCGCGGCGTAGATGCCTTCCATCGGGTTCAGCGGTTCCACCGGCCAGTCGGTGCCGAACGCGATGCGGGCGCCGCTGTCGGCGAGCCGGCGCCAGGCGTAGGCCCCGCGGCAGCGTTCCCGACCGAGGCGTTTTTCGGCGAATCGCTTGTCGGTGATGCAATGGGTCGGTTGCATGGAGGCGACGATCCCCAGCCTGGCGAAGCGCGGCAGATCCGCGTCGCTCAGCACCTGGGCGTGTTCGCTGCGGTGGCGGGCGTCACGTCTGCCGTTGACCTGGGCCGCCCGTTCGTAGGCATCGAGGATCCAGCGGTTGCCCAGATCGCCGATGGCGTGAATGCCGATCTGAAAGCCGCGGGCGTCGGCCGCCAGCACCCGCCGTTCCAGCTCCGCATAGCTCATCTGCGCCAGACCGCTGCTGGACGGGTTGTCGGCGAAGGGTTCCAGGAACAGGGCCGTCCCCGATCCCAGGGAGCCGTCGATGAAGCCTTTCAGAATACCGAAACGGATCCAGTCCCCGCTCGCAGGGAAACGCTGGCGCAAGGCATCGGCGGCCTCCAGATCCTGTGCCCGCTCTGCGAGCGGAACGGAAAAGCTCACCCGGGCGGTCAGCTTGCCCTCCTTGTACAGGGTTTCGAACAGATCGGCGTTGTCGTTGAGGTGCTGGAAACTGGTCACACCGAGACGGCGGGCCAGCTCGAGACCGCCCAGCACAGCCTGGTAATCCCGACGGCGCTGCTCGGCCTCGTCGAGCGGGAACAGGGTCGAGATCCGCAGCAGATCGATGGCGCTTTCCTTGAATATGCCGCTGGGCTTGCCGTCGGCCGTACGGACGATGGTGCCGCCGGGCGGGTCCGGAGTATGTTCGTCGATTCCGGCCCTGGCGATGACCAGGGAATTGACCCAGACCGAATGACCGTCGCTGCGTTCCAATACCACCGGGTGACGTGGAGAAACCAAATCGAGCTGGCTACAGTCAGGCCAGGCTTTGTCGGCGAAAAGCTCGTGATCCCAACCGCGGCCCTGGATCAGTTGCCCGGCTGGAGTCTCGTCCACTCTTTGCTTGAGGAGCTTCTGCACCTGCCCGACGCTGCTCAGGTTGCGCAGGTCCAGTTCGAGCAGACTAAGGCTGCCCATGGTGAAATGCAGGTGGGCATCGTTGAAGCCGGGAACGAGCAGTCTTTCCCGGGCGTCGATCACCCGGGTACGGGCCGGATCGATCAGGGCGGCGGCGCCGGTGGCGTCGCCGGTGTAGACGATCCTGTCCCCCTTGATCGCCAGAGCCTGGGCGCGCGGTCGGGCCGGGTCCATGGTCAGCACGACGGCGTTGACGATGACCAGGTCGGCCGGGTCATGGCATGTATCCGCTTCGAGAAATTGCGTGATAATCAATGAAAATAAAAGAAAATAAGCAATAGTAAACGAAATATTGAATTTCATTCCCGTCTCCTCCTTGCCAGGAAAACCAGCAGGCTGCCGGCCACCAGGCAGACAAAACTCGACAAGTCGAACAAGTCGGGCCAATATTTGAATTCCATCAGTCCATGGATGGTGATGAAGCCGGGCAGAAAGAAAGAGAGGATCAACGAATAATCGCCCTCGGAAACCTGACCGTTTTTGATCTCATCGCTGATGAAGAAAGACAGAACAACGAGAACCACCCACAGGAGGATAAGATAAAAATCATCTGCACGGAGCGGCGGCAGCGGCAAACCCTGCCCGCTGATCCACAGGGCGATCAACAACCAGATCAGGCTCCACAAAACGCTCCAGAAATGCGCCAGTTCGATGGTCAAGGCTGTTTTGCGACACCACAGCCGCAACAGGAAGCGGTACAGCGACAGGCATGCGGCGGCAACGGCCATCGTTCCCTCGGCCCACAGCAGCGGCCAGACGGTCATGCCCTGACTCAGCAGCAGGGCCAGGGCCAGCAGGCCGAACAGGGCCGCCCCGATGCGGTAGAGCAATGTCCTGGCCGCACTGGTTTTGAAAAGCTCGGCCACCAGCAAAACACTCGAAAAAATCAGCGCCAGCTTCAACAGCTCCAGGTAGGGGTATACCTGGGAGAACAGGTACCAGAAGCCGGGAAAAAGCAGCGAGGAAAGCAGCAGCGGGCCCGTCATCTGCCGGATGGGTACGCTCAGGCGCAGGCTGCGCTGCGCGACAGCCGTCCAGATGAACAGGAGCGGCAGAGACAGAAAGGCCAGCAGGGTCAGCAGGGGCAGGACGGCCAAACGCAGACGCAACCAGCCGAACACGATGAAAACGGCCGCATAGGCCAAGGCGCTGAACAAGGCCAGCAGGGGCAGCGGATCCGAGCGCTGTTTTGTGGGACTCGGCTCAGTGTTCAACGCAGATCTGTCCCTGGGCGACGATGACCGCCTGACCCTGGATCTCGAAGCAGTCGGCTCCGTGACGGCGCAGCTGCATCTCCCCGCCCCGTCTGGACAGTTGCCGTGCCCGCATCTCGAAGCGGCCGGTGATGTTCTCCCAATAGGGATAGAGAACGGTATGCGACGATCCGGTGACCGGATCCTCGTTGATGCCCAGCCAGGGAGCGAAAAACCGCGACACGAAATCGCAGTCCGCGCCGCCCTTGGCCGTGACGATCAGACCCTTGACATCGAAATCCAGGTCCAGCCCCAACAGGGCGCCGAAGTCCGGGTCGATCCGGGCCACATCCTCTTCCCTGGGCAAGTGGACCAGGAGGTAGCCCAGTTTCTCGTCCCACATGACGTTGACGATCTCTTCCACGCCCAAGGCTCTTTTCAGGGACACGTTGGCAAAGAACGACTTGGGTTCGTTGATCGGCAGCTGCATGATCAGCGAATCGGCAGCGCAGCTGACCTTGAGCACACCGCTGCGGGTTTCGAAAGCCAGTTCCGGATGTCGGCCGCGTTGCAGCTCGAAGAGGACCTTTGCCGAGGCCAGGGTGGCGTGCCCGCACAGGTCGACCTCCTGCCTGGGGGTGAACCAGCGTAGCGAAAACAAGGAGGCATGGGCCGTCTTTCGGCCTTCCAGGGGTATCAGGAAGGCGGTCTCCGACTGGTTCATCTCCATGGCGATCTGCTGCATCAGCACCGCGTCGATCTCTTTTTCCGGCAGGCAGACGGCCGCCGGGTTGCCGGCGAAGGGAACTTTGCTGAACGCATCGACCAGGTAGTATTCCATGACAGCGTCCTCCTTCGCCGTTGATGATAACACATGGAATGAGGCCATGGTAGGGGCGTATGATCATACGCCCCTACCCGCGCCCCTGCCCGTTCTGCACCCTG
>CAYXHZ010000078.1:0-13085 GCA_964465065.1 uncultured Clostridia bacterium
TAACACCCTTCCGTGTTTGCCCATCGCTCCCGCGCGACTCCGCCCCAAAACACATTGACAGTTCAGCCGGCATGACGTATAATTGTGGAAATGCGCCTGTAGCTCAATGGATAGAGCATTTGACTACGAATCAAAAGGCTGGGGGTTCGAGCCCCTCCAGGCGCGTTTACCTTCTCAGCAAATCAGCCCCAGGGAGTTGCCATGTCCGAGTCATCCCCTCAACAATCCGATTTTACCGTCAGCACCAGAGCTCCCATCGACGTTTCGGCCATCATGGCTCAGATTGAAACCCGCATCGAGGAGCAGAAAAAATCCGGCGTTCTCAAGGAATCCGAGATAGAAGAAATCTGCCAGATGGAGATGCTGCCCCTGCCCGACTTCCTCGATGTACCCAATGTCTACGAACCGCACCTGTATCCGGCCCATCCATCGGCGGCCTACACGCCCCATGTATTCACCCCGGAAACGGAGGCCGGCCCGGTCAAAGCCCTGATGGGAAAAATCCGCAAACTGCTCAACCCCCTGACCCGTTTTTTCCTCCGCCCCCAGTACAATGAAATCCGCAATCTTCTGGCCGAGCTTCACAACCAGAACGGACAGCGGATCCACAGTCTGCAACAGGACAGTCCGATCGTACACCAGAGCAAGGAATACATCAAACTGCTGCACAACGCGCTCAACAACATGATCGTGGAATTTTCCAAGCTGAAAATTGAAGAAGAACTGCTCAAAACTCAGATCAAAGCCATGGAAGACCGCCTGGCTTTTCTGGAAAAGCGGGAACGCAGCATCGAGCAGACCGTCTTCCCACAGCAGGTCGGTCGGTGATGACCGGCATCCACCAATTTCTGACTTCCTATTCCTACGGAGACGCCATCGGCAACGAAACGATGGTCATCCGCGACTACCTACGCAGCCAGGGATTCGCTTCGGAAATCTTCGCCCAGCACTACCATCCCCGTTATGCCGGCCAAATCATCAACTATAAAGAATACCAGCGCTTCAGCGCTCCGGGCAACGTAGCCATCTACCATTTTTCCATCGGCTCGCCGGTCTCCAAGGCTTTCGTGCGTCTGCAGGACCGCAAGGTTATCATCTACCACAATATCACCCCCCACCATTTCTTTCTGGACTACCACCGCATCCTGGCCAAGGACTGCTACAAGGGCCGCATCGAACTCAAGACTCTGGTCGAACATGTCGATCTGGCCCTGGGCGATTCACGACACAACGAACTCGAACTCATCGAAGCCGGTTTCCGTAAAACCGCGGTCTTACCGCTGGTCATGGACTTCAAAAAATTCGACTGCCCGGTTCACCCGGTAGTCCGCTCCCTGATCGACGACGGCAAAACCAACATCATCTACGTCGGCCGCATCATTCCCAATAAAAAAATCGAAGATGTCCTGACCAGTTTCTATTTTTATCAGAGCCGATTCAACCCCGCATCCCGGCTGATTCTGGTCGGAGAATACCGGGGCTTTGAACGCTACCATTCGGCCCTGATGCACCACGCCCAGCAGCTGAAGATCCGGGATCTGCACGTCACGGGTCATATCCCCGAAGACGAGCTGGTCAGCTACTACAAACTGGCCGATCTGACCCTGCACCTGAGTGAACACGAGGGCTTTTGCGCGCCCATCCCCGAAAGCTACCACCTGGGCAAGCCCGTCATCGCTTTCAATGCCGGCGCAGTCGCCGAAACCATGGCCGGAGCCGGGCTGCTGGTAGAGAAGAAAGATCCGCTGCGTATCGCCGCCCTGATGGATGTCGTCCTGACCGACAAATCGCTCCTGAGCAAACTGGTCGAGCATCAGCGTCTGGTCCTGGAACGGTACCGCCGCGACAGAACCGGCGAGATCCTGGTCGGGCAGCTCAGTCCCCTGATCGAAAAAAACGCCGGTTAAACCGCTTCGTCCGGAGGATCCTCCGGCTTGGAATCATCATCGTCGCCGGGCTGACCGGCAGGTCGGCAACGGTAAAAATCCAGACACTTCCGCCCCTGGGTCACCACCCGGAAACGGTCGAAATACCGGCCGTCGAACTGGATGTGCGTTGGCCGTTCCAGCACCATGATCCCCGCCGGATCCAGAATGCCCCTTTTGTAGACAACCTTCAGGGGATTGGCGTAATTGAGCAGATCGTAGGGCGGATCCAGAAAGATGATATCGAACCGGTACTGCTCTTTGCTCAAGGTGATTACGCTGCGGTTGTAATCACCTTGAATGATCCGGTACTTGTCCCGGGGCACGCCGATATGGTCGAGGTTCTCCCGGAGCAAACGGACTGACTCCGCCAGCTCGTCGATGAACACCACGTACGACGCTCCCCGGGACAGGGCCTCGATTCCGACGTTGCCGCTGCCGCCGAAACCGTCCAAAAAAATGGTATCCCGGATCTGGTCCTGCATGATATCAAAGAAAGACAGCTTCAACTTGGCCGTGGTCGGCCGCACCGAGGGACCTCTGACGGTTTTGAGCCGCCTTCCTTTGTATATTCCGGAAAAAACCTTCAGCATGCGAATCTGTTCCGTGACAACTATTTTTTCTTGTTCTTGGCTTCCTGAGCCTTGCTCACGATATCCAGCACAGTTTTGTAGTCGTTGTTGCCGGGTTCGGCCGCCAGCAGTTCCTTGAGCAGGGCTGCAGCGCCTTCGTAGTTGAGGCAGTAATAATGGTATTTGGCCAGTGAAAACTTGGCTTCCCGGTTCTGTGCGTCGACAGCCAGGGCGTCGTTGAGGTATTTGACCATTTCGGTCTTGGCCTCGGCCGTTTTCCGGATCCCTTCCAGGTCTTCTTTTTTGAGCGCCTCGATCTCTTTTTCCATGAGCGCGAAATGGCTGCTGGCGATCAGGTAATCGGCCAGGCTGACAAACTGAGCCGGCGCCAGGTTCTCTTGATTCAAATCTAAAAACTTTTTCAAGTATTCGATGGATTTCTCGGTCTCGTTCTTCTGCCCGTAGGCTGAACCCATCAGGAAATGGGCGAACAGGTACGGCTGCTTGTAGGCTTCGACACCCGGGGTGGCCAACAACTCGGTGCTGTAGCGAATCACCTTGTCCGATTCGCCACTCTGCAGGTAAGTACCGGCCAGAGTGTAGGCGACCTGGACGAATTGAGCGCTCAGCTTGGCCTTGATACCGGGCAACAGCACGAACTTTTCATACAGGGCCAAAGCCGCGGCTTTATCGTTGGCCGCCATTTTCTGCTGAGCGGATTTGAGCATCAGGATGGCGTACTGATGGATGATGGCATCCGAGGCCGCATCCAGTTCATAGGCTTTGGCCATGTAGGTCATGGCTTCGTCCATATTCTGATTCTGCTGACTCAATGCCGACAGGTGCAGGTAAATCGGCGCATAATCCGGGGCCAGTGTCTTGGCCTCGGCCAGCTTTTCGGCAGCCTTGTCAAAGGCCTTGGCCTTGATGTCCTCAACGGCCTTTTCCACCAGCTTTACCGCTTTTTTGGGGATTTCTTTGGTTTCCTGGGCTACCAGTCTGCTGCCCGAGAAAACGAGCAGAAGCGCAATCGACAATAACAAAACAGTTATCCGTTTCGCCATGTTTAACTCCTTTTACAAAAAAAACACTGCGTAATATCCTATCATTTTTGCAGCGATAAATGAATATACCAATTGAGCGAAAAGTCGGCTCAGGTAAAAGCGCCCGCGTGGTTCAGCGGGGAATGGCCCGATCCAGACCCACACCGTGCGAGGCCTTGAAAAGGACTATATCCCCGGCCTGCACCACCATGTTCAGTTTATCCCGGCACTCCAACGCCGTGGCGTAATGAAAGACCGCATTTGCCGGCATGCCCGCCTGCACCGCCGCTTCGGCCGTCGAAGCGGCCTGGTCGCCGACAGCGATCAAAGCCTTCAGGCCCAGGGAAGCCGCATAGCTTCCCAATTGGCGGTGAAAGCCATCGCTTCCTTCGCCCAGCTCCAGCATGTCGCCTAAAACCGCCACCTTGGACCCGGAGAAGGATGCCAGCCAGTCCAGCGCGTAGCGGGCGGCTTCGGGGTTGGAATTGTAGGTCTCGTCCAAAACCGTCAGGGCACCGAACTGTTTGACAACTCCCCGGCCTTCCACCGCCTTCAAGGTGGACAGGGCCTCGGCGATCTGCGCAAAATCCAGGCCCAGGGCCAGAGCCACGCCGACGGCGACAAGGATGTTGACATGTTGCGCCGGATGGGTCAGCGGAACGAAAAAACGATGCTCGACGCCAAAGCAACTGCATCTGAGCTCGCTGCCTTGACCATATACCCGCTTATCGATGTAGTGCAATTCGCCCTGCTTTCGGGTCGGGCTGAATGGAATCAGCCTGCATCCGGCCCCGTGCTGCAGCCGATCCCGCAATTCCGGACAATCGATGTTGTACAGGGCCAGACCGTCGGGTTCCAGGCCGTTGAGTATTTCGCACTTGGCTCGGGCGACTTGGGCAACCGTCTTGAGAAATTCCAGGTGAACCGGCAAGGCGTTGAGGATGACGGCGATGTGCGGCCGCAGAATTCGGGTCAGAACATCAATTTCACCGATGCCGGGATTGCTCATGCCCATTTCGAAAACACCGTGGCTTTCAGTTCCGGCCATGTTCAACAAAGCGAACGGCAGCCCCAGGCTGTTGTTCCAGTTACCCGGAGACCGAAAGGCCTGATGGCGGTGATTGAGAATCTGAAAAATAAACTCTTTGGCACTGGTTTTTCCGGCGCTGCCGGTGACAGCGACCAAGCGCGTCGTCGTCAGACAGGCACGAACGTCGGCCGCCAGCCTGTGCGCGGACTGCAACGGGTCATCCACCCGCAACAAAGGCACTGTCAGTCCCTGCGGCGCCCGGTAATCGCGCCGGACGACGGCGGCCACCCCCGGGCGGCCAGACAGATCCGCAACGTAGCGATGGCCATCCTGCTGTTCGCCGCGCAGGGCGAAGAAAAGCGTGCCAGGTTCGACTGCCGTTCGGCTGTCGAAAACGAAACGCGTGAAAAGCAGTTCGCCCGCCCCGGCCGGCGGCTCAGCCTGGCAGACCGCAAGCAGACGATTCCAGGAAACGGACGGCATTATTCGCTGTCGCTTTCTTCTTCCGTAGCCCGTTTGCAAGCGATGCACAGCGTGGCGAAGGGCATGAAGCCCAGCCGCTTTTCCTCAATTTTCCCCCCACAACGCTCGCAGATGCCATAAACGCCGCGGTCCACCTTTTCCAGAGCCTCATCGATTTTTTTCAGGGTGTCCTGATGGTTGGTAGTCACCAGTGATTCCATCACACCGTTGATCAGGTCGGTCGCCCGATCCGCCTCATCCAGGACATCGCCGAACCGTTCTTCATCCAGGTGACCATTCATCACCCGGATCAGATCATCGCGGAGAGCGACCAGTTGTTTCCGCAAACGTTCATCCGATTTCGTCGCCATACTCACCTCTGGCAAAAGTTCAAGCTTTTGACTTTTGCACTGTTTTTTAGGAAAATGCTGAGTAACTATAAACATTGGTTTATGAATTGTCAACCCTTCATGTTACAAAATAACAAAAACGAAACGGCAAACAGACCGGCGCTGTCGAGGGCTCATCTGACGGAGATCCACACCCGCATAGGGACCGCCGGCGCAGATCTGGACCGGCAGACCCGCAGACGGCTGCACGCCTTCGATGAAAAAATCCGTTCCTGGCAGCAGCGGGTGGCCAGACAGAAAACCATCCATTGCCGAAAAGGTTGCCGTTTCTGCTGCGACGCCATGAACTGGGCGACTCTGACCGAAGCGCTGGTGCTCAGCCCGCTGCTCACCCGGCACGAACGAGCCCTGTTTCACCGCATGGACACCGACCTGTGCAGACTGGCACGGCAAACCAGCGCCGAAGACCTATTTGAAGCCTACCGCAGCCGGATCGGCATCTGTCCGCTGTATTGCCGCGACTCTCTCTGCCGGCTGCACAGCCGCCGTCCTCTGTCGTGCCGGTCCGTTTTTTCCTTTTTTCCTCCATTCCTGTGCCGCGCCGATGTGCTGAGCCGGCACGGCAGTCGGCGCATTTTCCCGCTGATCCAGGACCACCCGAGTCCTTTGTATCAGGACACCCCCTATGCGATCGATCCCCTCGCCTGGCGCGAGCGTTACCACAACGACCTGGCCAGATTGATGCTGGACCGCATCGGCTGTTCTGTCGAAGGTGCCCTGCCGGCCCTGATCACTCTCGTCGACCGTCTGTCCTGCATGACGTCAGGAAAATCCCGTCAGAGCGAAGACATCCTTCTCTGGCTGAACGACCGTGTCCGGTTCGACCTCATCTCAATGACGGCAAGGAGCGCCTCATGAAAAACGATTGCGATAGCGATTCACCGTTTGCCCGGCAGATTCCGCTACTGGGAAGCCAGGGGCAGAAACGCCTGCAGGACAGTGCCCTCCTGATTGCCGGTCTGGGCGGTTTGGGCAGCGTCGCGGCCAGTCAGCTGGTCCGTCTGGGCATCGGCACCCTGTACCTGGTCGACAACGGCCGCGTCAATCTGCCTGATCTCAACCGCCAGGTTCTGTACCGGCGCGACGATCTGGGCCGACCCAAAAGCGAACTGGCAGCGCAGAGATTGGCGGAACTGGGTCTCAGCACCCGATTGTTGCCGATCTTTTCGACCATCGATGAAACTTTTGTCCTGCCCGAGCCGCTGGACGGCGTCATCGATTGCCTCGACAACCTGCCCGCCCGTTACGCTATGGACGATCTGATCCACAAACGCAAGCTGTTCATGGTCCATGGGGCGGTACACGGATTCATCGGGCAGTTGACGACCATCCTGCCAGGCCGGACGCCCAGTCTGAGGCAGCTGTTTTCCAACCAGACTCCGCCGGTCGAAACCATACCGGTCAGCGCCCAGATTCCGGGTGTCATCGCCTCGCTGCAGGTCAGAGAAAGCATCAGTCTGCTGTGCGGGCAGGAAAACAACCTCGTGAACCGCCTGCTGTGGATTGACCTGCAGGAATATCGCTTCGAATGGATCAATTTATCGGCCTGACCATCCGAAAAGTTGCCGTTGTCCGTTTTTCCAAATAATATTAGGGCATACGGTTGCTGAATATAGCATAGCGTTGACACACAGGAGATCCGGATGGCGGCTTTTTTTTCGTCTAAAAAAGAGTCGAACACAGCAGATATCGACAATATTCTGGGACACATCGACGAAGTGGTCAGCCAGCACCTGTCGGTCTTGGTCCGTTGCGGACGCCAATCATTGCACGCTCACTTGGTCAGCATCGAGGAAAACGACAAGCGGATCAAGATATCTTGCCTGGACGAGCCGACAGGTACCCCCAACGACCCGGTGACCGTTGGCTTTCCGCTCGACGGCACCTGGCAGGAATTCACGGCCCCGCTTTACCGCAATCAGAACGGACTGTTCATCGGTTTTCCGTCCCGGATCACGGCCCGCGAACGACGTGCCAATCTCCGCAGCGCCTTTTCGCCACGCGAGGAAGCCAGCGTCGCCCTCCTGGAATCCTTCGGCAAGGGCGTGGGTATCCAGGGCACGCTGGACAATATCAGCTGCGATGCCTTCTGCCTGAGCGTCCAGCGGGCCATGGACCTGATCTCGGAACGCGATATCCATTTCCATGAAAATCTGCTCAAGACCGGGCAGGAATTCATGCTCTGCCGACTCAAAGGGATTCCCGGACTGCCCCAGATCGAAAGTGCCGGCAAGGTCGTACGTGTTGCCAGGAAGGGCAGATGGCAGCTGGTCATCGAATTCAGCAAGCTCGGCGGCGACCTGAGCAACCGCCTCAAACAATTCGCACAGTCGCGAACCATGCCCTACCAGCCGGTCAACCGTTCCTACAAGCGGAAAAAGGACTTGCGCGAGGAAATGAGCAGACAAAACGCCCCCGAGCCGCCCGTCAAAACGACCGTGACGGAACCTAAGGAAAATCCTCCCGTTCCGGTAGCACCGCAGCCGGCGCAGCCCGTTCCGACGACGGCCGAGAACCCGACGGCCGTCGTTCTGCCGTCCAGACTGGTCCATCGTCTGCAGGAAGGTCCGGTTATCATCACCCTGGGCGATGCCCTGAAACGGGACCTGTCATTCCTGTCCGATCTGGGCAGTCACTGGAAACCCTGTCCGACCGTCAAAGAGATGATTCTGACCCTGCAGAACCTCAAGCGCACCATCATGATCATTCCCAAAAGTCTCAACAACCAGCCGATTTTGGAATACATGGAAAAGCTGGCCGCAACCGGAGCCATGGAGCACATCACCCTCTTTTTGCTGGCCGACAGCGGTTTGTCCCCCTCGGAAGTGGCGCAATGCAAAAAGGTCAAAATCAAGCGGGTCTTCCCCTTTCCACTGGTCGAGCTCGAGCCGTTCCTGTCCGCTATTCTGTCCGTGCAGATGGCCGACTGAAGCTGGATTCAGGATTCAGCGCTCCCTGACCGGCGAACGTTTCCACTCCCTCGTGTTGTATTCCTCTTTACGGTTGGGATCCCAGTCGTTCTCGTCGCAGTATATCACATCGCCCTGGTTGTTCTGCCAGCGGTAGCGGTAGGCCGAAGTACCGCGCTCGATCTCGCCGCTGAACGGATTGCGGTATTCTTCCTGACCGCTGATGAACAGCCATTGTTCGTGGCGGATCTCGGCCTGCGTGCGGCTGTGCCCGGCAGCGATCTCCGTGGCCACCCGGTTGATGTAGGCCTGTGTTTCCAGGGCCGATTTCGCCCTGATTCCGGCGTTTCTTGCCACCGAAGCCAGCCAGTCCGGATTGGCTTGACGCGAAGTCTGGATCATGTCCAGAATGGGTTTATAGCTCTCGAACTGGTCGGCCGGCGCCCGGAAGGCGATGGTGTTCTCGTTGGACCACTGAAAGGCGCCGGCCCGGTTGTCGGCGATCGAGGTCAGCAGGGTTTCGCGGTAACGCCGACCGGCCTGCTCGTATTCGACGCTCACGGCCAGAGACGAGATCGTCATCGGCGCAATCCCCATCCGGCGCAGGCTGTCATTGACTCCCGCAGCCTGACGCTGGAAAGCCTGGCTGACCTGGGTCATAGGATCTTCAGCGACAACGCGAATCGCGCTGGCTCCGGGTCGTTCCCGACTCAGCAGCTCCAAGAGGAATTGGCGCGGGCTCATGACGCCTTTCACCGGCATTCCCTGATAGTAGGTGCCGGGAGCGAATAAACCGGCCCCGGCCGGAGAATAGGTGAGATCGGCATAGTTCCATGTCGGCAGCCAGCGGATCATGACCGTGCCCTGTTCATCGCTTTTGATCGTGAAATCGCACTTAGGGGTGATCGAGTTGCCCGGTCCGTTGGTCTGCTGCGGACTGATGTTGACGATACCGCCGGCCGTCAGCCAGCCCCGGGGCACCAGCACGCTGAAAGCCCGCTCTCTGGGTTCCCAAACCCGCTGCAGCACCACCAGCCCCGGTTTTTGCGCCGGGGAAGCGGTCGAAGACTGGCCAGGCGCTGCCGCTGGGCGTACCATGGCGGCTTTGATCCGTCGCGCCTGGATGACCGTACCGTTCTGGTACTTGATCACCAGGGTATCCGCGCCCAGAAAGCCGACAGTGACCTGAATGGTTTGCCCCCTGGCCTGCAGCTGCAGGATCTGGCCGTTCAGCTGGTAGCGACCCTGATAGCGGTCACTGCCATCCGGACTCTTGAGCTCTTCCCAAAACGTCCCGTCGTCGCGGAATTCGGTGCTGATTTCCATCCGCTTGTCTTTGTAGGACCATTGCCCGACCAGGGTGTACCCCGCCTGAGCCGGCAACAAACCGGACAGGATCACCAGGATCGTTCCCGACAGCAGAATCCGGACTGCAGCTTTCATGCGCAACTCCTTTCCGGAAATGGTAAAACCGGAAAAAGCCAAAGTCAATCGCTAATATTGCCTTTTTTCAAACCGGAACGGGCGTAGATGAGGCGCATGATCTCGGTGGCAGTTTCCTCGATGGATTTAAAGGAGGTATCGACAATCGGCCAGCCATGCCGTTCGTACAGACGCATGGCGAACAGCACCTCGGCCCGGATATGATCGATATCGGCGTAGACGGCACCCTGGCCGCCCTGCAGACGCAGCTGACGCTCGCTGCGTATGGTCAGCAAACGGTTGGGACTGATGGTCAGGGCGATGATCTTCTGGGGATCGACCGACAGCAATTCGACCGGCGGCTCTTCATCGATGACCAGCGGGATGTTGGCCACCTTCCAGCCGCGGTAGGACAGATAGATGCTGACCGGAGTCTTGGACGCCCGGGACACCCCCAGGAGCACAATCTCGGCCTGACCGATCGTAGCCAGGCCCTGACCGTCGTCATGCTTTATGGTGTAATCGACGGCCTCGATACGCCGAAAGTAATCGCTGTCCAGTTGGTGGAACAGCCCCGGTTTGGCCAGCGGCGAGATTTCCAGCAAGTCTGACAGACGCGTCAGCACCGGCCCCAAAATGTCGACGGTGGGCACACCGTTCATCCGTCCCAGCTCGGTCATCAGCTGCCGCAGTTTCGGCGAGGCCATAGTGTAGACGATCACGCCGTTGACCCGGGCCGCGTGGGTGAAGACGCGCCGTACCTGCTGCTGGGTACGAACATTGGAGAAGGTCTCCAGCACGATCCGGGTGGTCTTGAACTGGCTCAGGGCGGCTTGCGCCACCGTTTCACAGGTTTTCCCGGTTGCGTCCGAGACGGCAAAAACGTAGCGCTGGCACTCATTGTCGCGACAGTTCATGCCTCCATGGTGCATTGCTTAGCCCCAAAAATCAACCGATCTGCCGGCGCTGCACAGCCTGACGTTTGCACTGGCGCTTGTTCTGCGCTATAACCGGACCATCGCGCATGATATGGAGGCAGCAACAGATGATTCATTGCCAATGGAGATCGGTCGGCCTGTTTTACCTGGCCATGTGCATTTGCGGTCCAATGCACGCGCAACAGACGGTATTCCAGAGCGTCGAACCCGACCTGTTCGTCGAAGGCATCGCCTACGACAGCGGCAGCGGCGACCTGTACCTGAGCAGTATTTTTTACAACAAGATCGTCAGGGTGACGAGCCGAGGCGCCAGCGACTTCATCGGCAACGGTCAGGACGGTTTCATGGGCGGGCTGGGACTGCATGTAGATGCGCAGCGCCGCCGCTTGTGGGCCTGCAGCGGCAACATCATGGGCAAGAACTGCTGCACCGGCATCTTCGTCTACGACCTGAACGACGGTCGCCTGCTGAAGAAACACATCCTGCCGCTCGGCTCCCGGCCACGCCTGTTCAACGACCTGGCGATCCGCGCCGACGGCTCAGTATTCATCACCGATACCATGGACCACAGCCTGTGGAAATGGGATCTGGACCAACCTGAACCGGTTAAAATCCTCGGCCGGAACCTGCCCTATCCCAACGGCGTTACCATCAGTCCCGATCAGCGCCTCCTGTTCATCACCAGCCGCGACGGCCTGAAGCGTCTGGACCTGGCCACCATGAGACTGGAGAGGCTGTCCATGCCGGACGGACCGGACAACAGCCAGGGGCTGGACGGTATCGCATACTACGACGATTCGATTGTGGCCGTACAGAATGGCTTTGCCGATTCCAGCCTGTGCCGGGTCGTCCGTTACCACCTGAGCGATGACGGACGGGCAATCCGTCGGGTCCAGGTCATCGCCGCCGCTGACCCGGGCTTCGACGTACCGACCACTCTGGCTGTGGGTCAGAACAGGCTGTACGTCGTGGCCAACAGCCAGATCGACAATTTCGACCAGCTGAAACTGACCGCCAAAGACCCGACCAAACTCAAACCAACGCTGATCCTGGCCTACCCCCTGCTCCCGTGACAGCCTGCGCCGTATAACCCGAGTCAAAGGAGAACTATGACGACGATCAACCCGAGAAGAAAATGGTTCGCCGACATGATTTACGTGCTGGCCGGCATGAGTCTGCTGGCCTTTTCGATCAGCGCCATTCTCGAACCCAACCAGCTGATCACCGGCGGCATCACCGGCATCTCGCTGATTCTGGCCAAACTGTGCAAAATTCCCTACACCTGGCTCTACTACGCCCTGTCCCTGCTTACCCTGCTGGCCACCTACCTGTTTCTGGGTCGGCGCGAGGCCCACAAGATCATACTCTTGTCCATCCTCTTTCCGCTTGTTCTCCTGGCTTTCAGTCTGATCCGTTTCAATCTGACCGGCAACGACATGTTCCTGGCCTCCGTCTACTACGGCGCCGTGGCCGGCCTGGGTTGCGGCCTGATCCTGAAACGCGGTTATTCGTCCGGCGGCACCGACTCCATCGGCAAGATTCTGCACAAGCGTCTGTACCCGTTCATCTCGGTCAGCCTGATCATCTCCACCATCGACGTGATGATCGTCATATCCTCGATGATCATCTACGATCTCACCGTCGCCCTGTACGCCCTGATCACCCAATTCGTGTTCCTAAAGGCCGTCGAAGTGGTCCTGTACGGCCTTGGCACCAACATGATCAAGCTGGAAATCATCAGTTCCGCCCAGGACCGGATCGAGGACTACATCCTGCACACCATTCAACGCGGCGTATCCAAACACCCGGTCACCGGCTGCTATACCGGCCAGGAAAAAATCAAACTGATCACCATCTGCTCGCCGCGCGAATCCATGCTCATCCGACAGTTCATCACCGAAACCGACCTGAACGCCTTCGCCACCGTAATCCCGGTCAGTTCGGTATGGGGCCGGGGTATCGGCTTCACCGCCCTCGGCGACGAGGACGGCTGATCATTTCTTTTTTTGGGCCGCGTCGGCGATCCCCCGCAGTACCAGCCAGACCAGACCGTTGCCGACGGCCACAGCCAGGAGCAAGGCCGAAGCGCCGGTAGAAAAATCACCCTTGCGGTGAGCCAAACCGTAAAAGATCACCGCCCGGAACAGCCACAGACCGGCGATCAACAGGCTGAGGTATAAAAAAGCCGGCAGCAGGACGGCTGGAGACGGCCTATGTCCGGAACGGGCCTGACGCAGCAGACGGGCGATTTGGCGGACGAAAGCGATCAGCAGCAACAGGGCAAGCAGAAAGAAAACCGGACCGATCGGTATGACCACCCTCCTGGTTCAACGGAATATTCATACTCCTGCCGCATAAAAAAATCCAGTTGCAG
>CAYXHZ010000079.1:0-11434 GCA_964465065.1 uncultured Clostridia bacterium
CCATCGTACCAGGTGATTCGATTCGCCACTCGATCGATCATCAGGATATTGTCATCGTAACCAACGAATTCAGGCGGGGCTTGCCACTCACCGGGGCCTTGGCCTTCCTTGAAGTGATGGGAGGCAGTCCTAGACAGATCGAAATCGAACCGCTGCAGTTTCACCTCGGTGCGGACATGGATATCCAGCATGTATACCGCTTTATCGGAACGGATCGGCATAAAAATATAATTGCCGACCTCCAGAGGCACTTCCTTTTCCCTGATCAGACGACCGGCGTTTTTCTGCCGATCCGGGCTGATCTCCTCGACCGCGATCTGCGGCTTGTTGTCCTTGTTACACGCCGTCCAGGACAGTCCGAACGTCAAAATCAGGATTCCAATCGTTGCCTTCCTCATCCCTCTCCTCCCTTTTTTCTATTTCTAACCGATCACGAAGATGCACCGTTCGGTGCCGGGATCGGCACGCAGGATCCCGGCCAGTCCGTCTCTTCTCCGAACGACATTTCGGAGTTGCGTAACAACCAGTCGATACGGATGCAATTCTGAAAGCAGAGTGAAAAAATAAGGAACTACGCATCGCATATCACTATTGTATTAAGTGCTTAATACAAATGTCAACTGTTTTTAAACTGGAAAAATATCGATTTCGGTAGCGGGCGAAACCGAAACTCCGTCCGCAAATATGATACAGGCTACGGCGAAGCCGATTGATCAGGGTTCGAGGTTTCTCCGTTCGATGCATAAAAGTTCCGGACCGACGACATGGGTCCGTACGGTCTTTTCGTCCAAGGCCATCATGTTGAGCAAACGGACAAAATGTCCATCGGCTTGAAAGAGAGAGAGTCGGGAAGGAATACCTTCGACAACCAACTCATCGTTGATTCGGGTTGTGGCCAATATACATGGCAAATCGGATTTCATGAACGGAACCGGGCTTTTTTTTGTTGCCTGGATGTCCTAAAATACTTTTTGTGTAAAAAATTTTCAGGAGGTACAATGAAAAAGTTGCTTGCGGCCGCCATCGCCCTGACTGTGGCGATGGTCCTGCCATCGGGTTGTTCCAAGAAAGCCGCGCCAGCGGATAACGAAATCGAAATCGGGACCGTCCTGCACGGTTTCAAACTGGAGAAGAAGCAGTTCATCAAGGAACTGGACGGCGAAGGCTACCTGTTCCGCCACGAAAAGAGCGGCGCCCGCCTGCTCAAGGTCGTCAGCAAGGACGACAACAAGGTCTTCAGCGTGGCTTTCAAGACCCCGCCTCCGGACGACACCGGCATCCCCCATATCATGGAGCACTCGGTGCTCAACGGCTCGGAGAGTTTCCCGGTCAAGAGTCCGTTCGAGGTGCTCTCCCAGGGTTCGCTCAACACCTTCCTCAACGCAATGACCGGCAGCGACTACACCATTTACCCGGTGGCCAGCCGCAACGACAAGGATTTCATGAACCTGATGCACGTCTACCTGGACGCCGTCTTCAAACCCATGCTGCATAAAGATCCGAAAATTCTGCAGCAGGAAGGCTGGCATTACGAGCTGGAATCCCCCGAAGCCCCGCTGGCCTACAAAGGCGTCGTCTACAACGAGATGAAGGGCGCCTATTCGGCGCCGGACCGGCAGCTGGACCTGCTCATGTCCCGGACCCTGTTCCCGGACAACGGCTACGGCAAGTCTTCCGGCGGTTACCCGGAGGCCATTCCGGACCTGAGTTACGAACAGTTCACCGCCTTTCACAAGAAGTACTACCATCCGGCCAACAGCTACATCTACCTCTACGGCAACGGCGCCATCGACAAGGAACTGGCCTTCATCGACGGCAAATATCTGGCCGCGTACGACAAAATCGTCGTGGACAGCGACATCCCGCTGCAGCAGCCCCTGCCTGAACCCAAGCTGGTCAAGGGCGAGTACGGCGTTCCCGAGGGAACGGCCACCGTCGGCAAGACCATGATCGCCCGCGGCAGCGTCTACGGCAGAAATACCGATCAGGAATCCAACATCGCCATGGACATTCTGGCCGAAGCCCTGGTCAACCACCAGGCCGCTCCGCTGCGACTGGCCCTGCAGCAGGCCGGCATCGGCGAGGACGTGTCGGCCTACGTGGACGGTATCCAGCAGCCGGTTTTCCTGTTGACGATCAAGAACGCCAAAGGCGACGATTTGGCCAAATTCGACCAGGTTTACCACGACACCCTCCAGGAAGTCGTCCGCAGCGGTTTCGACCGTACGATGTTGGAAGGCATCATCAACCGTCAGGAGTTCCAATTGCGCGAAGGCCGCGGCTCGTTCACCGGCATCCTGGGGGCCATGATGGCCTCGAGCGGCTGGATGTTCGCCGACAACCCCTTCGTCACCCTGTCCTTCAACCAGGAACTGGCCGCCATCCGCGCCAAGCTGGATCAGAAATACTTCGAGCAGCTGATCGACAAGGCCCTGCTCAACAACCCCCATGTCTGCACGGTGGTCATGGAGCCCAAGGCCGGTCTGGAGAAGGAGCTGGTCAAGGCAAGCGAGCGCAAGCTGGCCGACATCAAGGCCAAGATGAGCCCGGATGAGATCGCCGCCATCGTCACCCAGACCAGGGAACTGGTAGCCTACCAGCAGCGCCAGGACGATCCCGAGGCTCTGAAAACCGTACCTTTGCTGGAAATCGCCGATATCGAGAAGAAGCACGAGGACCTGCCCATCAAACTCGACAAATTGGCCGATGCCGATCTCATGTACTTCGATACCTTCAGCAAGGGGATCGTCTACCTCAACCTCTACTTCGACGCCTCGGCCGTCGACCAGGCCATGATTCCCTACCTGCAGCTCTACAGCGACTTGCTGGGGGCCATGTCCACCGAGGCCTACAGCTACGGCGATCTGGAAAACCAGGTCAACCTGCACACCGGCGGCATCTTCACCTATCTCAACGTTCTGGACATCGACCGCGACGACGAGCGGCTCAAACCGGCTTTCGTCATGAGCGGCAAGGTCATGCCCGAAAAGCTGGAGCGGATGGCCGAACTGATGAAGCAGCAGCTGCTGCACACCAAGTGGACCGACGAGACCCGCCTCAAGGAAATGCTGCTGCGCACCAAGGCCCAGTTCGAACAGCGTCTGGACTACAACGGTCTGGGTATCGCCGCCACCCGGCTGATGTCCTATCTGTCCAACCGTGGTGCCTACCAGGACCTGATTTCCGGTTACGGCTACTACCGCTTCCTCAACGAGGTCAACGCCGAAGCGGACGTCAAGAAAATCGCCGCCAAGCTCCAGGAAGTGCAGGTTAAACTGATCAATCTGAACGGTCTCAAGATCGGCGTCACCTGCCAGGACGAGCAGCTGAAGGCGGTCAGGGAAACCCTGCCGGCCATGCTGACGACTCTGCCCAAGGCCGAACTGCTTCCCGCGGTGTACAGTTTCGCCAAGGAACCGCTCAACGAGGGCTTCCAGGACGCTTCCAAGGTGCAGTACGTGCTCAAGGGCTACGATTACAAGAAACTGGGCTACCAGCACAGCGGCAAGATGGAGGTGCTCAGCCAGCTGCTGTCCACCGTCTACCTGCAGAACACCATCCGCGTCCAGGGCGGAGCTTACGGCGGCTTCACCTACATGGACGACGCCGGTCTGCTGGCGTTTGCCTCGTACCGCGACCCCAACCTCCAGAAAACGGTCGAAAACTATCAGGGCGCCGCCAAATTCCTGTCCGAACTGAAGCTGGACGAGCGCGAGCTGCGCCGCTTGATCATCGGCACCATATCCAATCTGGATCAGCCGCTCAACCCCAACCAGAAGGGCAATCTGGCCGTTCGGCGCTACCTGCGCGGCGACAGCCTGGAAAAACTGCAGAAGGAGCGGGACGAGATCCTGTCCACCAGCCTGGCGGATCTGCAAGGCTTTGCCAAGATGGTGCAGGATGTGATGGCCCAGGACTACCTTTGCGTCGTGGGTAACGAGAAGAAAATCGAAGAGGACAAAGCGCTGTTCAAGAAGATTCTGCCGCTTCGCAAATAGGCAAGGTTTCGGTCCTGCCGAAGGCGGGGCCTGATTCGGGATGCCGGGGCGGCTGTCAGCCGCCCCGGCATTTTTCCGGGCAGCTTAGTCCAGAAGATTCTTGGGGATGTTACCGCCGTTTTCGGATATTTTCTGGAGTACGGTCTTGTGCAGCCAGACGTTCATCCTGGCCGAGTCGTTCATCAGGTCGGCCGGGCATTTCAACTCGACGGCCAGTTCCTTGCGGGTTTTGAAGCTGCTGTCGATCTCGATCAGCTTCATGAGGTCGACGATGGACTCCTTCCAGTTGAGCTTCTCTTTCTTGGCGGCGGCGCGTTTCTCCAGGATGGCCATGACGTCGACGGCCGGCATGGTCTTGAGCGTCGTCGGCTCCGCCGGTTTGGCCATGGTGGACTGGGCGTTCTTGATGGCCGCATCCATCTTCTGAGTGACACCGGTTTTTGCGAGAATGTCCGTGAAAATGCTCATGTTGACTCCTTTTCCCTGTCTTGATACTGACTGTTTCCATAATAGTACAACGGGCAGGGGGTGACAACCCGAAAATGAGAGATGTCTGGCAAGCTGCATTCCCGTGGCTGTGCCTGATGCGGGATTTCGTTGAAAACAGGCCGGAATTAGGTTATTGCATAACTGTATGTATCAGACGAATATGATTGGGAATACAGAAAACACTCGGCTCCAGATCCAGCTGTTGCGGGGATAGTAAAGTGTCTTGCCGCTTTTTATGCTCCGGTCCGAATGCACCTCCGGGCTTTACGGCCTGGCAGCCGGTGAAAAGCGAGCTCCTGCACGGGACCGTGGTGCTGCTGGCCGACAGCGATGGCCAGGGCGAGGAATTGCTGGCCGGCCTGTGGGACCGGTTTTGCGGGGTCCTGCTGATTGCGGGAGAACCGTTCGGCTGGCAGCAGCGGGGGCCGCGGGCCTGGAAACTGTGCCTTCCGGCCGACCAGATTCCCGTGGCGCGGACTTTCCTGACAACCTGGACTCCGGGCTCCAGAACGGTTTCCGAGCGGCAACGTGTCCGGGAGGCAGAGACCGCTCTGAGTCGCAGCGAGCAGGATTTGACCAGCATACTGGACTCCATCGGTGATGCGGTCGTGGCCAGCGATGCCCGGGGCAACATTCGTCGCATGAACCCGGCGGCCGAGACCTTGAGCGCTTGGCAAGGCGCAGCGGCGATCGGCAGACCGCTGCTGGAGGTTTTTCCCCTGCGCAGCCTGCCGGCACGGCTGCGTCTGGATGACGTCGTCCACCAGATCGTCGAGCGCGTGGACAAGGATCATGCCCAGCGCAACCATCTGCTGCTGGCCCGGGATGACCATGAGTTTCGTTTGGCGCCTTCGGCTTCGCCCATTCTGGACGAACAGGGACAGTGTTGCGGCTATGTATTCGTTTTTCGGGACAAGACCGCCCAGTACCGGCTGGAAGAAGAACTGCGGCAGCGGCAGAGCCTGGATGCCCTGGGCCAGTTGGCCGGCGGCGTGGCCCATGAATTCAACAACATGCTGGCCGGGATCAACGGCTTCGCCGAATTGCTGGAGATGAAACTGAGCCGCGATCAGTCCAGCCAGAGCATGCTCAAGTCCATCAAGACCACGGTGGAACGGGCCGCCGGTCTGACCCGGCAGCTACTGAGCTTCGCCCGACGCCATGCCAGCCAGAAGAAGGTGCTGGACCTGCACAAACTGATCGTCGACGTCCTGGATCTGGCGGCGCACACCTTCGACCGGCGTATCGTCATCGACACCCGGCTCGAGGCTCCTTCAGTCCATATTCTCGGCGAGCCCAGCCTGCTGCAGACCGTGCTGCTCAACCTGTTCGTCAACGCCCGCGACGCCATGCCCGACGGCGGCCGCCTGACCGTACAGACTTCCGTCATACCGGCCGATCTGGCCGAATCGCTCTGTCAGCGGCAACAGGATATGCTGGTGCTGGCCGTGACGGACACCGGGGTGGGTATTCCCGAAGACCAACTGGAGCGGATCTTCGAGCCCTTTTTCACCACCAAGGATCCCGGCCAGGGCAGCGGCCTCGGCTTGTCGGCCCTGTACGGGATCATGCAGGAGCATCAGGGGCAGGTGCGGGTGGTCAGCCAGGTTGGTTTGGGATCGACCTTCACCCTCTTCTTTCCGCTGTCGGCGCAAAAGCCTCCGCAGCGTCAGGCGGAGTCCGAAAAAAATCATCGCCCGGGTCGGGTGCTGGTGGTGGAGGACGAGGAATTCATCCGTCAGTTTCTCAAAAACGGCCTGGAACGTCACGGCTATACCGTCACACTTCTGGATAACGGTCTGGAAGGGGTAAAGGCCGTCAAGACCGATCCGGATGCCTTCGATATCGTCGTCATGGACATCAACATGCCGTTCATGAACGGGCGGGACGCTCTGGCCGCCATGCGCCCGGAGGCGCCGCTCCTGCCGGTCATCCTGATTTCCGGTTATATCACCGAAGACGATCTGGAAGACTTGCGGCGCAAAGGGGCGGCGGCGGTTCTGCCCAAGCCTTTCCGCATCAGGGACCTGCTGCAGCAGATTGCCGAAAACATCCGCCGCCAAGGCTGAAGCCGCATTTCGTCGTTACCGGAAGAGGCGGATAATCTCCCGGACGACAGTCAATCCTTCGTGACGATCGGTCAACGCTTGTTTTGCGTATCCAGGTAGGTCATGATCATGGATACGACGATGGCCGGTTCGTCCGCGAAGACGACGTGGTCGGCGAAGGGGATGTTGAGGATGCGGACCTTCTTGGTCAGCTGCCGCAGGCGGACCAGGCTTTCGATGCTGGTCAGGCGGTCTTTTTCACCGCGGATGGCCAGAAAGGGGAAGGGGATTTTTTTCATGAGTTTCCCGGGATGTCCCTGCTCGCTGAGGTCGCACCACATCGAGAACACCTGCGCGGCGAAAGCGGTCCAGTCGGACTCGGGTTGCAGCGCTTGCTGCAGTTTGACGGATGCGGGAAAGAAACGTTTCCACAGCTGAGGGGTCATGCTCCTGTACAATCCGTAGGCGCCGTCCTGTTCGCTCATTTCCCAGCTCGAACCGATGGTGGCCAGGCTGTGCAGGCCGGCAGGCCGTGTCGAGGCGAAGCGGCAGGCGGTGATGCCACCGTCGCTGAAACCGATGATGCCGTAGGCCTGGAGAGCCAGCGACGAGACGACCTTTTCCAGATCGGAGCACAACTGGGCGTAGCTCAGCGCTCTGTTGCCGCACCGGGAACGGCCATGCCCGCGGCTGTCCAGGCCGATGAGATGGAAGCGGTCGGCCAGAGCCGGGCAGATGGGATTGAAATCTTCGATGCTGCCCATGCCGCCGTGCAGCAGCAGGAGCGTCGGCGCATCGGCCGGCCCCAGTTCTTCCAGGTAGAGTTCCGTATCGCCGCAGGAGACGAATCGTCCGGTTTGATGGTTGAAGGTTTTGTGTTCGCTCATAAGCAGATTATACAAGGGGTATTACGACAGCGTATGGTCGTAATTGCGACTCACTCGTATTTTTTGCGAATTTGTTCGGCCAGACTCCTGAGCTTGTCCCGGACCCGTACCGGCCGGATCAGCTTGATGGCATCCCCGTAGGATAAGAGGTAACGGTACAGGCGGTCCTCCTCTGGCTGCCGGCAGCGGACGGTGACGGACCCGTCGCTGCAGTATTCGATCTCGTCGCCAGGGTGACATTCCTCGACCTGGGCCCGGGCTTGCGGACCGGCAGTGAACTCCAGCTCGACCAGGTTCGGATTCTGGAACAACGGGTGCGCCTGGAGATGTTCGTCATAACTTTTATCGCGCCGGACGAACGCTTCGCCCGTTTCCAGGATATCGTGGATCCGGCTCACCTTGAAAAGGCGGCAGTCCATTCTGATCCGGCAGAATGCGAACAGATACCAGGAGCCCCACTGCATGATCAAGGTCATGGGCTCGATCAACCTGACCACGTCGGCCTGCCTGTGACTGGAGTAGCGGCAACTCAGCAAGCGCCTCCGAGCGATCGCCGTCTCGATGCGCTGCAGCTTTTCGATCAGGACCGTATTCCGCTTCGGCAGGGAAAAATCGAACATCAGAGTCTGTTCCCGTTCCTGAACGGTGCCAGCCAGCTCCTTGGGCAGCAGACTGTACATCCGCTCCAGCGAACCCAGAAAGCGCTGGTCGGCGAAGCTGCCCTGGATGCCCTTGAGGGCCGTCAGCACGTTGAGGAAATCCTCGCCGCTGAACAGACGGTGGTTCAGCTTGTACTGCGGCCTGATTCCGTAACCGCCGGATTGTCCCGGCAGGGCGTATACCGGAATCCCGGCCGTGATCAGGGAGTCCATGTCGCGCTGGATGGTCCGGACGCTGACCGAAAATCGTTCGGCCAAAGCGCTGGCCGGAAGGATATCCCGGTTGAGCAGCAAAACGACGATACCGAGCAGACGATCGATTTTCATGGCCTTGGCTCCGAGCTTGCTCGCATCATATCCTGCCCGGAGTATGGCGGCAAGTCTTTAATGTTTGTTTTTGGCAGCTGGAAAATACGGAAAATGTCGGATACAATGTCGAACGGAATGAAAAGGAGAAAGCGAAGATGAAGAAGAAGATCCTGGCGGTTCTCGCCAGCCCGCGCAAGGACGGCTACAGCAGCTACCTGGCCGACCGGGTCATCGAGAAACTGCAGACAATGGCTGTCGAGGTGGACAGAGTTGCCCTGAAAGACCTGCATATCGGCCCCTGTCTGGCCTGCGACGCCTGTCGTCAGGGCCAGGGCGGCTACTGCGTCGTCGACGACGACATGAAGCCCCTGTATCAAAAGATCCTCGACAGCCGCGCCGTCCTGCTGGCCTCCCCGGTCTACTGGTTCGCCGTCAGCGCCCAGATGAAGCTGTTCATCGACCGTTTTTACGGTTTTCACAACGACCAGACAGGGGTGCTCAAGGGCAAGAAATTCGGTATCATCCTCTCCTACGGTGACGCCGACCCCTTCGGCGCCGGCGCCGTCAACCCCCTGCGTTCTTATCAGGACATGTTCCGCTACACCGAATCGGAGATCCGCTTCATGCTCTACAAGACCGAGCTGCCGCCCACAGCACGGGTGACGGACCAGGCCCTGGACGACGAGATCGCCCTGGCCGCCGGGGCCTTACTGCGATGAACGACCTGATCCGGCACGGCCGGGAATACGAGGTGCGCTTCTACGAGAGCGACGGCCGCGGCCGCCTCTTGGCCGTCCATCTGCTGGGACTGATCGAGGAAACGGCCGCCAGCCACTGCGCCGCCGCCGGGCTGGACATCCACAAGCTGCGCGACCGGGGCTTCGGTTGGGTGCTGTTGCGCGGCAGCCTGGACATGCAGCGCTATCCCCGCTACCGGGAGCGCTTCCGGGTGGAGACCTGGGTTTCCTGGGCCCGGCGCATGTTCGCCACCCGGGAGTACCGTATCGTGTCCGAACGGGGCGAAGTACTCGGCTCGGCCCGTTCCCTGTGGCTGTTCTACGATCTCGCATCGGCCAAGCCGGCGGCGATCATGCCCCTGTACCTGGACGCCTGGCAACCGCAGCTCGGCGGTCCTTCGCCCTTTCCCGACGACGATCAGGACCGGCCGCAGCTCTCGCAACCCGGCCCGGGAGCTTTCAATTTCACTGTCCGGCCGTCAGAAATCGACACCAACTGCCATGTCAACAACGTGGCCTACATCGCCTGGGTTTTCGATGTGCTGCCTTTCGACATGAACGGGGAACTGGTGTTGCGCCGACTCTACGGACGTTTCGTGCGCGAGGTCCTGCCCGGGGAGACGGTGACGGCCAGCGCCACAGTGTATCAGGAATCGTCAGAAGGCACCCGGGTCGGCCTGGGCGTGTTCGCCCGGGAGGTCCTGGCGGAGGGGCAGCGGTTGGTTCTGTCTGCCACCGCCGATTCCCTGTGGGCGCCGGAGCCGGCATGAGGCTGTGCAGCGCCTGCCTGCTGGGTATCGCCTGCCGCTACGACGGGCAATCAGTCGCCGATAAGCGGGTTCTCGCCCTGGCTGCCGTCGAGACCCTGATCCCCGTCTGTCCCGAGCAGCTGGGCGGACTGCCGACACCGCGTCCGGCGGCCGAAATCCGCTCCGGGCGGGTGATCGACTGTGCCGGTTTCGACGTGTCGGCCGCCTTTCATCGTGGTGCCGAACAGACGCTGGCCATCGCCCGCCTGTACGCTGTCGGCGGCGCCATTTTCAAACAGCGCAGTCCCTCCTGTGGTTGCGGCCGGATCTACGACGGCAATTTCTCGGGCCGGGTCGTTTCCGGTGATGGCATCACCACGAAGCTGTTGAAGGAGAATGGAATTCCGGTGGTCAGCGAGGACGATTTATGACGCTCAAGCGTGAGGAACCCATGGAAATTCAACAATTGCGAGACGAGAATATTCAACCCGACACCGAAGTGATCGCCGCCGCCTTGGGCCCGGCGTTCGAGGTCTACGGGCAGTTCATGGCCAGAATCGGTGCCGAGCCTTTCATGCTGCAGCCCGAATGGCGCTACTACCAGGACGGCAAGGCCTGGTTGTGCAAGCTGACCAGCAAGAAGAAAACCGTATTCTGGTTGTCGGTGTGGCAGGGATTTTTCAAATTGAGCTTCTACTTCAGCGCCCGGCATGCTCCGGCTGTCGAGGCCCTGGGTGTCGACCGGGGAATCATCGAGCGCTTTCGGCAAAGACAGGCCGTCGGCAGGCTCATCCCCCTGGTGGTCAACGTTCATACCCTGTGGCAGCTCGACGATCTGTACCGCCTGATCGAGTTCAAGAAGAATCTGAAATGATCCGGGGTCTGAGTGTCTTCAGGCGATGAACAGGTAGTAGAACAGGGTGAAGGCCAAAAGCAGGATCAAAACGTGCGGTGCCTCGCCGACCAGGGCGGAACGGTAATTCGGGGTCACGGCATGGGTTTCGGGGTAGGGCCGCAGGCTGGGCAGAAAACGGTGAATTTCCGAACAGTAGGCCGAGTAATCGGCCGTGAATTTTCTGGATAGAAACTGTTCCTCGTAGGGGATGATCAGGGCGTACATCAAGGTGAATTCGACACCGAAGATCAGGTAACAGTACCATTCGTTCAGGGTCAGGGCGACAGCCAGTCCGATGATGAAATTGCCGATGTACAAAGGGTTGCGGACGTAGGCGAAGGGTCCGGCGATGCACAGGGATTCGGCTTCGATCTCGGTCACCACGTGCCGGCCGCGCAGGTAAGCGGCCGCATAGATCCGCAAGGCCAGGGCCAGCAGGATCAGTCCGATTCCCACCAGCCAGACTGTCCGGCCGGACCGGCCTCGAGCTAAAACCTTGATGAGGGTTCCGAGCAGCAGCGCACCGCTGCTGATGTAGCGGCGGTGTCGGAAAGCCAGGCTGGAAATCTTGTTTTTCAATCTGTTGACAGGCATGCGATCACTTCTGCTCCTGAATTCGTCCGCACCGTTCAACGCGGTATTCTGAAGCAGATTATAACAAAT
>CAYXHZ010000080.1:0-11298 GCA_964465065.1 uncultured Clostridia bacterium
GACGCTTGCACATTTAATTCCGCTTATTTACAATCAGCGTATACAGTGAGGTGCCCATGAAACCCTGCATTCTGCTTCTCGCAACCATTTTCCCGCTCTTTGCCATGAACGCTCAGACCGCCTTCGACAATCATTTCCAACATAAAACCATGCGCATCGATTACTACCACTCCGGCAACGCCAGCGAAGAGCGCTTCGCCGTTGACGAAATCCGCTGCGACGGACCCTGGTCGGGTAGCTGTACCGTCCTGGGCGACCCGCTGGATCTCGGCCCCTACCGTTTCGTCGTCCTGGACGGCAGCGGCAAGACCGAACTGTACAGCGAGGGCTTCGCCTCCATTTTCGGAGAATGGCAGACCATTCCCGAGGCCCGTTCCCGCTGGGGCTGCTATCACGAATCGGTGCGGATTCCCTGGCCAAAGGCCCCGGTCACCCTGCGCATCGACAAACGCGATGCGAGCAACAACTTCCAGCCCGTCTGGCAGCAGGCCATCGATCCGGATTACCGCCAGATCAACCCCAATCCCCCGCCGGCCGCTTACCAGAGTGTTTCGCTGTTCGGCGACGACGATCCCGAACACCGTCTGGACATCGTCATCCTCGGCGACGGCTACACGGCACTGGAGATGGACAAGTTCCGCCAGGACGCCCAGCGGCTGGGCAATGTCCTGCTGGAAACCGAACCCTATCGGTCCATGAAGAACAAGATCAGCATCCGCGCCGTACAGACCCCGGCTCAAGAGTCCGGCGTCACCCGGCCGCACGCGGCTCTCTTTCGCAATTCCCCCCTGGCGGTCCGCTACAGCGCCTTCGATTCGGAACGCTACGCCCTGAGTTCGGACAACAAGGCCGTGCGCAACGCAGCCGCCACCGTCCCCTACGACTTCACCATCATCCTGATCAACGAACGCACCTACGGCGGCGGCGGAATCTACAAGCTCTACGCCACCGTAGCCGCCGACAACGCCTTCGCCGACTATATCGTCATCCACGAGATGGGTCACCACCTGGCCGCCCTGGCCGACGAGTACTACACATCGGCGGTGGCCTACGAGACCGACACCCCGATCACCATCGAGCCCTGGGAGAAGAACGTCACCGCCTACCTGAACGGCTGGTTCAAGTGGGAAGACCTGGTCAAGAAGGGTACCCCGCTGCCTACGCCCTGGGACAAGGAGGCCTTCGAGACCTACGGCCGCCAGGTGGAGGAACGACGCGCCGATATCCGGACCCGTCAGGCGCCGGAGAGCGAAATGGAGGCTTTGTTCAGAGAACAGCTGCAGACTGAACAGGGCCAGTTCGCCAAGATGAAATACCGCAACAAGGTCGGCCTCTTCGAAGGCGCCAATTACCACGCGCAAGGTTACTACCGTTCCAGCGCCGATTGCACCATGTTCACCCGCAGCATGAACTTCTGCCCGGTCTGCCAGATGACCATCGCCCAGGTGATCGATCAGATGAGTCGCTGAACAGGAGAACTCGGGTTTATGGCGAGGGGCCGCCCAGAGGCGGCTCCGGCCAAATAAATCGACGTCTGTCTACTTCTTTTTTCCCGGTCTTGCGGCCAGCAGTCGTCCCAGTAATTCCGGAAAGAAGTGGCGCATGTCGTCGAAATAGGTGTAGAAAACGGGTACGGCGAACAGGGTCAAAAAGGTGGAACTGATCAACCCGCCGATCATGGTCACCCCCAGCGGCGAATAGGGCATGCCCATCAGCGAAGTGTTGCCGATGGCCATGGGGATCAGGCCGCAGATGGTGGTCATGGCCGTCATCAGGATGGGACGGATGCGGTTGACTCCAGCGGTGACGATGGCCAGTTCCCGGGCCATGCCCTGCTGGCGGTATTGATTGATCATGTCGATGAGCACGATGCCGTTGTTGACCACCACCCCGATCAGGACCACCAGGCCGATACCGGCCATGATCTCGAAGGTGGTGCCGGTCAGGGCCATCAGCCAGAAGGCGCCGACGAAAGCCGCCGGGATGGCCACCAGGATGGACAGCGGCAGCACGAAGGATTCGAACAGCACGCCCATGATCAGCAGGATGAAGATGACCGAATAGATCAGACCGCTGGTCAGATCCTGATTCTGCTCGCGAAACCGGCGGAAACGGGCCCCTTTTTCGTAGGAATAACCGGTGGGGAACGAAAAATTCTTGAGGATCTTTTCGACTTCGCCCTCCACCTGACGCATCTTCTCTCCGCTGACGTAGACGGTGATCTCGTAAAACGACTTGCCGTTCTCCCGGCCGATGCTGCCCAGGCTTTTCTGGAAGGAGAGGCTGGCCAGCGCGTCCAGAGTGGTCTCGTTGCCGTTCTCGGCCTGGAAGAAGGTGTTGCGCAGCTGAGCCACCTCGCGGCGCTGTTCGGGCCGGAATTTGACGTAGACCGGAATCTCCTTCTCGTCGGTCTGGTAGGTGCTGACCTTGCGCGGACGCAGCGAGTAGGCCAGGTAACGGGACACGTAGGCGGCGTCGACGCCGACGTTGAAGGCCCGTTCGCGGTCGATGACCACGTGGATCTCGTCGTTGCCGGTCTCGGTGGCGTCCTCGATGCTCATGACGTCGGGCAGCAGCTGGAACTGTTTCTCCAGCTCCTCGGCGAAGCTCATCAAGACGTCGGTGTCGTAACCGCGCAGGGTGTAGGTCAGCGCCATATCGCTCTGACCGTCGCTGTCCTGCCAGCTGGTGCGCACCGTCACTCCGGGAATCTGTGGCAGGATCTTTTTGAGATCTTCGGTCAGCTCCTCGCGGGTCATGCGGTGATAGTCGCTGATGCCCAGGCTGTTGGCGAACTTGCGCCACAGCACCTGATACCACTGCTTGTCGCGGATCGGTTTGAGGTAGAGCTCGATGTTGCCCCCGAAACGGCGCATGGCCGCGTAGACGTGCTCCAGTTCGTAACGCTTGGCCTGCTTCCAGATGCTGTCCGTCAGGGTGGTCAGCGCCTCGTCCCGCTTCTGCACCGACATGGTGGAGGGGAAACGGATGTGCAAACTGGCGTCCTGGAAGCCACCTTCCGCCGAGTCGCCGGTCTTCATCATGCCCAGGGCGATGAACATGCTGAAGATGAGCAGGGCGATGACGATCAGGGAGTTGAGCCGGTGCTTGAACACCTTGACCAGGGCCGTCTGGTAGAACTGGACCAGCGGGTTGTGGGTGGCGTAACGCAGGTTGGCCTGCTCCTTCTTGTCCATCAGCTTGACCGAAGACAGGGGAATGAACATCAGGGCGATCAGCAGACTGGCAGCCAGGGCGAAGATGACCGGCGCGCCCAGACGGAACATGATGAAGGTCATGTTGGAATCCCCGCCCATCAGCATCAGGGGCAGAAAGACGACGATGGTGGTCAGGGTGGACAGGGTGATGGCCAGTCCCACCTCGGAGGCGCCGCCGATGGCCGCATGCCGGGCGTCCAGGCCGCCGAGACGGTGGCGGTAGATGTTTTCCGAAATGACGATGGCGTTGTCCACCACCATGCCGATAGACAGCATCAATCCCATCATGGTGATGGTATTCAGGGTCCAGCCCATGAAGTACAGGATCAGGATGGTGATCAGCAGGCACAGGGGGATGGCCAGGGTGATCATCAGGGTCACCCGCAGCCGGCGCAGAAAGAGATAGAGGACCAGAAAGGCGAACAGACCGCCCCACATGGCCGTTTCCTTGACGTTGTCGATGGATTCCAGGATCAGCTCGCCCTGATCGAAAAAGACGTAGTACCCCAGGTCGCGCAGCATGGGTTCGGCGGCGAACTGCTCATTGAGGCGACGGTTGACCTTGTCGGCCACATCGACGGTGTTGGCCGTACTCTCCTTGTAAACCACCAAAGTGGCCGCCAGCTTGCCGTCGAAACGGGAGATGGTCTGCACTTCCTCGTCGAAGTCGAAAACCACCTCGGCCACATCGGCGATGGTCAGTCCCGGCCGGATCTCCACCCGGCGCACATCCTCCAGGGTGCGGAAGCGGTTGGACACCCGCAGCATGAACTTCCTCTCGCCCATGCGGGCGTAACCGCTGGAGATGGCGAAATTTTCCTGCATCAGCTCCTGGATGACCCGGGACAGGTTGATGCGGTAGGCGCGGATCTTGTCCGAATCGACGATGATCTGGATGTTCTTCTCGCGCAGCCCTTCCAGTTCCACCGTGGCCACGCCGGCCTCCCCTTCCAGAGCCCGCTTGACGTAGCGGTCGATCAGGAAATAGGGGTCGTCCAGGTTTTCCGGGTAGGCGACCGCCAGGTAGAGGATGGGGATATCGTTCTCGCGACGGCGGTGGATGAAAATCTGCTCCACGTCGCTGGGCAGGAGCACCCGGGCGCGTTCTATGCGGTCGGCCACCTGGGAATAGGCCAGGTCCATATTGGTGTCCTGGGCGAACTCCAGGAAAAAGAAACAACTGTTGTTGGAGGAACGGCTGTACAGCCTTTTCAGGCTTTTCACCGTTTTAAGTTCCCCCTCCATGTTCTTGGCGATCTGCTCCTCCACCTCCTTGGGGCTGGCGTTGCGGTAGGGCACGTTGACCATCAGCATGGGATTGTTCATACCTTCGGGCATCAGATCCAGGTTGATGCGGTAGTAGGCGATCAGGCCGATGACCACGACAGCCAACATGATCATGACCACCGTCACCGGCCGGCGCACCGAAAACCGGGGGATCAAGCGTTCCGGCAGTTTATATTCGTCCATAGGGTATCTCCATTTCCCTGTCAGCGACTGAACCGTTTGTAGAGGAGCGGGATCAGCACCAGGGTCAGAAAGGTGGAGCTGCCCAGCCCGGCGATGACAGTGACTGCCATCGGCGTGCGGATTTCTGCCCCTTCCCCCAGCCCCATGGCCATGGGCAGCAGTCCCAGGATGGTGGTCAGGGTGGTGATCAGGATCGGCCGCAGGCGGACGGCACCCGCTTTTTTGATGGCCTCCAGCTTCTCCTCGCCGCGTTTGCGCAGGGTGTTGATGTAGTCGATGAGCACGATGGCGTTGTTGACCACCACGCCCACCAGGGTGATGATGCCGATGTAGACGGTCACCCCCAGGGGCATGCCGATGATCCACAGGGTGACGATGACACCGATCATGGCCATGGGGATGGAGAACATGATCAGGAAAGGGTGCAGGAAGGATTCGAACTGCGAAGCCATGACGATGTAGACCAGAAAGGCCGCCAGCAGCATGGCCAGGATCATGCTGTTCATGGAAGTCTCCATTTCCTTGTTCTGACCGCTGAGATCGTAGCGGATACCCTGAGGCAGGGCCAAACCGTCCAGCATGGCATAGATCTTTTCCACCGCCTGGTTGAGGTCGATACCGTCCACGTTGGCGGTGATGATGGCCGAACGTTCCTGACCGACGCGGCGGATCTCGTTGGGTCCGCTGAGGATGTTGACCTCGGCCACGCTGCCCAGGCGGATCGGAATCTGCCCGCCTGGATTGACCACCAGGTTGCGGATGTCTTCGGCCTTCTGGCGTTGGTCGTCGCGGAGGTAGACGCGGATGTCGATGCGCTTGTCCTGCTCCTTGAAGGTGGTGGGGATGTTTCCTTCCACCTTGTTCTTGATCAGGGAAGCCACCGTGAAGGCGTTCAGGCCGTAATGGGACAGACGCGCGCGGTCGAACTGCACCACCAGTTCCGGAAAGCCGGGTCGGGTGGTGGACTGGATGTCCTTGAGTCCCTCGATGGCAAACAAACCCTGATAGATCTGCTGCGAGGTACTGCGCAGAGATTCCAGGTTGTAGCCCTTGATCACCAGCTCGATGGGCGACTTCATGGTGAACAGGACCGGGCGGGCGATCGTGTAGTCCAGGTCGGTCTTGTCGGCCATCAGTTCGCGGATGCCGGCGATGACCCGTTCCTCGTTGCCGTAGATGTCGTCGCCTTTCTCCACGTTGACCGTCAGTTTGGCGATGTGCTCGCCCACCTCGCTTTCCGACAGCTCGTCGGTGGTCGTTCCCGAGGCGTAACCGACACTGTTGACCAGGGGCAGCTGACGGATCTTTTCGGCGATGGCGTTCATGCGTTCGTCGTTCTTCTCCACCGGGATGCCCACCGGAAAGTTGACGTTGAGGTACAGGGTGCCCTGGTGAACCTGAGGGATCAGTTCGCTGCCCAGAGACGGGTAGAGCACGAAAACGGACAGCAGAAAAACCAGCAGGGTGATGCCCAGAACCCGCCAGTCATGCTTCATGCAGAAATCGAGCAGTCGCGGGTAACCCCGGTTGACCCAGTCCAGAAAAACGTTGAACTGACCGGTGATCCAGTTGATGGGCGGAACCAGCACGGAAGCGAACAGGGACAGGATCAGTTTGCCGATCACGATCAGGATGACGAACAGGCTGAGCGCCATACGCACCAGCAGAGCCATGACCAGCTGCATGACGAAGCGTACCAGGGCGAAAAGGTATATCGGAACATAGCTCAGAAAGAAGCGCTTCTTTTCGAAACTGGAATCCAGAACTGTCAAGGCCGCGCTGCGACTGAATCCATCCCAAAGCGGAGCCAGTTTCTGGATACGTTCGGCCAGTCTGTCGAACCAGGGTAAAACGAAGCGCTGCAGACCGAACGGGCGGATCAGCCACCAGAGCAGGGCCAGCAGGACGGACAAAACGGACCCGGCTGTGAACAGGCCCAGGGCCAGCAGAATGCGCAGCAGCATCCAGGGGGCTTCGATGAACAACAGACCCAGATTGCGCAGGCTGCGTTTATCTTCGAAGCGGTAGCGGAACGGTGTAGCCAGTTCGCTGGTTTTCAACTCGTACTTGCGGGAGGCCAGCATGGGGATGAAGAACAGGGAAACCAGCAGAGAGGCCAGCAGGGAAAAGACCACCGACAGGGACAGGTCGCCGAAGATCTGACCGGCGATGCCCTCGACGAAAACGATCGGGAAAAAAACGGCCACCGTAGTCAGGGTCGAAGAAATCACCGCTGCTCCGACCTCGCTGACGCCGCGGGTCACCGATTCCAGAAAGCCGTCCCCCTCCTCCCGGCAGCGGAAGATGCTCTCCATGACCACGATCGAGCTGTCGACCAGCATGCCCACCCCCAGTGCCAGACCGCCCAGGGACATGATGTTCATGCTGACCCCGAACAGTTTGAGAGGGGCGAAGGTGGCCACGATGGAGATCGGGATGGATACGGCCACGATCAGAGTGGTGCCCAGGTGACGCAAGAAGAGGTAAAGGACCAGGATGGCCAGAAAACCGCCCATGATGGCCGTGCTCTTGACCTCGTTGATGGAGTTCTCGATGAAGATCGACTGATCGGACAGGGTCTCGATGTGCATGCTCCGGGGCAGACGGTAGGCGATGAAATCGGTCATCTGCTGCTCGCGCTGGCGGGCGGCGAAATCGGCTCCCGGATTGCCGCGTGCCCGGCGTCCCTGGCCACGGCCGGCCGGGCCTCCGGGAGCGGCGCCAGGCCGTTCGGGCTTCTGTACGGCCATGGCCGCCACGAACGCCTTCTGCTCGGCGCTGCCCTGCAGCTTGGCCAGGACCGCCTTGGCAACGGCCACGATATTGGCGTCGGCCTCTTTGTAGATGTCGAGTTCCACGTTCTCCACCCCGTTGATGCGGGTGATGACGTCCCGTTCCTTGTGGCTGTATTCGATCTGGGCGATGTCTTTGAGCCGCACCTTGACCGTATCGTTCTGGGTGACGATGATCTCGCCGATTTCCTCCACCGTACGCAGTTCGTTGAGGGTACGCACGATATACTCGGTCTCGCCTTCCTTGATGTTGCCGCCCGACAGGTTGACGTTTTCCTGCAGCAGACGGGCGGTGACGGTGTCGTAGGGAATTTTGGCCTGGGTCAGCATCTTTTCGTCCAGTTTGATCAGGATTTCCTTTTCCAGGCCGCCTTTGACCTTGGCCGCCGCAACTCCGGGCACGCCTTCCAGTTCACGGGCGATCTCGTCCTCCACGATCTGGCGCAGGTCCATCAGCGGAATGGTGGGGTCGCTGACAGCGATGCGCAGGATCGGATCCAATGAAGGGTCGTAACGCAGGATCATCGGCCGTTCCACATCTTGTTCCAGATAGACCTGATCCAGCTTTTCGCGGATCTCCTGGGCGGCGCGGTCCAGATCGGTGCCCCAGATGAACTCCAGGATGATGTCCGACTGCTCCGGTCGGGACACCGAGGTGATGTTGTTGAGGTTCTTGATCAGGCTGAGCTGTTCCTCCAGCGGCCTGGACACCACATTTTCGACTTCTTCGGGTGCCGCGCCGGGGTACTCGGTACGGATGGTGTAGGTCGGATAGGAGATTTCCGGCATCAGATCCCAACTCATCTTGGTATAACTGATCAGGCCGAACAGGGCGATGGCCAAAACGATCATGGTGATGGCCACCGGTCTGTTGGTGGTGAAAGAATAGCGACTGTTGTTCATGGGCGCCTCTTAGCTGCAATGACCCGCCATTATTTAGCGGCGGTGATGACTCTGACTTTGTCTCCGTTTTTGACGGAACTCTTGCCGGCTGTGACCACCCGGTCGCCGTCCCGCAAGCCGTCGACGACCTCGACCTTGGCCCCGCTCTCGAAATCGGTTTTGATTTCCAGCTTGGTCACCGTGTCGGCTTCGTCGAGCCGGAACACGAACACCTTGCCGCCTTCGTAAACCAGGGCTTCCTTGTTGACCAGCAGGGCGTTCTGATGGACGCTGCGGATCAGGCGGACGTTGACGAATTGACCGATGGCCAGTTTATTTCCGGAATCGTCGGCCGCCACCGTCACCTTGACCGTACCGCTGTCCGGATCCACCGCCGGAGAGAAGCGTTTGACCTTGGCCGGAACATCGACTCCCGAGGCGCTGAGGAAGGCTTTCTGGCCGATCTGGATATCCTTGCGGTCCTGTTCGGGAACGTGCACCACGGCGATCTTTTCCTGGGTATCGATCACGGTGAAGGCCAGATCGCTGGTATTGACCTTGTTGCCGATCTTGATTTCCCGCCGCCCCACCAAGCCGTCGATGGGCGTGGTGATCCGGGTGTAGGAAAGCAGCAGTTTCTTGGTCTGCCAGTCGAGCCGGGCGGTTTCGGTGCTGAATCTCAACTTCTCGAAGGCGTCTTCGCTGATCATGTTCTTTTCGAACAGCTCTTTCTGCCGCTTCAACTCGGCAGCCAGCTGTTCGTAGTTGAGCCGCGACTTTTCCTCGTCCAGCTGCGCCTCACGATCATCGAGCCGGGCCAGCACATCACCTTTACGAACCCGGTCGCCTTCATCCCTGACTATCTCCTCCAGGATGCCGCCGCTCATCGGGTATATCTTGACCTGTTTCTCTGAATCGACATTGCTGCTGAATACCATTGACGAATCGATGTCACCGCGTTCCGTGGTGATGGCCGACACGGGCAACATCTCCATACCGCCTTTGGCAGCCTGGGCCCCCATGGGACCGTTTTTTTTCACCCCGGTCTCTCCAGCCGGCGAGGCTGGCGAAGCCGGCCCGCTTTTCTTACACCCGACAACCGTCAACAGCGCCAACATCGTTACGATCAATACTTTCATTCCACGCATATTCTATGTCTCCTCTAAAAAAGAAAGGGTTTTCAACGCAGATACAATATAAACGAGAATTGGCCGCAAAACGTTTTTCTTTTTTTCTGTTTTTTATTCATTTCGCATGCAGGATGGTGGCACACAAACCGTATTATTCCATTTTCGTCAAATTCAGGTGCCAGGCAATTTTTTTATTTCGTGGTTGATTATCTAAAGTAAACTAATTTACAATAACATATTGTGAAAACATCGGAGACATTTTGACATGAAAAATCTACTGCTTGCCATCGTACTGTTGATCACGCAAACGCTCCTGTTCTGCCAGCCCATGGAATTGACGAGCTACGATACCATGCTGGCTCGGCTTAATAAACTCGATCAGTCGAGTCCGTTGGTGTCCATGTCCATGATCGGCAAAACCGCCCAGGGCCGAGACATTCCCGCCCTTTTTTTTTCCCGCGGTCGATTCGCCGCTCAAAGGCAAAAAAAACCACTGGCGCTGATCTTCTGTCAACAGCACGGCGACGAAGCTTCCGGCAAAGAAGCCGCTCTGCTTTTAGCCAACGAACTGCTCAAACGCAACGATAAAAGCCTGGACTTCCTCGATATCATTCTGATTCCTTCCCTCAACCCGGACGGCTCGGAAATGAGACAGCGGCGCAACGGTAACAACCGCGACCTCAACCGCAACCATGTTCTGCTCAGCGAACCGGAGACACTGGCCCTGCACAGGCTCTTTCAGGAATGGTTTCCGGAGATCACCCTCGACGTTCACGAGTACGGCGCCATTTCCAAGTGGTGGGTCAGCCGTGGAGTAGTCAAGAATGCCGACGAAATGCTGGGCTGGTTGAGCAATCTCAACATCGACTCTTCCATCCGCAGATACAGCCAGGACATCGTCTATCCAGCCATGAAACAGTTGATCGAAAACGACGGCTACATTCTATTCCCCTATACAGTCGGATCCCCCGATGAAAACGATCGTCTTCGCTATTCGACCAACGACATCGACGACGGCCGTCAGAGCCTGGGAATCTACAACACCCTGTCATTCATCCTGGAAGGTAAGGGCTATGGCGGTGTCGGCAACAATCTGCGACGCCGCAGCGACTCGCAACTCAGCGCCATGAAAGCGTTTTTGAAAACCGTCGCCGACCGCAGCCAGACCATACTTTCTATGGTTCTCACAGCCCGTGCCCGATTACTGGAAAAAGTCGGACCCGATGAACGCGCCTTTACACGGATGGACTATTTTCCCGATCCCGGCCAACCGACCATCGCCTTCCCCGTTTTCAACCTTGAGGAATGGCGGGCCGAAACCCAAAACTGGCAGCGCTTTGAACCATTGGTGAAGGTTAAGAGAAGCGTTCGTCTTCCTGTTGCCTACATAGTTCCCGCGCAGGAGACGAACCTGATCGATATGCTGCAACGCCATCAGGTGCAGATGTTTCAACTGAAAGCCCCGGTCGCGGCCACGGTTGAAAGGTACCGGATACTTCATGTAGCCGCCCGAATCGAGGAAGAGCGATCCATGCCGGAATTCGATCTCGAAAAATCAGTGGAAAAAACAGAATTGAATACTGGAGACTTCGTCATTTTCTTGAATCAGCGGGCACGATTGTTGCTTCCGCTGCTGCTCGAGCCTGAATCCTCCTGGGGCATCATGACCGACACCGGCGGTTTGCCCAGTGCGTTCAGTTCTTACGCCCGGGAAGGCCATTGCTATCCGATCCTGCGCCTCACCGATTTGGAATAGGTGCCAGGCAACCTTTTTTATTATTCGTGCATTTCTGCCAGCAAAGTATT
>CAYXHZ010000081.1:0-11149 GCA_964465065.1 uncultured Clostridia bacterium
GCCGATTGCAACCGATACGACCCCGTTTCTGCCTGTCTATAACATGATCGCCCCGGTTATGACGACGACGGTTATGGTTTTCGCCGATACCGAATGGCGTATGGTTCGGGAGTTGTTACCTGTCGTTTCCATCGCCGAGACCCCGTTCGGTGAACGTCTGGACCTTAGCATGCGCGGTCATCCGGTCCGTTTTGTCCAGGGGGGCTGGGGTAAGATCAGCGCATCCGCCAGCACCCAATGGGTTTTGGATCAGAATCAACCCGACTTGCTGGTGAATTTGGGCACATGCGGCGGTATCGAGGGCCGGGTGGAACAGGGGGAGATTGTTCTGGCGGAGCGAACCGTGGTCTACGATCTCATCGAACAGATGAGCGATGACGGCGGGGAAGCGGCCTTCTACGCCACGGAACTGGATCTCTCTTGGCTGCCTGCCGTCGTGCCTTGTGCGGTGAAGCGGGGGGTGATCGCTTCCGGCGATCGCGATATCCTCGTCCAGGACATTCCTCGTCTCGTCAAAGTGTATCGGGCCGTCGCCGCCGACTGGGAGTCCGCGGCTTTCGCCTGGGTGGCCCGACACGCCGGAGTCCGCACCCTCATTCTGAGAGGGGTTTCGGATCTGGTGGGCGAAGATGGTGGAGAAGCCTATGGGAACTATGCTTTGTTCGCCGAGCGGACAAGGACGATTATGGAACGGCTCATCAGCGATCTGCCGGATTGGCTGGATTGCCTGACGCATCTGTAAAACGGACGGGATGGAAGAGTATGATGTGAATGTCGGTCATTATCATTCTTTCTTCTGCAGTTTGATGATCAGGCTCATCAACTGTCCACGGCTGTTGACGCCTATTTTTTTATAGATGGCGGCAATGTGGTTGCGAATGGTGTTGGCGGAAATGAACAGGGCGTCCTCGATCTCTTTGTTGCTTTTCCCCTTCAACAGCATGGTCAATACATCCAATTCGCGGTTGGACAGACTGTAGTTCTCCTGAAAAAATGGGGCGAGTTCCTGCTCTGACAGGCCTGAAGCCAGACGTATTTTTTTTCCATAAGAACGGGAATACCAGACAAATATGGCGATATTCAGGTAGAAAATGGACAGAGTCGGCACCGTTTCGCTGAGAGAACTGTATAGGGAAGTGAGCAGGAACAGGAGGTAACCGATAAGCAACAGTACCGTCAGAATTCTGGCATTCCCGGTCTTGGACTCTGGTTTGGCTGGACAGGACACCAGGAAAATGATCAGAGAAAGGACTATCAGGAACACTGGGGTCTGAATCATGCCCAGAGGAGGACAGACATGAAAGCCGTTGACTGTAACCGAATAGCGGAAAAAATCCAGAAAATGCAGTAAAAAATAGCTGAACGTGAACAAGACGAACGGGATGACGCCGGGGTATTTCTTTCTCCGCTCGGAAAAATGGAACAGCAGGGCAAGAATGGCGTAGAAAACCGCCGAGAGCAAGAAATAGCCCAAAATGTTGCCGAATGAATTGAGCTTGTGCAAGACATTGTGCTCGACATTGATAAGGCCGTAAAATTCCAGAAATTTGGCCAGGGAAAGGGTGGTGTGCAGACCGACCAAGGCCATGAATACTTTGTTAATCGAATTTTGCTGGCGTCGATCCTGCAGGTGTAGGGAATAGAGAACGATACTTCCGAAGATGAGCGGTGTAATCTGCCATATCATAAAAACATGCTTCATGGAGTGAAACGCATTGTATTGCAGTTTGAAAAATTACGCAACTGCCGCTCATCCATCCGTTCCGAACGCTTTTTCGATGATCGTTGAAGGTGGGACCAGGGGGTAGGAAACTACTATTTTTTCAAAATGGTAGCTTTGGCGGCTGGCGCGCTCCGCCTGGCGGTCGTATGGATGAGTGGATCGACAGACCCGGGTTCAGTCGGTCAGGAGCGTGAAGCATGAACAATGTACCAGCCTCCGGTCAGACAATCAGCCCTGTTCGGGCGGTGGCAATCGTGGCATCCAATATGATCGGAACCGGAGTGTATACCAGTCTCGGTTTGCTGGCGGCCGGGATCCATTCTGTCTCGGCTCTGCTGTTGATCTGGATAAGCGGCGGCTTGGTTGCGCTGAGCGGCGCCTTGGTTTACGGGGAACTGGCCGCCCGGATGCCGCAGTCCGGTGGAGAATACATCTTTCTTTCCAAAATCTATCATCCCGCCATTGGATTCATGTCCGGATTCGTGTCGATGACCATCGGTTTCGCGGCGCCTCTGGCTATGACGGCTCTCGCTTTCGGGAGCTACGCTTCCCACCTCGTTTCCCTGGCGCCTCTGCATATGGCCGTCGGTATTGTCCTGCTGTTGGCCGTTCTGAATTTGAGCGGCTTCCGTAAAGGAGTACACGCCAATTTTCTTTTTTCCATCATCAACATCCTGCTCATACTCGTTCTTTGCGTTTCCGGTTTATATAAAGGGCCACACCGCGATTTTCTGGTCACAATGGGGATGGACGACCTGAGGCAGGTGTTCAGCCCGACTTTCGCCGTCATGCTGGTCTATGTTTCTTTCGCCTTTTCCGGCTGGAATTCGGCCACGTACATCACCCGCCAGATCCGGGATCCCGAAAGAAACCTTCATAAAGTTCTATTCTGGGGAACCTTCAGCGTCATGTCGTTATACACGGCGCTCAATTTCATCTTTCTCTATACTGTGCCATTGGCGGATATGCAGGGTAAACTCGATGTGGCCGTCATCTCCGCCCAGAGCATTTTCGGAAGTTCGGGCGGGAAGTATGTGGCCAGTTTAGTCTCAATCGGCCTCGTGGCCAATTTGAATTCCCTGTTCATTTTCGGTCCGCGGGTAACCCAGGCCATCGCGGCGGATCATCGGTCTTTGCAGCTTCTGGGAATTGAGAACCGGCATGGTATGCCGTTTTGGGCGACCATACTGCTGACGATGATCGCTCTCGTTCTGTTGCTGACTTCGACTTTCGAACAGATCATGGTTTTCATCGGATTCTCCATCAGCCTGTTTACGCTCTTGTCGGTGGCGGGACTATTCGTGCTGCGGTTCCGAGCGAGGAGGAAAGTCGAGGCAATTTACCGGACTTTCGCCTACCCATATGTTCCGGTTTTTTTCATCTTGATGGAAGGCTGTATGGCGGTGTACGTCCTGTTGGATCGGTTCTCTTCATCGTTGACGGGTCTGTTGATTGTCTTCGGCGGATTCCTGGTTTACCTGCTTGTCGGCAAAACCGGATGCCGGGATCGTGACCCGAGAATGGAAGCCATCGGTAATTACGGCATGAAGGAGGCCAAATGAAGATAGAGCTGATTTTTCCCCTTTTACTGTCTGTCTGTTTTTTTTCCTGGAGTGCGGAAACGCTGCAAGAACCGCATACTTGTCCGGTTGGCAGCGACCTCGATCAACGGGACCTGCGACGTAACGAGATGAGCAAGGAGAGCCGGGCCTTGGATATCGCCGCTATCCGCGAGGGCATGATGGTGGGAGAGCTGGGAGCGGGAGACGGATTTTTCACGCTGATGCTGGCCCAGAGGGTTGGTGCCCGAGGACGGGTATATGCCAACGATATCGTCGACGAAGGTAGTTTGTCCGTCATCCGGCAGCGGGCAAGGCAGAGGGGTTTGAACAACATCGTCACCGTCGTGGGCACTGAGTTTGATACCAAACTGCCCCGGCAAAGCTGCGATGCCGTCTTCATCGTAAACGCGCTTCATGATTTTTCCAGACCGGCCGAGGTACTCGGCGATCTGGCCGCTGTACTGAAGGAAAATGGCAAGGTGGTGATCGTGGATTCCGAAAACCCGACCATGACCCATGAGCGTTGGTTGTCGATTTTTGCGAAAACGCCGTTTTCCGTGTCCCTGTACGACGAGCGGAGTCTGTGGGCGCGTGCCGGGCGCAGAGGGGTCATCTTCATTCTCGCAGCCCGGAAATAAGGCTTGTCTGATCCGGTCGAGTGCGCTCTGGCGGCAGATTGTTACAGCACTTTTCTCAGGAATTCGCCGGTATGGCTGTTCGGGCAGGCGGCCACTTCCTCGGGCGTGCCGCTGACGACGATGGCGCCGCCCATATTGCCGCCCTCGGGTCCCAGGTCGATGATGTGGTCGGCGCACTTGATGACATCCAGGTTGTGTTCGATGACCAGCACTGTCGCCCCTTTGTCGACCAGAAAGTTGAGCACGGTGATCAGCTTGGCGACGTCCTCGAAGTGCAGACCGGTGGTCGGCTCGTCGAGCAGGTACAGGGTGCTGCCCGTGCTCTTCTTGGCCAGTTCACGGGTCAGTTTGATGCGCTGGGCCTCGCCGCCTGACAGGGTGGTGGCGCTCTGACCCAGCTGGATGTAGCCCAGACCGACTTTCTGCAGGGTGCTGAGTTTGCGGGTGATACCGGGCAGGGAGGAGAACAGTTCGGCCGCTTCGTCGACGCTGAGCGCCAGTACCTGGGCGATGTTGTGGTCCTTGAAGTGCACCGACAGGGTCTCCTGGTTGTAGCGTTTCCCTTTGCACTCCTCGCACTCGATGTAGACGTCGGGCAGAAAGTTCATCTCGATCTTGATCATGCCGTCGCCGTTGCAGGTTTCGCAGCGGCCGCCGCTGACATTGAAGGAGAAACGTCCGGATTTGTAGCCGCGGATCTTGGCTTCGCGGGTAGCGGCGAATATGTTGCGGATTTCGTCGAACAGTTTGGTGTAGGTGGCCGGATTGCTGCGCGGGGTCCGGCCGATCGGGCTCTGGTCGATGACGATCAGCTGGTCGATCGGCGCATCGAACTCTATCCCGTCCAGCTGGTCGGGCAGGCCGGGCTGATGGCGCAGCTTGTGGTGGATGCCCTCGAAGAGCATGTCGTACATCAGGGTCGATTTTCCGCTGCCCGATACGCCGGTCAGAACGGTGAGAACCCCCTGTGGTATGTCGACGTCGATGCCTTGCAGGTTGTGCAGGCGGCAGCCGCGCAGGCGGATCCAGCCCGTCGGCGACCGCCGCTTTTGTGGCCGGGCGATCGATTTGCGTTTCGACAAGTAGGCGCCGGTGACCGAGTCCGGACAGGCCAGGATCTCCGCCAGGTTTCCGGAACAGACCACCCGACCGCCGTCACGTCCGGCTGCGGGGCCCATGTCGACGATGTAATCTGCCGAGCGCATCATCTCTTCGTCGTGTTCGACCACGATCAGGCTGTTGCCGATGTCGCGCAGCTGTTTGAGGGTTTCGATCAGGCGGACGTTGTCGCGCGGGTGCAGGCCGATGGTCGGTTCGTCGAGGATGTAGAGAACCCCCATCAGGTTGGAACCGATCTGGGTGGCCAGGCGGATGCGCTGCGCTTCGCCGCCGGACAGGGTGGACATGTTGCGCGACAGGGAAATGTACCCCAGACCGACGTGTTCCAGAAAACGCAGCCGGGCCTGGATTTCCTTGAGCAGCTGCTGGGAGATCTCGCGATCGCGGTCCGAAAGCTCGAGTTCGGAAAAGAAGCGCTGGCAGTCGCGGATGGACAGGTCGGTGATCTCGATGATCGAGTGCCCGCCGACGGTCACGGCCAGTACCTTCTGTTTGAGACGCTGGCCGTGGCAGATCGGGCAGGGACTGACGCGCATGTATTTTTCGAGCTCCTGGCGCCGGTACTCGGAATCGGTTTGGGAATAGAGCCGTTGCGCCTGCGGGATCAGGCCCTCCCAATGTCCCTGGTGCGACCAGTAGGCCTGGCCGTTTTTCATGTGCATGCTGAATTTGATGGCTTCGTTCGAACCGTAGACCAGGGCCGAGAACTGTCTTTCGTCCAGATCGGCGATCGGACTGTCGACCGAAAAGCCGAAATGTTCGGCCACGGTGGCCACGTATTGGCCGCGCCAGCCGTCGACGGCGTTTCGGTAGATGGCCAGGGCTCCCTGGGCGATGGACAGGCTGCGGTCGGGGATGATCAGGTTGGCGTCGAATTCCATGCTCACGCCCAGGCCGTGGCAGCTTTCGCAGGCGCCGAACGGGCTGTTGAAAGAGAACATGCGCGGCTGAAGTTCCTCGATGGTGAAGGCGCACTGGGGGCAGGCCATGCGGTTGGAGAAGATGGTTGCACGGTCATCCCGGTCGAGGATTACGGCCAGTCCGTCCGACAGCTTGAGTGCGGACTCCACGGCCGCTTCCAGGCGTGATTTCTTGCTCAGGTCGACCCGGTCGATCACCGCTTCGATGTCGTGCTGCTTGTAGCGCTCCAGGCTGAAGGGTTCGTCGCTGCGTTGAATCCGACCGTTGATGCGCACCCGGGTGTAGCCATCCTTGAGCAGGTCGGCCACCACTTTTTCGTGGTTGCCCTTCTTCTTGCGGACGACCGGGGCCAGCACGGTGACTGTGCCGCTGTGGGTGGCGATGATTTCCTGGCAGATCCGTTCGGCGGACTTGGCCTGGATGGACAGGCCGTGTTCCGGGCAGTGCGGTTCGCCGATGCGGGCGTAGAGCAGACGCAGGTGGTCGAAGATCTCGGTGGTGGTGCCGACGGTGCTGCGCGGGTTTTTGCTGGTGGTTTTCTGCTCGATGGAAATGGCCGGCGACAGACCGTCGATGCGGTCGACGTCGGGCTTGCTCATCAGTCCTAAAAACTGGCGGGCGTATGCCGAAAGCGATTCGACGTAACGCCTTTGTCCTTCGGCGTACAGGGTGTCGAAGGCCAGGGTGGATTTCCCGCTGCCCGATGGCCCGGTGACCACCACCAGCTTGTCGCGGGGGATTTCCAGGTCGATGTTTTTCAGATTGTGCTGTCTGGCGCCTTTGATGATTATGGAATTCATGACAGGGGATTATACTCCAGTTCGGCTTTAACGAGGAGACCGGCCTCTTGTGGTCAATTCGCATTATACTACCCTGCCGTGACAGCATGTTGTCAGGTTTGAAGTGAAAAAGGTCCGGCGTCATGATCTGCCACGATAATATAGCTGATCGGCACTGTCCTTTAATGAATTAACTGCGAATTGTTTTTTATCGGAGCGTTGGGGATTTTGTCCCCATCTTTCCAGAAAATTCTTGAGAGGCCGCTGTAAACCGATGTGATAATCATCATGGCATCTTTTCGTCTTTTATCATCTGCAAGCGATTCATACTCTATCCAGAAATAATTGTCCCGGTTTCCCGGCGAGCACAGGGTTTGCATTTCTTTTTTGTGTACGTTACCATGCAGGGTCCGGTCAGTGTTTTACACACGGCTGGTTTCAGGAGGTCGGCCATGAAAAAATACGGTTTGATACCGATTCTGCTGTCTCTGTTCAGTCTGGGTGCCTGGACCCAGGACGAACTGCACCGGCAACTGGTTGCCGCCGGTTCGGCCGGAGATTTCCCCGGCTCCCCCTACCTGATCGTCTTGGACCGCACCGAGGTGTCCGTCGAGGAATCCGGGCTGAGCCATGTCGAAAAAGAAGTATTCTATAAAGTCCTGAACCGTGACGGGGCCAAGCAATTGTGCTCGCTGAGCTTCGGCTACGACCCCCTGTCGGCCTATGTCGCAGTCCGTGAACTCAAGATCCTGCGCGCCGGCGGCGCGACGGAAACCGTTCCTTTGTCCGAAGTCCGCGACTACCCGGCTCCGGCCCGGGCCATTTACTGGGGCGCCCGGGAAATCGCCGTGCCCGTCGGCCGGCTCGAGCCCGGTGACGGCGTCTGGATCAGGACCTACCAGAAAGGCTTCACCTACGCCCTGCTGCGGGGTGACGAACCGCAGGACGATCGCTATATTCCACCCATGAAGGGGCATTTTTACGATATCGTTCCTTTTTATTCGTCGCTGCCGGTGGCCCTGAAGAGCTACCGGCTCCGCCTGCCGTCGAGCAAGAAACTGCAGTTCGAGTTGTACAACGGCCAGGCCCGGCACTACGTGCACCTGCTGGGCGAACAGAACGAATACTTCTGGGAAGTCAAGGATATTCGTCCGCAGCCGCACGAGCCCAATATGGTCGACCCCTCCGATGTGGCCCCCAAACTGCTGCTGTCCACCTCTCCGGACTGGAAGGCCAAGTCGTTGTGGTTTCACAAGGTGAACGAGGATTACGGTTCTTTCGAGTTCGACGCCGAGATCAAGGCCAAGACCGATGAAATCATCCGCGGCGCGAAAGGCGATTGGGACAAGATATCCCGTCTGACCCACTGGGTGGCCGAAGAGATCCGTTATTCGGGAATCTCGATGGGACCGGGCGAGGGCTATACCCTGCACAAGGGGACGATGACCTTCCGCGACCGTTGCGGGGTGTGCAAGGACAAGGCCGGCATGCTGGTGACCATGCTGCGGGCCGCCGGTTTCGAGTCCTACCCGGCTATGACCATGGCCGGCTCGCGTATCGACCGCATCCCGGCGGATCAGTTCAACCACAGCGTCACCCTGGTCAAGGTGGATGGACGATACCAGCTGCTGGATCCCACCTGGGTGCCGGGGGTGCGCGAGCTGTGGTCGTCGGCCGAGCAGCAACAGGAATACCTGATGGGGGTTCCGGAAGGGGCCGATCTGGCCAGCACTCCGGTATCGCCGCCGGAGAAGCATTACCTGCGCTACTTCCTCGATTCCCGAATCGACGAGGACGGTTGTCTGCACGGCCGGGTGCGCATTGAGGCGGAAGGGCAGTCGGACTCCTCCCTGCGCCGGGCCTTGACCGTCTACCCGATGCACCTGCGCGCGGACGGCCTGAGTCGGGAATTTTTCCGCCTGCACCCGGCGGCCAAAGTGTCCAACCTCGTCTACCCCGATCCCGTCGATCTTTCCCGCCCCATGTTCATCGAGTTTGCCGTCGAGATCCCGGGCTACCTGCAGGCCGGGCAAAAGACCGCGCTGCTGCGGCCGTTGTCGGCCAATCTGCCCTTCCGCAACGCCTTGGCCTTCCAGCGCCTGAATCTGGATGTCGAGAAACGGCAACACCCTTTCCTGCTGCGTTGTTCGCAGCGGGTGGAGCTTCGGGAGACGATGAAAATCCCCAAGAAATGGACCATCCGCCGGCCGGCGGAGTTGCAGACTGTCGACGGCAGCGGCGCCGACTTCAGCGGGGGCTTCAAAACCGGAGCGGATCTGCAAATCCAGGCCCGACTGGACCTCAACCAGCGCATCTGTCAACCGGAGGACTGGGACAGTCTGCGCCGGGCCGTTCTGGAGTTCAACAAGATCACGAATTCGACTTTGATCCTGACCCGCGGAGGTGACCGATGAAACGCCTGCTGACTCTTTGCCTGCTGCTGAGCGCCGTTCTGGCCGCAGCGGATTTCGACGCCCGTTACCTGGACATGGAGATCCGCTATAATCTCAACGCCGACGGTTCCTGGGACCGTGAGTATCGGCACCGGGTCCGCCTGGACAGCTATGCCGCCATCAACCGCTACCTGGGCGAAACCTTCATCGTTTACAACCCGGATTTCCAGCGTCTGGAGATCCTGAAGTGTCAGACCACCATGGCCGATGGCCGGCAGGTGCCGGCACCGGAAAACGCATTTAACGAAGTCCTGCCTTTCGCCGCCCACGGCTTTGCGGATTTTTCCCGGTTGCGGGAGATGGTGGTCACCCATACCGCCCTGGAACGGGGCGCCGTGGTGGAATTGCATTACCGTCTGCACACCCAGGCCGGCCTGCTGCCGGTTTTCTCGGGGGTCGAGCCCCTGGTGCAGGATTTTCCCGTGGATCGCTACCGGTTGACGGTCAAGGTTCCGGCCGGGCACGAACTGAATTGTCGGGCCAGCGAGGCTTCCGTTTCCGTGGCGCAGGTCCAGGAGACGGACGGAAAGGTCTACGCCGTCAGTCTGCAAAATCTGCAGCCGGCCAGTCGCGAACCCCTGCAGCATGCACTGGCCAAGCCCTATGTCGTGTTCTCGGCGGCTGCGGACTGGAAGCAGGTCTCGGCTGCAGGCGACGATTCCGCCCTTCTGCCGGCGGCCTTTGTCGAACGGATCCAGGCGTTGCAAAGCAAAAAAAATCTGCGCAGCGACCTGCTGAACGCGCTGCAGCAGATCTGCGCTCAGGAGATCCAGAATTGTCTGCTCGAGGCCGACAGCGTCGGTTGGCGGCCGCGTTCAGCAGACCGGGTGCTGGCGAGCAATTACGGTACCGGACTGGAAAAGGCCCGGCTGCTCAAGGCGATGCTGGCAGCGGCCGGAGTCGACTGCGAGATGCTGGCAGTATTTGCCGACCCCTTCGCCATGCAGGTTCCCGCCGTCCAGCAGGTGAAGGGCTACTGGCTCAAGCTGGCCGACGATTCCGGTGTCTGGTTTATCGACCCCTGCAAGTCCCAGGACGGCGTGTTCCGCTTTGCCTCCGCCGCTACGGCGGCCTGGAATCTGCAGCGTAACGAGGCGGAAGCTTTGCCGGTACCCGGCGAAAAAGACAACCGGGTCGAACTGTCCGGAAGTCTGGCGCTTGGAGGCGACGGGGTCTCCGGCCTTCTGCGGGTTACGGCGAAGGGAAGCTTTCTCCGCTACGACGAGGCCGCAGCCGATGCGGGCAATTTCATCGCGGGACTGCTGCGGACAATCTTTCCGGTGGACAAGGTCGAGCTCGTCAAGTTGGACAGGCTGACCCGCGAAGAACTCTGCGCCGAGGTGCAGCTGAACGGCAAGTGGCTGCTGCCGGGCTCGGACGGAGACGGGAAAGCGGAATTTCTAACCGTCGCGCCCTTCCGCCTGCCTATGCTGCAGGAGGGAATGGTGCAGCCCGAGAACCGACGGACGATCCTGCAGCTGGAGGCTCCCTTCGCGTTCGCGCTGAACCTGGAGCTTACGCCCGAAAAGGGGCTGTATCTGGAATACGCTCCCGCCGACCTTTCCGGTCAGAACGAATTCGGCCGTTTCAGCCGGACTCTGGCCCGGGATGGAAACGGGACGCTTCGTGCCAGTCTGAGCTGCGGAATTTCCCGGGCCCAGATCGCCGTGCAGGACTACCCGAAACTGCGCCGGGTTTTGTTGCCCGGTTTCAGTCCCGGTCCCTGGCTGCTGTTCCGTAAAAACCCGTAGACCGAATTTTTCAGGCCTTTCCGGCGCGTTGATATTTCGGATTGCCCGGGAGACGGTTGAACGGGCAGTTGACGTTTCGGCACTGCGGGCAGACTTTCCACAGGATCAGCAGGATCGTGGCGATGAAAAGCGAGTAGAAGAGGCATGACAGAACGGCATTCTTCCATAACCAGTGCGCCTGGTAGACGGCGGGCGCAAAGAAG
>CAYXHZ010000082.1:0-2229 GCA_964465065.1 uncultured Clostridia bacterium
AACAGAATCGAATTGATTTGGTATTTCATTCCATTGGTTTTCGATGATTTTTCCTGTTTCGGTCAATTCCATTTGTTTTGGTTGTTTACATTTTGCGGGTTGTTGATTGTCGTATGTACGGGCGCAGACAAGCGGCGCCCCTACACGACGGGACGACGCAAGGCCGTCCCCTACACCTATCTGTGCAAATATATTTTCGCGTTCCCGGGAACAGATGGTGACGAAATAAATGCCATCTTGGGAATAATCATATCCGGTCAATCGAATATGTTTTCTGGTTCTCATTCATTCATGCAACATTCACTTTTGAGTTTCTTGGATCCCTGAGAGGGAAGGCCCGGGCAGGCTACCGCCCCTGTGATGCTCGCACATCATCGCTGCCTGACCTGTGAAACGAGGCCGAAAAGAGGTCATTTTCAAGAAAAACCTGCAGATATCGGAGCGATCTCCACAGCACAAGCCAGAAACAATCTCTGCGATTTCGTTTATATCATTGATGGAGTATGGTTTTCAAGAGCCGCTTTTTGCCGACAGAGACGCTACCGGACTCACAAGTCAGGCTAGAGGAGTGCTCAGGGACAGTCCCCTGCATTCGGATACCTCTTCATGCAAACCCTGAACGGCGCTTTTACTCACAAAAGGGCTGGACTTTTTTTTCCTTTGTGCCATGATTGGGGACAGCGAGGTGAGACATGAGCCATCGGTCGATCCTGCCGTTCTTGCCGATCACCCTGTGGCTGCTGACGGCGACATCGCCGGCAGTCCCGTCCCGGGCCAGCGACGACTGGTCGCCCCCGACCCCTCAGGGTTTTACGGCCAGCAAACCCGTCGAACGCTACGGCACCCTGAAAGAACCCTTGCAGAACGGCAACATCTACGATTACATGGACGGCGGCGGCGAGGTATACCTCAAGCACGGTCTGAGATCATTGACACACGGAGTCTGGCAGAACCGGAGCGGAGTCGGCCTGACCCTGGACCGCTTCACCTTTTCCAGTCCGGACCAGGCGGATCGGGCTCTGGTCGACGACGATATCTGCCCGCCCGGACATACGCCCCTGACCCTGGCGCGGGTCTCCGTCCGCAGCTACGCCTTCAGTCCCGAATACTTCCTCTATTTCAGCCGCGGTCCCCACCTTTACTACCTCTACGTCTCCGACGACCGTCAGAAAGAAGTTCTGAACGCCTTTGCCGAGCGACTGATCCGCGAGATCGGTCCGACAGGAGAACAACCATGACCAATCGGCGAGAATTCATCAAACAGAGCGGCCTGGGCCTTTTGGGCCTGCCCTTGCTGACCCGGAGCTATTTGGCCGACCAGGAGGCTTCCGGCGGCGTCAAGGCCAGGGTGGTCGTCGCCCGGGACGCGCAGGTCGTCAGCGACCGCAACCGTTGCGACCCGGCGCGCCTGGCCAAGCTGCTGGACCGGGCGTTGCTGGCCCTGACCGGTGCCGCCGATGTCCCGGCCGCCTGGCACAAGCTGGGCCTGAACAGCCAGGACACAGTCGCCGTCAAGCTCAACTGCAACACCTGGACGGTCAACCTCTTCCCGCACCCCGAACTGGTCCAGGCGTTGGGCGACAGTCTGAGCCGGGTGATCCCCGCCCAGCGGATCATCTTTTACGAGCGGGCCGGCTCCGACCTGCGCGACGGCGGCTTTTCCGTCCGGCACGACGGACCGGGTTTCCGTTTCTACGGCAACGACGAGGGCGACGGCTACAGCCTGGGCGAAGAGCTGACCAACATCGTCAGCCAGACGGCCAGCAAGCTGATCAACCTGTGCAATCTCAAGACCGTGGAATCGGGCGATATCGCCGCCAGCCTCTTCCTCAAAAACCACATCGGCAGTCTGCGCGATCAGGACATGCCGCGCTGCCACAACAATTCGCCGTTCCTGGCCGAAATCAACGCCCGGCCCAGCATCAGAAACAAGACCATCCTCAACCTGTGCGACGCCCTGCGCGGTTCCTACCGGCGCGGCGTCCCCTGGTACTACAATGGCCTGGTTCTCGGCCGTGACCCGATCGCCGCCGAAACGGTCTGTTACCAGATCATCAACGAAAAACGCGCTCAGGAAGGTCTCCAGCCCCTGCCACAGCCGCAATACCTGAAAATCGCCGCCGAAAAATACCGGCTAGGCAGCTGTCGGAGCCAGGACATCGACCGGCTGAACATCTGAAGCGGTGCCGGCATGAAAATCCATCACGCTCGCGACGGCCGGGTGATTTT
>CAYXHZ010000082.1:2329-10682 GCA_964465065.1 uncultured Clostridia bacterium
GCGACCGGCTCCAGCTGCTGGTCATCAAGCATCTGGACGGCTGAGATTCAGCCTCAGCGCAGATATTTTTCCAGAAAGGCGTAGACTTGCCGGCGATTCTCGACGGCGTACAAGGTATCGATGCGATCGAAGCTGTGTCCGCCGGGGGCATCGCGGTGGATCCGGTATTCGAACTTCTTGCCGTGAGCCTTCAAGGCGTTGATCAGGCTCTCCACCTCGACGACGCTGACGTCGCGGTCGTTGGTGCTGGTGTGGATCAGCAGCGGTTTCTGCAACTTGTCCACCTGCCAGACCGGACTGCGACGGCGGTACTCGTCGACCGCCTGGCCGGGGCTCTTGCCGATATGGTATTGGGCGGAAAACAGTTCCCGGTAGCCGTCCTCCACGTAGCCCAGGCGCATGATGACGTCGGAGACCGGCACGCCGGCATAGGCGCAGGCGAACTTGTCAGGCTGGTTGAAGAGCGCCAGCAGAGCGATCAGGCCGCCGTGACTCCACCCCACCAGGGCACAGCGCTTTTCGTCGACAAAAGGCAGCATCTGCACCGCCCAGTCGCGCCCGGCCACCACGTCGTCGACTTCCAGGCCGCCGTAATCGATGGCCTGCTGGAAATCGCGCCCGTAACCGGTCGAACCCCGGTATTCCGGAGCGACGACCACCCAGCCCCGGTCCAGCATCTCGCGCACGATGTGCACGTGGTAGGTGCCGAAATCGCCGTGGACGCCGCCGTGAGGCAGCACGACCAGCGGGTGCCGGCAGGTCCGATCCAGCTTTTTGGGCACGAAGACGTATTGTTGGACTTTCAGGGGATGACGCTCGTTCTCGATGCCGTAGGTCGTCTCGGCCCTGGGGTTGGGCGGACCGACATAAGTCACCTTGTCGATATCGGCCACATCGGCCAGACGCTGGAACCAGTGCACGTCATCGATGGCCTTCTGCAGCCGGTCCAGAGAATAATTCAGGGAATCGATCTGCGCCTGCAGCTTTTTGATTTGCGAGTCATCGCTTTCCTGCGCGCCGAGCAGACCGCTCAGCAACAATACCAGCAGCAGATACATGGCGACCTCCCATACAACAGCCCGATCACCGGGATTATCACGACAAATCGATTGTAGGCGAGCCCGGCCGCAATAGCAAGCCCTTGGCTTTCCGCCCATTTTCCCCTATACTGTACCCGTTACGGACACAATCGACATGAGCCGGAAAAAAGACAAATCCAACAAGGAGCGCAGCCTGACCTGGCTGACGCTGTGGCTGGCCTTCGTACTGCTTCTGGGGCTGATCGGCTGGATCCAGCTGATCGCCGACAACATCATCGCCGGCAATTTTCTGACCTGCCTGCTGCTGATCTTCCCCATGCTGCTGTTTCTGGGCTGGTTCTGGCTGATCATCCGCCGCATCATGCGTTCCCGCGAACAGTACCGCCAACGCCTAGAAAACCCGGACCAGCGCCTCAAGATCAAGGACACCCTGGTCTTCGCCCTGTCCTGGAGCCGGGAAATCTTCACCAACATCCCCGCCGACCGTCGGCCGCTGATCTACAACGCCTACCTGCTCATCCTGATCGTGGTCGCCGTGCTGATCGCCAACTCGCTGAGCATGGCCACCATCCTGCTCATTCTGGTGTTGATTCTGGCCTCGACCAACCTGCTGGTATGGGTCGTGGGCAGCGAGCGGCGCCAGAAGGACCAGATGGAAGTGGAGCTCGACACCGCCCGGCGCATGCAGATGAGCCTGATGCCGACCAGCGATTTCCACTGCGGCCCGGTGGAGATCTCCGGTTTCTGCCAGCCTTCGGCCCAGGTCGGCGGCGACAGTTTCGACTACATCCATTTCGGTCATCAACCGGAACGGGTGACCATCTCGGTGATCGACGTGTCCGGAAAAGGCATGGCGGCGGCTGTGACGGCCATCTACACCAGCGGCGCCATCAACTCGGAAATCAGCCATCAGAGCCAGCTGGAAGAAGCGGTCGGCAACCTCAACACCGCCATCTGCTGCCGCAAACAGAAAAAGCAGTTCATCTCGCTGCTGCTGGCCGAGATCGATATCCGCAACAACTGCCTGAGTTTCATCAACGCCGGCCAATCGCGCCCCCTGCTGTTGCGCGACGGGACGATATCGGTACTCAAAGGCACGGGGACACCCCTGCCCCTGGGCGTTCGCCCGCAGGTCGCCTACCACCAGAACGAGATTCAGCTCCAGAGCGGCGACACACTGCTTTTTCACACCGATGGAGTCACCGACGCGGTCAACGAACAGAACGAAATGTTCGGTAACGAGCGCCTGCATGGAATTCTGGCCGAACTGAATCCGGTCTGCCCGTCGGCCAGGGCCCTGGTTGTGGCCATCATGGAACGCATATCGCTTTTTTCCACCGCGGCCCAGCAGTTCGACGACATCACCCTGGTGGCAGTGCGTATCTTCTGACTCGGCCGGATTCCGACTACGATCCGGCCGGGTGAATCGCCCGGTTGATGGCCTCGACCAGATCGCTGGCGATCATGGGTTTCATGACCAACTCGCTGACTCCGGCCTGTTTCAGCATGGCTTCGTCCAGACCGGGACTGAAACCGGAACACAGGACTACCGGAATATCGGCGCGGATCTGCTTGAGCCGCTCGCAAAGGCTCAACCCGGTCAGTTTGGGCATGGTCATGTCGGTCAGCACACAGTCGAACCGATCCGGACCGGCCTTGAATATCTCGATGGCCTCCAGCGGACGACTGCTTACCGCCACCTGGTAACCGAACTGTTCCAGAATGCCGCGTCCCACCTGCAGCAGACCCTCTTCGTCGTCCACCAGCAGAATGCGCCCCTGCCCTGGACCGCTGACCGCCACCTTGACGGCATCGCTCGGCTGGGCGACCCTGGCCTCGCTGAGTCTGGGCAGAAGGATGCAAAAGCTGCTGCCTTTGCCCAGTTCGCTGGTGACTGTAACAGCGCCATGCATGTCCTTGACGATACCGTGCACGACCGACAGTCCCATGCCTGTGCCTTCCCCGCGCGCCTTGGTGGTGAAAAACGGATCGAAAATCTTGTCCAGGATGTCGGCGGGAATACCCTGGCCGTTGTCGTCGACGCTGAGCTGCAGGTAAGGACCCGGTTCCAGATCCTTGCGCTCGACTGCCGCCCCGTCAGCCTCCAGCTGCAACTCGCCCAGGCGGATGGTCAACAGTCCGCCCTGTGCGCGCATGGCCTGGGCGGCATTGGTGCACAGATTCATCAGGATCTGGTGAATCTGGGTGGGATCGGCCAATACCGTGCTTTCGGCGGCTTCCAGCTCCAGACGGATCTCGATGGTGGCCGGCAGGGAAGCGCGGATGAACTTGACGGTTTCCTTGACCAGCGGCGTCAGTTCCAGGGGGGCGCGCTGGATGTCGGCCTTGCGGCTGAAGGTCAGAATCTGGGTGACCAGATCCCGGGCGCGCATACCGGCCTTGATGACCTCGTTGAGTTCCTTTTCGACCGTCTCGCCCCGGGAAAGCTTGAGCTTGGCCAACTCGCTGAAACCGAACACCGCCGACAGGATGTTGTTGAAATCATGGGCGATGCCACCGGCCAAGGTACCGATCGACTCCATCTTCTGGGCCTGCATCAGTTGGGCTTCGAGCCGTTTGTTTTCGGCTTCGGCCCGTTTGCGCTGACTGATATCGCGGGTGATGCCGATGAATTCGATCAGGTTCCGATCCGCATCCCACAAGGAAGTGATGACGGTTTCCGTCCAGATGGTCGAACCGTCCTTGCAGACCTCTTCCAACTCCATGGAACGGGTCCGGCGCCGCCCCCGGAAACCGGATTTGATCAATTCGCTCTCCTCGCGGAATATCTTCATGGCCTCCTGCAGCGAGGCCGGTGTCAGCACCTCGGCCAGGCTCTGCTGCATGGCCTCGGCCACGCTGAAGCCCCGGATACGCTCCACCGACGGGCTGACATAGGTGAAATGCAACCTGGGGCTCATGGTGAAGATGATGTCGCTGGCGTTCTCGGTCAGGAGACGGAAGCGGGATTCGCTCTCGGCCAGTGCTTCCTGGGCCTGATGCTTCTCGGTGATGTCGCGGATGCACTCGATGGCGCCGACGATCTCGCCCGAGGTGTTGTAGATCGGATGGGCCCAGCCGGACAGGAAGCGCTGCTTGCCGCGCAGACAGGGCACCGTGGCCTCGGCGATGATCAGGTCGTCACGACGCTCCAGAAACGTGTAGTACGATTCCGCTTCCGACTTGCGCTGCAGCACGATGTCGATGAGCATGGGCCGGCGCTGCCCGTAAAAAGGCAGGGCATACTCGTGATCCTCCTTGCCGACCATCCGCTCGGCGGGAACGCCGGTCATCTCTTCCATGGCCCGATTCCAGGCCGTGATCCGCCCCCGGCAATCGATGACCATGGTGGCGTCGGGGATGAAATCCAGGATCTCCGCCAGATGCCGGTCCGATTCCTTGAGCGCCTCCTCGGCCTGTTCGCGACGGGTGACATCCAGATTGGTACCTTCCAGGTACAGGATCCTGCCGGTCGGATCGCAGACGGTGTGGATATTGAGCGACATGCGGAAGCGACTCTTGTCCCGGCGTTTCATTTCGACCTCGAAGTTGTCGACCTGGCCATGCTCCCGGAGCAGGCCGAGCAGGCGTTCGCGGTCTTCGGGGTTGACGTACAGTTCGCGGCCGATATCCTGGATAACGGCCATGATCTCCTGTGGTGAATCGTAGCCGAACATGCGGGCCATGGCCGGATTCATGTTCAGGATGCGACCCTCCGGCGAGGTTTGAAAAATTCCGATGACGGCATTTTCGAATATCTTGCGGTATTTCTCCTCACTCTGGCGCAGGGCCTCGCCGGCCTTCTTGAGGGCGGTGATATCCAGCAGGCAGCCGACGATACCGGTGACCCGTCCCTGGCTGTCTCGGGATGGGGCCTTGTCGACCAGTACGTCGTGACAAGTGCCGTCACGGTGGCGGATCGAGGTCTCGTACACGCGCCGGCCCGGTTGCTGCAGCAACTCACGGTCAATCCGCCGATGCAGCTCGGCCACATCGGCTTCGAACAGGGAATCGACGGTCTTGCCCTGCAGCTCCTGGCGGGTCAGGCCGAAAAAATCCTCGAATCCGGCGTTGCAATCGTGGTAGAGTCCTTGTAAGTCCTTGGAGAAGACCGGAGTGGAAATGGCGTCGAGCAGTTGCCGCAAAATGAGGTTCTGCTCGCGGAGCTGCGCCAATTCTTCCTGCATCTGCAGCGGGCTCTGCTTGATTTCTTTTGTGTTGGATCGGTTCACACACTCACCAAGTCGATGACAGCTGGGCAACAACAGTAATAATACTGTCGGAACGCGATAATTCCAACCGCCGGGATACCGGCAAGATTTCAGGGATAGTTGCCTTTTTTCACTCGGGTCTCTACAATCAGAGAATGCGAGAGGTGATCATGAAACCATCCAGGCTGTTATTCGTCCTGACTGCCGTCCTGCTGACCATCGCGCCCGTTGCGGCCGATTTCAATCCGGTGCGTTACGTCAATCCCTTCATCGGCACCGATTTCCACGGCCATACCTTCCCCGGTGCCGTCGTTCCCTTCGGGATGGTACAGCTCAGCCCCGACACCCGGTTAAGCGGCTGGGACGGCTGCTCGGGCTACCATTACAGCGATTCGGTCATCTACGGTTTCTCGCACACCCACCTCAGCGGCACCGGTGCCTCCGATTACGGCGACGTCCTGCTCATGCCGGTCATCGCCAGCGATCAGTTCGACAATCAGGCCTACGCCTCGCCCTTCCAGAAAAAAACCGAGGCGGCCGAGCCCGGTTACTACCGCGTCAGCCTCGACAAACCGGGTGTCCTGGCCGAACTGAGCGCGACAGCCCGGGTCGGATGGCACCGCTATACCTACATGGCTTCGAGCACGCCGCGCCTGATTCTGGACCTGGAACACCGCGACCAGGTGATCGAATCCTGGCTCAAATTTGTCAGCCCGACTGAAGTCCATGGCCTGCGCCGCTCCAAACGCTGGGCCAAGGACCAGTACCTGTATTTCGTCATGCGCTTCTCGGCCCCCGTCCGGGCGATTAAATCGCAGGATCCGGGTCAAGCGGGTCAGACGACGATATCGGGGCAGAAGCTCAAGGTCATCTTCGAGTTCGAGCCTCTGCGCCAGCCACTGCTGGTCAAGGTCGCCCTGTCGGGAGTCAGCGCCCAGGGCGCCCTTTTGAATATGGAAAAAGAAGCCCCGGGCTGGGATTTCGAACCCGTGCGCTATGCAGCCATGAAGCAATGGAGCCGGGAGCTCGGCCGTATCGAGGTCTCCGGCGGCAGCGCGGCGCAAATGACCAGTTTTTATACGGCCTTGTACCACTGTTTCATCCATCCCGGCCTCTGGAACGATGTCGACGGCAATTACCGCGGCCACGACGGCCGTATCCGCAAGGCCGAAGATTTCGAACAGTACACCGTTTTTTCGCTGTGGGACACATTCCGGACTCAACACCCGCTGCTCAACCTGATCATGCCCAGGCGCAGCCGCGATTTCATCCGCAGTTTCCTGTCCATCTACCAGTCGGCCGGATTGCTGCCGGTCTGGGAACTTTCGGCCAACGAGACCTTCTGCATGATCGGTTATCACAGCGTTCCGGTCATCCTGGACGCCTGGGTCAAAGGCATCCGCGATTTCGACGCCAAACTGGCCCTGGAAGCGATGAAGACCAGCGCCGGTAAAGATCATTTCGGCCTGGATGCCTACCGTCGTTACGGTTACATCGGGGGCGACCAGGATCACGAAGGAGTATCCAAAACCCTGGAGTACGCCTACGACGACTGGTGCATCGCCCGTTTCGCGGCCGAATTGGACCTCAAGACCGATCACGATCTCTTCATGCAGCGCGCTCAGTCCTACCGCAACCTGTTCGACGCCGGAACCGGTTTCATGAGACCGCGTCTGAACGGAGCCTGGAAGACCGATTTCGACCCCAGTGAAGTCGACAACAATTTCACCGAAGCCAACAGCTGGCAGTACAGTTTCTTCGTTCCCCACGACGTCAGCGGCCTGATCGAATTGCACGGGGGCCAGGACAAACTGGAGCAAAAACTCGATCAGCTGTTTGTCAGCGACAGCCGGCTCGGCGGTCGTCAACTGGTGGACATCACCGGCCTGATCGGCCAGTATGCCCATGGTAACGAGCCCAGTCACAACACGGCCTATCTCTACAACTTTCTCGGCAAGCCCTGGAAAACCCAGCGGACCGTACGCCGCATCATGGACGAGCTGTACAGCGACCGACCCGACGGGCTGTGCGGCAACGAGGACTGCGGCCAGATGAGCGCCTGGCTGGTGATGAGCGCCATGGGGATTTTCCCGTTCACCCCGGGTGACCCGGAGTACCTCATCGGTACCCCCTGGTTCGAGCATATGACCATTCACCTGGAGAACGGTCGTCAGTTCACCGTCAACGCCCCGGGTGCCAGCTCCCAGAAATTCTACATCCAGAGCGCCGTCCTCAACGGCCAAGCGCTCTCGCGAAGTTTTTTAAGCCACGAGACCGTCGCCCAAGGCGGTCAACTGGACCTGACCATGGGCCCGCAGGCCAACCCCGACTGGGGAAGCGCCCCGACCGATCGGCCGGTTCGCAGCCTCGCCGTCAAACCGATCGTCCCCATCCCGGTCATCAGCGCCTCGGGACCGACCTTCCGTAAACAAACGCAGGTTCGCATCCAAGCCCTGCAACCCGGATTGCGCCTGCACTACAGCCTGGACGGCACCTTGCCGACCAGCCGCTCCACAGCCTACAGCCAAGAGTTGCCCCTGACCCGTACCACCACGGTCAAGGCCGTGGCCATAGCCGCCGACGGGCGGAGCAGCATGGCCGCCGAGGCCACCTTCCAGCTCATTCCCGACAGCTGGACGATCCAAACGCTCACTGCGGCCCATCCCCAGTACAACGCCGGCGGTCCGCAGACCCTGATCGACGGTCTGCGCGGCAGGGAAAATTTCCGTCTGGGCGGCTGGCTGGGCTATCAGGGACAGGACTTCACGGCCGTGATCGACCTGGGAACCATCCGGTCGATCAGACGGTTGACGGCGGGTTTTCTGCAGGACACCGATTCCTGGATACTGCTGCCGAAAAACGTCGAGTTCCTGCTGTCCCGTGACGGTCAGAATTTCAGCTCGAGCGGAACGGTCGGCCACCACATCGCCGACGACAACCTCAAACCGCAGCGCCTGGACATGGACAAAAATCTGACAGGGGAAGCCCGCTTCATCAAGGTCATCGCCAAAAACTACGGTTCATTGCCCGCCTGGCACCTGGGCGCCGGTCAACCCGCCTATATCTTCATCGACGAGATCATTGTGGAGTAGCCCCAAGCAG
>CAYXHZ010000083.1:0-10508 GCA_964465065.1 uncultured Clostridia bacterium
CCGTCCTCGAGCAGGACGACGCCGATGATTCGGCCGGTGCTTTGCTGAGCCCAGCCGGTTCCCGATATGAGAACCAGACACAAGCCCAGCAGGAATGACATCTTGCAAAAATTCTTCATGAATGCCTCCTTAGGTTTTCTCCCTGAAGTGCATAATTATTGCCATGCCAATATGCATTACATTCGATCGGGACCGACACGGAGCTTGCGGAGCCGGCGACAAACAAAGAGGGACACAATACCTCCCAACGGGGTTCAGCCAGGCTTTTCCGGGACCGCAACCAATCTTGCGGGACGAAAATTCGCCACAGGGTGACGGATCCGACCTCAGTCGGCACCAAAAAAACTTCCTGACCGCGCCCTTCATGGTTTCGATCCAAATCCTTGAAGCCGAATGCAAAAATCTGTAGCGGACAAGCGCCTTATCGGGCAAGAGATTGACGATCGATCAAGGCGTCCAGCCGGGAGCGGTAGGAACGGCTCCAGTAACAGATCTGATTGTTGGCCATGATGACCTCCGCGCTCAGAGAATGGCGACTGCGCAGTTCTCGGATGTACTGGATGTTGACGATCGTCGACCGGCTGATGCGCATGAACATATGCCCATCCAGACGGGCGGCGATGTTCTGCAGGGTCTCCCGGATGCGGTAGGAGTTCGACTTGCAATAGATGCGTACGTAATTGCTCTCGGAATTGATCAAATAGATCCTGTTCCATTCCAAAAAAAGAATACGGCCCTTGGCCTTGATGATCATTGTCTTGCTGTTCTCCATGTTAACCTCCTGCTGAAACGGCAAGGTCTGTTCCTTGCGCAGACTACGATATTGAAAACGGATACAGTTCCATTCTGTTGCTGGGAAAAAGGTAAGCTGAGGAAAAAAGGAGAAATTTCCCAAGGAAGAGGGTCAGGAAACAGGTTCGCGTGGCCAAACCCTTGGGATCCGGGACGGACCGGAGTATAATGCCGGTCGATGCCGCAATCAGCCCTCAGTCATGTTCCCTTCATCCGCCGTCCCGGCTACCGCCTGCTGGCCGACGGTCCGGTCCGTCTGGGCTACACCCGAAACAACAGCGATCTCGCCGTCATCCGGCAGGATTTCCCCAAACCCGGCATCGCCGAACTGATACAGGTTCACGGGAGCACCATCGTTCCGGCCGAGCAGACCATCGTCGCGCCGGAAACAGAACCGACCCGCGAAGGCGACGGCATCCTGGCCGAAAGACCCGGTCTGATGCCGGTCATCCGCACCGCCGACTGCGTACCGCTCTTCTTCTGGCACCGTGACCGTCCCTGTTACGGGATTCTGCATGTCGGCTGGCGCGGACTGGCGGGCAGGATCCAGCGCGAACTGCTGACCTTGATCCGTCTCAAAGGCCTGCAGCTCGAAGACATGCGTTTTTTGATCGGACCGGCCATCTGCGCCCGACACTACCCGGTCGGCCCGGAGGTGATCGCCGAGTTTTGCGCCCACTTCCCGGTCAGCGAGTTCAGTACGCCGCTGGCGGACGGCAAATTCAGTCTGGATGTGAAGAGAGGGCTGCGGTTGGACCTGATGGCTCAGGGGGTTTTGGCCGGACAGATCCGTGATTGCCGGGTTTGCACCTTCGAAGATGCGGAGTTGCCTTCGTACCGGCGCCGGAAAAACGGAGCGCGCATCTACAATTTCATTACCTGGCTTTGAACGGAAGACCGGCGCGTCGGATCGGCTGCCGGGACGCTAAGGGGAGCGTTCGCGGCGGAGGGTCGTACCCTCCGCCGTCTTATCGAACGCTTACGATTGGAATCGTTTGAAGATTAGAGTTCCGTTGGTGCCGCCGAAGCCAAAGGAATTGGACATGATGTATTCGACTTTGGCTTTGCGACCGACATTGGGGACGTAATCCAGATCACATTCTTCATCCGGAGTCGTGTAATTGATGGTGGGGGCAATAAACTGGTCCTGCAGGGTTTTGATGCTGAAAATGGCCTCGGCCGCACCGGTGGCGCCCAGCATGTGACCGGTCATGGACTTGGTCGAGCTGACGGCCAGTTTGTAGGCGTGTTCGGCGAAGACCATCTTGATGGCCTTGGTTTCCAGCTTGTCGTTGAGCGGGGTGGAAGTGCCGTGGGCATTGATGTAGTCGATCTGTTCCGGTTTGATTCCGGCATCGGCCATGGCGTTGCGCATGCAGCGGCTGGTGCCGCCGGCCTCTTCGTCCGGAGCGGTCATGTGAAACGCGTCGCCGGTCTGGCCGAAGCCGACCAGTTCGGCGTAGATGCGCGCCCCGCGGGCGATGGCGTGTTCCATGGATTCCAGCACCAGTACCGCACCGCCTTCGGCGATGACGAAACCGTCACGTTCCTTGTCGAAGGGACGGCTGGCGGTCTTGGGATCGTCGTTGCGGCCGGTGACGGCCCTCATAACCGAGAATCCGGCCACGCCCAGGGGGGTGATCGGGTACTCGGCGCCGCCGGCGACCATGACATCGGCTTCCCCCATCTGGATGAGCCTCATCGAGGATCCGATGGAGTGGGCCGAAGCGGCGCAGGCGGTGACGCTGGCCAGGTTGGGCCCTTTCAGGCCGTGCTGGATGGAGACGTGCCCCGTCGCCAGATTGGCGATGGTGGCCGGCAGAAAAAACGGGGAAACGCGGCTCGGCCCCTTGTCGATCATGATGCGGTCGTTGGCCTCCAGGGTGGAGATGCCGCCGATCCCGGAACCGATGTAGCAACCGTAGCGCTCGTTTCCGGTCGTCTCGATTTTCAGTCCGGAATCCGCGACCGCCTCTTTGGCGGCGATCAGGGCGAACTGGATGTAGGGATCGAACTTGCGAACCTCTTTGCGGTCGAAGTAGTTCAGCGGGTCGTAGCCTTTCACCTCGCCCGCCACCTGGGAAGCCAGTTCGGAGGGATCGAACCGGCTGATGCGGTCCGTGCCGGAACGTCCGTTGCGAACATTGTCCCAGGCCTCGGCCACGGTCTTGCCGGTCGGACAGATCATGCCCATACCGGTGACCACAACGCGGCGCAGTTCAATGGTTCTGCTCGTCAATTTGGTCATCAGCAACAGCTATACCTTGGTGACAATGTATTCGACAGCCGCACCGACAGTGGTCAGCTTCTCGGCCTCTTCCTCGGGAATCTTGAGCTCGAATTCATCTTCCAGGGCCATGATCAGTTCAACCTGATCGAGAGAATCGGCGCCCAGATCTTCTACGAATTTGGCATCGGTGGTGACTTGATCCTCACCCACGTTCAGTTTCTCGGACACGACGCCTTTCACTTTTGCGATGATTTCTTCTCTGGTCATAATGTACTCCTCCTTAAGGATTTAGATTAATAGCCCACCGGAGACGTTGATAACGGTTCCGGTGATATATGAGGCCGCAGGCGAAAGCAGAAACGCCACCGCCTCGGCGATATCCGACACTGTTCCGGCGCGTTTGAGGGGAATTTGCGCCAGGTATTCTTCCTTGATTTTATCCGACAGTTTCTCGGTCATTTCGGTGGCGATGAAACCGGGGGCGACGGCGTTGACGGTGATGTTGCGGCTGCCCATCTCCCGGGCCAGCACCTTGGTCAGGCCGATCAGACCGGCTTTGGACGAGGCGTAGTTGGCCTGCCCGGCCGAGCCGAGTATACCGGCCACCGAGGCGATGTTGACCACCCGGCCGAACCGTTGCTTCATCATTTCCTTGGTCGCCGCCTGGGCGCACAGAAAGCTGCCCTTGAGGTTGACGTCCAAAACCAGGTCCCACTCCTTCTCGCTCATGCGGATGGCCAGGTTGTCTTTGGTGACGCCGGCGTTGTTGACCAGAAAATCGACGCTGCCCAGTTTCTGTTTGGTCTCGTCGATCAGCTGCTGAACCGCCAGCGGGTCGGTGACGTCGGTCTTGACGGCCAGGGTGCGTACCCCGTACCGGGCGGCGATCTCGGCAGCGGTTTTCTCGGCCTCCTCCATCAGCACGTCGGAGATGACCAGGTTGAGCCCTTTCTGGGCCAACAGTTCGGCGATCCCTTTGCCGATGCCACGGGCGGAACCGGTTACGATTGCGTTTTTATGATTCTCATACATACTGCAACTCCTTGAAAGTGGTCTCCAGTTTGGGCATTTCCCGGCTGATCTTTTCCAGGACATTGTCCTTGATGAACCGGCTGGTCAGCTCGATGGCGCTGCAGACGGCCCGGGCGTTGGAGCGGCCGTGGCCGATGACCACCACTCCGTTGACGCCGAGCAACAGGGCGCCGCCGTATTCGGAATAGTCCAGCTGCCGCCACACGCGCCGCAGCGAACGCCGGATCAGGTAGAACCCGAAACGGGCCAGGCGGCTCGAAGCCACCTCCTGCTTGATCAGCGAATAGATGGTGTCGGCCATGCCTTCGGCGACCTTGATGGTCACATTTCCGGTGAAGCCGTCGGTCACGATCAGGTCGGCCTGACCCAGGACGGCATCCTGGCCTTCGATATTGCCGACGAAGTTGATGTCCAGCTTCTGCAACAGGTTGTAGGTGCTCTTGGCCAGCTCGTTGCCTTTTATCGGTTCCTCGCCGATGTTCATCAAGGCCACTGTCGGATTGACGATACCGTCGACCGCCTGCAGAAAGGCACGGCCCATCAGGGCGTACTGGGCCAGGTTCAAAGGCGTCGATTCGGCGCTGGCACCGACATCCATGATCAGGGTCCGCCCCTTGACGGTCGGTATCGACAGCGACAGGGCCGGACGACGTACCAGGGGCAGATTGCCGAGCACATCGCAGGCCATGGCCATCACGGCGCCGGTGTTGCCGATCGAGATCATGGCATCGGCCTGTTTCCCCGACACCAGGGTGAGCGCTTTCTGGATGGAGGTTTCCTTGCGCTTCTTCCAATAGCTGAAAAACTGCTCGCGCATACTGACGGCTTCATGGGCGTTGACGATCTGGATCCGGGGCTCGTCGTTGACCCCCAGACGCTTCAGTTCCCGGCGCAGATCCTTTTCCCGGCCGACCAGGGCGATGCGGATACGCTCGGGGGATAGATCCCGTTTCAGGTATTCCACCACCCCGTCCACAACGACTCCAGGGGCATGGTCTCCACCCATGGCGTCTATGGCAACCGTCAGTTCAGGCATGCATTACGATTCGTTGGCTTCGACGATCTGGCGATCCTGGTAATAACCGCACTTCTCACATACCCGGTGAGGCAGTTTCGGTTCCTGGCAATTCGGGCATACGGAGAGACCTTCCGGCTTGACCGCATGGTGGGCACGGCGCTTGTTCTTCCGTGCGTGAGAATGCCTGCGTTTAGGCTGAGCCATATTTCACCTCTTAATCTTATCGAACAACAGACTGATTTCGGACACCGAGTGATGGCAGCGGCAATCCTTCTGGTTGAGATTGGCGCCGCAATTGCTGCACAAACCCCGGCATTCCTCGCGGCAGACGGGGTTGAACGGCAAGGACAGGTTGACCTGCTCGCTCAGGATCTTGATGAGATCGATTTTATTGCCCTGATAAAAAATGTATTCGATTTCTTCCGATTTGACAGAACTTTCGCTGGCCGTCAGCTCGCTGGCCGGAAACAGGACCACATCGAAATGACAGTCGATGGGCAGGTCGAACTCCTCCAGGCAGCGTACGCAGGACAGCATCACCGTGGTGCGCATCCGGCCCGACACCTTGATCTTGTCCCGATCCCTGACAAAGTTGATATCGTAGTCGACCGCTTCGGTCAGATACGCGGAGTCCTCGATCAGGTCCTCGCGATCGATTTCCACGGCGCCGGCAAGATGCAGACCCCGTTCAGATATGCGTTGTATATCGATGACCATACTAAATTCATTTTCCTCGAGTTTTGAAAACAGGCATATTTTTACCACAGGAGGCGCATGAAGTCAAGAAAGCGGCCGGGATCAGCCCGCAGGGGCAGCGGCCCGCAGCGAATGCGGTCCGACCGACGCGATGGTCACTTCGACGATTTGTCCGGCGGTATAATCCCCGGGTAGATTGACCAGGCGCAGCTGTTCGGTGCGGCCGATCCACTCGCCGGCTTTCTTGGGATGGGCCGAGGTCACCAGCACCCGCTGCCGGCTGCCGAGCAGGCTTTTATGCTTTTTCAGCTGGATATCGGCCTGCAGCGCCTGCAGTTCCTGCAGACGCCGTTTCTTGTCCTCGAGCGTCAGCCGTTCCTGCATGGCCGCCGCCCTGGTCTGGGGACGCGGCGAGTAGACGAACGAAAAGACCGATTGGTATCGCACCTTTTCCAGCAGCGACAGGGTCAGACGATGATCGTGCTCCGTCTCCCCCGGAAAACCGCAGATGAAATCGGAGCTGAACTCCATGTCCGGAATCCTTCGGTAGAAGCGGTCGATGATGGCCAGGTACTGGCGGCGGTCGTAGCGGCGGTTCATCAGCTTCAGCAAGCGGCTCGAACCCGATTGGGCCGGGAAATGCATCAGCCGGGCGATGTTGCGCCGTTCGGCCATGAGATCGACCAGGCGCCGAGCGAAGTAACCGGGATAGGAAGTGACGAAACGCAACCAGAAAACCGGCAGGCCGGACAGACGGTCCAGCAGGTCGACGAAATCCAGGCCCAACGCTTCGTCGCGCCAGCTGTTGACGTTCTGCCCCAGGAGGACGATCTCCTGGACGCCCTGGCGCAACAGCTCTTTCACCTCGCTGTCGATGGCCGCAAAGGGGCGGAATTTCTCGCGGCCGCGGGTGTAGGGCACGATGCAGTAGGCGCAGAAATTGTCGCAGCCCTCCATGATGGAGACATAGGCCGAAAAGGCGCTGCCGCGGTAGTCCATACCCGGCACCAGCTCCCGCCACTGCCGGTCGAAGGCCAGCTGGTTGTCGGAACGGCCCGCTTCACCGAGCAGAGCGGCGGCGATGTCGGCGATGCGGTGCAGCTGATGGGTGCCGATCACGGCGTCGATGCGCGGCTGACGTTTCTGCAGACCTTCCCGCTCGGACTGGGCCACGCAACCAGCCAGAACGATGCGCTTGCCGACAGGGATACGGCCGATATAGGAATATATTTTCTGGGCCGGTTTCTCGCGTACGGCGCAGCTGTTGATGATCACCAACTCGGCGTCGGCCACCGTCTCCGACCAGCGCCAACCGGCCTGACCGAGCAGCGAACGCATCTTTTCCGAGTCGCTGACATTCATCTGACAGCCGAAGGTGGTGATGTGAAATCTATGTCCTAAACCGCCGTTCATCCCGGCATTCTACCGTAATCCGGCCATGCCGGCAAGCGGCGTGGGCCCGAACCGGAATCAGAACGGGGCGTTGAGAACCATCAATTCGGCGAACCGATCGATCAGGTGGTCGGGCTTCAGGCCGGCCAGCTCGGCGCGGCTGTTGGAACCGGTGGCGATCGAGATGACCTTGGCCCCGAGATGACGGGCGGTGCGGATGTCCTGCAGGGTATCGCCGATGATGTAAATCCGCGCAAACCGCTGACCGTAATGGATCTCGGCCTTTTTCAGAGCCGCCTCGGCGATATCGTACCGACGCAGGCCGTCCTCGCCGAAACCGCCGACCGGAAAGTGCTGCCAAATGCCCAGCTTTTCCAGCTTGTAGCGGGCGCCGATCTGCAACTCGCCGCTGATCAGCCCCAGACAGACCGGCCGGTCCAACAGATAGGCGACATAATCCAGGGCATCGCCGTTGGGGCGCCAGACATCGGTCAGTCTGTACTCGTCCAGTTTTTTCTCGTACAGCTGCAGAAATTGCGTCCACAGGCTGTCCCGGTACGGAAAGCCGAAACGGCGCAGGACCTCCTGCAGCACGTCCCGGTCCGAACGGGCGGAACTGTCCACCCCTTTCATGGTGTCCGGCTTCCCGATCAGTTCGTCGACGGCCAGGGCATACGGGATATCGGTACGCTCGTCACGGGCGATCAGCGTGCCGTTGATATCGAAGAAAACCAGGGTATCCATGTCAGTCCTCGTTGAACCTTTATTGTACTCTTGTCGGCGGGAAATGGCCAGAAAGTACGGGGGCGTTTTACACAATTACGGGGCTGAGCGGAGCGGCGCTTTTTTCGGGTTCAGGTCCGGCGTTGACTGGCCGGCAGGCCGGCGATGCCGTAATGATCCGACTCCATCTCCTCGAGTACGACCCGCACCTGCTCGGGCTTGACCTCCAGGTGCTCGCAAACCGTGGCGGTGATTCCGGATATGAGACCGTGCTTTTGCTTTAGGCTGCGTCCCTTCAACAGTTTGACGGTGATGATCGGCATGTTCTTCTCCTGAATCCGATCATCTTAAAATGAAAGTGCAGCGGGCTCAAGACATCGAGGCGGCGTACCGTCCCAAAGATCTGGAATCGCAGCCTGTATTTGCTATAATACCAACAACAGGCCAGGCCTGAACGCAAAGGAGCCGACGATGCCGACAAACAGAACGAGCCGCCATTCTCTAGCTTGCGTGCTTGCCATACCGCTGCTGCTGAGCGCCTGCGCCAAGGCCGAGCCCGGCACCGCCGCGGCTCCGGGAAAAGCGCACAAGATCAACCATGTCCTGCTGATCACTGTCGACACCTGGCGCTTCGACCGCGTCGGTCTCCACGCCGATCTCGTCAAGACGCCCAACATCGACCGCTTCGCCGGACAAGCCCTGCATTTCATGCGCGCCTATTCCCACAATCCCTGCACCCTGCCGGCCCACGCCAACATCCTGACCGGCACGACCCCGCTCAACCACGGCATATCCGACAACTCCGGGTTCCGCCTGGAGCCGCGGTTTTTCACCATGGCCGAATTCTTCAAGCAAAGAAACTGGACGACCGCCGCCTTCATCGCCGCCTTCCCGCTCGATTCCCGATTCGGCCTGGACCAGGGCTTCGATGTCTACGACGAACAATACAAATCGCACAGCGAACACGAGGGCTTCTTCTCCGAGCGACCGGCCGACGCCGTCATCGACAGCTTCATCGCCTGGGCCGATCAGCCCGGGCGGCCGGAGAACTGGTTTTCCTGGATCCACCTATTCGATCCCCATCAGCCCTACTCGCCGCCGCAACCCTTCGCCGGTCAATACAGTCAGGACCCCTATTCCGGCGAAGTCGCCTACACCGACCAGCAGCTGGGACGGCTCTGGGACTGGCTCAGGCAGAAGGGCCTCTACGACGACACCCTGATCGTGTTGACCGGCGATCACGGCGAAGGCCTGGAGGAACACGGCGAACGCACCCACGCCTATTTCGCCTACAACAGCACCATTCACATCCCGCTGTTCATGCGCATCCCGGGTGTCGAGGCCGAAATCATCCAGGAAAATGTCTGTCACAGCGATATCTTCCCGACCGTCTGCCAGGCCCTGGGTCTGCCCGCACCGGACCGGTTGCCGGGACGCTCCCTTCTGACCGACCGGACCGGGTTCGCCGACCGGGCCATCTACTTCGAATCCCTGACCCCGTTCTACAACCGCAGCTGGGCCCCCCTGCGCGGTTATATCCGCGCCGACGACAAGTACATCGACCTGCCGCTGCAGGAACTGTACGATCTGGACCGCGACCCGGCGGAACGGACCAACCTGGTCAGGGGCCTGAACTGGAAAGCCCATCGGCAGGTTCTCCAGGATCTGATCCGCGGCCAGATCAACCCGGACAAGCCCGAACGCCTGCAAGGGGCCGAGACGGACCCCAAGGTGGTGCTGCGCCTGCAGAGCCTGGGCTACCTGCCCGGCGATCAGGGCGTCAAGAAGACCGTTTTTCTGCCCAAAGACGACCTCAAGACCCTGCTGCCCCTGCAGAACCTGATGCTGGACGGCATGGCCTGCGAACAGAACGACCGGCCCGAACAGGCCATCGCCCTGTTCGATCAGGTCATCCGGCAACGCCAGGATTTCATTTTGACCTACACCCTGATGGCCAGCATCTATAAAAAGGCCTACCAGTTCGACAAGGCCGTCGACATCCTCAATCGCGGCCTGGCCGCCAACCCCGACAACATCTTCCTGCTGGCCAAACTGGGCATTCTGCTGGCCGAGTACGGCCGGCCGGACGAGGCCATCGCCGTGCTCGAAAAAGCCATCGCCCAGCAGGATTCCGACCCCGAAACCTACACCTACCTGGGTGTCGCCTACCATCGCAAGAAAGACTTCGACCGGGCCCTGGCCCAGTTCGAGAAGGGACTGACCCTGGACCGTTCCAACGCACTGCTGCACAACAACATCGGCGCCGTCTACCTGGAGAAGTACCTGCAGACCCGTGACGATGCGCTCTTCGAGAAGGCCATGGCCGCCTTCAACCAGGCCCTCGACCTCGACGGCAGGCTGCACAGCGCCCTCAACGGCCAGGGCGCGGCCTACAGCTTCCGCAATCAGCCGGAACTGGCCATGGCCGACTGGCGCAGCGCCATCGCCGCCAAGAGCGATTTCCCCGATCCCTACTTCAATCTGGCCGTGCTGCTGATCAAACAGGGGCAGAAGGAGCAGGCCCTGGAAACCCTGCTGGCCTGCCAGAAAAACTGCCAACGCTCTCTCAGCCAGGGCTACCGCCAGCAGCTGGAGCGCATGATCGCCGGCCTAACCCGCCGCTGA
>CAYXHZ010000084.1:0-10471 GCA_964465065.1 uncultured Clostridia bacterium
TTGACCTTTCCCCCGCTGCCCCCTTTCCTAAAGGAACGAGGGCTAGAAACCTGCATCCAGCTCTTTTGCCCCTTCCCTTCGGGGGAGGAGTAGGGGAGAGGTCAAGTCGCAAGTGACCCTTCTCCAATTTTCGACTTGACTTTTTGTTTCTAACCGGGTATTCTGTTTTTGACTCTCAGTCAAGGAATAACTGGAAATCAATGGGCAGCAAAGAACGTAAGGAACGCGAATTCGAACAACGCCAGGAACGGATCCTGGAGGCCGCCGAAAAGCTGTTTTTCCGCAAAGGAGTCAACGGGGTGCGTCTGGAGGACATCGCCGAGGCCATCGAGTTCAGCAAGGGGATCATCTACCTCCATTTCAAGAGCAAGGAGGAATTGTTCGCCCATCTGCTGCTGCGCAAGGCCACCCGCCTGCACGAGATGCTGCGCGAGGCGGTGAGCCACGACGAACCGATGCGGGCCGGCATCGATCGCTGCCTGGAGACAACCGTCGACTTCTACCTGCAGAACCAGGAATATTACACGCTGCTCTTTCACGTGGACGTGCACGCCCCCAACCTGTCGGCCGAGCTGTCCCGGGATATTTTAGCCATGAAACGGAACTGCCTGACGGTTTTCACCGAGGTGCTGCAACGGGGTAAACATCAGGGGGCCTTGCCGGACAACGTGGCGCCCGAGCAACTGGCGCTGGTACTGTTCGGCATGCTCAACGGCCTGTTGCAGCTGATCGAGACGCACCAGGCCACCAAGAAGAACCTGGGGGCTTTGGTGGCCATGGCCATGAACCTGGTGTTCGACGGAATTTTGAAGACGAAATAAAACAGGAGAAGAACATGGACGTTTTCAGCAAATGTGCAAACTTCACCAAGGCCGATGAGTTCAAAGCCATTGGCATGTATCCCTACTTTCAGGACATAGAGGAGAATCACGGCCCGGTGGTGCGCATGCACGGCAAGGAAGTCATCATGGCCGGCAGCAACAACTACCTGGGGCTGTCCAAGCACCCGGAAGTCGTGGCCGCCGCCAAGAAGGCCATCGACACCTTCGGCACCAGCTGTTCGGGCTCGCGCTACCTCAACGGCACCCTGACCCTGCACACCCAGCTGGAGGCGGAACTGGCTGATTTCGTCGGCATGGAGGACTGCCTGCTGTTCACCACCGGCTATCTGACCAACCAGGGCATACTGGCGACCATCGTGACCAAGGACGAATACCTGCTCACCGACAAGGACAACCACGCCAGCATCGTCACCGGCACCCTGATCGCCAAGGCCATGGGCGTCAACGTCATGCGCTACGCCACCAACGATATGGAAAGCCTGGAACGGGTGCTCAAGAAAATCCCGCTGGACGCCGCCAAACTGATCGTCAGCGACGGGGTGTTCAGCATGTCGGGGCATTTGGTCAAGCTGCCCGAACTGGTCGCGCTGGCCAGGAAGTACAACGCCCGGGTCATGCTCGACGAGGCTCACTCCTTCGGCGTTCTCGGCCGGGGCGGTCTGGGCGTCGCCGACCATTTCGGACTCAAGAACGGTCAGGATGTCGATCTGGTCATGGGCACCTTCAGCAAATCGTTCGCCTCCCTGGGCGGATTCGTGGCCAGCAAGAAGAGCGTGATCAACTTCATCAAGCACAGCTCTCCGGCGCTGATTTTCGGGGCCAGCATGTCGCCGCCCAACACGGCCGCCGTCCTGGCCGCCCTGCACATCATCCGCCGCGAACCGGAACGGGTGGCGCGCATCATCGAGATCGGCAACTACATCCGCGCCGGATTCAAGGCCGCCGGATTCAACATCATCGACGGCGTGACCCCGATCGTGCCGGTCATCATCGGCGACGACATCAAGACCTTCCAGTTCTGGCGCATGCTGCTGGACAACGGCGTCTTCGCCAACCCGGTCATTTCGCCGGCCGTGCCCCAGGGCATGCAGCTCATCCGGGCCAGTTTCATCGCCACCCAGGAAAATCACCACCTCGACAGGGTCATCGACACCTTCGTCAAGGTCGGCAAGAAGCTGGAATTGATCTGATTGTTTTCCTGACAATACGCTCTCAGATTATTCTATCGATACGGGGGCGCGGGTTTCGGCCCCGCCCCCGTGCTCGGGCCGATTTGGCTCCCGGCAACCGGAAATTGACAATTGACGGCCCGATCAGTATATTATTCGTATGAAAAAGAAAGGCCTTTTCTCCCTGTCGGTCGGTTGCGCATTGCTGGGCTTGTGCCTCTGGAGTCAGACTCTGGCGGCGGTCAACATCAGCGACTCTGTCTTCGGTATCAATGTCCACCTGGCTGCCGACGCCGTGCTCGCCAAGGCCAAGAACGCCGGGATCAAATGGATCCGGATCGACATGTCCTGGAAGGATATCGAGGTCAGCGATCAGAATTACCTGTACGGAAGTGTCGACCGGGTCGTCAACTACGCCAACAACAACGGTCTGTCGGTCGTCGGGGCGATGGCTTATTCGCCGACCTGGACCAACGGCAGCCGTAAATACAACTTGCCCCCCGACAACATCGCCCTGTGGCGCCGTTTCGTCGACAAGACCGTCAGGCGCTACAAGAGCAAGGTGAAGTACTGGAGCATCTGGAACGAGCCCAACATGGAGGTCTTCTTCGCCGCCGGCAAAGACGTCTTCGTCAACAAGATATTCATCCCGGCCGCCCAGGCCATCAAGGCCGCCGACGCCGGCGCCTTCATCGTCGGTCCCGATCTGGCCCACAAGACGGCCACCGGTCAGGAATGGTACTTCTGGCTCAAGTACATCCTGGACAACGCCGGCCAGTACATCGACATCGTTTCGCACCACATATACAACGACCAGAGCGTGACCTATCTGTTCGAGCTGCTGGAATCGGGCGACATTCTGCTGCCGGGGGTCAAGGAGATCGTCGCCGACGCCGGCCACGGCGGCAAACCGTTCTGGGTCACCGAGACCGGCTGGCACACCTACAAGGTGTCCGAAACCGTTCAGGCCGACCGCTACCTGGAATTTCTGCAGCGCATGCGCCAGAAGGGCTACCCGCACAAGATATTTTTCTACGAGATCATCGACGATACCAACGCGGCCATAGACCCTTACGGCATCCTGCGCTCCACCCGCAGCGAGAAACCGGCCTACCAGGTCTACGCCGATTTCATCGCCGGGCTGTACCCCCCGCTGGCCGAGGACGACATCATCGAGGACAGCAAGAAATGCTACGCCGAGGAGGCGGTGGCCAGTCGCGGCGACCGGTCGGAGCAAAGGAGTCTGCTCGACGGCCTGCTCAATTTACGCGCCGACCTGATCCGGACCTTGCCGCAGGGCGCCGCCCTGGTTCGCGCCTATTACCGCCACGGTTCGGAATTCGCCGGGCTGGCCCGGGCCGACGCCCGCATCGACCGACTCGGCCGGCAGCTGCTGCACGACATCCATCGCTCCTGGCTGGAAAGCGACGGGCAGAACCTGGCTGTTTTGCAGCTGCAGCTGACCGACCAGGCCGGAGAGCTGCTGGCGATTTTGCAGAAAAAAGACACGAGCGCCGGTCTGCGTCGTACACTGGACTGGTGCGCCGGTCAATTGCGCCTGTTGGAAAGGCTTGGCCTGGAAAATTATAAGCTGCATCTCCCCGAACAGGCGCTGCGGCTGGACGAGTGAATCAGGAACCGGTCGATAGCGTCGCCGGTCTGCGCAGGAAGGTCGTGACCGCCAGCAGTCGGGGAAAGGCCGGGAAGACGACCAGCTCCACGTGCCCGCTGATCTGATTCAGCGGCAGCAGTCCGAGCTGACGGCTGTCGACGGCCGCCGCCGAATTGTCACCCAGACAGTAACAGACTCCTTCGGGGATGGCGTACTCCCGGCCCTGGGTCGTCTTGATGCCGGGATGGCTGAGGCCGACGCGTTGACCGTTGATGAAGATGACCCCGTCGGCGATGGACAGCCGGTCGCCGGGCAGGCCGACCAGACGGGAGATCTGCCATGGGACCTGGCGCTGTTGGCTGAATTGCGCCGTATAGGCGATCAGGTCGTTACGCTCCGGCTGGTATTGTTCCGAACGGTTCAACAGGATAAGTATGCAGTCGCCGGGATTGAGCGTCGGGGCCATATCGCCGCTGCTGACCGTCATCAGGCGCAGCAGCGAACGGGAAGCCGTCCAGGTGGGTACATGACTGACGATGAACAGCAGCAGGACGGTGACCAGGGTGCGCCGTATCGAAAGCTGGATGGACAATTTGAGTATCACGAACTGACAGATCAGGGCCGCAATGGTCAGACCGGCGGCGATGAACTGCTCGTCCAGACCGGTATGCAGCAGCATGAAGTAGAAGGTGTAGGGCATCTGGACCAGTTGGGTGTTGGCGATGAAGAAGACACCCTGGATCATCTGAACAAGAAAAGTGGTGAACAGGACCCGTTTCCAGCTGATGCAGTCGGCCCTGAACACCAGGGTCAGCAGGTAGAGCACGACAATGCCCAGGAAATAGTTCATCAGGACGAGCTGAATCAGTTTTTCGATCTGGACTCCTTTCTGTAAAGCGTCTACAGACATTGTAAACTGTTTGTCACGAATTTGCAAAAGCGGTCAGTTTAGACCCCGCCGGATCATTCAGCCGCAATTTCCTTGACAAATCTGGGTTTCACGGGTAAACTGGCTGGTGGTCATTGGGACCGGAGGTATCAGCGACATGATCGATAACGGCAAAGGTAAAAATACGGACGATTTTTCGGCGATGTTCGAAGAATCGTTCAAAGAGGAAAAAAGCATTGAAACCGGTGCCACCGTGCGGGGGCGGGTGGTCGCCTGGGACAACGATTCCATCTTCCTGGACATCGGCACGCGCATGGAGGCGGTTTTGGACCGCGCTCCGTTCCAGAACGGCATGGGGCGTCCGCCCCAGGAAGGCGAGGAAATCCAGGCCATGGTCATCGGCCGCAAGCACGGAATGGTGCAGTGCGCCATGGAACTGACCCGGATCGACAGCAAGCAGCAGGCCGAAGCCCAGGGACCGGATCTGGTGGCCGAGGCGCACCGTCAGGGCTTCCCGGTGGAAGGCCGCATCACCGCCGTCAACAAGGGCGGATTCGATGTGGACATCTTCGGTAAACGGGCCTTCTGCCCGTTTTCGCAGATGGAGCTGCAGCGGATCGAAAACGCCGAGGCCTACATCGACAAGACCCTGAGCTTTCTGATCAGCGAATACGCCGAGGGCGGGCGCAACATCATCGTTTCGCGCCGTGACCTGTTGAAGGCCGACGCCGACAGGCAGCGCCTGAAAGCCTGGGATGCCCTGCAAGCGGGCAGCGTGGTCAAGGGCAGGGTCAGTTCGGTCAAACCCTACGGCGCCTTCGTCGACCTGGGCGGGGTGCAGGGCTTGCTGCACGTCTCGGAGATGTCGTTCGACAAGGTCAACGATCCGGCCGAACTGTTCAAGGATGGCGACGAGATCGATGTCGAAATTCTGGAACTGGACCGCAGCTCGGAACGCATCCGCCTGGGCCGCAAGCGTTTCCTCACAGACCCCTGGAAGTCGGCCGCCCAGACTCTGACGCCCGGCACCGAGATTCTGGGCAAGGTTTCCCGCATCAAACCGTTCGGAGCCTTCGTCGAGGTCTTGCCCGGCATCGACGGTCTCTTGCACATCTCCCGCCTGGGCGGAGACAAGCGTGTCGGTCATCCCAAGGAATTGCTCAGCATCGGACAGGAAGTGAAGGTCCGCGTTCTGGAACTCGATGAGGTCAAGCGCACCATTTCGCTGACCATGGAGGCCGTCGAAGAGGATGTCGGCGCCCAGCTGGAACGTCTGCGCAGCGAGCAGGAAAAGAATCAGGCCGATCGGCAGACCTCGATGGGCGCCCTGTTGGATGAGCTGCAAGGCAAGAAAGACTGATCCGGACCCGTCTTCCATGTTCAGCCGCGATTATCATGTGCATACAGCCTATTGCGGCCACGCCTACGGAGAAATGGAAGACTATGTCCGTCAGGCCGTCGCCGGCGGATTGCAGGAGATCTGCTTCTGCGATCACATGCCGCTGCCGGATGGCTGCGACCCGGATCATCGCATGGCCGCCGCCGATGTCGAGCCCTATATTGCCGAAATCGAACGTCTGCGTCTGGCCTACCCGGAACTGACCATTCACCTGGGCTTCGAGGCCGACTACATCAGCGGACTGGAGGATTACCTGCGCGAATTCCGTCGCCAGTATCGACTGGATTACTACCTGATGTCGATTCACTTCATCAGCGGCTGGCCAAAGGGGGAATGGGCCTTCGCCTACCCGTTCGGCAGTGCGACCATCGCCGGGCGCTACCGGGACTACTTTCGAACTATGCAGGCCGGTGTACGCAGCGGCATCTTCGACGCGGTGGCCCATTTCGATCTGATCAAACGTCCGCAATACCCGGTCTGCGAACTGGTGCCCGATCTGGTCGACGAGCTGCTGGCCGATATCGCGGCCGCCGGAATGGCCATGGAATTCAACAGCTCCGGTTTGCGCAAACCGATCGCCGAGACCTTCCCGGCCGAGGAAGTGCTGGCCCGGACCGTAAACAAAAGCATTCCCGTCTGCCTGGGCTCGGACGCCCACCAGCCCGAGCATGTCGCCTACGCCTTCGGCGAAGCGGCGGCGCTGCTGGCCAGATACCCGACCCTGATTCCCTACCGGATCCGTCCCTGTGCCGGGCGCCGGTTCATCGATATTTAACCCGATCTTTACAGTATCTTCATATTCCAGCGCCATATTCGTCTGTGAACGAGGTGAATATGGTCCAATACAGTCCGGGCTGGTGGGAGTACAACCTGTGGCAGCGCGAGCCGCTGCAAATCCTTGTAGCTCTGTTTGTTCTGGCCGTGTCGACCCTCATCGTCTACCGGCTGGTCAGCCGGCCGGGCAGAGGGGCAAGAACCCGGAGGAAGGGCGCGGCCTTCCCCCGGGCCGACTGGCTGACTCAGTGACAGACCGGCTTGGGAAACATGCCCAGGTAGGCCGTCTCCCGGCGCACCTGCTCGTCGTCCATTTCCAGATCGGTCAATTTGCCGTCCAGGTAATCCCGATAGCCTTTCAGGTCCAGCAGACCGTGGCCGCTGAGGTTGAAGAGGATCACCTTTTCCCGGCCTTCTTCTTTGGCCTGACGGGCCTCGCGGATGACGGCCGCGATGGCGTGGCTGGTCTCGGGGGCGACCACGATGCCTTCGCTGCGGGCAAACAGCAGCGCCGCCTGGTAGCATTCGTTCTGCTTGATGGCCATCGGGCTGATCAGGCCTTCGTTGCAGGCCTGGGAAATCAGCGGGGCGATACCGTGGTACCGCAAGCCGCCGGCGTGGATCGGCGAAGGGACGAAACGGTGGCCCAGCGAATGCATGGCCAGCAGCGGTGTCAGACCGGCCGAATCGGCGTGGTCGTAGACGAACGGGGCCCGGGTCAGAGTAGGGCAGGAGGCCGGTTCGACGGGGATGATCCGGATCGGGGCGCCGGCGATCTTGTCCTGGATGAAGGGAAAGGACAGCCCCGCGAAGTTGCTGCCGCCACCGGCGCAGGCGATGACCACGTCGGGAGTTTTTTCCTTGATCTTTTTCAGTTGCCTTTTGGCCTCCAGTCCGATGATCGTCTGGTGCAGCATGACGTGGTTGAGGACGCTGCCCAGGGCGTAACGGGTCTGACCGCTGGCATCGCCTACAGCCTGTTCGATGGCCTCGCTGATGGCCATACCCAGGCTGCCGGGGGTGTCGGGGTCCCGGGCCAGAATGCGCCGGCCGGCCTCGGTTTCCCGGCTGGGGCTGGATACGCAGCGGCCGCCCCAGGTCTCCATCAGCAGTTTGCGGAAGGGTTTCTGATCGAAGCTGACCCGTACCATGAACACCTTGCATTCCAGCCCGAACAGGGCACAGGCCAGGGACAGGGCGCTGCCCCACTGGCCGGCGCCGGTTTCGGTGGTCAGACGTTTGATGCCGAAGATTTTATTGTAGTAAGCCTGAGGCACGGCGGTGTTCGGTTTATGGCTTCCGGCCGGAGACAGGCTTTCGTTCTTGAAGTAGATGCGGGCCGGGGTGTCCAGGGCCCGTTCCAGGAAGCTGGCCCGCTGCAGGGGGCTGGGGCGCCAGCGGAAGAGGATTTCCCGGATGGGGTCGGGTATGGCGATCCAGCGCTGCCGGCTCATTTCCTGCTCGATCAGGTTCATCGGGAATACTTTGGCCAGTTGCTCGGCAGCGACGGGTCGGCCGTCGGCGTCCAGTGGCGGTTGCGGTGCCCGGTTCAGGTCGGCGGCCAGGTTGTACCAGTACCGGGGCATTTCTCGTTCAGTCAACAGTACCTTGTGTGACATGCGTTCTCCTTTAATGTTGATGATTCTATGTATAGAAACACCTTGATTGTACCATATCCGCAAAAAAAGGCAAGCAGTTTGGGAAAACTTTGCGCCTGTTGCCTGCTGCAGCGTTCTTGTCTACAATGTCAGATGATGGACACGGCTCGGGAATTGAAATGGTTCGATGTGCACCTCCACCTGCAGAACGAGCGTTTGGCCGGGAACTGGTCCGCGCTATGGGACAGGGCCGGAGCGCTGGGCGTACAGGGTGCGGTCTGCTGCGGCCTGCAGCCGCTGGACTGGCCGCTGGTGGAGCGTATCGGCGCTTCTTGCCGTCAAATCATTCCGGCTTACGGGGTGCACCCCTGGCAGGTCCATCAGGTCGACGACTCCTGGCTGGACGATCTGAGCCGGCGTCTGCGGGGCGGAGGCTGTCTGCTCGGTGAAGTGGGTCTGGACGGCCGCTTCGCTCGGGCCGCCATGACCGGGCAGCTGCAGGCGCTGCGGCGGCAGCTCGAACTGGCCCGCGAACTGGCCTTGCCCGTGTCGCTGCATTGCCTGGACGCCTGGCCAGAGCTGCTGCGGCTGCTGGAAGAGTTTCCGGGACTGTCCCTGGCCGTGCACGCCTTTGCCAATCCGGACAGCCTGGCCGCCCTGCGGGATTACGGAGCCTACTTCTCCTTCAACGGCGGACTGGTCCGGTCGGGGTTTGGCCGTATGAAAAAGGCCGTACTGGCCTGCCCGCCCGAACGTTTGCTGCTGGAGACGGACGCCCCCGATTTTCCGCTGAGCGGACAGCCGGTCAACACTCCGGACAGCCTGCCGCGGATCGCCGCCGCCGCCGCCGGGTTGCGCAACATGCCGCTGGCCGAACTGGCCGAGCGCTGCTGGGAAAACAGCGGCCGCTACCTGGGAGAGTCGCTGTTCAAACGTTGCAGCGTGGGACGGGACTGACATGGACCAGTTCGACCGCAGCCGCCTGTTGCTGGGGGACGAGGCCTTTGGATTGTTGGCCGGCGCGCGGGTGACGGTGCTGGGTCTGGGGGCCGTCGGCTACACCGTGGCCGAGGGACTGGTGCGCAGCGGTCTGGGCGGTCTGCGCATCATGGATTTCGACGAGGTGCACGAGAGCAACCTCAACCGTCAGCTGCTGGCCCTGCACTCCACCCTGGGCCGGCCCAAGATCGAGCTGGCCGCAGCCCGGCTGCTGGACATCAATCCGGACCTCGTGCTGCAGACGCTGCCGGCCTTCCTGGATCAGACCACCATCGCTCAGGTTCTCGACGACGACGGCATCATCGTCGACGCCATCGACAGCTTCGGCCCCAAGGCCTATTTTCTGCTGGCCGCCCGGCGCCGGAACCTCCGCGTGGTCTCGTGCATGGGGGCAGCGCGCCGTTTCGATCCCGGGCAGGTGAAACGGGGTGACCTTTGGGAAGTCCGGGGTTGTCCGCTGGCGGCCCCCCTGCGCCGATTCCTCAAACGCAACGGGGTTCAAGGCGGTGTCCGGGTCGTCTATTCCAGCGAACTGCCGCGCAAGGCCATCGGAGCGGCCGAGATTGAAATCCATCAGCGGGGTCGTCTGCGCCGGCCGGTAGGCAGCCTGATGCACATCACCCTGGCCTTTGCCGCTCAGCTGATCGCCGAGGTGATCGACCAGCTGTGCCCGCGCTGAAACCGGCGATCGTCTCAGGTCTTGAAGCGCTCGATCTGCGACTGCAGGTGCTCGGCCTGTGAACTCAGGTCCTCGGCGGTGACCGCCAGGTTGCGAACGGCCTTGGCGGCCTCGCTGCTGCCTTCGGCCATGGCGTTGAGGCTGTCGTTGATCTCGGTGATCGAGTTGTTTTCCTGCATGACTGCGCTGACGATCTGATGGGAGCTGTCCATGACCTCGGTGCTGAGCTGGACGATCTGGTCGAGAATCTGCAGGGAATCCTGGCTGAGCTGGTTGCCGCGTTCGATCTCGCTGCGGACCGTCAGCATGGCCTGATTGGCGTTGCCGGCACCTTCCTGGAGCCCGGTGACGATGGCGGCGATCTCGCGGGTCGATCTGGCCGTGCGTTCGGCCAGCTTGCGGACCTCGGCGGCCACAACGGCGAAACCGCGTCCGGCCTCGCCGGCCCGGGCGGATTCGATGGCCGCGTTGAGGGCCAGCAGGTTGGTCTGGTCGGCCACCTCGTTGATG
>CAYXHZ010000085.1:0-10241 GCA_964465065.1 uncultured Clostridia bacterium
CCTGTTCCAGAAAACCCGGCGAAGAGTTGCAAAAAATCCTGGCCCAGGAGCACCTGCCCTTCCGGATGACGGCCGCCGCCAACCGGGTCAGCGATGCCGACGACGGCCAGCTGGTCAGCTTCAGCGACTGCGAGTTCCGTATCAATCCCTCGTTCATGTCGGCCATCAACCCCGTGTTCGAGAAGATGATGGGCGACGGGATGGGCAAACTGGTCGTACCGGCCAAGGAAGCGGTCTTCCGCTATCAGCCGGGTAAAAAGCTGGAATGGGTCAGCGTCAGCGGCATCGGCATCGATATAGACGAGACACTGTTTGCCCACATGAGCCCCAAAATCGAGGCCGGCCCCGAACTGTCCATCACCGTCGAGCGCATGGACCTCAAAAATGCCGATTTCAGCCCCTTTCTGGACAAAAAACTGACCGACGGCAAGAAACTGTTCCAGGCGCTGCTGGCCAGCAATAGCAGTTACCAGGCCACCGTGACCGGCCTGCAGGGCAAAGTGACCGCCGGCAAAAAAGCCGACAGCTCCAAGGGCCAATTCGTTTTCGCCGTCGGCAGCATGAGCGTCGCCCAGTCCGTCGCCGCCGAGCTCATCAGTTCCCTGTACTTCCAGACCCCGGGAGACTGGTTGAAGAAGCTGCTCGCCGAAAACGGCGATCTGTTCAAGGTCGACCTGCAACTCCAGAATCTGACCGCGTCCGGCACGATTCCAGCCAAGGCCGGAGAGGTCGAAAAGAGTTTCGCTTTCCGGACCGATTCCCTGGCCATCGGCTACGATCTGGTACCGACCGCCGACAAGAACGCCTTCCAGTTTTCCTCTCAGTCCCGCGTGTCGGGCCTGAAACTGGACCTGCCCCATATGCCGGCCATGTCGCGGATCCTGGACATCAGCAACCTGAGCTCCAGCTTTTCCCTGTCCCCGCTCAGCGAAAAGTTGGTCAGTCTGTACCTCGACCTGACCCGCATGGCCATGCAGGCCGGTCAGAGCGGAGCTCAGGACGAGAAAGCCAAACAGGAACTCAACCAGAAGATGATGCCGCTGATCATGGCCATGAGCGGTGAGTTTTTCAACAGCAAACCCGTGCTGAAAACCGCTCTGGATCCGTTGGATCACGCCTGGACCCGAATTCTCGCCAAGGCGGAATTCTCGCTGCCCTCGATGATGGGACCGGTCGGCAGCGCCGAACTGAACGTCAGCCGGGCGCCCGAACTGATCGACACCCTGATCCGCGAATTGGCCATGCCGGCCGATAAAGCCAAACAATTCCGCGACTTCGTCGCCAGGTACCTGATCATCGATGCCGCCGGCAACGGCCGACTGCTCTTCGAAATGAAGGCGGAGGCCCCCGGCAAGCCCGTCGTCAACGGCATCCCGATACAGAAGTAAACGCTTCATTCATGCCGATTCTTCCCCCAGGCGGGGAAAATGACAGATTTTTGACACGGCAGCTCAAGTTTTTGGCAGGGCGGTCGAAATAAGAACCGGAGTGCTGCAATGAAATTGGATGAGATCGCCCTGCAAAACGTTCTGAAAGCGTACGGAAGCGAACTCAAGCCGATCCGTTCAGAAAAGAAAGCGCATAAACCCGATATATCGACCAAACTTGACAATCTATCGCCGGAAAAACTGGAAGAATTGAAGATCAGCCAATACGACCAGAACGGTCGGGTAAAAGAAAACGACGACAAAAAACAACAGCTGATCGATTTTTTCGAATAACTGGCAGCTCTTTTGCTAACATTTCCCGGAGCCAAACATGACAGCATTGAGCTTGATCAGTTGCGACAACGCGTTCATCCAACGGATTCAACAGGCATTTCCGGGCCTGCGCATCGCGGTCTACCCGTCTTTGCCCAGGCGTATCGCCCGGGAAAACGACCATTTTTTCCTGCTGGACACGGAAAATCTGCCCGAAGCGGAGATCAGCGGAGTCATAACCCGGCTCAAACGCCGCAAATGTCCGCTGATTCTGGCGGCCCGTCCCGACACCTGCGCCCGCAGCGTTCTGCTCTGGACCCAGCGTGGAGCGCTGACCGTCCTGTTCAAATCGCAGGACAGTCGGGAGATCCGTGCCGAATGGCGCCGTCTGCGCAGCCATTACAAAGCTGTGCAGGAGCTCAAGGAAGTGGTCATCAACGAACCGCGTTTCGCCGATTTCATCGAGATGATCGGCGGCCTGACCACAGACAACGACATCGGCCGCAACATGAACCATCTGCTGTTCACCCTGAAGAAAACCTTCCACTTCGACAGCGTCGCCCTGTACATCACCGTCGAAAAACTGCTGAAAAAGAAAATCGAACTGGGCAAGACCAGTACCCAGATTTTCCCCGAAACCCTGAGTTCACGGCAGACCGCCAGGATCAAGCTGTACCGCCAGCCCATCCAGAAAGGGCCGGACAAGCGCCGGGAATCCCAGATCCCCTTCCCCGCCGGTTGCTGGTTCACGCCGCTCTACACCGACAACCGCTTCATCGGGCTGATCGTCGCCCATCAGATCAACGAGATCAGCGCCAACACCGCCGACCGCATGCTGCTGGAGGCCTTCGCCCGGCAAGCTTCGCTGGCCCTGGAAAACGCCCGTTTGTACCGCGATGTGCTCCTGGCCCAGGAACGGCTGGTCTCCGAAGAGAAAAAGGCCCTGCTCGGGCAGATGGCCATCAGCCTCAACCACGAGATCAACAACCCGCTCAGCATCATTTCGATGGAGGCACAGCTCCTGCAAAAGCACATCGTCGGCCGGGAAGACCAGATCGACCACCGCCTGAGCAATATCGAAAACAACATCGAACGGATCAGAAAAATTCTGGAAAAGATATCATCATTGGAGTTGGAGGCGGCCGATATCGTCGATTACCTGAACGGACAGCAAATGATCGACCTGCATCATGGCAATTAGAAAACTCCTGCTGACGCTTTGCCTGCTCGCCGGCCTGTGGGGCCGGTCCGACCCGCTGCAGACCGTCCAGGAACTCTACCAGCGCCGGGCCATGAGCGAACTGATTCCGGCGGCCCAGGCCCTGCTGGACAACCCGGCCGTCAGTCTGGCCGACAAGAGCCGCTTGCGTCTATACCTGGGCGAAGCCTTCCGCTCGCTCCACAAGCCGCAGGAAGCGATCCTCCACCTGCTGGAGGTCGAACGCACCGATCCGCAATCCCCCCTACGTCTCGACGCCTACCTCCAGCTGCAGGAATTGTACCGAGGCGATCCGCTTCGTTACCAGTCATGCCTCGAAAAAATCTTCACCGGCTTCCCGAAAACGGACCCGGCCGTGGCGGCGGGCAAAGAACTGGCCGGCATCCTCATCCAGTCCAAGACCTACACCAAGGCCATCGAGGTTTTGGAAACGCTCTTCAAACTCTGGAAGGTCGAAGACGGGCAGGGGATTCTGCAGATGCAGCTGGCCATCGCCCACGCCGGGCTGCGGGACTACATCGAGGCCGCCGATTACCTGGACGTCATCGAAAAGCGGCACCGCGCGCTGCTGATACAAAACCCGGCATTCACGCTGACCGCCGCCAGCATCCATTACAACACCCAGCAATTCGAACCGGCCACCGCCCTGCTCACCCAGCTGATCAACGTCCACCCCGATTTCCCTCAGCTGCTGGATGCTGCCATGTTGCTGGCTCAGAGTCTGGACCGCAGTAAAAATCCCTACCTGGCTGCGGTCACGCTGATCCAGGCCCTGCGTCGCCGTTCGCCCGGCGGGCAGCGCCACGACCTGCTGCTGCTGCTGGGCCAGCTGCTCAGCCAACTGCCGGTCGAGGACCGGGAACAACTGGCCCGAAACTACCCGACCCTGAGCGATTCGGATAAACTGCTCAGGCAGGTGTACGCCAACGCCCAGGACATCAACCTCAAGCGTCAGGCCAACCAGATTCTGGCCCGGGACCTGCGCAACCGCCAGCTGCCCGATCAGGCCAGCGCCCTCTACCTGGATTACCTGAGCAAGAACCGGGAAACAACCGTCATCAAGCAACTGCGCGAATGCCTCGACGAGTGGCTGGCTCTGATCGCCGCCAATCGGGATAACGAATCGTTACGCAGGTTCTGGCAGAGTTTTCACAACAGGAAGAGCTTTCTGTCGGGCAGCAACCTGATCAACCTGGCCCGCCTGCTGATCCAGAACGAGGAGTTTTTCCCGGCCGCCCTGGAAGTGCTGGCCCATATCCGGCGCTATAAAATGTACCGGCCCCACTGGCCCGAGGCTCAGGAACATATGATCGACATTCTCATCAAAACACAGCGCTGGGAAGAGGCCGAACAGGAACTGGCCAAGGCCAAGGACCGGGTTCACGGCGAATCCCGTTTCCGCTGGTTCGCCTGGCGGTTGGCCAAACGCTCCAAGGCCGGAGGGGTATCCGAAAGCATCCTGCTCAGCGCGCTGCCATCCTTCGACCCCAAGGACCGGACCTCTTGGGACCTTCACCTGGCCGCTGTCGACAAACTGATAGATAAAAAGGAATATGGTTTTGCGTTCAACCGCCTGCAGAATATGGCCGGTCAGACCGATATTGCAACGGATATGCACCTTGAACTGACCCGGCGTTTCGCCCTGCTGGCCTTTCACCGGGGCGAGCTGGAAACCGCCCTGCAACTGTACCGGGAACTGGCGGCCAGCCCCAAGGAAGAGCCCTGGGCCCTGTTCCGGCAGGTTTCCATCCTCCGGCTGCTGAACCGGCAGGAGGAGGCCCGGCTGACAGCCGAGTCATTGAAAAGCCGCCACCCCGAATCCTATTGGAGCCGGCAGATCCCATGACCAATGAACAGGCCGATTTGCTGCTGCTGCGCCAGACCTTCCAGGAATTCATCGCCACTTCGTCCGAGCTGGAAGGCGCCTACAAGCGTCTCAAGGAAGAATCGCAGAACCTGTCGGCCTATCTGGGCAGCATTCTGGAAAACATGGAAGACGCCATCGTGGTCATCACCGGCCGCAATTCGGCCGTGCTCTGGAACAGCCCGGCGCAACGTTTCCTGCCCGGACTGGGCGATGCGACTCCGCCCTTGGCCCTGGGCAAAGCCCTCAGCGGCGCGCCAGCGGCCATCCGTTCCTTCATCCAGGGCGACGTCGACCATCTCGAGACCACCGTCACCATCCAGAAAAACGTCATGGAGATCGCCCTGAACCGCCGGCCTTTCTTTTCCACTCAGAAAAAACTGCTGGGACGATTGCTGATCATCCACGACCAAACCGAGATCAAACGGCTGGAACGACGCAGCCGCCAGGAGGATCGTCTGCGGGTGATGGGCGAACTGGCCGCCGAAATGGCCCACGAGATCCGCAACCCGCTGGGCAGCATCGAGCTGATGGTTTCCCTGCTGGAGCAGGACTTCCCGCCCGGCAGCCCCAGTCAGGCTCTGGCCGGCCGCTTGCGCGGCGCGGTGCAGAGCATGAACCGGACTGTCAGCAACGTCCTCCTCTATACCCGGGAGATCCAGCTCAAAAAGAAACCGGTACGACTGGAGCAGCTGATCAGTCAGGCCGAAACCGCCATACTGGCCCATATCTCCCGTCAGGAACTCACCGTTTCACGCTCTCTGCCCGACACCACCTTGAGCCTGGACGTCGAACTGATGCAACAGGCACTGGCCAACCTCCTGCTCAACGCCGCCCAGGCCAGTCCACGGCAAGGCACCATCGCCATCCGCGGGGAAAGAGTCGGCGACAAGCTGCAACTGACCATCAGCGATCAGGGCCCGGGCATCAGCGACCCGGTTAGAGCCAAGCTGTTCACGCCTTTTTTCACCACCAAGAATTCGGGAACGGGTCTGGGCCTGGCCATGGTCAAACGGGTTCTCGAAGCCCACAACGGCGACATCGATTGCCTGGCCAACAACCCGGGAGCGACCTTTCAGATCCGCTTGCCGCTAGGGTGAACCATGGAAAGCAAAGACATTCTGATCATCGACGACGACGACAACATGAACTTCGCCCTGTGCGAAACCCTGCGCCGCCAGCGCTACCGGGTGGATACGGCGGATTCGTACCTGGCGGCCATCGAGAAACTGCGTTTCCAGCGCTACCCGGTGGTCATCACCGATGTCCGCATGCCCGACGGCAACGGCCTGAACCTGATCGGGCGCATCAAGGCGGACAGTCCGGACAGCAGCGTTCTGGTCATGACCGCCTACGGCACCATCGAGGATGCCGTCAAGGCCTTGAAAAGCGGTGCGGTCGATTACATCCTAAAACCCTTTCCGGCCGAACAGATCATCAGGCTGGTGGCCGACAATTTCCCGACCCGCTTCAACGCCAAGAGCAACTGGCGCCTGATCCACTCCGACCCGGCCATGTCCGGCCTGATCCAGCGGGCACGCAAGGCGGCCGCCAGCGAGGCTTCGATTTTGATCCAGGGTGAAAGCGGCACCGGCAAGGAGATTCTGGCCCGCTTCATCCATCAGAACAGTCCGCGTGCCAATGGCCCGTACCTAGCCGTCAATTGTGCGGCCATCCCCGACAACCTGCTGGAGAGCGAGTTGTTCGGCCATGAAAAGGGCGCCTTCACCGGCGCCGAAAAGATGAAGCCCGGCAAGTTCGAACTGGCCGAGGGCGGCACCCTGGTACTCGACGAAATCGGCGACATGCCGTTGACCCTGCAGGCCAAGATCCTGCGCGTACTGCAGGAGGGCGAGATCGACCGCCTCGGCGGCAGCGCTCCGATCGCCGTCGATGTCCGGGTCATCGCCATCACCAACCATGACATTCGCAATCTGATCGGCAACGGCCGTTTCCGCGAGGACCTCTACTACCGGCTCAATGTCGTCGAGTTCACCGTACCGCCTTTGCGCGAGCGAGCGACCGAAATCGAGCAGATCGCCCTGGCCGTCCTGGAAAACCTCAACGCCGCCCTGCCCGGCGCCGGCAAGCGTTTCAGCGACAAGGCCAGACAGAGATTGCTGGCACACAGCTGGCCCGGCAACGTGCGCGAGCTGCAGAACGTCGTCCAGCGGGCGGCCATCTTTTCGGACAGCGAGCTGATCGACGACAAGGATATCGAATTCTCCGCCCCCGCCGTCTCGGTCGGCAACTCGGCCCTGGAGCTCAAGACCATCGACGCCATGGAGCGGGACATGATCCGCAAGGCCCTGGAAAAAACCGACAACAACAAGACGAAAGCCGCCGAGATTCTGGGAATATCGGTACGGACCCTGCGCAACAAGCTGGCCGAGTATCGGCAGTCGGATGGCCTGCCGGTCGATGACGAGGATGGGGCTTGAGGAAGCGGTCCGCTCGGAAAGCTTTTGACTGGAAAGTTCAAGCCTGAACGTCGAGGTAACGCCCCGCCTGGGGCGCTTCGGCTTCGTCGGCCTGGACCGGAACAGGCTGTACCCCGGCAGCCTGCGACTCCTTGAGCAGGTCCAGCCGGGCCTGGGCGGCCATTTGCCGCGCTTGCGCGGCGACCTTGCGATCCTGGGCGCTGGGATCGGCCGGGGCCAGGGCGGCCCGTTCGATCCGTTGCGCTTTCTCCAGGGTGGCCCGCGGATCGCCGCGCACCGGCGAAGTGTCGATATTCACCTCGCCGCCGACGGCGTACATCACCCCGTCGGGGCCGCGTTTGTATTCGAACTGGGCACCGGATACCGCCAGGCCGGCCGCCGCCGCCAAGTGCGCCTGTTCGTGCTGCCGCACCTTGCGATCGGTTTTTTTGAGCTCGGCCAGTTCTTTCTGCTCTTCCGGACTGAGTCGGTTCGTAGCGCCGGTTTCCGCAGCGTCGCTCTGCCGGACCTGAGGTTCTTCGGCCTCGGGTTCGGCTTTGCCGGCAGCGCTGCCCGACCTGCCGCGGAGAGCCGGGTCGGACCTGACGGAGTAATCGCTTTCGATGCGCATGTTTTTTACCATTAATATATCGTCAAAGTACAATAAAAACTGAAGTACAAAATTTTTTAAGGAATGAGGGATCAAAGCCTCGATGTGACCTTGCCCCCGAAACCCCCTTCCCTAAAGGGACGGGGGCTCAAAACCTCAGTCATATTTGTGAAAGCCCGGATAGCCGATCCCCCTCTCGCTTCAGGAGAGGGGGCCATGGGGGTGAGGTCCTGACCGCCGGACAGACCCGAAAATCCCCGATCGCTTCGGAAGAGGGAGCCGTTTGAGCGAGGTCTGCCGCACGCAGGGGCTGAAAAACCCCGCCGAGCTCGTGTATAATCTGTCCATGCTCACCATAACCCCAGCCCTGTCCATCCCCGAAGAACTCCTCAGCGAAAGCTTCCTGCGTGCCGGCGGCCCGGGCGGGCAACACGTCAACAAGGTTTCTTCGGCCGTTCAACTGCGTTTCCGGGTCGCCGACTGGTGCCCGCCGACGCCGGAGATCAAGGCGCGCCTGATCCATCTGGCCGGCCGTCGCTACACCGACGAAGGCGAGATTCTCATCGAAGCCCGGCGTTCACGCCATCAGGAGGAGAATCGGCAACAAGCCCGGGAGCGTCTGGCAGAGCTGATCCGCCGTTCTCTGGTCAGTCCCAGAAAGCGCACCCCCACCCGGCCCGGTCGCATGGCAGTGGAGAAACGTCTGAGCGAAAAAAAACACCAGCAGCAGCTGAAATCGGCCCGCAGAAAACCGAACGCCGGCGAAGACTAGAAGCCGCTATTCCTCCGAGCGGCCCTGCAGCGCCAGATGGTCCTTGACCATCAGGGTGACCCGGCGGAAATCGATCTTGCCGCTGCCCATCTTGGGCAATTCCGGAAAACGGATATAGATTTTGGGAACGGCGATCGGCGGCAGCGACCGGAGACAGGCCTTCTGCAATTCATCGGTATCGACCGAACGGCCGGACAACGCCGCCACCAGTCTGGCTCCTTTTCTGAAATCCGGGATCTCCACCACGCAGCACTCCACATCGTCGGGCAGCAAACCGATCATGACCGTCTCGGTACGCACCAGCGACACCATTTCTCCGCCGATCTTCACGAACCGTTTCAATCGGCCGCGGTGCCACAGAAAGCCGTCCTCATCGAGCAGGCCGATATCGCCGGTATCGTACCAGCCGTTCTTGAGGCGCATGCTGGTCTCTTCGAAGTCGTCGAAATACCCGTCCATGACCGATGGCCCCTTGACCATGATCCGTCCTTCCTGTCCGACCGGCACAGTCTCGCCGGTGGCGATGTCGGCGATGCGGACGCTCAGATTGCTCAACGGCCGGCCGATGCTGCCTTCCTTACGGGCTTCAGGCGCGTTGACCGATATCACCGGGCTGGTCTCGGTCGTTCCATAACCTTCGCAGATATTGAGCTGATGCTCGCGGCGGTAGGCTTCGAACAACCAGGGCGGAGTGGCATCCGCTCCGGCGACGACCAGCCACAGGCTCTGAAAATCACCTTTTTGCGCCTTCTTGATGTAACCCATCAGAAACACCGGCGTGCCGACCATGATCGTCACCTTCTCCTGACGGATCAGATCGACCACCCGACCGTACTCCAGCGGCGAGGGGTAACAGACCATGCGCATACCGGACATCAGCGGCAGCCAGAGGTGAACGGTGAAGCCGAAAACGTGGAAGAAAGGCAATATCGACAACATGACGTCGCGGTCGGTGAAGTTGAACCTTTCTGCAAAGACGCTGATGTTGGAGGCGATGTTGCGGTGGGTCAGGGCCACGGCCTTGGGCTGTTTCTCGCTGCCGCTGGTGAACAGCACCACCGCCGTTTCATCGATCCCGCCCAGGCCCAGCCGCCTGACCAGCAAGCCTTTGGGCAGGGTGGACAGCATGAGAGCCTGGACCTTGGCGGCACTGCCGATCCTGGCGATAAAATCCTCTACGAACACCATACCCGGCACGAGCGGACAGGCGATCTTTTCCAGCATGGCCTTGGCGGTGACGATGGTGCGGAAGCCGCATTTTTCCTGGGCATAGCTGCAATTGTCGGCCGCTCCGGTCGAAAAATTGATCATGACCGGGACCTTGCCGGCCAGCAGGACCGCCACGACCGCCAGAACCGAACCGGCGCCGTTGGGCAACATGACTCCGATGTAATCGTCGGGGATGGCCAGCAGCTGTTTACGCAGGAGCAGGGCGCTGATCAGGGTTTTGCGGTAACTGTAGCGTTTCCCGCTCATGCCGTCGACCAGGGCGGTCGCCGCCGGGTTTTTCTTGGCCCGGATGATGAAACCATGGTCCAGGCGCAGCACGTCTCGATCACTCACCGATCAACCTCCGTTTTCCCAGCCGGCGAACCGTTGTGAAAAATTAATCTTACCACTCTCCAGTCCATGCATGCAAGAGCCCGTTTTTCTTAT
>CAYXHZ010000086.1:0-7054 GCA_964465065.1 uncultured Clostridia bacterium
GAGATGACTCCACAAGCAAAGATTCAGGGTGAATCCAGCGGTGGTTTTGGCAAAGGGTCTGATTCTTTACTTTAGACTGAGCATCGCTATGCCGGCGGATCGGTTCGGGTTCTGTTTCAATTCCGCAAAAAGGCTCCGCTGATTCTGTCCGGGGGGAAGCAGGATGTCGAAGAAGCGGGGTACCGGCTCGCCCACGGCCCCGCCGCAGACAAAGGGACCGGCCGTTTCTTCGATATCCACGGGGTTTCCGTAGGTCACGCCCTCGCCGTAATCGGTTTGCAGACCTGATATCAGCATGATTTTCCAGGAATTGCGCGGCGTTCCGATCAAGGCGACGGGCAGCGAAAAGCTGAGGGTCCGGGCGCCTTCATCCCTCATTCGATCGATGCTCTTTTCACTGATGATCACCTTTTTCCGGAGTTGATCGGTAACCGAAACGCCGAAACCGGCCGAAATCAGAACATGGTAGCCTTCGCCTTTCCGAAAGGGGATGCCGCTGAAGTTTCCCGAAGGCATGCCGCCCTTTTCCGGATTCATGATGCAGACATAAACGGCTGGAGTGAAGGTCTCCTTCGTTTCGGGATTGAATACCGGCTTGATCATCCTGTTCATGGTCACCCGGAAATAGACCCGGGTTTCATCGGAAAAGATCGCGAAGCGTTCGATATCGCAGATCCCTCTTTTGAACGCCTCATGGGTCGGATAGCGGTAAGTTCCGGGGCCGTGATCGTCACCCTTCTCGTCATCCATGGAAAAAACCGCAACCAGCTTCTTTGGAATCTGATAGCCGATGCTGAGCCCCTTGCTCTGAGCCAGCAGATCGGCTTTCCATTCCCCGATGATCCGATCCAGATCCTGGCCGAAATGCCTTCTGATGTTCTTGGGAATATCCGGTTCTGTGGCAAAGGCCTGGCAGAATTCCAGATATTTCTTCAAGCCGTGCTTTTTGAGCAGAAAATGAACAAAGGCGCCGCATTCATGGTAGGCGATCCGATTCACCTTGAAAAACGACTCATCGGTGAATAGTGCCCGTATATCGATGACTTTGCCGCTTTCCATCAAGCGGATGGTCTCGATGATGGAAAAATCACGACTGGTCCAGGTGATTCCTTCCAGGGCCACGGCCAGGCCCTCCAGGAAAAATGCATTGATGTCGGGAATGCCCTTGAGAGCGGTCAGGGCATGAACCAGCTCGTGGGAATTGGCCAGAGACTGGGAAGTGATGAAGTTGAACCAGGGATCCCGCTCGGGGTGCTTCGAGCGGGTGCAATAACCCTGGGCCGGCGAGGAGGTCAGCAGCTGGCCGGTCAGTTCATCCGACGGGGTGTAGTAGTATCGGATGCGCCGGGTCAGCTTGAGACCGAAAATCTTTTCCAGCTTGAGGCAGGTCCGTTCCATGAAATCGATTTCGCTGGAGTAACGGGAGATGTCGATTTCGGCGGGATAGACAAAGACAAAACGCCCGGTTTCATGGCTTTTCCAGTCCCGGGTCAGAATCCGGCTGGGATCCGCCAGTTTCCATCTGCCGTTTTCCATGTGGACATAAAAGGGCATCTCCCGGCCGGGTTTTGTTCCCGCGCTCCCTTCAAACAGCTCGCTTTGCACCACGGTGCAGTCCTTTTCTCCGCTGACGGTTTTGACCCGATAGCGCGTACCCTTTTTCTGCAAGCGGGTTTTGTATTCCGCCCAGCCGGCGCTCTCATCGAGACAGATGGGAAGGTCGCGAAAGAAATCCTCGCTGGTGAAGCGGGTGCTCCAGAAGGCCCGGATTTCCCGGTCATTTCCCTTCTGCACTGCCCGGATATAGCCATCCAGCAGCGCTTGCGCCGCATCCTCTGTCAAGTCGGCATGGAGGCCGGCCGGTCGTATCATCAGGCAGGATGATATCAGGAGTAAAAAAAAGCCTTTCACGATCCGATTCTCCATTTTCATTATTCGGTGTTACAATGGCTGCCTTCGCTGTCCATTGGGTGCCAGGCCACTTTTTGCCTCCGGGATCAATTCCTCGACTTGAACCCGAAAATAGTGACTGGCGGTATAACCTTGTTGCGTAGGGTAGCCGCCGCAGAAATACAGGTAACATCCGTCGGGACTAAGACTGGGGAACCAGATGTTGTCGATGCCCAGACGCCAGCTCAGGCAGGAGGACCGATCCCAGCTCCCGTCTGCCAAACGCCGGCTGACGTAGAGATTCATCATCCGCGAATACCCGCCAGGACGGTTGGAGGTGAAAAGCAGAAAGCTCCCGTCCGGAGCCAGGACCGGATTGGCCTCCTGGAATTCGCTGTTGATCTCCGGACCCAGCCGTTCGACGTCCCGATACCGTCCCTGCTCGCAGCGGGCCAGGAAAATGTCCGATCCGCCGCTTGCCCCCGAGACAACCGGATTGTTATCCCGACAGAAGACCAGTGAACCGTCGGCCCCCAGCCAGGGCGAGGTCTCGTCGGTGTCAGGTGTGTTGACCGGTCCACCCAGAGGCCGGGCTTGCCCCCACTCGCTTCCGAGCCGCTTCCTCTGCCAGAGATTGATGTCTCCGCTGCCGGAAATGGGGCAACGAGACTGATAGATCACGCCTTGTCCGTCTGCCGTATATGCGGGCTCCTTTTCCTGCCAGTCAGGAGATAGGAACGAAGGCTCTGCCACGTCCCATTTTCCGGCATCGTTTCGTCTCAGGATGATGTGTTTACGCATCTGGGCCGTATTGAGATCCCAGAGGCATTCCCGCTCATCCGGAGAAAAAACGATCCGCCCGTGCAGATGGCCGTGGACTTCGAATACCTCTGGCATGAAGACCTCGACCGCCGTCTTTTCAGTTTGAAGCGGGAAAAAACGACCGACACCACCGGTTAGACACTGTTCGGCGAAATATTCCCGGGCTATGATCCGGCTCCTGTCGCCGCTGCAATGAAGCGGGGCCAGAGACTCAACCCCCAGGTTTTTCAACTCGCCCATGATGGAGCGGATGCGTGGGTCATCCATCCCCGGACCCTGGAGATGAAGTCCGCCTATCAGCAGGCGCACCGGACGGTCGAAATGCTTGCGCACCTGCCTGATGAAGGCCGCGGGACCGGGGTGACTGCAGCCAACGATCTGAACCAGCCCCATCGAGGTGTCGAGAATGAGGGCCTGTTCCTGAATGGTCATGCCGTTGGGCAATGCAGCCGTCAGCAGGCCGCTGCCAAAGATCCCCGGCGACCACTCGTACGCTTCTGTGTTCCGGGGCAGCGGTTGACGTCTCGCTTTTGCGGCCGTCCAAGCCTGCTTGAAGATATCGCCTCCCCGGCCTGATGTGTTCGAGGCCATCTCTTCCGGCATGATCACCTCGGCGTGACGATTCACAGCCAGAAAGGAAGCCAGACCGCCGATGTGATCGCTGTGGTTGTGAGAGATGAAGACCAGATCGATTTTTGCCGGATCGATACCCAGACCGGCCATGTTGCCCAGCAGAATGTCACCGTCGGAACCCGTATCGAAGAGAATGGTCCGTCCCGAGTAGCGGATCAGACAGGAAAAACCCGCATCGGCCCTGCAATTGCGGACCAGGCTCGTCTGATCGCAGATGATCTGCAGTGATTCTTCGGCCGGTTGAGTCGGAAAAAGCGGCAGCAAAACTAGAGCGGACCAGACTAAGAACCATACGGCCTTCATCTTCGATTGTTCCTCTTTTCTCCCGGACGAAAAAACCCGATCATTTGCCGGTATTCTCCTTTCCGGTGCGAAGCGGCGGCGTGGAAGAGCCCGCAGCGGAATCGCCGGATGCAAACCGATCCCCGCGAAATTCGGCAGCCAGGATGCGAGTGCCCGGGAATCTCTCGGAATGGGCGTCGGCGAAATTGCGATACACTGTTTCCCGACCGGCAGGCGCATGCATGGGAAACATGAACCTGGGTCGGAGCTTGTCCATCGTCGCCAGGGTGATCGGCAGAATCTGCTGCTCGATGAAGGCCAGGTCCACGGTTTTTCCCTGTGCCGCCAGGAAGGCCATGTCGTCCTCGACCGCTCCGGTGTAATCGCCTCCGAAGTACAAAGTCAAACCGTCGCTGCTCACCAGCATGGCCGATCCGCCATCCTCGGCCCGGATCGAGGTGACGGTGATGCCGCCCAGATCGATGGTTTGACGGCTACCCTCCAGGACAACGGCATTCCCAGGAGGAAGGGGGTCGGGTTTCCAGCCGTAAACGAAGCGGACATTGGGCCGTGAACCGAAACGAGCCAGGAGTTTCTGGTCCCAGTGATCGGCATGGGCATGGGATATGAAGAAGGTGGTATCCAGCCCGGACAGCTGGTCGGGTATCAGACGGCCGTTGGCCAGGCCGGGTTCTCCCGGGTCAGGATCGTAATCCAGAGGGTCGAAAACGAGCAGCCGTCCGGCGGTCCGGATCGCCCAGCCGCTGTGCCCCAAATAGACGACCCGCCACTGGCCGGCCGGAAGCGGAGCCAGCAAGGCCGCGGTCGACAACGTGTCCTTATCCAGTCCGTCGAGTCGTTCGGCCAGGCGCTGATGGCCGTGTCCGCGGGCCAGATCGGCGGAGGAACGGGATTGTTTGTCCCGTATCCGGACATCGGCCCCCCGCCGCAACAGGCTGTCGACGATGCTTGGGTAACCGGCGGCAGCGGCCAGCAGCAACGGGCTGCGCCCCCATCGATCGAGCGGGTCGGGATTCGGGTATCGTTCCAGCAGGGCGTCGAGAACATGGACATCTCCCTGCAGGGCGGCCCGGTGCAGAAGGGTCAGTCCCGAGCGGTCGCCGGCGGTCGGATCGGCGCCCTGCCGGATCAATTCGGTCATCAACGGCAAGTCCGGAAAGGCCAGCATGACGGGCGTCGTCCCATCACCTGCGGCGGCGTTGATGGCGGCCTTTTTGGCCAGCAACAGGTCACAGACCTCAGTCAGTTTACGGCTGACCGCATAATGCAACGGCCCCATTCCGGTCATATTGGCCAGATCCGGATCGGCACCAGCAACCAGCAGACGGGATACCACGGCGGTCTGTTTGGCCAGGATGGCTAAAATCAGGGCGGTGGAACCCTGACGGTCGCCGGCATTGACTGCGGCACCCTGGGCCAGCAGCCAGTCGACCGTTTCGACCTGACCGGCGAAAGCCGCATGGTGCAGCAGGGTCTGGCCCATGCGCCCATCGGTCCGGATCGGCAAGTCAGGGGCGGCGCCCAGGAGCAGTTTCAGCTTTTCGATATCGCCGCCGCGCGCCGCCATGATGGAATCATCGGACAAATTCTGGGGATGACCTTGTGAGTCCTGGGCGTATCCGTTCGATAATCCCAGCGTATAGAACAGAATCAGGACAAAGCAGCGGTACAGATGATTCATGAGCACCTCCATTGATATTGAAGCAAGTATATGCAGAGATCGATACGTTCACAGTTCGGCATCGACCCACCAGATGTCGCCGTTGCCGTCGACCGTGCGGCTGAAGTACAGAGCCGACCCGTCCGGAGAAAGGCAGGGGGAAAACTCGGTTCCGGTGCGGTTGATGTCCAGTCCCAGTTTTACCGGTTCCGACCATTCCCCGGCCCGTTTACGGGAAAGGTAGAGATCCGAAATCCGTGGACCCCGCAAACGGGCATCGAATAACATCGTTTCGCCATCGGGACTGACGAAGGCATGGGCCGGCCCCAAACGGTTGATTCGTTCGGGCAGAAAAGCCGCCGCGTCCCCGTTCAGCTCGGAGCAGAACAGGCCCCGTTCAGCTTGCAGAACCGTGGTGTAGTACAGCTTGTTTCCCTCCGCCATCGAGACCATCATGGTGAAGGGACTGCGGTTGGCGTGACCCGTCAGGGGTTCGGGTGCAGACCAGCTTCGGCCCTGGCGCCGGGTCAGCCAGAGGTTTCCGGGAGGACCGCCGTTTCCGCCCTTTTTCCGTTCGGAGTAGAAAACGATCGTCTGACCGTCCGGACTGAACTGGGGCAGCATTTCGAAATCGTCCGTAGAAAAGTGCGCCCGGACCGGTGTTGTCCAGCGTCCCCCTTCAAAACGGCCGACGTAAATCCGCGGATCGTTGCTCTGGCAGCCAGAGCGCCGCGTGAAGAAGGCCTCGCGACCGTCGGGTGAGAAAGTGATTCCGAACTCGTATGCTGCCGTCGAGATGACACCAGTCGCGAAGATCTCGGGAACTTCCGGCACATGACGCGACCCTGTGCTAGCCTTCCCCGTCAAGTCGGCTTGGAGCCACCCTGTACTCATAACCAGGCAAAGCGAAGCCCAAGAATACAGCAAACGCCTCATGATCCAATCCTCCGGAGTCATCATTTTCCCCGTCACAGTTCCTGCTTGCAGAGCCGCCAGGTTTCGTTCTCGACATCCTCGTATAAATAGTAATACACATTCCGATCAAAAGCGCCCAACGGCATGCCGCTACCGCTCGAACCCGCTGAAGGAAGCCACAGAACGGTTCGATTTTTCTCCTGCGGACGGATCCGGTCCCAATGGTCGAGACCGTTCTTCTCTTCGTAGCTCAAGGCATAGATGGTCCGGTCTTGGAGGATGAAATAGCGGAATGCCGGAAAAAAATCCGGAAAGGTGAAGTCGAGCCGGTCTTTCAGGGTCTTCATCCAGGGTTGGGCCGTTTCCCGGGCGATGTACTCTTTTTTGTCAGCATCGGAAATGGCTTTTTTGACGAAGGGCAGATCGAGTTCGGCTACTTGTCCACCCTGATGATCGAAGATCAGGAAGTAGCAACCCCGACTGCTGTCGCCCAGCACGATGCACTGATCGTCGGCTTCGTAATGGATGAAATCCTTGACGACCGGATAATCGCTCTTGCCGTCACCGCCGGTGCGCAAGCTCATCATGCCCGGCATCGGGGCCTTGTAGATCTTCTTTAAAGGCCTCAAGTCGGCCGTGTACAGGGAAATCTCCTGAAAGAACCGTCCCCCATTTACCTCTTGGGTGTTCTTGCGCCCGACGAATCCCGATGTGAGGGGAAGAAAAAATCCTTCATGCCCCGGCATGCGCGCCTCGCTCAGATACTGGCCCTGTTCGGTATAGAACAACATCTTTTCGGCGGACAGAATGACCAGCCTGCCCTGCAGGAAA
>CAYXHZ010000086.1:7154-9969 GCA_964465065.1 uncultured Clostridia bacterium
AAAGGAATGCCGCCATGGCTTGACCAGGCCGGGATCGTAAAGACCAGCAAGCCGCCCATGACCATCAGGATGGTATTCGGACTGCGATTCATGGCTTCTCCTTTCATTAATTCAAAAAGGTCTGGATCACCTTTTCTTTTTCAGCTTTTTCAGCTGTTCTCCGGCGTTGGGGTTGTCCGGATTCATGGCCAGGGTTTTCTCGTAATAGCCGATGGCCTCCTGAATCAGACCGGAGCGCAGGCAGGATTCGGCCAGGCTGTCCCAGACATTGGCGTCGTCCGGAAACAGGCGGGCGTTGAGCCGGAAAAAGCGCAGGGCCATGGACAGATCGTCTTCCCGGATGAGCTGGTAGCCGATGCTGTTCAGGCCGGCGGCGCTGCCCATTTGATACCCGCCTTCCGCCAGTACCCGCTTGAAACCTTCGATATCGTCCTCCAGTCGCTGTGTTTTCATCCGCTGGTAGAGATAGCGGTCGGGCGGCAGACCGGGCAACTTGGTTTCCTTTCCGAAGAGAATCCCTTCGATGCCGGCGTAAAGCGTGGCGATACGGGCACCCATATCGAGATTGGAGAGGATGACGATGGTGAAGTCGTCTTTCTCATGAAGGGTGTACCAGGATGTGAAACCGTCCTGGCCGCCGCGGTGGCCGATGACCGTGTTGCCGGTTCGGTGGCGGATGCCGTCCGGAATGACGTCCCAGAGCAGGGCGTATGGCCCGAGATCGTCGTTCTTATAGGGGGTCAGCATGACCTTTTTGTTTTCTTCCTCCAGCAGCTTGTTGCGATGGATTCCTCTAAGAAATTTGAACAGGTCGGGAGCGGTGCTGCGCAGGCCGGTGGCCGAAGTGGCCGGGCAGACGGTCAGGGAGGTTTCCAGGTACCCTCCGGACAGTTTGCGGATGTAGCCCGAGGCCCGGTGTTCGATGAGCTCCTCCGGCATGGCATGCACCGTGTCTTTCATGCCCAGGGGTTCGAAGATGTTTTTCTTCAGGAAATCGCTGTACCTCATTGCCGATACCGCTTCGATGACGGCTCCCAGCAGCACCACCCCGGAGTTGGAATAGCTGAATTTCGTGCCGGGTTCGAACTGCGGAGTTTCTTTGTAAATGAAATCCCGCAGAAAGGCCTCGAAGCCCCGTACCTGATGCATACGGCTCATGTACTCGTCGCTGTAGTGACCCAGGCCGGAAGTGTGGGTCAGGCAGTGGTAGAGGGTGATCTTGTCGCCGAAGGGAAAATCGGGCAGGTATTTTTTCACCGGATCGTGGATGGACAGGAGACCCCGCTGCGCCAGCAGCATGACCGCCACGCCGGTGAAGGGCTTGCTGCCCGAGGCGATGTTGAAACGCGTGTCCGGGGCGTTTGGAATGTGCCAGTCGCGGTTGGCCTCGCCATAGGCTTTGCAAAAGAGGATTTCATCCCCCTTGCCCACCAGGACGCAGCCGGAGAAGAGATCCAGCTCGACGGCTTTGCCGATCATCTCCTCGATTCTGGGGGCCATAACGGATCGGAATCGTTCGCCGAATTCGGAAACGGTTTCCAGACCGGCCGCGACTGCACCGTGTACGGAAAACAGCATGAGCCAGACGGCAAACAGACACAGAATGCCTTTTGATCTCATCAATGGTCTCCTTTACTTTACTTTCGTTATGGATACGGTAAACACCGCCATCAAGTTACCGCCGATCGGCTGGGAAAACCGTCCCGGGATCGCGATAGGACTATTTTCCCAATGCCCGATCGCCGCAGTCATGTTCACATACCGCCCTTTACAGCCTGGGCCGCATGCTATACAATGAGTCTTCAAAATCCCACGCCCGCAGCAAGGATCCGCCACCATGCCCAAAGCACCGGTTTACGACTCTATTCTGGACGCCGTCGGCAACACGCCGCTGGTCCGTCTCAACCGCATCACCGCCGCCCTGAATCCCTCCGTTTTCGCCAAACTGGAATTTCTCAACCCGACCGGCAGCGTCAAGGACCGTATCGCCAAGCACATGATCGAATGCGCCGAAGCGGACGGTCGCCTGCAGAACGGGCAGCTGATCATCGAGAATTCCTCGGGAAACACGGCCATGGGCCTGGCCCTGGTGGCCATTCAGAAAGGCTACCGGCTCAAGGTGGTCGTCCGCGACAGCCTGACCCGCGAGAAGATGAACCAGCTCAAGGCTCTGGGCGTCGACATCCTGACCGTCGATCATACCCTGCCGCCGGCGCACCCGGACAGCTACAACCAGATCACGCCGCGCCTGGCCGCCGCCACCCCGGGCTGCTACTTCCCCGACCAGCACCGCAACCGCGAAAACAACCAGAGTCATTACCTGGGCACCGGACCGGAGATCTGGGAGCAGATGGACGGGAAAATCGACGTCCTGGTCGCCGGTATGGGCACCGGCGGCACCATCGGCGGCACCGGTAAATTTCTCAAGGAAAAAGATCCCAAAATCCGGGTAGTGGCCGTCGATCCGATCGGTTCCATATTCCACGATTACTTCTACAACCACCCCAACCCGCAATCCGCCCCGTACTTCATCGAGGGCCTGGGCGACGAATTCCCGCTCGAGACCGCCGATTTCAGCGTCATCGACGACATCGTCAAAGTCAGCGACCGCGACGCTTTCCACATGACCCGCCGCCTGGTGCGCGAGGAGGCGGTCATGGGCGGTGGTTCCAGCGGTGCAGCCCTGTGCGGCGTCTTCCAGGTGGCCGCCGATCTGCCCAGAGGCAGCCGTATCGTCACCATCTTTCCCGACGGCGCCAGCCGCTATTTGAGCACGATTTTCAACGACGAGTGGATGAAAGCCCGGAATTTGTTA
>CAYXHZ010000087.1:0-9929 GCA_964465065.1 uncultured Clostridia bacterium
GTGGGATTTCACTCTTGAAAGAGTCGATCCTTTTTCCTATAATGAAAAAATCGGAGCTGGAGTCAAGCAATGGAACGTTACAAGCAGGAATTCATCGAGTTCATGGTCGAATCCGGAGCCTTGCTGTTTGGTGATTTTATCACCAAAAGCGGCCGGAAAACCCCTTTCTTTTTCAACGCCGGCAAATTCAACACCGGTAAACAGCTGTCACGACTGGGGGAGTTCTACGCTCAGGCGCTCCATGACCGATTCGGTGTCGCTTTCGACCTCCTGTTCGGCCCGGCCTACAAAGGCATACCGCTCAGCGTGGCGGCGGCCATGTCCTTCTCCCGCATTTACGACACCGATATAGCCTATTGCTCCAACCGCAAGGAGATCAAGGATCACGGCGATTCCGGGATCCTGTTGGGCAGCAAGCTGAAAGACGGCGACCGGGTGGTCATCATCGAGGATGTGGTCACGGCCGGGACCTCGATCTCCGAAACCATGCCCATCCTCAAGCAGGCGGCCGATGTCCGGGTGATCGGTCTGATCGTCGCCGTCGACCGGCTGGAGAGAGGGCAGGGCGGGCGGACCGCATTGACCGACATCCGTTTCCAGTACGACTTGGTCACCGGGGCCATCGTCACCATGTCCGAAGTGGTCGATTTCCTGCTGAACCGGTCCGTTGCCGGTCGCATCTGGATCGGAGATGAGATGAAGGCCCGTATCGACGATTACTACCGTCAGTACGGCGCGACGGAATGATCGAGTCTCACCCGTTCGCACCTTTTGTTCCGGAGGGCAGCGAGCGTTTGATTCTGGGGACTTTTCCGGGAAAGTGTTCTACCCGGAAGGGAAGCGCCGCACCGCTCGACGATTGGTATTACGGATCGGTACGCAACCAGTTCTGGACCATCATGGCGGCGGTGTACGGGCAAAGGCTGACCAGCAAAAAGGACAAGATGGACCTGCTGACCGGGCAGCGCATCGCCATGGCCGATATCATCGCCTCGTGCGAGCGCAGTCACAATCGCAACAGCGACGGCAACCTGGTGCGGCGGGTCTACAACCAGCAGGCCATCGACTCCATCCTGGCCCGAGGCGCGATCCGGCGCGTTCTGTTTACAGGCTCCGGGGTGAAAAAAGACTTCTTGCGCCATTTCAGTTGTTCAGGAGCGGTCGAATTGCTCGTTTTGCCGTCCCCTTCACCCCTGTACGGACGGATGAGCCTGGAAGACAAAATAGCGGCATATCGGCAACACCTTCGCGGCTGACCGGCTGGATGCCTGACTCGGGATTGACAAAAAAAAACCGACAGTCCATATTGTGAGCGTAAGAGGAGGAATCATGAAAGGGAATAAAAAACTGATCGCCACTCTGAACGCGCTGCTGGCCGACGAGCTGACGGCCATCAACCAGTACATGGTCCACTCGGAAATGTGCGATGACTGGGGCTACGAGAAACTGCACAAGCATTTTGAAAAGCGGGCCATCGACGAGATGAAGCACGCTGAAAAGCTGATCGGTCGGATACTCTTCCTGGAAGGCATTCCGGCGGTCAGCACCCTGAACAAGATCAGCATCGGCGCCAGCGTCGACAAGCAGCTGGCCAACGATCACGCCGCGGAAACTGACGCCATCAAGGCCTACAACGAGGCGATCGTGCTGGCCGGCGAGGTCAAGGACTACGCCACCCGCGACCTGCTGCAGCAGATTCTCAACGAGGAAGACCTGCATATGGACGATATCGAAGGCCTGCAGAGTCAGATCGAGCAGATGTCCCTGCCGGTTTTTCTGACCACCCAGGTGTAGGACCAGGGCGCCAGGGTCAACGTTTGACGGTGCCGATGATCAGTTTCTTGATGCCGCTCTTTTTGGCGATGTCCATCAGACGGACGATCAGACCGTGATTGACGGATTCGTCGGCGTTCAGGGTCAGCGATTCGTCCTGGATCTGCGGCAGCGCCTTTTCCAGCGCCGATTCCAATTCCTGTTCGCTGACCCGCTGTTCGTTGAGGTGGAGTTCGCCGTCTTTGCCGACGTACAGCGTGTATACGGTTTTGGTCACGGCATCGGCGTTGCGGGTCCCGGGCAGATCGATTTTGATGCCCGGGTTCTCGATGAAGCTGGACGAGACCAGCACGAAGAGCAGCAGCATGAACAGAACGTCGATCAGCGAGGTGATGTTGATCAGAAATTTGTTTTTGGGACGGATGGGGAATTGCATCGCTCACTCCGACCTGCGAACGCTGCGCATGGCTAAGATTCTGGTCAGCAAGCGGTTGGAGTGGTGTTCGATCTCCAGCACCAGACTTTCGGCCTTCTGGGTGAAATAGTTGTAGGCGACCACGGCCGGGATGCCGATGAACAGGCCGGCGATGGTGGTGATCAGGGCTTCGGATATACCGCCGGCCAGCGCTTCGGCCTGACCGGTACCCATGGCACTGATGATGTTGAAGACTCTCAGTATTCCCAGCACGGTGCCGAGCAAACCGAGCAGGGGCGCGATACCGGCGATGGTCTCGAGCATGACCAGCCCTTTTTCGAGTCGATGGATTTCCTGGCGTCCCTGATCGCTCAAGGCTTCCTTGATCGAGTCCTTGTCGTCGCCGTGTCTTTCCAGGGTGATGGCCATGATGGCGCTGAACGGGCCGGGATTCTGGCTGCAGACATAGGCGGCGCTCTGGATATCGTCGGGGCTTTTGATGTCCTGCGTCACCTTGACGACCGCCGGTACGATGATGCGTTTCCGGCGCAGTGTGTACAGCTTCTCGATGACGATGGCGATGCCGGTGATCGAGCAGAGCAGCAGGGGGTACATGGTGATACCGCCTTTGACGAAGAAATCCAGAAAGTGTTGCATGACTGTATCCTCTCTTGACTATCGTTGGATCATATAGATGAATTTACCGGTCACTTCCAGGTAGGGTTCCGGAAAATTTTTGGGGAGATCGGGAAAAGGCGCCGATATCTGAATCGCCGAGGTGCTGGTCTCCATCAGGGTGCGGTGTCCTTTGTAATCCAGAACCTCAAGGTCGCGGAGTACGCCGTCGGGAAAGATTTTGAACCGCAGGATGGTGGTACCTTCGATCAGTCCCAGGTGGCTGAAGGCGTAGGGCGGGTGAATGTTCTGTTCGATCAGGGCCTTGAGGCGCAGCATGTAGGGGGCGAAATCCCAGTTGTAGGTGTTGAAGGCCAGTCCGCCCATGTCCTTGACCCTCTTGGCCAATTGCTGATGGCTGACGCCGATGCGTTCGCGATCGGAAGGGGATGCTTGCGTTTGCTCCTGTAACTGCTTGTTGAAGCTGTCGCGGACGATGCTTTCGGTGTCCAGCAACTTGTCGAAGCGGTGGTCCGCGGCGGGCTGCGACGGCAGAGGGCTGGACGGGGTGGGCTCGGGGGATGGCGGCGGCGTGAAGCTGTCGATATCGCCCCGGCTGTACGGCGTGTCGCCGAGCGGCTTGGATTCGTCGACTTCTGGGTTTTGAGCCCTGGCGTCACGGTCGGACAGGGCTTCGGCCTTTTGCGGAGGCTGAGGAATCTGAGCGTCGGCTGGGGATTCGATCACCCGTTTGTTTTCCGGCTCGGCAGGCGGCTGCAGGTCGAGTACCAGCGGCGGGCTGGGTGGCGGCGGTTTAGGCGCCGCCGTGAAGATCCCCAGTATCGCGGCATTTTCCCAGAGCAGAAAAACCAGCAGGTGCAGCAGGATGGACAGGAGCACCACTTTTTCGCGGAAATGGGCGATCGCAACGCCGCGCTGCCGCTTGGCGCCGATGCGGTCCCGCTCCGGCTCTGTATTTGTCTTTGACGCATTCACTGCGTTTGTCGCTCCGTTTTGTTCAGGGTGCATACCCTGAGATGGATATTGCCGAGCAAAAGTTTCAAAACCAATCTGCTTGCCTTCGCGTTCGGATACGATACCATATCTGCTTTTTATTTCAAGAGCCGTCGGGAGGCAGGATTCCGGTTGCGGAATATGGTAATATCTGTTTGGATCTTATGCGATAAAACATGAATGAGGGCGCTGTGTATGGCACGGGGAAGAAAAAGGTGAAGTCATGAATCAATCGGCAGCTCGGTCCTGGTGGCAGACCGCTCGGGACGAAACCCCGGGCGTCGGTCAGGTGATCCATTTCAACAACGCCGCTGCGGCGCTGATGCCGACGGCGGTTCTGGAGCGCTGCAAAGAACATCTGGATCTAGAATCTCAAATCGGTCCCAGCGAAGCGGCCGAGATGGTCAAAGACGAGGAAGGCAGGGTCTACGAGTACCTGGCCCGACTGATCAACTGCCGGGAGGATGAAATCGCCCTGCTGGACAGCGCCAGCCGGGCCTGGGCCATGGCCTTCCACAGCATTCCGTTTCAGACCGGCGACCGTATTCTGACCTGCCAGACCGAGTACGCGAGCAATTACATCGCCTTTCTGCAACTGGCCAGACGCTACGGTTTGCAGCTGGAGGTGATTCCCGACGACGAGTCCGGCTGCTTCTCGATCCAGGAGTTGCGCCGCTGCATGGACGAACGGGTCAAGTTGGTGGCCGTGACCCATGTCGCCGCCAACAGCGGACAGGTCAACCCTGTGCAGGAGATCGGCAGCGTCCTGAACGGTTCGGAAAGCTTCTTTTTGGTGGATGCCAGCCTGTCGGTCGGGCAGTTGGCGGTCGATGTTCAGACGATCGGCTGCGATTTTCTGTCCGCTACCGGCCGGAAATACCTGCGCGGGCCGCGCGGAACCGGTTTCCTATTCATCAGTCACCGGGCCCTTGGCAGTGTCGAGCCCCCGCTGCTGGACTTGCATTCGGCCAGCTGGACCGCCCCGGACCGCATGCATGTCCGGCCCGACGCCAAGTGTTTCGAAATGGCCGAGTACAATGTCGCCGCCCGCCTGGCCCTGGCGACGGCCGTCGCCAAGACCCTCGAACTGGGTATGGAGCGCATTGAAACACGGATCGTCGAACTGGCCGACGGCTTGCGGCGGCGTCTGCAGGCAGTCCGGGGACTGCGGCTGCTGGAGACCGGATCCAGGCCGAGCGGTATCGTGTCGTTCGCCACGGACCGCTTCGACCCGCAGGAACTCATGGAAGGCCTTCGTCGTCTCCGCATCAACCTCGCAGCCGTGCCGGCGCGCAACACCCTGATCGATATGAACCGGCGCGGGCTGGCCGCCGTTCTGCGCGCCTCCCTGCACTATTACAACAGTCATGACGAGATCGACCGCTTTGTCGGAGAACTGGAGCGTCTGCTGTCCTGACTCCCGTTCAGCCGATCCAGGCCGGTGCGGTTTGGCGAGCGGGAGGCTTTGGGGTAGAATGAACGCTTGCGGGGTCGAAAGCTGCGCTTGCGTTGGCCGAAGCGGATTTTTTTCTTTTTTTAAAAACCAAAAACTCCGCTTTGCGTACTACATGTGTAGAACCCTGAATCAAGGAGCGTGCCAATGATTGAAGTGATCGATTTGAAAAAGCGCTTTGAACTGAATCGTAAACAGAAGAAAGCGCTGCAGAACTCGGAAAAGAAAGCGTCGGACTATGCGGTGAACGGGATCAGCTTCACCTGCCAGCCAGGCCGTATTTTCACCCTGCTGGGACCCAACGGCGCCGGCAAGACCACCACCCTGCGCATGATCGCCACCATGCTCAAACCGACATCCGGCCAGATCCGCGTGGCCGGTTTCGACACGGTCGGCCAGTCCCGGGAAGTCCGGGCGCACATCGGCTTTCTGACCGGTTCGACCGGTCTGTACGGCCGGTTGACGCCACGCGAGATCATCCGCTACTACGGGCAGCTGCACGGCATGAACCCGGTCGATATCGAGCAGCGCCAGAAGACCTACTTCGATCTGCTGGGGATCTGGGACTTCGCCGACAAACGGGTCGACAAACTGTCCACCGGCATGAAGCAAAAGGTGTCCATCGTGCGCACCATCATCCACAATCCGCCGGTGGTGGTCTTCGACGAGCCGACCACCGGTCTGGACGTCATCACCGCCCGCAACATCATCGAACTGATCCGTTCCTGCAAGAAGGAAGGCAAGACGGTCATCTTCTCGACCCACATCATGGGCGAGGTCAGTCTGCTGGCCGACGACCTGGCCATCATCCACCAGGGCGGCCTGTGTTATGAAGGGAGCTTCGCCGATTTCAAGACCCGCTTCCGGGATGTATCGCTCGAGGACGCATTCATCGATACCGTCAACCGGGAGGTGGCCAAATGAACAAGTTCTGGATCGTTTTCCGCAAAGAGATGATCGATACCCTGCGCGACCGGCGCACCCTGCTGGTCATGGTGCTCATTCCCTTGCTGGCCTTTCCGTTGATGATGAAGATCGTCACCGCCGTCACCAGCGCCCAGGTCAAAAAATCGATGGAGAAGCGCCTGGTGGTGGCCTACATCGAAACGCAGCCGGCCGGAACGCTGCTGGAGAAACTCAAGGCCGAAAGCCTGTTCGATCTGCGCACCGATCTGGCTGAAGCCGATATCAAGAGCGGCATCGAGACCGGTACGGTCGATTTCGGTCTGGTGATCGCCCCCGAGTTCACACAGGAACTGTCGGACAATCGGCCTGGAACCCTGAAACTCTATTTCAAGGGCTCAGACGAGGGCGAGCTGGCCAAGAAGCGTATCGATTCCCTGCTGGAACGTTACGAGGAAGAGATCCTGGGCGAGCGCTTCACCCGCCTGGGCCTGGATCGCAGCGTGGCCAAAGGTCTGAACATTCTCCCGCAGGATGTGGCCACCATCAAGGAGAAGATCGGCGAAAAACTGGGCGGATTGATTCCGTACCTGTTCATCATCTTCTGCTTCATGGGCTGCATGTACCCGGCCATCGACCTAACCGCCGGCGAAAAGGAACGCGGCACCATCGAGACCCTGCTGGTGGCGCCAGTGCACCGCCTGACGATCGTTTTCGGCAAGTTCGCGGTGGTGGTCGCCGCCGGTCTGTTGTCGGTGGTTTTGTCCTTCGCCGGTTTGTTCTTTTCCCTCAAGAGCATGAAGGAGATTCCGGCCGAATTCATCGGTGCCTTCATCAACAGTCTGGATCTGCCGACCCTGCTGTCCATCCTGATGCTGATCCTGCCTCTGGCTGTCCTGTTCGCCTCGGTCATGCTGTCGATTTCCATCTTCGCCCAGTCCTTCAAGGAGGCCCAGAACCTGATCGGCCCGCTCAACTTCGTGGTCATCATTCCCGCCTTTCTGGGCATGCTGCCCGGGGTCAAGCTGGACCTGCTGACCGCCTGGGTGCCGATCCTGAACGTATCCCTGGCCACCAAGCAGCTGATGATGGGTGGGGCCGACCTGGGACTTCTGGCCATCGTCTACGGTTCATCGTTGCTGCTGGCCGTGGCCGGCCTGCTGTTCTGCACCCACTGGTTCAACAAGGAATCGGTACTTTTCCGCTCCTGAGGCCTTCGTCTCCGGAGAGTTCCATGCCGGGGGCTGTGACCGGACCCGTTCTTGTCACATCCCTCGGCATTTGTTAAAATGCCCCCGTTTCCCGGCCTCGAGCCGGACCCCGACCTGGAGGTAGGATTTGTCAAACCCTGAACTGATCGGCGATATAGAGAAGATTCATTTCATCAGCAACATCAACGAGAAACAGCGCCCACCCGTCAGCCCGGTGCCGACCGAGACCCGGGAACTGGCCCGCAACCAGTTGTCCGATTTCAACAAGCGTCTGGAGAAGGCGGCCCAGAAGGCTCGCGAAAGTGGCGAAGCCGTGGAGCTGGACGGTTCCAAATTGAGCGGCGTTCTGTCCGGAGACATCTGGACGGTACAGCCCGACGGTGCGGTGCAACGGCATTTCGAAGCCAATGAAGGTTTGCTCGACGGATTGTTGCAGCGACGCACCGAACGGGTGGCCGACACCGGCCGTCCGCTGGAGCTGGACACCCTGGTCAAGTTGCTCGCTTACGCCCAGTGGGCTCCCAACGCCACCAACGAGCAGCCAACCCGCATCATGGTCTACAAGTCCGAGCACCCTTCCATGGACCGGATCGGCGAGGTGATGCACAAGGCTCTCTACGATCGCATCGTGCCCAACATCTCTATCCGCAATTACATCATCGGCAAGAAGAAGGAAAATCCCAATTTCATGCCCGAACTGTCCCTGCAGGAGCTGCAGGAGATGAGCGAGGAAAAATTCGCCAGTTTGGGATTCGAGGATCAGCCGGCGCCGCTGCACGAACTGCCCCAGACTACGGCCAAGCTGTTGGAACGCAACAAGGTGATCTTCGACAACGGCCAGTATTTCGTCCGCCAGAACGACGGCGGCAAGGGGGAGGTCTTTTCCCTCAAGCACCTGCTGCGCAACGACGTCACTTTCGCCAAGGGCATGGGCACCTTTTTCCTCAAGTTCAAGAACACGCATCCCTACCTGATCGTCGTTTTCCGCAAATGGCACTACACCTCGCTGATGACCGAGACTCTCAACAAGTACGGCATCTACCTGCCCGACGTGGGCGAGGAGTTCATCGACGCCGGTTTCTACACCGATCATCTGGCCCTGGCCGCCCGTGGGCTGGGCCTGTCGGGCGTCGTCAAGACCGGGCCGATGGACCTGGCCAAGGACGAATTGACCGAGCTGTTCATCGCCGACCTCAAGAAGCGGGTGCTGACGCTGGAATGCGAACTGCGCGGGGCCGATTCCCAGCCTCAGGCACGGGTGGACATGCTGCGCAAGGAGATCGCCAAGACCAAGCTGCTGCGCGACGGGCTCAAATTCGGCCTGGAGGCCATGCGCTGCCAGGAGAAGCACAGTCCGATGCGTGAGGCGCTGCTGGTGGCCCTCAAGCGCGGCGAGGTCTACGTACCGGCCACCTTCTTCCAGGTGGGCTGGCCGCTGCCGGTCAGCGACGAACGGGTGCGCGACCCGCGTCAGGGCAAGGATCCGTTGCAGGAAATGATCGTTTACATGGGGCAATGAAGATTTTATTGCCGGATACTCTTGCGTTTCGCTTTCCAGCGCCTTATAAAAAAGTAATTGTATTGTGTTCCGGCTTTGGGGATCTTTTTCCGTACCGGCCACTCAAGGGGTATGACGTCGCGAACGCAGAGGAGGCAATATGATCGGATACTGTGGACTCGACTGTGTACGATGCGAGGCGTTCATCGCCACCAAGAACGATGACAACGCGCTCCGTGCCAAAGTCGCCGAGGAATGGGCAAGGCTGAACAACGCCCCGATAAAACCGGAACATATCAACTGCACGGGATGTCAATCGGCGGGCGTCAAGACATACTACTGCGATCAACTCTGTGAAATCAGGAAATGTGCTGCCGGGAAACGAGTCGGCACATGTGCCGACTGTGCAGATTACCCTTGCACTTTGCTCGATGGGATATTCCGGTCGGTTCCGCAGGCCAAATCGACGCTCGATGAACTGAAGAAGAAGTAGAATCGCGGACCTTGTTCCCTGCTTGAAGATGATTGCACTGCCGTTGTTTCTCAAGTGGATCGGAGCGGCGGCCTTCGGTGAATACATGAATGAAGATCAGATTGGCTGTTGCGGTGCCTTTTGCGGAACTTGTCCTGTCATGAAAGAAAAATTATGTAAAGGGTGCAAAATTGGCTACCAGACAGGAGAACGAGACATATCAAAAGCAAAGTGCAAGATGAAGGTCTGCTGTTTACAAAAAAGGCTTTTATCGTGTGCTGACTGTCCTGAGTATGACACATGCGAGATTTTACAAGGTTTCTATTCAAAAAATGGCTATAAATATAAGAAATATAAAGGATCTCTAAATTTCATCCGATCCTCAGGTTATGGCAAATTCCTTGAAATCGCCAATTCTTGGACGAAACAATACGGCAAAATCGATTGAGCTCACATAACAACCCGCTTCACACAGACCAGGCTCAGCGTGGCGGGTGAGCGGAAATGTAAGGCCATATGTGAAAAAAACGTGGAGTAATGAAAAATTGGTTATAGTATTATTGTAGACAGTAAAT
>CAYXHZ010000088.1:0-9912 GCA_964465065.1 uncultured Clostridia bacterium
CGCCCTCGACACCGCCCTCGACCCCGGTGGCCGTTGCCTGAGGGGCCGGGGCCGCGGCGCCGCTGCGCAGGCGCAAGCCTTTCTTGGCGTAGCGCATGCCGTAGCCGAAAAAGTCCTCGGCGATGAAATCGGGGAAACGGGGGTAACGTTCCTCGTAAAAGGGCAGAAATGTGTTGAATCCTTCGTATTCGCTGGCCAACAGATACAGGGAACGGTTGGAGAATCGGTATGACAGACCGCTAAAATTCTGGTGGAACAGAAAGGAAAAATCGGGAAAACGGTGGGGAAGAAGCTGATCCAGGGATTCGTCGTAGAGGGTGGCCACCAGTTCGACGGCCCGCTTCTCGGTGTTCGGGCCATGGATCAGCAGCGACCAGCTTTCTTTCCGGCCCGGCAGCAGCTTGGAGCGGAAACTCTGCCATTGCAGGGAAAGAAGGCGATTGTTCCAGGGTACCTGGGCGAACAGCTCGCGTTGGTAGAGACGCTGGTCATGGATGCAGGATACCAGGACGGAAAAGCCGCCGCGCATGGCTTCCGTCACCGGGATGCGCAGCAGTTGCTGGGTGTTTCCGGCCCGTGTCCAGTAGCTCTCGATGCAGCGTGAGGCGCAGTAGACCTCCACCCGCATCGATCCCTTCTCGAAGCCGGTGCCCAGCAGGGCTTCGTAGCTTTCTCCCACTTCCAGGACGACCTGGCGGGCGGAGGCGAAAAGTGGAATGGCCAGCGGAAAGACGGCGGCGGCCGGATCGTGAACCAGGAGGAAGGCGACGGCTTCCACTTCGCTGCCGAATCGATCCCGGGTCAGCAAGCGGGCCCGGTACGCGCCGGCCGGCAGTCGGAATTCGACCCGGCAGGGGATTTCGGCCTGTTCGATGGTGAACTCTTTCCGGGCCGCCAATTCGCCCAGGGGCCAGCGCTGCCAGTCCGGTCCTCCGGCTTGAGTCCTATATTCCGGCTGGTATAAGAAGGGCGCCGGTTCGACGATGTCGGCGGCCGGCGGACGCTCCGGGCCCTTCAGGGTGTGGATTTCGATGCGACCTTTGCCGGTCAGCGGCTGGCCGCTGTGGGTGCTCAGGCTGGCGGTCAGGACCTGGGCCTGCCCGGCCGGCAGCCATTCCGGGGCCGACAGCTCGGCGGTCAGGGCCGTGTAGCCCAGGATCAGGCTGATGCTGTCGCTGCGGGTTTCGCCGCTGGAATCGGTGAGGTCGGCACTGATCTGATAGGTGAAGACGGGTTGACTCTTTTTATCGACTTTGAGATCGGGCCGGGCCGGGAAGCTGATAGCAAAACGGCCTTCGGCGTCGCTCTTCAGGCGGCCGTGGGCGATTTCCTGAGTCTGGCCGGCGTTCGGGAAGAGCCAGGAACACCAGCGCGGGTAGCGCACCATGCGGGTGACCCGGTAGACGACGGTGGCGCCGTCGACGGCGGCCCCGGTGTAGGCCAGGGCCTGACCGGCGACGGTCACCGTTTCGTCGAGGCGGTACTCGCGTTCGGGCAGATCGAGTCGGACTGCGAACTTGGGCCGTTTGTATTCCTCGACGTTGATCCAGGTTTGGTCGCTGCTCCAGCTGCAGCGCAGGGACATCCGGCCGGCGAGCCGGTCGGTCGGGGCGGTGAAGCTGCCGGCGATGGAGCCGAAATCGTTGCTGCGCAGTTCCTGGCTGGCCAGTTCCTGATGGTTGGCGTCGTGAAAGGTGACGGTGACGGTCTGACCCGAGGCCGGCTCGTGGCTCGCTCCGTCAGCGGTCGGGCGCAGCAGGATGCACTTGTAGTGGATGGTCTGGCCAGGTCGGTAGAGGGAGCGGTCGGTGAAAAAGACCGCTATCGTGTGCTGAAACTGAAATCCGGGGTTTCTTCTGTCGATATTACTATAACTAAAGTCGATGGTTTGAAGAACCTGCCCCAGTTGCGGCGAGTCGGCCAGCAGGAGTTGTTGCGAGTTAACGTTGGGTTCACATTCCAGGGAGTAATGACCCTGTTCGTCGCTCCGGCCCTGCCGGAACATGACGTAACGTTGCGTATTGTAGTCGAACCGGTAGGCGCTCAGTTTCACCTCGGATGCGGGCAGGCCGCTGTCTCCGGCGCAGACTAAGCCCTCGAAGCGCCGCATGTCGCCCGGCTGCACCCGGCTGGTCAGGGCCAGGCGGCTGATCTGGAACAGGGCCGTGGACATCTTGTTGCGTTCTGTCTTGAAGTCCGGGTCGAAGCTGACCAGGACCCGGTAGAAACCGGCGGGCAGGGCCGGGCCGCTTACGGTCCGGGTGCGGGAACGGTAATCCGTCGTCGGCTCCAGGTCCACAGACCAGGCGGCGACGGCTTTTCCCCGGATCAGGTTTCTGTAGGTCTTGTTGTCGGGGTAGCTCATGTCGTGGAAAGGCTCGCTGGCATTGAGAACGTTGACCAGCCGTTCCGGAACGACGCGCAGGTGCAAGCGATCGATGTTCCTGTAGCGAACGGTGAGGCGGAGCGGCCGGCCGGGCAGCTGGACGGCCATGGTCTGGATTTCGTACTCTTTTTGCCGCAGCTGGGCCTGGAGGGCGGCGCAGTTGCTGTGGCCCCGGCCGCTGCGACTGGTGGCCAGGCCCCGCTTGCACCAGTTCATGGCGGCCGTGGTCTCGTCCTGGTCCAGATTTTCCCGAGCCGCCAGGTAGCAAGCCTGGGCGGCCAGGTCCGATTGGCCGAGTTTGTCGACCCATTCACCGAGCCGGTCGAGGTAGCGTTTGCCGGCCGTTTCGCCGAAGGCGGTCTGCCTGACGTAATGCAGACGGTGCAGGTCGGCGTCGGCCAGGGCGTCCGGTCTGTTCTGACCCTGATGGAAGCGCAAGACGTTCTGGTAGATACGGATCGCCAGCAGCTGCGCCGATTCGTCATCCGCGCTTTCCGGCCGCCAGTCCAAAAATTCTTTCAGATCGGCCAGGGCCGGGGAGGCGGCGTCCAGCTCGAAGGCGTTTTCCGGTCGGGCTCCGGCCTGCTCAGCCGAAGTGTAGAATTCCAGGGCCGTCCAGGCGGCGAAGTCGTAGAGCGTCGCACGCCATTGCGGCGGCATGTTGCCCGGCTCGAGAACGGCCTGGTATTGCTCGAGGGGGCTGTTCTGCAAAGTCTCGGCCTCGGCCAAAAGCCCCTGGAACAGGCCGGAGATCTCGGCGAACAGTTTGGGCAGATCCCAAGTGGTGAAGTCTTCGTCTTCGAATCTGGCCGTGGCGCTGCGCTTGAGAAAGCGCCAGCGCTCGCGCTGGTAGAAATGCCAGTACCACTGACTGAGCATCAGTTTCATCAGCGGACGCATCGGCACCGGGGCGGTTTCGATCTCCGCTTCGAGAATTTTTATCTTTTCGGCGGGCTTGTTGCCGGCCACATCCGTCTGACAAGCGATGCGTTTGCTCAGGGCGTGCAGGGCCTGTCCCCATTCTTTCCGCTCCACGGCCAGGCTGTGGATCTGGCGTAGAATCTTTTCGGCGCTCTGCGGCAGGCCCTGTTCCAGGGCGGCGTCGACCTGGGTCCAGAGGGTCTTGTAATCCGTGCCGTTCACGGTCGCTCCGAGCAGCAACAGGCCGAGCAGGCCGACAATGACTTTTCTCGACATTTTTCACCCTCCTCTCCGGGCCATGACCCATTCATTCTGTTTTGGCGAACGATGGCTTGGTACATCCTGTTAACGAACGATTCCTTCTTTGGTAACAGGTTTACGCCTCTGGACTTCGTTTTGCAAGCGGGAAAGAAAGACTGAAGATGAGATTCAGAGTAGACGAAGTGGACGGATGAAGGCTGGACCAATCGGACAGGAGTAGACAGATCAGGACGATAAATTATATCGGATAAATCTCGTTGTCCACTTCGTCCACTCCGTCCACTCCGTCCATTCTTATTTCCTGTCCACTCGATATCTTGTCCACTCGATCTTCTACTGCGCCCGGCGTTTCCTCCGTTCCCTCAGCCCTTCGAACAGGGAGTAGACGATGGGTACCACCACCAGGGTGATGACGGTGGAGCTGATCAGACCGCCGACCACGACCCGGGCCAGCGGCGCCTGGGCCTCGCTGCCTTCCGCGATGCCGGCGGCCAGGGGGATCATGGCCAGAATCGTCGTCAGGGCGGTCATCAGGATCGGCCGCAGTCGACGCCGTCCGGCCTCTTCGATGGCCTGGCGCACGGCCATGCCGTCGCGTCGGCGCAGCAGGTTGGTGTGGTCGACCAGCAGGATGGCGTTGTTGACCACGATACCGCCCAGCATGATGCAGCCGATGTAGGACTGCATGTTGAAGGTGGTGCCGGTCAAGAGCAGGATCCAGACTACGCCGATGACCGCCAGGGGCACCGAGAACATGACGATGAACGGGTCGCGCAGGGATTCGTACTGCATGGCCATGACCATGTAGACCAGGACCAGGGACAGAACGATGCTCAACAGCAGTTCGGCGAAGGCTTTCTGCTGCTCCTCGTAATCGCCGGTGAAATTGACTTCGAAGTTGCGCGGGATGGGGATGCGGCGGATGCCGGCGCGGATGTCGGCCAGGACCTCGCTGAGTTCCCGTTCCTCGATTTCGGCGGTGATGGTCAGGATCCGTTCGCGATCGCGCCGTTCGATGGATTGCGGCCCGCTGCGCGGTCTGACCTCGACCACGTTGCGCAGGCTGATCTGCTGGCCGTCGCTGTTGGTCAGGGTCAGGTGCAGGATTTCGTCCATGGTCAGTTTTTCGGCGTCCATGACCTTGACCAGGATGCGGAATTCGTCGCCGCTTTCCCGGAAGGTGCTGGCCTGGGTGCCCGACAGAACGGTTTCCAGGGTTTCGCCGATCTGCTGTACGGTCAGTTTCATGTCGGCGGCTTTCTGGCGGTCGATGACCAGCAGTTCCTCCGGCCGGCCCATATCGCGGCTCAGCTTGGTGTCGGTGATGCCCGGCACCTTCTCGACGACCTTTTTGATCTGGTGGGCCAGGTTCTCGCTGATATCCAGGTCGAAACCGCGGATTTCCACCTGGACGCTCTCTTCGTTGCCGCCGCCGCTGAGCATGGCCATCTGGCTGCCGGCGGCGCGGGTGCGGATCACGGCGCCCGGGATGTTCTGCAATTGTCTGCGCAGGGCGGTGGCGATTTCGTCGCTGGAGCGGTCGCGCTCCGATCTGGGTTTGAGCTTGATGGTGATGTTGCCGACGTGGGAGCCGGAACGCCAGCCGCCGCCGATGCTTTCCTCGATGCTGACCAGTTCCGGAACCACGCGGTGGATGACAGGCGTGAGGGTCTTGAACTGCTCGTCCATGGCGCCCAGGCGGCTGCCCACCTCTTTCTCCACGCTGATGCGCACCTCGCCCTCGTCGGTCTGGGGGATGAATTCGCTGCCCACCAGCTTGATCAGGGCCAGGCTGACGACGAACAGGGCGCCGGTGACCAGCAAGACCTTGAGCCGGTGGTCCAGGGCCAGGTGCAGAATTCTCCGGTACCATTCCTCCATGGCCACGAAAAAGGTCTGGAAACGGGCGATCAGGCGATGGATCAGGGTGTCCGAAGGCTTTTCCCTGAACCGGGCCACCCGCAGGAAGCGGCTGGACATCATCGGCACCAGGGTCAGGGCCACCAGCAGCGAGCAGACCAGAGAGAAGCTGATCACGTAGGCCAGCTGCTTGAACATGATACCGGCGATGCCGCGAACGAATACCATGGGCAGAAATACGACCAGGGTGGTCGCGGTGCTGGAGATGATGGCGGCGGTGACTTCACTGCTGCCCAGGGAAGCGGCCCGAAGCGGTTCGGTGCCCTCTTCCTGCAGCCGGACGATATTTTCCAGGACGACGATGGAATTGTCGACCAGCATGCCCACACCCAGGGCCAGTCCGCCCAGGGTCATGACGTTCAGGGTGAAGCCGCCGAAGTAGATCAGGGCGAAGGTGGCGATGACCGAGATGGGGATGGAGACGGCGATGACCAGGGTGCTGCGGATGCTACTCAGAAAGAAAAGCAGGACCAGGATGGCCAGAAAGCCGCCGGTCAGGGCCGAGGAACCGACGTTGGCGATGGCATTCTGGATGTATTCGGAATTGTCGCGAACGGTGATGAACTTGATCTGCGGCCAGTCTTCCTGGATCTTGGCCAGCTCCTTCTTGACCGCTTTCGCCACTTCCACGGTGTTGGTCCCCGACTGCTTGTAGATGGCCAGGCGGGTACCCGGCGTGTCGTTGATTCTGATGATGCGGGTCACTTTCTGGAAGGTGTCCTGGACATCGGCGATTTCCCTGATGCGGATGGGTACGCCGTTGCGCGTGGCTACGACCGTATCCTTGATTTCGTCCAGTCTGGTGAACACGCCGGGGACTCGGATCAGGATCTCGTAATCGCCCCGTTCGATGACTCCGGCCGGGAGGTCGAGGTTGCCGGTCTTGATGCGGCTGGTGATCTGGTCCAGCGGCAAGCCCAGGGCCTTGATCCGGTCCGGTTGTAGATTGATGCGGATCTCGCGCTGGTGTCCGCCCCAGATATCCACCGAGGCCACGCCGGGAGCCCGTTCCAGGCGGTAGGAGATCTGTTCGTCCAGGATGCGCCGGGTCTGCACCGGGTCCAGGTTGCTCAGGGCTCCGACCATCATGATCGGCATCTGGGCGGGGTCGAACTTGCGCAGCATCGGCCGGTCGATTTCCTCGGGCAGACGGGGGATGACCCGGTCCAGACGCTCGCGGGCATCGTCCATGGCCGCGTCCAGGTCCGTTCCCCAGGAAAACATGATGCGTACGTTGCTGCTGCCTTCGGAGGAGATGGAGTAGATCTCCTCGACGCCCGGCACGGCGCTCATGGCCTCTTCGAGGGGGCGGGTGATGATCTGCTCGATCTCTTCCGGGCCGGTGTTCTCGTAGCTGGTCGAGATGCTGATGGTCGGGTAGCTGATTTCGGGCATCAGGTCGATGGGCAGCCGGCGCAGGGAGACGAAGCCGACGATGACCACGATCAGGGTCAGCATGGTCACGAACACCGGACGTTTGATGGAAAATCCGGACAGGCTCATTTTCCCCCCGCCTGGGCAGCCGTCGCGGCGGAAGGCTGGGGCGGCACGGTGTCCGGCAGAATGACGCGGCCCTCTTTTTCCAGCAGGTAATGGCCCATGACCACGACGTAGCCGGAGATGTCGGCCGGTGCGGCGATTTCCGTCATCTCGCTGTCGATGATGCCGGTTTGCACCGGCTGAAAGCGGGCGGTCTGGTTCTGGATGTCCACCAGGAAGATGCCTTGCTGCCCGTCCCGTTTGGCCAGGGCGTTGAAGGGCACGATGGGGATGTCGTCGCGCTTGGCGAATTCGACCTGCGCGTTGATGAACATGCCCGGTTTGAGCAGCAGCTCGGAATTGTCCACCTCAATCTCCACCCTGGCCTGGCGGGAACCTTCCTGCAGCAGCGGAGCGATACGGGCAATCCGGCCGGCGAACTGCTTGCCGGCGAAGGCGGTGCTGGTAACCTGGGCGGTCTGTCCGGGCCGCAGACGGTAGTATTCCTGGTCGTTGACGTTGATGACGGCGATCAGCGGTTGCAGATCGACGATCGACAGAATCGGGGTGCTGACGGAAAGCAGCGCGCCCTCGTCGGCGAAACGTTCCCCCACGTAGCGCTGCGGACTGCCCCGGTCCCAGGCGGCGCTGATGCGGGTATTGGCGAGGCGCAGGCGGGAGTTGGCCAGGACGGCCTCGCGGTTGGCCAGCTGGGCCTGGGCGACGTTGACCTGGGCCAGTTGGGATTCGTACTGCGACTGCACTTCATCCAGCTGGGCGTCGGACTGGAAACCGCTCTGGTGCAGAGCCTTCTCCCGCTCCAGGTTCTTTTCGGCGATGACCAGGGCGCTCTTGGCCTCTTCCAGAGTGGCGGCGGTGACGTTGCGGTTGGCTTCGGCCTGGAGCACTTCCTGCTGGTATTCCTCATCCTCCAGGGTTGCCAGCAGCTGGCCGCTGCGTACCGCATCGCCGATGTCCACCTGCAGATGCTCAAGCCGACCGGCGACCTTGGGCGCCACCACCACCCGGGTCTTGGCGGTCAGGCTGCCGGTGTAGGAAGCGGTGTCGCGCAGCGAACCCCGACCGATGGCGGCGATTTCCACGGCCACGGCCGAGTTGGCACCCGGGGCGCGTTGAGGTTTCACCTTCTGGTAGATTTTCCAGGCTAAAAAGAGGACGACGACGCCGACGGCGATGAAAATGATTTTTTTCTTGTGGTCTGCTTTCACTGTTTTGCCCATGCTGTTATTCATATGATACTCCCTCGACCCTGTCAATCATCGTACGAGGCCAACGCGGCAATTTTGTACGGAGACAAGAAAACGACGTGTGCCAATGCCGGGTCACAGCAGAAAGGCTTCGTTTCTTTTGCACGTGTTGTCCGCTTTTGAATGTTTGTCGCACATCGATGGTATAGACAATTGTCGCCGCCGGATTATTCCCGATTCTTCCGCTTTGTCTGGCCTCCGAAGTTGGGCTGAGAACTTTTCCGGTTCACAGTCTCCAGGCGAAGCTCAGTTTCAGGAACAGAGACCACTGGGCACGGCGCAGATCCTGCACGCTGTTGCCGTAACCGCTGTCGCTGTATCCCAGGTAAAGCAAAGTGCGCGGGTTCAGCTGGTAAGAAAAGAGAAACTGGCTGAAGATGTCCCGTTGCCGCGGTTCGGTTTCAGACAGATAGTTGATCGGGTTATAGCGGGTATTGACGTATTGGAGGATCCCTCGGATCATGATGCGGGGGTTGAGGTGAAAGTGCAGGCTGCCCTGGGTGATGTTGGCCGTGTACAGCTCCATGCCGTCGACTCTCATCCGTTCGTAGACTTGTTCCACGGACAGTTTGATGTGCCTGGCCAGGCGGTAGTCCAGCAGCAGGCTGAGCCCCAGTTGCCGGCCGGGGCGGTTGTGGGTGTAGTCGATGGCGTCGCCGAACAGGGCGGAGCTTGCGGCGGTCAGGTCGGCAAAGGGCTGCAGCTGAAAGTTGATACTCAGGGTGGTTATGGGGTGGATTCGATCCAGGTAGCGCTCTCTGCCGCTCTCCAGTTCGGCGAAAAAATAGGATTGGGCAATAGCCTGGAGGCTGAAAGAGAACGAATGTTCATCCTTGAGAAAGGTTTTATCCAATTCTTTCTCCCGCCAATACGTGTAATCGACCTGCAGGTTCGACCACCAACCGCCCCGCTTTGGGTTGTACCAGTTCCGGCCCAGATTCAGCTCCATATGTTCGTAGCCTGCCTGAGGCATGAACCCCAGATCGGCGCGGAACTCGGTGCCGATGCGATGGTAACCCAGGCCGCCGTGCAGACTGCGGCTCTGGTACTGGTATTCTATGAGTCCGGCCCAGTCGGAGAAGCCACCTTCAGGTTGGCTGAAACGGCGTTCAAGTTCATCGGGATAGTCGGTCTGCGAGGCCAGAAACTGGAAGTCCAGACGGTTTTGCGGGTTGAAGCGCAGGCTGCCGTCGGCGCCGACCACCCGGTTGTGATACTCGTCGCCCTGGCGGTTGGTCAGATAGGCGCCAAGCGTGTAGCGTGGACCGAAATCTTTCTTGTACCTCAACACCACGGCGGTATTGTCCATATTCAGAGATGTCTGGCGGGAGCCCTGGCTGCCGGGAAAGATCAGGTTGGTAAGCGTGTCCTGGACCAGATAGGCGCCGATGGTGTGGCTGCCTTCCTTGCCGCTGAGTTTGAGCCCCAATCCCGGGTCGCGCAGAGTCCGGGTGTGCAGGACGTTGAAGCTGGATTTGAAGAAATCGGCGCCCTCACAGAAAAAGGGTCGTTTTTCGGCGAAAAAGATGGCGAAGGGTTCGTTGACGTCCAATTGTCTGGAATCGGCTTCCACCTGGGAGAAGTCGGGGTTGACCGTACCGCTGACGACGAGGTTGGGGGTCAGGCCCCAAGATGCGCTGACGCCCGGTTCGATGGCGCTGTCCTGTTTGATCCAGG
>CAYXHZ010000089.1:0-9708 GCA_964465065.1 uncultured Clostridia bacterium
TACAGGCTGACGAACAGGTGACCGGCTGGCTGGAGGACTGAGGGACGGGAAACCACCCGCAGGGTTTGCCTGCTGGTTACATTGTTTGGCTGGCCGAATACTTGAGGTGTTTTTCGCCTGCCCCCTTTTTTGCCAGTTCAAACTGTTGAGCATGGTCAAAGATTCCCGGGGCATCAACATCTCCGGCGTCATTCAGTTCCAGTCCGGAAACCTCTACAGCCGGTTACTCGACAAGAATCAGTTGGGTGTCGACCTGGGCCTGGAGAAAGAGTTCAAGATTACAAATTTCCGCATGACTTTCTCCGCCAACGCCTTCAACCTGTTCGATTCCGGCGTGGCGGATCAGGTAGAAACCACCACCGACCACTCCTCGCGTCCTTTCGGACTGATGCGCTCCATCACCGATCCCTTCTATCTTCGCATCAGGCCTAAGGGTCAACTCTTTTTTCGCCTTCGAAGGTAGACCGCTCCCAGACAGTTGTTACTGAGAACGGCGAACAGATCCATCTCGGCCAGTTCTCTGTGCCTCAAGACGGCCCGTTTTTTATCCACCGTTTCTTAATTCTCCCATTGCTTGCCTGGAACTCCAGCCAGTCTTCCACGATGGATGCATCACAATCGCATCTCATTTCTTTGAGATAGGTCCTGATTAATTGAATATGATACTTTTTACCCCTGACCAACACGCCTGTGGAAAGCTTCTGTGATTCTCCAAGCATTTGATAGTCAAGAACCTTAGACGTGGATACATCGATGATGGCTGCAGCGATGTTATCTTGGTTCGGTCGGTTGTTTGAACGTAATATGATTAAAATTCGTGAACCCTCAAGATGAAATAACGGATATTCGGGATAGCCACTTTTACAATAACTGGGTTGGTTCCCTACGTTATCGATATCGTAATACCAAGCTTTGGGCAGTATTAACCTTGTTTTCTTTCCTTTGGTTTGCAAATATATTTCCTGATCATCGTTTGTACAATCATTTGATGGAGAATAAAATACGATGGAGAAAGTCTGTTCGGGTATGTGGCTTTCTATTGAAAAACCACATTTATCCTCCGCCTTCTGCGCAAAAAAAAGCAACGGGAAAAGACATAATAACAGTAAAATGCCGGTTTTCATGTTTCCTCCACCATGGGCGATCGCTTCCGCTCACCCGCCGCGGTTATTCGCGGTCGGTGTGCAGCGGGATTGTTCTATGGTCTTGTTTGTTTTCCTTTTTCAAAATACCGAACAAAAGGTAAGCCATTGAAATGTTTGTCCTGTGTCCATAATAGGCAGCCGTATTTTCTGGAGCTTGCATAAATGATGCTATCGGCCATCGGCAATTTGTATTGGGTTCCGAATTTTGCCGCAAGAATGGCCAAATCGCAGTCCAGTTCGACTACATTTCCTTGTTTCATATGGGCCACTGCGAAAAGCGCTTTGTCTTCATCCAATTCAATCAGAAGCTTTTTGAACACTTCATACAGGGTTATTGTCGGAACATAGAGAGAGGCGGTGTTTTCAATTGCTGCTGAAACAGCATCGCCGACTTGTGATCCGGCAAAATACTCTAGCCAACATGACGAGTCGATGACATTCATCGTCTGTCTTCATCCCTGGAAATTTCTGTATTGATTCCCTTGAAAATGCCTTTTAGTGTCGAAAGGGGCTGAATCGGAATCAATTCAATGCGATTGCCATATGTGACGATCTCCATTACTGTTCCCACTTTCAAGCCTACATCTTCTCTAATCTCTTTGGGTATGACCACCTGATATTTACTTGAAACAGTTACGGTATTCATCGAAACCTCCACCGTCTTACAATAAGGCCATCGATAAATTTTGTCAATTTTTTCCTTTTCTTCCATGGAACGATAAAATCACCCGGAGCGTCGCGATCGGGTGTATTGCTTTTGTTATAAGGTTTTTTAAATAGTCATTTCAATACAGAGTAGTGTCATGAAAAACAGACTTAATGTAAAAAATACTTGACAATTAGTTAAAAGTGTTTTACAATTGGCCGGTAAAGCAGTGACCCTGTCCGGGAGGTCGACGTGAACGACATGTGTTTCGAAGAGAAGAGTGTCTGGGTGAACGCCCTGATCACCCTGGCGACGGTGACGGGCTACGGAGCGACTCTATGGGGCCGGTCCCGTGGCGTGGCCCTGGTCGAGGTGGCCTACATCGCACCCCTGCTGTGGACCATCGCCTGGTCCGTCGGGGCCACCATCGTCGCCCACATCCTCATGGCCTGTATCTGGCCGAAAGAGGTGGATAAAAAGGACGTGCGCGACCAGGAGATCAATCGCCACGGCGAGTACGCCGGTCAGGTTTTCCTGGTCCTCGGTGGTCTCTCGGCCATGATTCTGGCCATGCTCAAAGCCGATCACTTCTGGATCGCCAACGCCGTCTTCATCTGCTTCGCCCTCTCCAACCTGTTCGGCAGCGTCTTCAAGATCTACGCCTACCGGCGGGGGCTCCCGCTGTGTTGAAAAAAATGCACATACGCAACAATCTGCGTCTGCTGCGCTTCACCCACGGCGAGATGACCCAGGCTGACCTGGCCGAGCGGGTCGGGGTGACGCGGCAGACGGTCATCGCCATCGAGCAGGGCCGCTATTCGCCCACCCTGGAGATGGCCTTCCAGCTGGCCAAGGTTTTCGGCGTGCCCCTGGACGAGGTCTTTCAGTACGTTGAAGAGGATAGGGTTTGAAGGGTCAGGCCCTTGGCAGCGATTGGTGAGAATTTTACAAGAAGGAGATCAATGAAATGGACAATCAGGAAAATGTCAAGCGTGTCCGGGATGCCAAACGCCTCTTCCGCCACAAGGGCACCTGTTCCAATACGATGTTTTTCATTCTGAACCGCGAGTTCGGCCAGCCGCTGCCCCAGGAAGAGCAGGCCTCGGACTGGCTGGCCGGGGGCATAGTCAAGCAAGGCTACCAGTGCGGCATGCTCTGGGGGGCGGTGCTGGCGACGGGGGCCGAGGCCTCGCGACGCGGCTCCGATCCGGGCCAGGCCAGGGCGGTGGCCATGGCCGCGTCCCGTCAGGTGCTGGACTCTTTCGTCGCCCGGGCCCGGAGCCCGGACTGCCTGGACATCACCAGCTGTGACTGGACCAGTAAACTGAGCATGGCCAAGTACATGCTCACCGGCAAGTTCCTGTCCTGTTTCCGCCTGGTGGACCGCTGGGCCGGCGAGGCCATCGCCGCGGCCCGGATGGGGCTGGACGAGGCTCAGAAGGCAGTCTTGCCGCCCCGGCGCAGCTGTGCCTCCGAGCTCGTCCGGCTCATGGGCGGCAGCGAGGCCGAACAGGTCATGGTGGCCGGCTTCGCAGGGGGCCTGGCCTGTATGGGCGGAGGCTGCGGGGCACTGGCGGCGGCGCTGTGGTATAACAGCCTGCTGCGGGTGCGGGCGGGGACGTACAAGATGACCATGTCCGATGCCGAACTGGAGCGGGTGCACCGCGAATTTCTGGACATCAGCGGCTTTGAAATGGAGTGCCGCGAGATCTGCAAGCGGCGGTTTTCCAGCGATGCCGAACACGACGAATTCGTAGCCGGAGGCGGCTGCTCGGCACTGCTGGCGCTGCTGGCCCGGCTGGCCCGGCCGAAGGCCTGCTAGGCCGAGCCGGCGTTGCGGCCCTTGGAGCATGGGGATGCCCTTTTCAATGGGCGTCCCTCATTTGATCAGATTTAGCTGGCAAACGTATTACTTTCGATCATCAGGATTTTCATGCCTTTTACAATGGTTTGCTGGCCGTACGGCTGAACAAAGGGGAAACGAGCCTTCATTCGGTCACCACAGCGAATGGTCTTCGCTTTACTTTACTCAATCTGCCTTATTTTCTGACGTCCAAAGTTCAGGATTACCTGGAAGCGTATTCTGAGGGTAAACTGGAAAAATTGTGATCCATTCGGTGGGATAGAACAGGGAAGCGGGAACGGCGGAGAGCCGTTCCCGCCTCGCTGACTACTTGAGAGCCTTGATCAGCTCTTGTATCTCGGCGGCCCGGGGGCTGTCGGGGGCCAGTTTCAGAAATTCGTTGAAGGCCTGCAGCGCCTTGGGGATGTCGCCGGCGTTGAGCTGGGCGTAACCGAGCTTTTCATGGTAGATCGGATCCTTGGGGTTGAGCTGGATGGCCAGGGTATAGTACTGGATGGCGCCGGCGGAATCGTTTCCGGCCATGAGAATCTCGGCCAGGTTGTAGGCCAGGGCGGCGTCGGTCGGCGGAGCGATCTGGGCCGACAGCTTGTAATTCTCGGCGGCCTTGGCCAGGTCGTTGAGTTTGGTCCAGCAGGTGCCGATCGAGGAATAGAGGTCGGCGGCCAGTTTGTCGCCGGCCAGATTGTCCTGTTTTTCGGCCTTCAGGCCCTTCAGGGCCTCTTCCAAGGCGCTCACGGCGCCCTGGTAATCCTGCATCTCGATCAGGCAATTGCCGATGTTGATCTGATACTTGTAGTGGATGGGGTGGGCGGCCATGAACTTGCGGTAGGTCTCGACGGCCAGGCTGAACTGACCGGCCTGCTGCTGGGCCTCGGCTTCCTTGATCCAGACCAGGTGTTCGGCCGGAACGGCCTTGGGATCGGCGGTAGCGGCCACTTCCGCACCGGCTTCCTTCATGACCAGGCTTTGCGGGGGGTTGGGCGCCAGACCGGCCAGCTGCATGCGCAGTGTCATCGGGATATAGCCATCTTTCTCGGCGATCAGGTCGTAGTTGGGCTCGGCCCGTTGACTGCCGGCGAAGCCGGAGAAGGACCATTTGCCTTTTTCGTCGCTGACGGCGTTCAGCTTCAACTCGTATTGCAAGGATTGCAGGGTCAGTTTGACGCCGGCCAGAGGATTGCCTTTCTCGTCCTTGACGTCGCCGACCAAACGGCCCTTGCCTCTGCCTTCCTGTGCCGACAGGGAAGCCAGCGGCAATAAAATCATGATCAGCATGGCGCTGACAAGTGTCTGCCTTTTCATACAACCTCCTAGGTGCTGGGGATGAACCGGGAATATTATAGCATCTTTTACGTGGATCAGGGATAGCGGAGGCGAAAAATGGTACCATCGATTCGTACTGTGTGACGAATGTTTTGCGCCAGACTTGCGGATCGTGTTAAAATGTTAGGCAAAAGCGAACGATCAAGGATACGGATTCGCTGGAATAAAGGAGTGTTCACAATGAAGAAATTATTCGTATTGGCATTGACGCTCAGCCTGCTGTTCTCGGTGTCGCTGCTGTCCGCTCAGACCGAACCGGATCAGAAGACCATGGCCAAAATCACCGCGACGATGGAAAAGGTCAACAAGGCCATGGAGAAGAAGGACGGCGAAAAAGCCATGAAACTGATCGAAGAGATCCTGAAGCTCAAGGCCGATTATTCCCCGGCCCTGTATCAGAAAGCCCGGTTTTTTTACGGCAAGGATCCGGCTCAGGCCATCGCCCTCCTGGAACAGGCCGTGAAGGCGGACCCAAGCAACGCCCAGGCCGTCAAAGACCTGGCCGCCATGCACTATCAGAATGCCGGCAAGGTTCCCCAGGGTGATTTGGCCGCGGCCGCCGAAGAGTACCGGAAAGCGTCCGATGTCCCCAACCTGCAGACCGTCGAGAAAGGCCTTTACGTCGAATGTCTGTTCAACGCCGGCGCCTTGAACTATCAGCAGGGCAAGATCGATGCGGCGGTGCCCTTTTTCGAGAAGCTGACCGCGATTGCCGATCCGACCAGCGACAATCAGAAGAAATCGATCCGTCTGGCCCATTACATGCTGGGTATGGCCCATTACCAGGCCAAACGGATGGTTCCCGCTCAGGATTCGTTGAAAAACTATATCGTCCTCAGCGAAGCCATCGCCGACGACGCCTACCTGCCGATCGCCCGCTTCATTCTGGCCGACCTGCTGATGAACGATCTCAACGCCCAGGCGCTCAAGATCAACCAGGACCAGAAGGAGGAAAAGACCAGCCGTATCGCCGCTCTGGCCGCTACCAGACCGGAAGTCGTCGACTACCTGCAGAAGGCTATGGCTGCCAAGCCCGATATCGCCGAGACCGCCCACATGCATCTGGGTAATTATTTCTATCTGTCCGGGAACGCCGACAAGGCGATCGAGGAGTATGAGAATCTGATCCGCGACTTTTCCGCTTCGGAACAGTTGCCGGTGTATCAGAATTTTCTCAAGGAAATGAAGGCCGAAAAGGAAAAACAGGCCCAGGCGGCCAAGAAGCCCGCCGCCAAGAAAAAATAATCCTTTTCGTTCATGACGGGGCACGACTTGTCGTGCCCCTCTTCCCATAGAATTGCCGTCGTCCTTCCACAGACCCGGTCGGCAGGGGAAAATGGTGCCGGCCTGAAGTATTATCGTTTTGTATCCGTTGAAAATGGGGGTCGGTGTACCCGTTTCAGGACATAATGGGTCAATTTTTCTGGTAATGAGATTGCATGTTGAGGTAAAATGATCACGTAATCTTTCAGGAGGCTTTGTTTATGGTAAAACTATTATTGGTTCTGCTCATCGGTTTGTGCGGTATCGGCACGGCCCAGGATACGGCGGCGCAGGAAACTCCGGCCCAGTGGGTGATCTGGATGGACGGCACCCAGTACGTTCCGGAGTGGTCGCATGCCTTGGAAGCGGTGCTGCAGGTGATGAAACCGGGCGAGACGGGTATGCTGTACGCCCCCGGCTCCAAGTACCGGTTCGTGCGTCAGGCGGACGCGGCGCAGTTGCAGGCTCTGGTCGAGACTGTCCGGCCCAACTTCGAACTGGGGGCCAACCGCTTCACCCAGTTGAGCAACGAGATCGCCGGGTACGCCGCGGCGATCAACTCTGATGAGACCTCGATCAACGCGATCCGCAGTTACCTGATGAGCAGCAAGCAGCTGCGAACTTTATACGGCGAGTCGCAGCAACGCTTCTGGGCGAGTCTGGGTCAGGGACTGGTGGCCCCCGGAGCGCGCCTGGTCGTGCTGGTGCAGCAGCTCGATGTGCCGGCCGTCAGCCGGGATACCCTGAGCATGATGATGGAAAACCAGAAGATGCGGGAATGGAGCATGGAGATTCAGGACGCTTCGCCCTGGGAAGAGAAGGGCAAGGTCATCAAGCAGTACGCCGAACAGCTGAAGGCCCAGAATTCGCGGGTGGACGGTTTTTACCTGAAGTACAAGGCCAAGAACGTCAACCGCGGAACGGAAATATCCAAGGCCTTCTTCAGCGGAGTGACCCGGCTCGGCAAGACCACCGGCGGCGTCAGTCAGGATCTGAAATCCAGCAGCGCGGAAATCGTCGCCGATCTGAGCAAATAAACGCCACGCGTCTTGGGGCACGGTTCGGAACCGTGCCCCTTTTTCTGCCATAAGCGCTCCTGGCCGGCGCTGGCTTGCGCATGGACGGTGGAAACGGTATCATCTGATCGTGATGGCGCTTCGCCGCCAGGAGGTCCGGATGGATGCCGTTTTACTGGCCAGGATTCAATTCGCTTTCACGGTCGGCTTTCACTTCCTTTTCCCGCCGACCACCTTGGGTTTCACCCTGATCGTCGTCATTCTGGAAGGCCTGTACCGGCGCGGGAAAGGGGAAGTCTACAAACAGATCTCCACCCTGCTGATCAAACTGCTCGGCCTGGTCTTCGTGCTGGGTACGGCCACCGGGGTGGTCATGGAGTTCGCCTTCGGCAACAACTGGGCCGAGTACAGCCGCATGGTCGGCGACATCTTCGGCGCACCGCTGGCCGCCGAGGCCATCTTCGCTTTCTTTCTGGAATCGGTGTTTTTGGGCGTGCTGCTGTTCGGACGCAACCGGGTATCCGGCCGCGCCTACTTCTGGTCGGCCTGCCTGGTCTGTTTCGGCAGTCACCTGTCGGGACTGTGGATCATCATCGCCAACTCCTGGATGCAGACTCCGGCCGGATTCGCCCTGGTGGACGGCCGGGCCGTGCTGACCGATTTCTGGGCGGCCGCAGCCAACCCGTCGACCCTGATGCGCTACCTCCACACCATCATCGGCAGCTGGATCACCGGCTCGCTCCTGGCGGCGGCCCTGGCCTCCTGGTACCTGCTGAAAGGGAAATGGTCGGAGCACGGTCGGGTGCTGCTGCGGGTATCGCTGACGATCTTTGCCGCCGCTGCGCTGCTGCAGCTGGTCTCCGGTCACGGCAGCGCCGTCCAGGTGGCCCGGACCCAGCCGGAAAAGATGGCCAGTTTCGAGGCCCTGTGGCGCAGTCAGGACGGGGCGCCGATGTCGCTGTTCGGCTGGCCGGACGAGACGGCCCGAAAGACCCGTTTCGAAATCCGGGTGCCCAAGCTGCTCAGCTTTCTCATCACCGGCGATTTCAACGCCCGGATCCAGGGCCTCGACGCCTTCCCCGACGATGAAAAGCCGCCGCTGCTGATCACCTATCTGAGTTACCATGTCATGATCGCCCTGGGCATGTGGTTCATCGCCCTGGCCCTGCTGGGCGGGTTCCTGCTGATGCGCGGGACCTTGTACGCAGTCCGCTGGTACCTGTGGCTGCTGATTATCACCACGCCGCTGGCCTACCTGGCCCTGGAGACCGGCTGGATGGCCGCCGAAATCGGTCGTCAGCCCTGGGTGGTCTACAAGGTGATGCGCACTGTCGATGCCGTCTCCAGGGTGGTGCCGGCCGGCCAGATCCTGTTCACCCTGCTCGCTTTCGGCGTCGTTTACGCGCTTCTGCTCTGGATTTTTTTGCGCGTCTTTTCCGGGATCGTACGCCGGGGTCCCGAATTGCCGCCGGCCGACGGCTATTAGGAGGGCTTGACCATGGAACTGTTGCCGAGCGTCTGGTTCGCGTTGATCGTTTTGCTGTTGTGCGGCTATTCCATTCTGGACGGCTTCGATCTGGGGGTCGGCGTCCTCAACCCGTTTCTGGCCAAAACGCCGGCCGAGAAGGCCCAGCTTTTTTCCGGTGTCGGTCCCTTCTGGGACGGCAACGAAGTCTGGCTGCTGGCCGGCGGCGGCGCCCTGTTCGCCGCCTTTCCGCCGGTCTACGCCACCGTGTTCAGCGGGTTCTACCTGGCGCTGATGCTGGTGCTCTTCGCTCTCGTCCTGCGGGCGGTCAGCCTGGAATTCTGGCACTACGACGAGACCCGCCGCGCTTTGTGGAGCGCGACTTTCACCGTCGGCAGCCTGGTTCCGGCCCTGCTTTTCGGGGTGGCCATGGGCAATATCCTGATGGGGGTGCCCCTGGATGGCAACGGAGACTTCGCCGGCAGTTTCTTCACTCTCCTGCGGCCGTTTCCGTTGAGTCTGGGTCTGTACGGATTGTCGGCTTTTGTGCTGCATGGAGCGGTTTACGCGGCCATGAAGAGCGACGGTCCCGTTCGGGAACGGTCGATCCGCTTCATCAAGTCCCTGTCGGCCGCCGCCATCTTTCTGCTGGCCATGACTCTGGTGCTCGGCTACCGGGCGCTGCCTCATGCCTGCGCTGTCTATCCGGCCTGGACGATGATGCTGGCGACCGCCGGACTGCTGGCCCTGGTGTCGATACTGACCCAGAGAGGCAGACGGGGAGCGGCCTTTCTGGCTTCCGCACTGGCCATGGCGACGCTCTGGCTGACGGCGGCGCTGATCCAGTATCCGGTACTTTTGCGCTCGGCCGACGGTAACCGTCACCTGACCGTGCACAATTCCGCCTCCAGTCCGCTGAGCCTGAAGGTGATGCTGGTCATCGCCCTGATCGGCATGCCCTTCGTTCTGGGCTACACCGTCTATGT
>CAYXHZ010000090.1:0-9695 GCA_964465065.1 uncultured Clostridia bacterium
GGTCTCGGAGTTGCGCCAAAACACGCCCTGACCGTTCCAGGTGGCCAGGAGGTCGTCTTTTCTTAACACAACCGGATCAGCCATGTAATCCTGATCCGTCTGGTCGGAGCTTACATTGCTGTAGACGCGGTCTGTTGGCGTGAAACTAAAACCTTCCAAAAATGGGGTTACGGTTCCACCCCATCCGGAATCTACTGCCACGGAATAGGTCCCGGAGACAGTGGTCAGCGGGTTACCGGGCAGTCCATTCATGACCACACCCTCAAGAGGAGAACCCAGCGACAGAACTATACCTGAAATGACTAATTTGTCGTTCAGCTGAACATTGATATCTGAGCTGGTGCCTCCTTCGGTGACAGTAATCACCGTAGCTGAGGCAAATGAAGAGGCATCGCTGTACCACTCGGGTGAGTAATTCAGGCTTGGTGTATCGAAGAAAATTTTATAATCTCCGGGAAGCACGTAGCGAAACAAGTAGCTCCCATCACTACTTGAAATCGTACTGGTTCGAACAAAATTTCCATCCAAGACTGAGTATAAACCGATCTGTACATTATCAATCCCATCCCCTAATCCATTGCGCACAGTTCCGGTTATGACGCCTCCGCTCCCCAGCTGAGCATTGATGCCCGTAATGGTCATACCCGATGCGGTTGCCAATACATCGGCGGACCCCAAAGAGGGTTTATCATTGTAATACTCTAATGCAAAAACACCTCGACTGAACCTCAATTTGGCGCCACCCACAGGTACACCTGTGAGGAAATAATCCCCATTGGCATCGGTCAGGCAGCTCCCGTAGCTAACGGTATTCCCTAAGGCATCAAAACTGTACACTCTTGCCGAAGCGATACCATTACCCAAAGAATCGGTAATTCGCCCGGAAACCATGGCCCCAATTTCAAGAACCACATCTCCCAAATTCTGGGTTTGTCCAGCGGCATAACTGACCGGATTAGCATCTGCACTCAATATTTTGTCCTGATAATATTCATTAACCACATTGACAGGGGCTTGGTTTACCGAAAGGCTACCGTCTCCTGTAAAATATAGCGTGTAGCTCCCAGGGTCATGAGCCAGAGTGAAATATCCCCCTGGTCCGCTGGTCATGGTGGGGAAGCAGATGTCATGGTTAAAATTGGGTGTAGAGTTCATCTTGATGAAAACATGTTCTATCCCCTGGCCATTGCCATCCACCACCCGGCCACTTATATAGCCAATATCGAAACTGTTACCCGTTGCAACATTAATTGCATAGCGGGCAAAGCTATTGGAGTCAGCGTAATCAGTCGTGCAATAGCCAATATAAATGTAGTACCAACCCGAATTCACATTATGAAGGTAAAGGGTCTCATTGTCAGAACCACTAACAGCTATTCCGAGAAGGTTAAGCGAGCCATCTAGCAACTCGAAGTCGATGTCGCTACGCCAATCACTTGGTGGTTCCTCGGGACTGGCTGAGGTCACCCGGACCTTGACCCGCAGATCTTGCCCAGCCTGTTCCGGTGGGACAAAGAACTTGTACCAATCGATATCCGATGAGGTCGTATAATAGAGACCATCGGTCGTGCCCATGGGCAGCAACGTGGCCGTCTCCGGGCTGTCGTTGGGCTCTCCGCTACCCTGGAAAGCCTGGTAGTCCTGGTTCGCCTGGCCGGTCTGGACGTCGGTATAGATCCTCTGGGCGGGCGTAAAGATGGTTCCGGAGAGCACTGGGGTGACCGTTCCTGTCCATCCACCCGGTACGGTGGCTGTATAGGCCCCGTCGGCCCCGGTCACCGGACTGCCCGGCAGGCCTTCAAGGCTGACCCCGGCCAGAGGCGAACCGATGTGGGTGATCACGCCGGAGAGAGTATATAGTGTCACCGGGGTGGCTGTTGCCTCGGCACTGATGGCGCTGGTTAGTTCATTCTGATTCCTGTCGTGTGCCTCGGTAAGGGTCTGGACGACGAAATAATACGGAATCCCCGGGGTCAGACCCGTAACCTCCAGAGATGAATCATTCTTGCTTGAGGTCTGAGCAAAGAAACTATAAGCACCACCAGATGCGGAGCCGACCGAAACTCGGTAGCCACCCAAGTCGAAAGTATAAGAAATGGGAGTCCATGAAACCAGGACCGAACCAGAGGCGAAAGCCACGGCGCTGACCCCGCTAGGGGCGATAGTCTGGGTGATCGCCCAGTCGGGATCCTTCAAGTTGAGGAAATTGATCAGGTCAGAATCACCGGTGTAGAGGGCATTGTACCCCAGATCTGTATCGCCTGTATTCAGGTTGACTAGGCTGATAAGGGCCTTCGGAATACTGCCACTGAGCTGGTTGGAGGAGAAATCAAGGTGTTTAAGATTGCACAGATTGCCCACCTCCGACGGAATACTGCCACTGAGCTGGTTGAAGGAGAGAATTAGGTATTGAAGACTGCTCAGATTTCCCAAAGAGGATGGGATGCTGCCACTGAGCTGGTTGGAGAAGAGGGAAAGGAGTTGGAGATTGCTCAGGTTGCCTAATTCACTCGGGATACTGCCCGTCAGCTGATTTGAAAAAAGACTAAGTTCCTCAAGATTGCTTAGATTGCCTAATTCACTCGGGATGCCGCCCGTAAGCTGATTGTAATAAAGAGAAAGACACACTAGATTGCTGAGGTTACCAAAACTGGTCGGAATACTGCCCGTCAGCTGATTTGAATAAAGCCAAAGTTCCTCAAGATTGCTTAGATTGCCTAATTCACTCAGGATACTGCCCGTCAACTGATTGTCACAAAGATAAAGAACACTTAGGCTGCTCAGATTGCCCAACTCAGTCGGGATACTGCCCGTCAGCTGATTGTTGCCAAGGTGAAGATACTGTAGATTGCTCAGGTTGCCTAATTCACTCGGGATACTGCCCGTCAACTGATTGTTGCCAAGGTGAAGATACTGTAGATTGCTCAGGTTGCCTAATTCACTCGGGATACTGCCCGTCAACTGATTGGAATTAAGAACAAGCTTGCTCAGATTGCTCAGATTGCCTAATTCACTGGGAATGACGCCTGTGAGTTGATTGTTATTAAGCCATAGTTCCCCAAGATTGCTGAGGCTACCCAAACTGCTTGGGATACTGCCCGTCAACTGATTGTCACAAAGATAAAGAGCACTTAGACTGCTCAGATTGCCCAACTCAGTCGGGATACTGCCCGTCAGCTGATTGTTGCCAAGGTGAAGATACTGTAGATTGCTCAGGTTGCCTAATTCACTCGGGATACTGCCCGTCAGCTGATTTGAAGAAAGCCAAAGTTTCTCAAGATTGCTTAGGTTGCCTAATTCACTCGGGATGCCACCCATAAGTTGATTTTCATAAAGATAAAGAATTTGCAGGCTACCCAAATTAACCAAACTCGCAGGAATGCTTCCAGAAAGCTGATTACTATTAAGTCTAAGCGCCTGTACATGATCGTCTGAAACGATCACTCCTAACCACCCGTCTTCCGTCCCCGGCATAGCGAAGCCGTCCGTATCCAGGGGCGGGGTCTTCCAATTGAAATTGTTGGTCCAGCCGGCGCCGTTGGTGGAGTTATACAAGTCAATCAACGCCTCGCGTTCGGTCTGCGGAATCGCCCCAGTCAATAAAACAGTTCCCCAAAGCATCAAAGTCAACATTGTCCAGAATAATTTCATTTTATCCTCACTAATTCCTTCTTTTTTTATCTGCCTGCTCATCTTTTCCATTGGCTTTGGGCTTTGGCAGGCCTATGTCATTAAACATGAAGCCATCCTCTCCCGCTCCCGTCCGTCACCCTTCCGGAGATGGCACCCGTGGCCTGGGGGAACAGGGACGAGGACAACACGGCAAAAAGGACTACCCACCACAACAACAATCCGCACGTTTTGATCTGCATCTTCACTTCCTCTCCTTAGCTCCCGACATCTTTTACCGGGGCCCGTAGTCCTTTCCCTCTCTCCCTTGCTGGCCCGCAGAGACGCACCGCCGGGCTGATCCCGACTGCTGGATTCACCTGATGCCACAACCTGGATCAATTCAGAACTCGTCTGTCTCTATGAAAGACTCGTGCCAAGTTGATAACCGTGATAACAAATGGTCTTCGAACTCGCCGCTGTCTGGTTACTTAACAGACACGTCAGGTTACATGACACCTATCGACTGGAAAGAGAAGGAAAAGGAATGAAAAAAGAGCAGATGCCCTCGATCTTTACCATCGACTCAGGAACAATTTGCGCCCCGGTCTTCCTTGCCGACTTTACATCCCCCCGGCACGAAACAGAGCGGCGATGGGAATCAATTCCACCCCATCCAGAAGGCGGGTTTCCGCCCCCCTGTAGAGCAGAATCGTACGGCAGGGGCGTTTGATCTGTCGGGCGAAATCGCGGAGATTTCTCACATCGCCGGAATCCGGGTTGACCGAGGACTTGACCTCCACGGCGAAGACGGTGTCACTGATTTCAAAGACCAGATCCACTTCACTCCCCCCAACGCTGCGGTAGTAATATAAACGGTCACAGGGGATGAGCCCGAGGCGCCGCCGCTTCTCGAATTCGGCCATGACGAAGTTCTCCAGCCACTGCCCTTCGGACAGCTTGATCGACAGACTCTGCAGTATGCCCGTGTCGACGAAATAGGTTTTGGCGGATTTCATGAACCGCTTGGCAGGGCCGGACTGATAACTATAAAGTTTGAAACTGAGTTGGGACTGCTGCAGGGTGCCAAGGTATTTCTTGGCCGTGGCGAAGCTGATCCCCGCTTCGCGGGCGAAATGGGAGACGTCGAGAGCGGAACCGATGGAACGGGCCAGATGGTGAAAAAGGGTCAGCAGGGCGTCGAGATTCTCGATATTGGCCAGCTGCATCAGATCGCGGGTGAAATAGGAATTGCGGTAGTGCTGCAGGATCTCGCGTTTCAAATCGGGTTGAGGCTGAGTCAGGACTTCCGGAAACTGTCCGTACGCCATGGCCTCTTCCAAGCGCCGCTGCCCTTCGACCAGCCGGGAAAAAGGATCGAGGGTCTGCAGAAGTCCCGACTCGGCCGGTCCGAGTTCTTCTCCCCAGCATGCCGTGGGCAGGTGGCGGATGGCGATGCGGCCGGCCAGCGAATCCGCCGCCGAATCCAGTAGGCCGATGGCGCTCGATCCGGTGAGCAGGGCCCGGGCGCCCAGGTTGTCCAGGACGTACTTGACGGCGATGGTCAGCTTGGGGCAGCGCTGGATTTCATCGATGATGAAGGCTTGCCCCAGGGATTGCACGAATCCTTTGGGATCTCTCTGCGCCCAGGCCAGAGCGTCGAGATCGTCCAGGGTGCTGTAGTTGAAATCGGGGAAGCGGCTGCGCAACAGGGTGGTCTTGCCGCAGCGCCGCGGCCCCAGAATCAGGATACCGGCGGTCAGATTGAAGTCGATCGGCAGCCATCTCTCAAACATGTTTCAATTTTATCATAGATATTATTGAAGTCAAGTTTCATTTTATACATTCTTAGAGATAAAAAGAAATTGGACAGGTTCCTTGGGGGGGCATTATCTTTGGAGTAGGGGCTATCGAGCCCCTACGCCTATGGTTATCAACTGTTGAAGCCTTTCACGCATCCTTTCGAAAGAGGGGAATTTGTTCTGAAATATTTCTCAATGCATTGTTGGGTATGAAAGCAGACGGCATCGTAATTGGAGTCATCGTCATGATCCATTTCACGACGGGCTGTACGATAATCTCCTTCGATTTTGAAAATCCATTCCTGTGGCTCAGAGCGCATTGAGGACCTTCCCATTTGCAGTGATATCCGACATGAAGGAATCCCTAAGAGCCAATTTCGATTCGATTTATTCGGGAGTGTGCAACACCAGGTCCAGCGGAACCTGATGTCGATAGTGTCTGTTCATGCCAAAGACGGCTCATCTCGTATCTGAACATATAAATTTTGCTCTTAATACATATCCAAATACAGGTGTTGGATTTGTAGTTAATCATAATATATTATGAAGATTATTTTTATAGTATAATCTTTATTGCGGACTTTCACCCGGCAGCAGAAATGAGCAATTTTCACAATGAAAACGGTAAGCCCTCCGTGCTGATCATCAGAGTAGATCGTCATCCTTCGATCGTCCTAGCTCCCGGCACCACAATCTGGGGGCGCTCCGAGGGCTGCGACATCCGGCTGGAAGATGCCGCCGTCTCAGGCCGTCATTTCCGTCTTTTTTTCGAGCTGGATTCGGGACAGTGGCGGGTGGATGACCTGGGCAGCAAGAACAAGACCCGGCTGGACGGGCTGATCATCGACAAGCCCGCAACGCTGCCTACCCAGGGCTGCATCGAAATCGCCGGACTGCGACTGGAATTCCATCTCAGCTTTGATACCGATCAGCAGCCAACTCCTCTGCCCCTGAACCTGCCGCTCCAGCGCACCGTCACCCATCCCCACCAAGGCCCAGCCGCCGTTCGCCCCCCGCCCCAAGACACCCTGCAGCTTAAGGGCATCGCCCATCAGGTATTCTTTCTTTCAGAAGCGATGAAGCAGGTTCAGCAGGATACCCTGTCGGCGGCTCGAGGCGGGGGCAACCTGCTCATCGAAGGCGAAACCGGAACGGGGAAGGAAATCGTAGCCCGTCTCTACCACCAGACAGCTACCCCCGGGGGGCCCTTCGTACCCATCAACATGGCCGCCATCCCCAAGGAACTTTTCGAGAGCGAGCTTTTCGGTCACAGTCGCGGTGCGTTCTCGGGGGCCATCAAGGATCATCCCGGCTTGATCCGCAGCGCTGACGGCGGCACCCTCTTCCTCGACGAGATCGGTTCTCTGCCGGTCGAGCTTCAGGCAAAGCTGCTGCGGGTCCTCCAGGACGGGGTGGTGCCCCGTCTCGGTTCCGTACAGGGACAATCGGTCCGCCTGCGGATCGTGGCCGCCAGCAACACCCCCTACGATGTTCTGCTCGCCGATGGACGACTGAGACGCGACCTCTACTTCCGCTTGCACACCCTGCAGGTACACCTGCCCGCCCTCCGAACCCGTCGGGAGGAGATCCTGCCACTCTTCACTTCCTTTCTCCGGGACTTTGCCGGTCCCGATCCCGTTCCGGCCATTGCACCAGATGCCCGGAACCTGCTCGAACAGCATCCCTGGCCGGGGAATGTGCGCCAGCTTCGACACCTGGCCCAGGGAGCACTGATCCTCTGCCAACGTCCGGAATTCAAAAATGCCATCAACGCCGAACTGCTGACCCCCCTCCTGTCCCCATCCGTTGATGGCGCTGCCTCCGCCGACAGTCTGGCCGAGCTCAAACGGTCCCGCATCGACGTGGTGCTCAGACAGACCGGTGGCAATATCACCCGGGCCGCCCATATCCTGGGTATCAGCCGCCCCTGGCTCAGTCGACTGGTGAACCAGAGTCACGCCCATCTCTCTCGAAAGGATCATGGACAAGACCCTGACCTATGACGGTTCCAACGGATGGTTCAGCCGGCCCCGCATCGGCAGCCTGATCAACGACCGCTACCGAGTCATTGAGGATCTGGGCAGCGGCGGCATGGGCAGCGTGGTTCTGGCCGACGATCTGCTGGTCACGCGCCGGGTGGCGATCAAATTTTTCAGCGATTCCGAGCTGCGCACCCTGGAAAGGATCCTCGACCCTCTGCAACGAATCAAGAGTCCCCATCTGCTGGCCATCTACCATGTCGACGTATGCGACGGCATTCCGTTCCTGGTCATGGAGCATGCTCCGGGCGGCAGTTTACGCAATACCGCAACCCTGGACAAGATGAGCCTCCGACAGAGATGCCGGGTACTGGAAGCCGTTCTGGCCGGACTCAACGACCTGCACCATCATCAGATCCTGCATCTCGACATCAAACCCGGCAACATCCTCATCGATTCGGACCTCCGTCCGCTGCTGGCCGATTTCGGTCTGTCCTGCCTCTGCGGAGAGCGGCCGGCTGTCTACGGCGGCACCGACGGTTACCTGGCCCCGGAGCAGAAAAGCTGCGGAAATGTGGACAAACGCAGCGACATCTTCAGTCTGGGCAGACTCATCCGCTTCATGTTCACAGACCTTCGCATACCCTTGTTATGGAAAAAGATCGCTGAGCGAGCCTGTCAGACCGATCCCCGCCAGCGCTGGTCATCAATAGACCAGATCATACGTTTAATCTCCCGTCGACGCAGAATTCAGCGACTGTTCCTCTTGGCCATCCTGACAGCAGGGATCGTTGGCGCCGGAATAGCCATCACTCCGCGGCTGGACATCAATCCAGCGATGGCCAAAGTGGAGACAAACGCCCTGACCCTTCACAACCGCCATGGGCGGGTACTATGGACAGTCACCGGTCCATTCGAACCGGCCCACTACACTGGGAACGATTCACCACGGTTCCGCTTGGCCGATCTCGACGGAGACGGTCGCAATGAAGTCCTGCTGACTCGTGCCCTCAACTCACAGGAGGGAGCGCACCCATCTTTGGACCTGTACGACGACGATGGCCGCCTGCTGTGGCGCCAGCGCTTCGAAACTCCTCTGCAAACCGAAACGGGCGAACAATTCCTCCCTCCGTTCACCCTGGAAGGAGTCCAACTGATCCGCCGTCCCGACCGAGAACATCCATACATCATCTTCGGGCTGCATACCGACTTCTTTCCCCAAGTCTTCCACCTCATCAACATGAAGGGGCAGATAGAACGGACAGGGTATCACGCCGGGCGTTTATTGAGCATGGCCAATACGCAAGACCTGATCCCTCTGATGGAGGACACCAACGCTGACGGCCGACCAGAGATACTGATCAGCGGCACCAGCAACGAATACAATCGGGCCTGCCTACTGGTTATCGATCCCTGGATCATGGCGGGTCAAGCCCCCCACCGATCACCAGCCTATACCCTCAGCACCCAGCCAAGCCAGGGATATCTTCACCATATCCTGCTGCCACGCAGCCGCTTCAATGAAGCCTTCGCACTGCGTAACAACGCCATGCTCCTCGTGCGCAAAGGACCGCACTACATCCTGACCAGTTCGGAAACCGCCAGCCCCTTGCAGAACGACAAAGGCCGGACCGTCAGCACCAACGGAATTCTTTATACCTTTACCGATCATTTTGAGCTCCATGATGTCCAGATCCATGACGATCTCAAGATCGCCGCTCAGGAAAAAGGATTTCCATGTGACTGGGAAGCCGAGCGGCAGCGGCTGGGGGCCGGCCTGGAGCGTTGGAAAGATGGAGGCTGGCATGCAGTTCCCTTGAGCCCGGATTCACCACTGCACTGATTCGCAATTCTGCTATCACAAGTTATCACCCTGCTCTACCAGAGTACCGTGCGCCCCTTTATCGTTTTACAACCTTATCCCGTTACGGATTTTTTCTTGTCCCTTTCCCTTTATCGAAAAGTTCAAAATTCGCTTCACCTGGCCCCGGATAACGGCGGGCCTCGTCCTCGGGATCTTCCCAGGGATCCTCGGACGACTCCTCGATCACCTTCTCCGGAGCGTGTAAAGGATCGGTATGGGAGAGGTCGAGCACCGCCCCGGGCAGGTTGAACGGATCGCTGAAAGAAATGTCCAGATAGCGGCCGACTTCGGCGTTTTCTGAATACCTACCATAGACCATCTCACCCATCTGGCCTAACATCTGGGCGCTGAACCCGGTTGCCCCGCGCAGTTTGCCGGCAGCCACGTCGGTCGCCGCCGAGGCGATCTTGGTCCAGGTGGAGGTGGAGGAATAGCGGATGA
>CAYXHZ010000091.1:0-9427 GCA_964465065.1 uncultured Clostridia bacterium
AGGGATCATGTTTCTGCTCCTGATGTTTTTTGTTTTCAGTCATTGTGTCTGTCTAAGCTTCTTAACATGACGGGCGATTTCCCGGTTACAGAGTTTGCCGCAGCCATCGCTTTTGGCGAAAAAGGACCGGCTGTGGTCCAGCAAACGGCAGCTGGTGAAGCCGACGGACAACGGCCCCGGGTCCATGAGGGCTCGGGATGGATCCTGCGCTGCAAGCTGGAATGCGCACGAAACGAGGAACAGTCCGGTCAGGGTTGTTGCAATCAGCTGCCTGCCGAAGGCGATCATGCAGTGGCTGTTCGGCTTTGCAAGGATTGCTTCGGAATAATCTGGATTCATTTTGTTGGATTTCTTTTAAATTTACCGTTTTATGGGATATTATACTGTTTTTTGATATTGTTTGTTTTCTCCGGCAAATCTTTGTTCTGCGGATCGAGTTTGCGGGCCGCGGCTTTCATTTTTTGTCTTCTGCGGATGGGGCGATGAAAGCCGCGATCGCGCTCAGAACCTTGTCCGGCTGCTCGATCCAGGAGTAGTGGCCGGCTTTTTCGATAAAAATCAGCCTGCTGCCGGTATAATACCGTTCCAGGGTCGTGGCCACGGCGTCGCCGCCGGGATCCTGCCGACCGTGCAGGATCAGCACCGGCTTGGAGAACGTGTTCTTCATCTGGGTCAGATCCAGTTTGCGTTTGAGCATGTCTTCGTATATGAAATCGCCCATGCTGAAATCGAAGTCGGAGGATTTCATGGTCTGACTGACCAGCAGCGCCTTCTTGCGATCGAAAAAATAGCCGGGCATCTTGGCGCGGATGATCTCGGTGACGGCATGCTGGTAGTCGGCCTTGAGACGGGTCTTGTCGCTCCAGTACTCGGCCACTTCGATGTCGCCCGGCCACAGCCGGGACTGGACGTTGTCGCCGAAGGTCTCCTGTCCCTGCCAGTTGAGACCCATCGAACCCAGCAGGACCAGGGAGGAGATGGAATCCGGGCAGTCGTGGGCGTAGACCGACGCCAGCCAGCCGCCGTAGGAGAAACCGAGCACGGACCAGGATTTCAGGCCGAGTTGTCGGCGGATGGCTTCGAAATCGTCCAGAGTCAGGGCGATGGAGATGGTCGATGCGTCCCTGACCGCCGGCGTCGATTTGCCGGTGCCGCGCTGCTCGACCAGGACGCACTGCATTTTCGGCGCTAACAGTTCGCACAGGCTGAGGTAACGGTCGGCAACGTCTCCCGGACCGCCGCCGATGATCAATAGCGGCTGTCCATGACCGAAGATGCGATAGTGGATATCCAGACCGTGACTGATTACCTTATCTTCCCGGTCGGCCCCATTCATGACAATTCCCAGGCAAAACATCAATACGATCAGAACGCTTCTCGTTTTCATATAGTCTCCTCATTTTTGGCGAACGTTTATAAATCATTGTCTCTCTTTTTCGGTGTTTTCCTCAAGCCTTTTCCAGTGTCTGCTCACATGGCAATCCGTCTGTGGAAGATTCGTTTCCGTCATCGCTCCTTATACCGCAACCGGGAAAGATCAGTTCCGGGAAAAAATTCCAGAAATGTTTATCTGGAAATCATTCCCTTATTCAATTTCCATCACGTGCAGATCCCATTGTCCTTCGGTCTCTTCATTCTCCACCAGTTGATAAATCTTCCGATCGGAGATGGCGATGGCTTCCGGGGCAATGATGTTTTTCATGAAGATGGGCATCTGGGATTTTTGGATGAAATGGCCGTCCAGGTCAAAAATATCGACTTCCAGTTTTCCCGGTTCACCGGTCCAGCGGAAAATGCAGAGTTCCCGGTCCGGGGCGAAGAAAAAGCGGATGCCGGGGAAATAGTCGGGGAGCTTGAGATCTCTCTTGATGCCAGGCAGGAGATCCTTGAATGCCGGTTCTCCTTTGAAAAATTCCAGCCATTTCTCTTTTTCCTCTGCGGTGACCCTGGGTTTATCATAGTGCTGATTGATGTCCAGCGTTTTGAGCAAGCTGCCGGACTGATCGAAAACCGCGATGGCGTCCTTATCCTTTTCCACATAGATCCGGTTGTTGAATACATAGAATTGAGGTCCCGGTAGAAAGAAGGGGTTCACCTCGGTTCCCATGGAGAACCAATTTTTTACCCGGATGAAATCCTGCTGGGGATTCATGCCGGAGTTGTAGATTTTCACGGTGTTGTAGTTGATGCCGTGCTCTGAACTGGAACCCCGACCGACGAACTTATCGCCGATGGCTTTGAGGTTGGGCCAGGGATGACCGGCTTTGATCTCCTTGATATAGTCTCCCTGCTTGCTGAAATAGGAGAGCTTGCCCACGCTGGTGACGGTCATGAAGTCATCGTAGACGTCCAGGGAAACATTGCCCATGTTGGTCTGAGGCGGCACGAAGAATTCTCCGGGTCCTTCACCCCGCTTGCCGATTTTTTTCTCCAGCTTCAGAGTGCTCAGATCGTAGATACATACGAAAATGCCATCCACAACATACAGCTTGCTCTTGCTGACCTCCATGATGTAGGGGCTGATCACTCCGGTGATGTTGCCCACTTTTTCACCATAGACGGGTCGGGTCCAGAAAACGCTTCCGGTCATCAGAAACATGAGCAAGACGATGAAAAACTGTCGGTTTCTGCGCATCGGTACTACTTTTTCAGAATTCATGTTTTCTCCTTGTGATCAGGTCCGGAGGTTAATGATTATGAATGACCGGCATTGCCTGAAATTTGTTTTCAGCCGGTGCCGAACCTGTCACGCTCTGATACTGGAAAATGAGTTCGGTGTTACATGGAATGTTGTCCCGCTGTTGAAAAAGGGAAGTTCTTCCCGAATCGCAGGCCGACGGTTCCGAATTTACAACAGAGTCATGATCGCCCGTTCCAGGTCTTCTTCCTGGAGGTTGATGTGCCGAAGAATGCCCTGCCGGTCGATCAGGAAAGTGGTCGGGGTGGCGTTGAGCCGGTACAGCTTGGCGGTTTCGTCGCACCAGCCTTTGAACGAGCAGGCCATTGGATAAGGGGCCGCAATTTCCTGGAGGTAATCGCCGAGCAGTTTGCGGTCGGTGTCCAGGCTGATGCCGATGATCTGCAGACCCCGGCCGGCGTAATCCAGATGCAGCTTTTTCAGCTGGGGCATGGCCTTGCGGCAGGGCGGACAGGCGACGTCCCAGAAATCGATCAGCACCACTTTGCCTTTCTGATCCGCCAGATGGAATTGACTGTGATCGAGCAGCTGGATAATGAAATCCTTGGCCGTCTGACCGATACCCAGACTTTTTTCGACATCGGCCAGAACCTTATGGAAGCGGGGCTGGTCGCGCAGAGCGGCGTAGGTTTCGTTTCGCAGGGCGTCCATGCGGTTGAAATCCCGTTCATAGACAGCCTTTTCGATCCAGTCGAGTGCCTTGCCCTCGTCCTGGAGACCCAGGTAGGCGTCGGCGATTTTCAGACAGTCCCATGGCGATTTACGCCCGTTCGCGGCCTGTCCCAGAGCTTCCAGCGCGAGACCTGACGCGACGGCCTCCTGGAAGGCGCCGGTTTTGAGCAGCAGAAAGTGCTGGAAATCCAGAACGGAGTATTTGAATGTCAGTTGTTCGCCGAAGGGCTGGTAAATATCGACCACTTGACGGATGTGATCCAGGGCCTGGGCGTAAAGTCCCTGATCGCTGAGAGCATTGGCTTTGTCCAGCAGTGTGGAAATCCGCTCTTTCAGGGCCTGGCGGTCGACCGGAGCGGCTGGTTTGGAATCGCTTGTCCCGATGCAAGCGAATCCCAGCAATAACAGCGTCAGGCAGGTGGCGGTTAACATTTTTCTCATGGCATTCTCCTTGTTTAATGATATCAAATCCACTGACGTATCTTGACGGAAATACATAGGGCAAGTTTGCAGTAACAAGTTCCTGTTTTTTTTTTTGGAAGATATTCCCGGTTGGGCGACATCGTCTCTTGGCTGAAAGTGGCATTGGTGGTATCATGGCATTGTTTTGAGGTCCGGTTCGCTGCATTGCCGGTTTGATTGTTGCTGGCGTCGAATAAGAAGGAGAATTATTTGGATCATATCCGAGTATTCGCTTCCCTGATCAACATATTGTTGTCCCTGCTGGCCTTGGTCTGCATCCGTTCCCTGATCCGGGACAGAAAATCTCCCCTGCTGCTGTTTCTGCTTCTGCTGATCGGGGCCCATATCCTCTACGACCTGCGCGCATTCATTTACAATTACATCGATGTCAACATCGAAACGGTGTTTCCTTCCCGGGCCGTTTTCTCCTTTCAGTTGTTCTGGATCCTGCCTCAACTGATCACCTGGTTCCGGCGCAGCTGCCTGCTGCGGATCAGCGGCATTCTGCTGGAACGGGATCTGCCGCTCAGGCTGTGGCTGCTGCAGATGCTGGCCGGTTTGGGACTGATCGTTTTCTTTGCGGCCTGGTTGCTGCGGCCCGGTCTGCATGTCTATGCGGACACGGCCGACATCGTATTCCGCATCGCCCTGGGGCTGATCGAGGCCATGACCATGATCGCGGTGCTGATCGGTTCAGGCCGGGCGGCCGGGCCGGAGAAGCGCGACGCGCTGCGCGCCTTCGCCCTGATCGGTCTGCTGGAAGTCGTTTTTTTCGCGCTCTTCACCCTGTTCGGGCAGAATCCGGGCCAGTCGCTCGCCTTGCGGCTCATCTTCGATTTTCTGTACCGGGTTTTCCATAACGCCGCCCTGTTGACCTGGTTGTGGTTTTTCCTGCGGCCCTGGATCGTCCAGGAGCAGATGACGGCGACGGTCGCCGATATCGCCGGACAGGCCGGAAATCTGGGGCTCAGTCACAGGGAACAGGAGATCATGGAACTGATGCTGCTGGGCAGCAGCAACCAGGTCATCGCCGACAAGCTGTTCATATCGGAACATACCATCAAGAACGCCATCACCAACATATATCTCAAACTGGGTGTGAAAAACCGCAAGGAATTGTTTCATCGTTTTCTGGTGAAGAAGAATTGACGGTGGGGGGCCGGTCCGCCCGCGGGCGGACCGGCGATAAAAAACGGTAGGAGTTAAAACGAGAACTTGAGGCCGACGCGGACGCGGCGGGGGTTGCCGCGGGTGCCGTCGCCGTAGAACCATTGCTCTTTTTGGAAGAGCGGATCGAGCTGAACCTCGTAATCGGAGATGTCCCAGCTGTTGTTGGCGATCTCCGTGTCGGTTACCGGGAATGTATCAATGTTGTAATACTGGTAGGTGCTCATGGCGGTATGGGTGTTGAGCAGGTTGTCCACGTTGACGCTCAGGTTGAGTGAGCTTTTCCCGAGCCGGATGTTGTAGTTCAGACTGAAATCGACGACGGTCATGAACGGGGTCCGGCCCAGGTCGCCGCGGCCGAAGGGCATGTAGCCCTGGTAATCCATGTTGTACATGGTGGATATCGGGACACCGCTCATGGCGTTGACGACAAAACCGGCGGTCAGACCGAAATCGAAGGCATAGGAACCGTAGGCCTTGATGACATGGGTGCGGTCGGCGTTCAGGGGACCGTCGATGGGGTTGAGTGCCTTGTCGTAGGCCACCCACCAGACATCGTAAAAGCGGGCGACGTTGGGAGAGATGCGGCCCATCTCGTCACCGGAGGCCAGGCCGGAGTAGTTGCCGGTTTGGCGGCTCCAGGTGTAGGCGAGACCACCCATCCAATTGTTGGAGAAGCGTTTCTCGAGAGAGAGGTTGAGTCCCCAGTACTCGCGTTTGGCCTTGGGAATATCGCGGGCGTTGGCGACGATGGAACCATCGGCCTTGGACTGCGCCCAAATATTCTTGATGTAATCGCTGCCGGGATTGGTGATGTAATACAATTCGCCCGCGTCGGTCATGACGCCGATGTCCTCGATGGCCCAGAGCAGGGACTTGTTGACCAGGCGGGCCTTGAAGGCGATGTCGTCGGTGACGCGCTGCTCGAAGCCCAGGGAGAGTTCGCGCTGGCTCATGGCGTGCATGTCGCCATCGGTCACAGCGAAGGCGGTTGGACGAAAGTCGAAGATTGCCAGCGGCTCGCCGTAATCCCAGCCTTCCTGGCCGATCTTGTCCCATTCGTAGGTGTTGAGCGGGTAGTAGGCGCTCTTCCATTTGAAACCGCCGTAGGAACCGACGGCCATGGACAGCTTCATGACATCGTAGAATATGCCGAAAGAACCGGAGATTTTGGTGCTGGCGTCGCCTTTGACGTCCCAGATGAAGCCCAGGCGCGGGGCCAGCTTGTCGCCGAAGCCCCATTCGACGGGTCGTGTATTGGCCCACTGTGAATCGTCCGTGTATCCGGCGGGGATGTATTCCGCTTCGCTTCGGATGCCGATATTGAGCGTGAAGCGGTCGCCGATGGTCCAGCTGTCCTGCAGGTAGACGGCCCAGCGGTTGGCGTAGGCTTTATACACGCTGCCGTTCGGACCAGTGACTTCACTTCCTCTGACGGCGTAATAACCATAGGTGCCACGGCCGTAATTGTCGCCGTAGGCGATCAGGTCCCGGTCCCAGGCCAGGCGTACGATGGGGAACTGTGATCCGGCATCGTAATCCTCGCCCTGGTGGGTGAACTGTACGCCGGCTTTTAGGGCATGGTCGCCAAAAAAACTGGTATAGTAGGCCAGGTCGGCGTTGATGCTCATTTTTTCGTCGATCTGTTTTTTGGTGGCGATCGGGGAAATTCCTTGAACGAAACCCAGGTTGCGTTTGTATTCGGCGGGAATGTCCAAGTGTTGGTTGCCTGTGTTGGTGTAGCCGCCCGGAGCTTCTTTCTGGAATATGTATTGGGTATCTTCGGGGTAAACCAGCGAATTGTTGATGTTCTGGAAGAAATAGCCGCCGCGCAGGTTGACCTGCAGGTTGCCGATGTTCCAGTCCAGAGTGGCGTTTGCCGAATAGTTGGGCTGCGAATAGCCGATATCGTTGTAGGAAATGGTCGGATTGTCGCTGCTGGCGGCCCTGGGCAAAATGTTGCCGGTGCCGGTGGCGCCTTGGAATCTGGAACTGCCGGACACCATGCTGGCGCTGACGCGCAGGTTGCTGGCCAGCTGTCCGGTCAGTTTGAACTGGTAGTTCCAGAAGTCCTGGGAATACTTCCAGTCTTTGGTGATGCCGGAGTAATGGGTGGTGGTCCGGGTGTTTCTGTAGATGGAGGGCATGAACGAACCGAAGAACCACAGCTTGTCCTTGACGATGTAGCCGCCGAGGTTGAAGCCGCCCTCGATCAGGGAGTCTTTGTCCTTGCCGTAGTATTCCTCATAGGTGTAATAGCGGGCGGTGCCGTTGGTCGAATCGCGGTAGTCGAAGTCGAGCGTGTCGCTGTAGTCGGCACGCAAGGGGGCGCCGGTGTAGTAGCCGAGGATATCGCCGTGAAACTCGTTGCCGCCGGAGCGGGTGATGACGTTGATCACGCCACCCAGCGAACCGCCGAATTCGGCGGCGTAGCCCGAGGAGCTGATCTTGACTTCTTCGACGAAATCGAAGTTGACCATCTGGCCGGCGTTGCCGTTGACGATGTTGGTGGTGTCCACGCCGTCGACGTAGTAGACGTTCTCCAGGCCGGTGGCGCCGTCGACCGAGGTGCCGCCGAGCAGGGGCTCGTTCTGGACGCCGGGGATGGTGGTCATCAGCGAGTCGAAGTTGCGGCCCTTGGGCAGGGACTGGAAGGTCTCCTTGGTCAGGGTCTGGCCCTGGGCGGTGCTGCGCACGTCGATCTGGGCGGCCACGGCCTGGACGGTGATGTTCTCCGTGACTTCGCCCATTTTCATCGGTACGTTGAGGGTGATGGTCTGTTCGGCCACCAGGGTGACGTTCTTCTGAATCACGGTCTGCAGGCCCTGCAGGGTGAAGGTCAGGGTGTAGACGCCGGGAGTCAGGTTGAGCAGTTTGTAGTTTCCGTTTTCATCGGAAACCGCAGTAGCCTTGCCGACCAGCCGGGGACTGGTGGCCTCGACCAGGACACCGGGGACGTTGGATCCATCCTCGAGCAGGATGGAGCCCATGATCTTGCCGGTGGTTTGCTGGGCTGACAAGCCTCCTGCCAGGAGCAGGAGACAGCAGATCAGCAGGTTTGCGTTTCTGAGAAACCTTTTCATAGAAACCTCCTAAAAGTGTTGTTTTCGTTACCGGCCGCTTTGCGCGGCACAGTCACTCTGAGCGAACTATAGGTGAGTTTTTTCGAAATATAATCGGGAAAGAGTTCCTGTTCTGCCTTTCTGGAAATACTTCCCGGATAATAAGGGATGAAATGGTGTATTTTACCTGTGAAATGACTGTGATAGAATGATTTCAGTGCCGAGCGGCAGAGCATTCATCCGCACAGGAGTGTTTTTTGGATCACTTCAGGGTCATGGCCGCCGTGGTCAATGTGTTGACTTCTTCGTTGGCGCTGGTCTGCATCTACCATCTCAATAAAACGAACACAGCCCAGAGAAGGAACACCGGACTGTTCCGGTTTCTTTTCCTCCTGGTGGCCTGCCATATCCTGTACGATGTTCAGAAACTTCCTTTATTCTATATCAACGTCAACATCATGCCGGTTTTCAATAACCGTACCGGTCTGGCTTTTCAGTTCGACTGGCTGGTATCGGAAGCCGTCACCTGGGCCCGACGCTACTGTCTGCTGCGGATCGCCGCCGTCTTCCTGGGCCGGGAACTGCCCGGTAAGCTATTACGCTGGCTGCTGCTGACCGGAGCCGGTTTTCTGCTTTTCGTCGTATCGATGTTCATTTTTCCCCAGCTGCTGGCCTGCCGCAGAGCGGCCGACTACAGCCTGCGCATCCTGCTCGGGCTGATCGAGGCCGCGGCCATGCTGATCCTGCTGGTCCAGGCGAAAAAAAAGAAAGAAACTGCCGAGGGTTCGCTGCTGCGCTGGTTTGCGCTCATCAACCTGGCCTGCGTGGCCTTTGCCTATCTGTACATGGTATGGGGCCGCCATCCCGGGCGTTCGTTGCTGCTGCGCCTGCTCTTCGATTTCCTGTTCCAGATCTTCGTCAACACCGGACTGCTCGTCTGGCTGTGGTTCTTTCTGCGTCCCTGGCTGATGGGACATCATCCGCCGCAGGCCCGGACCGGCAGGGTGGATTGGGAGGAGCTGGGGCTGAGCGGCCGCGAGAAAGAGATCCTCGATCTGATACTCGAGGGCAGAAGCAACCTGGATATCGCCGACCGCCTGTTCGTTTCCGAGCATACCGTCAAAAACACCATCACCGGCATATACGTCAAGTTGGGGGTGGCCAACCGCAAGGAATTGTTTCATCGCTTTCTGGCCGAATAGGCAAAAAAAAACCCCGGGAACTGCAAGGACCCGGGGTCTCGGAAATTATGGAATCACAAATTCAGGCTAATTGAAATCGAAACGGGCGCCGATGCGCAGGTAGAACGGATCGGTGATCGAGGTCATCTGCCCGAAAGGACGGGCGGAATTGCTGGTACTGGTTT
>CAYXHZ010000092.1:0-9224 GCA_964465065.1 uncultured Clostridia bacterium
GTCGCTTGTTAGCTTGTAGGGTGGATGCTATAATGAACCATGCTCAAGCTGTCATCCCTTTTCAAAAGTCCTTTGGCCAAGACCATCAGCTCCCTGTTCAATTCCGGTTCATTGTCGGTGGATGATTGCCTGGAGGAATTGGAAGAGCAACTGATCCTGAGCGATATTTCGCATGGACTGACGAGCCGGATTATCGCTTCCATGCGCAAAAACCTGCCCGGACGGGTCGAGCGCGAAGCGGTTGTCCTGGCCCTGAAAACAGAGCTTCTGGCCATTTTCGATCGCGCCTGGCAACAGGCTGCCGATTTTGAAGAAGCGAGAGTTTTTTTGATCGTCGGCATCAACGGCAGCGGCAAGACGACCAATTCGGCCAAACTGGCTCATTATTTTACCCGCAGCGGTAAGACTGTCCTGCTCGGGGCGGCCGATACCTTCCGTGCCGCCGGCAGTTCTCAATTGTCGTTGTGGGGAGAACGCCTTCATATTCCCGTGGTCACCGGCGAGAAAGGCGCCGATCCGGGATCGGTCGTTTTCAACACCATGACTTCATTCCAGGCCAGGAATTATGACCGGGTCATCATTGACACCGCCGGACGGGTGCAGACCCGCGACCAACTGATGCGTGAACTCGAGAAACTCGTCAAGATCATCAGCAAATTTCACCAATCCGGTCCGGACCAGGTATTGCTGGTCGTGGACGGCACCATGGGCCAGAATACCCTCGATCAGGCCAAAAAATTCAAGGATTTTTCCGGGTTGACCGGTCTGTTGCTGACCAAGGTCGATGGCACGACCAAGGGGGGGACGGTCGTCAACATCGTCGATGAAATGCAAGTACCCATCCGTTTTCTCGGAGTGGGGGAAGGGGCCGAGGATATCGTTCCGTTCCAACCCGCAGCGTTCATTGAACGTCTGCTGTCAGTTTAACATGGTTTTCAGCCGCAGCGATGAACAGTTCATGCGTCAGGCCATCCGGCTGAGTCGCCGGGGGATGGGGTATACCGAACCCAACCCTCTGGTCGGCGCGCTGGTCGTAGATCAGGGAGAAATCGTCTCCTGCGGTTATCACAGCCGTTTCGGCGCTTTCCACGCAGAACGCGAGGCCCTGGCCTGTGCGGCGATTCCGGCGGGATGCACCCTGTACGTCACCCTTGAACCCTGCGCTCATTACGGTAAAACTCCTCCTTGCCTAGACATCATCCTGGAACGGCGCGTCGCTCGGGTGGTCGTGGCGGTCATCGATCCCAGTCCGCTGGTCAGCGGCAGAGGGATCGAGACTCTGCGCCAGGCCGGTGTGCAGGTGGATGTCGGATGCCTGAGTGCCGAGGCTGAAGCGGTCAACCGACATTACCTTACTTTTGTACGACGGCAGCGGCCGCACATCGTGGTCAAAACCGGTATGTCGGTGGATGGAAAAATGACTGACGGCGGCCATGCGGCGCGCTGGGTGACTTCCGAGGAACTCAGGCAGTTGGCCAACGAACTGCGTGGCGAGTATTCCGCAGTTCTGGTCGGTTCCGGTACCGTGCTGGCCGACGATCCGTCACTTACTCTGCGCAGCGCTGACTGGCCGGACAAAACTTTATGGCGTATCGTACTGGACAGCCGCGGGCGTCTGGCGGGCAGCCGCTTTCTGCAGTCGGCCAGTCGGCAATATCCGATTCTGTGGGTGGTGTCGGTTGCTGAACGAAACGAAGCGCCCGAATTTGGATCACACCTCAAACAACTGGGCCTGAAAACCGACAGCGCCGGTCACATCGACCTGTATGCCCTGATGGACGAGCTCTGCAAACTGGGCATCGCTTCGTTGCTGGTCGAAGGCGGCTCGCAAATCAGCGACGCCTTTCTTGCCGCCGGTTTGGCAGACGAATTGATCCTGTTCACCGCAGCCTCTCTTCTGGGCGGGCAGAATGCGCTGACCGTCTTTCCTTCGGGTCGTCCGATCGACAACCCTCTGCGGCTGAGCGAGTACTCGGTCTGCGAAATGTCCAGCGGCTGGATCGTGCGCGGGAGCGTGTAGATGTTCACTGGAATCGTTCAATACCAGGGCAGTATGCTGACACTGACCCGGACCAACCCGATGGTGCTGACCATCCGGGCCGAGTTGCCGGATACGGTCAGAATCGGCGACTCGGTGGCCGTCAACGGCGCTTGTCTGACCGTCATCGCCATAGACCGGCATGGCTGTTCCTTCAACCTCAGCCAGGAGACCCTGCGCGTGAGCAATTTCGGCGATTTGACACCGGGCAGCCCGCTCAACCTGGAACTGGCCATGACTTTGGCGGACCGCCTGGGCGGCCATCTGGTCAGCGGCCATCTGGACGGCACGGCCCGTTTGAAGACAGTGCGCGTGCATTCCGGCAGCAGCGCCTTGACCTTTATCGTCACCGATCGCAGCTGGCCCCGATTCATGATCCCCAAGGGTTCGATCACCGTCAACGGTGTCAGCCTGACTCTGAGTGAACTGTCGGGCATGGAATTTTCCGTCGAAGTCATCCCGCATACGCTGGCCAGTACCAACCTGAACGGGCTGCGCGGCGGCGAACGGGTCAACATCGAACTTGATTTGATTGGTAAATATTTATACAATTTCAATCTTTGGAAAGAGTGATCAAATGACAGAAAACAAACAGTTGATATCCGTTGAAGATGCCGTGCAACGCATCCGGGACGGACGGATGATCATTATCGTCGACGACGAGGACCGGGAAAACGAGGGCGATCTGATGATCGCCTCCGAGAAGGTCAGCCCGGAGGCCATCAATTTCATGGCCATCCACGCCCGGGGCCTGATCTGCGTCTCGCTGACCCAGAAGCGCAGCGATGAACTCGGTCTGCCACTCATGGTTCAGGACCAGGGCAACACCTCCCATTTCCAGACCCCGTTCACCGTATCGGTCGATGCCAGCAAAAACACCACCACCGGCATTTCGGCCTTCGACCGCGCCGAAACCATCCGCTGCATCATCAACCCGCAGACAAGACCCGTTGACCTGTCGCGGCCCGGCCATATCTTCCCGTTGCGGGCCAAGGACGGCGGCGTTCTGGTCCGAACCGGGCAGACCGAGGCCTCGCTCGACCTGTGCCGCATCGCCGGTCTGTACCCTTCCGGCGTCATCTGCGAGATCATGAAAGACGATGGCACCATGGCCCGTATGCCGGATCTGGTCGGCTTCTCCAAGCAGCACGATATCCCGATCATCAGTGTCGAGGATATCATCAAGTACCGTCTCAAGCAGGAACTGCTGATTCAGCTGGAAGCCGAATGCAAGTTGCCGACGGCCTACGGCGAGTTCATTCTGCAGGCCTATCAGGACGCGATCAACCACGATACCCACCTGGCCCTGATCAAGGGCGACCTGAGCGGGGATGAACCGGTCATCGTCCGGGTACATTCCCAGTGTCTGACCGGCGATACCTTCGCGTCGTTGCGTTGCGATTGCGGCAATCAATTGCACAAGGCCATGAAAACGATCGAAGATGCGGGGCGGGGTGTGCTCCTCTACCTGATCAACCATGAGGGACGCGGCATCGGCCTGGTCAACAAGCTCAAGGCCTACATGCTGCAGGAACACGGCCGCGACACGGTCGAAGCCAACCTGGAACTGGGTTTCAAGGAGGATCAGCGGGATTACGGTATCGGGGCGCAGATTCTGAAAAAGCTGGGCTTGAAAAAACTGAGGCTGTTGACCAACAATCCGGCCAAATATATCGCTTTGTCCGGTTATGGACTGGAAATTGTTGAGAGAATGCCCATCGAGGTGTCACCATGCAAAGTCACCGAACCGTACCTGAAGACCAAAAAGCAAAAGATGGGACATCTTTTGAATTCGGTATGATGGATGAACTCTATGACCGTTTTTACAGCCTGAACGCCCAGGCTCAGATCCGTTTCCTCAAAGAGGGAGAATTGGCCGACATGAGCCGGGAGAGTCAGATCGGATTCATCAAAACGGTGATCAAGGCCGAACTGTCTTCCAAAACACTGGCGGCCGCCCTCAAGAGACTGCGTGAGCTGCGCTACAAGGATCGTTTTTTTTACCGTCGTTTCCTCTACCATGTCGACAGCTCGGTGGCCAACGCCGCCAAACGGGCCATTTCGGACAGCCAGGGCGGGGAAGACTCGGCCACCATGAAACTGGTCGAACTGGTGGAACTGTGCCCCAAGGAAGAACGTCTGGCGTTGATTCAATCCTTTTTCAACAATCACGTCAAGATTCGCGAGAATCAGTTTCTGCCCCTGCTGGACATCAAGGACACGCAACTCCGCGACGAAGTGGTCAATGCGGCGGTCCATCTCGACCTGGACGAGGGGCAACTGGCCCGGGCGATCACCAGCGGAAAAACCTGGATGACCCGCAAGGCCCTGGTGGAGATCCTCGGCCGGCGCAAGAGTCCGGTTTTATTGACCATCATCGACGATCTGATGCAAGATCCCAACGTGGAAGTCAAGCTGGCCCTGATCCAAGCCCTGGAGGCCTTGGACCGGGAAGCGGTCCGCAACTACCTTCTCTGCCTCAGTCAGGACAGCATCATCTGGGTGCGCAAGCGGGCCCTGCAGGCGCTGGGCTGATTAAACAGACTCGCCGGCGCTCTATTCCGCCCGGATCAGCTCGAAATTCTTCTTGCCTTTCTGGATCAGCAGGTATTTGCCTTGCAGCAGATCCGGCTTTTTGACCCTGTGCTCCGGATCGTCGATCTTTTCCTTGTTGATCGACAGGCCGTTGTTCTGGATCAGTCGCCGCAGCTCCCCCTTGGAGGGGAAAACCGGAACCGTGGAGGTCAGCAGGTCGATCACGTTCGGTCCGTCATCGAAGAGCGCGGGGGAGACGATGTACTGGGGCACTCCTTCGAAGACAGCCAGCAGGTCGTCTTCGCTCAGACTGCGCAAAGTGGCGGTCGTGCCCTTGCCGAACAGGATGCCCGAGGCCTCCTCGGCCGTTTTCCAGGCCTCTTCGGAGTGCACCCGGCAGGTGACGTCCTTGGCCAGGGCTTTCTGCAGGATGCGCAGGTGCGGGGCCTGTTCATGCTCGGCCTGCAGGGCCTCGATCTCCTCCCGGGGCAGCAGGGTGAAGATGCGGATGAACTTGACCACGTCCTGGTCGCTGGTGTTGAGCCAGTACTGGTAGAAACGGTAGGGTGATGTCATGCCGGCGTCGAGCCAGATGTTCTGGCCCATGGATTTGCCGAACTTGGTGCCGTCGGCACGGGTGATCAGCGGGCAGACCAAAGCGTAGGCCTCTCCGGCCGCCTTGCGGCGGATCAGTTCGGTGCCGCTGGTAATGTTGCCCCACTGGTCGGATCCGCCCATCTGCAAGCGGCAGCCTTTGTTTTGGTAGAGCCAGTAGAAATCGTGGGCCTGCAGCAACTGATAGCTGAATTCGGTGAAGGACAAGCCTTTTTCCAGTCGCATTTTGACCGAATCCTTGGCCATCATGTAGTTGACGGTGATGTGCTTGCCCACTTCGCGCAGAAACGACAGCAGGTCGAACTGGCTGGTCCAGTCATAGTTGTTGAGCAGCTCGGCGCTGGTCGCGCTGTCGTCGAAGCGCAGAAAATGTTCCAGTTGCGTCCGGATGCAGCGCTGGTTGTGACGTAGGGTCTCCTCCGGCAGGAGCTGGCGTTCGTCCGTTCGTCCGGAGGGATCGCCGATCATGCCGGTTGCGCCGCCGACCATGGCGATCGGTTTGTAACCGTGACGCTGGAAGTGGACCAGCAGCATGATGGTCACCAGGTTGCCGATGTGCAGGGAGGCGGCGGTCGGGTCATAGCCGACATAGGCCACGGGCGTTCCGCCGCCGTCCAGGTATTGTTCCACGCCGGGGGTCATATCGGAAAGAAGACCGCGCCAGCGCAATTCCTCAATAAAAGAGTTGTCGCTTTTTTCGCTCATTTTCGCTGTGGATCAAACCAGCTTCTGACCGAGTTCCACCGCCTTCATGTTCAGCTCCAGGAAATCTTTCGGTGCCCAGTGTTCGATGAATTTGACCATGTTCTCGTAACTGACGATTCCGGTCAGCTTCTGGGTTATCGACAGGGTGACCACCGAGGTCAGCACGATGTTGCCCAGCTGTTTCTTGGTTTCGTTGATGATGGGAACCTGGTAGAGCTTCCAGTTCTGCGTGTCGCCCGGTTCTTTGACCAGGTGACTGTCCAGGACGACGATGGCGTCGTCTTTGAGGCGTTCCTTGTACAGGTTGTAGGGAACCTGGTAGGTGCAGACGAAGAAATCGATGGCCGAGGCCTGAGGAAAGAGAATCTTCTGATCGGAAATGATCACGTCGACCTTCGTCGGGCCGCCGCGTACCGTAGCCGTATAGGTCGGGCTTTCCAGGGCGTATTTGTTTTCCATTTCGACGGCGATGTCGACCAGCAGGGCTCCGGCCGTGACGATGCCTTGACCGCCGACGGCGCCGTAGCGGATTTCATATCGGTTCTTGTTGTTGAGCATGCTGATTCCCCTTATTCCTGTTTACCTTTTTTGTTGGAGTTCTGGGCGGCGGGAACGGTATGCTGGTAGTAGATTTCTGTGTATTCCATCCGTTCACTGTCTTCGACCAGAATGCCAGCCGGGTACTTGCCCTGACGTTCTTCGGGGGTCATTTTGTCGTACTGGGCCTTGGCAACCGTTTTATCGGCGATCCACTTGGTCATGATCATGCAATCGCGCATCTTGTTGCGGCGCCCCAGGTTGATGTGGCAGTTGCTGATGGCTTCCACCACGCTGAAGCCTTTGTGCAGGAACGATTTCTTGATGACTTCCTTGAGCTGGACCATGCGGTTGACCGTTTCCCGGGCAATGAACGAGGCGCCGGCGCCTTCAAGCAACTTGGCGGTGTCGAATTTGGGCTCGATATTGCCGTAGGGGGTGGTTTCGGTGATGAAATTGCGCGGGGTCAGCGGCGATACCTGCCCGCCGGTCATGCCGTAAATGCCGTTGTTGATCAGGATCATCTTGATGCCGATGTTGCGACGGGCGGCGTGAATCAGGTGGTTGCCGCCGATGGCGGTGGCGTCGCCGTCACCGGAGATGACGACGACCATTTTTTCCGGGCGCGACAGTTTGATGCCGGTAGCGAATGTCAGGGCCCGGCCGTGGGTGGTGTGCAGGGTGTTGGTATTGAAGAAGGTGGGCATGCGGCCCGAGCAGCCGATACCGGAGACGACGACGACATCGTTGGGGTCGACATCGAGTTCGGCGAAAGCCATGGCGATGGCCTTGAGGATCACTCCATCGCCGCAACCGGGGCACCAGGGAGTCGGGAAGGTGCGATAACGGATGTAACGTTCGTAGTTTCTCATGACTTTAACTCCTCGATGGACTTGAGAACTTCTTGCGGGGTGAAGGCGATGCCGTTGGCACGCAGCAGGCCGGCCTGTTTGACATCGTCGGGTGCCACCCGTTCGATCTCGTACTTCATCTGCCCCATGTTCATCTCGACGGTCAGAACCTTCTTGATTTTGCGGAAACGGTTGATGAGGGTCTGTTCGGGGAACGGCCAGATGGTCAGCGCTTGGAACAATCCGGCTTTGATACCTTTGTCGCGGGCCATTTCCACGGCCGGCAGAGCGGCACGGGCCGATACGCCGAAACTGAAAACCATGATCTCGGCGTCGTCCATGTAATACTCTTTGTATTTGATGATTTCGTCCAGGTGCTGGTTGATCTTTTGCAGGCGCAGATTCTGCATGTGGTCGGCGTTCTTGGGGTCGGCGCTGGGCCAGCCGTGAGCGTCGTGCTCCAGACCGTCGATGTGGATCGGGTACCCTTTGAAGAAGTCGACCCGCGGCGGGTTCTTGCCGATTTCACGGTCGTAGATGTTGAGGTCGGTGACGACATTGGTCTGTTCTTTATAGATATCCAGCGATTTCGGATCCGGCAGTTCGATGTCCTCGTGGGCCTTGGCCAGAACCTCGTCGAGCAGGATGACGACCGGATTCCAGAATTTCTCGGACAGGTTGTAGGCCCGGATGGTCTCGGAGTACAGTTCGTCGGCGAAAGCCGGGTAAACGGCGATGATCGGGTGGTCGCCGTGGGTTCCCCAGCGGGCCTGCATCATGTCGGACTGTGAAGGCTTGGTGGGCAGCCCGGTCGAAGGCCCGCCGCGCATGACGTTGACGATGACCAGGGGAACTTCGGCCATGACGCCCATGCCCAGGTGCTCCTGCATCAGCGAGAAGCCGGGGCCGCTGGTGGCGGTGAGCACTTTCTTGCCGGCCAGCGAGGCGCCGATGCAGGCTCCCAGCGAGGCGATCTCGTCCTCCATCTGGATGAAGGTACGTCCCAGGCGCGGAAATTCCTGCGACATGTGCTGGGCGATTTCCGAAGAAGGGGTGATCGGGTAGCCGGCGAAGAAATCGCAACCGGCGGCGATGGCTGCCTTGGCGATGATGATGTTACCCTGTAATACTTTTCTGCTGCTCATTTTTTCCCCTCGTTCTGGTCGTAATTGGCAAATATAGCGAAATCCGGGCAGCGGAATTCGCACATCTTGCAGCCGATGCAGTACTCCGGGGCGTCTACGCGTACGGAAGTACCGAATTTGCTTTCAATATTGTCCTCCAGTTGCAGGGTACCGGTCGGGCAAATGTCCACGCAAAGTCCACACCCTTTGCAGTAAGCGGAGATGACCTTCAATTCGTTTTTTTTCGGTGAAGGTTTCCGTTTTTCCCGTCGGGCGAGGGCTTCCTGGTTCAATTGTTTTTCATGCTTTTCCATGAATCACCTCTGATTTGGGCTTGTATTATTGTGATGACAATGATGCGCTGGCATCTTTGAGTCTATAAAATGATTCCTGTTATTTTCTCGTCCCGCGGGACACAAGGGCGGTTCCGCGTCTTCCTCAAGCTTGCCATCCTGGGAAGCTTGTGAATAACCTCTCATCGTTCCTCCAAGGTTTGGATTCTACCATAAACCGCAACGGATTGGAAACGGTACATGCAAGAGACGGAGCTTTCAGCCGGGGCCGCCTGGTGCGCTACGGCCGGCATGGCGACGTTCGCAGATGAGTATTCCTACTCATTTTTCAAAAAGATTCTTTTTGTGCTGTTACCTCGGTCAGACCTGATCAGTATGACGAGATGAATCCATCGCAGAGATTAGTGTAAACATGAATCGTTGGATGAAAGAAGTGAAAGCATGATACGATTCTAAGAGAAGAAAGGAGAAAGGGAAGAGAAAGGTGCCAGGCGAAATTTTTGGAAGGGAAGAGAAAGGTGCCAAG
>CAYXHZ010000093.1:0-8858 GCA_964465065.1 uncultured Clostridia bacterium
CGACTCGACTAATCACCACACTGTGCTTTCAACGGACACTGGACTCGATTTCGCTTGACAACGCGGCTTTTTTGTTTTATTTTCTGATTAAGATGAGAGATTGGTCAGGCGTTATCAGTACAAGTAAATCGCCGGTCAGTTTTCCGTTCGTATCACAACGCGGAGGAATTCGATGAAAACAACCTTTTTTTGGATGGTTTTATTGGCCATGATTGGCACTGGCATACTCGGGTCTCAAGAACAGACGACGAGTTCAGAACCAGAAAAAGAATATAAACTCACCAAGGCCTATGCCTATCGTGACGAGCAACTCGTGCTGTCCGCCAGTGATTTCTTCGGTTGCTTCGTTCTGGAAAAAGATCCAGACACTTCCCTGATCATCACCGATCTCAAAATCTTTTCGGATGACAGCAATTTTTCCAGCCCGGACCTGTTCCGTGACGGGGATTCGGTTTACCTCAACCGCGGTGAAAAGGCCGGCCTGCACAAAGGTCAGAAATTTGTGATCAAGGGCATGACCGGCGGTAAATACCTCGACCATACCCTGGTGACCCGGAAGGGGATCGGCGAGATTGTCAACATTTACACCGACACCGCGGAAATGAAGATTGTCAACATCTACCACCCAATCGAGAAAGGCGATTTCCTTGAAGAGTACAAGGAAGAACAACCGGTTTCCAAGTTAAAAATTCCCTACGATCACACCATTGTTCCCGATGATGCCGATTCGGTGAAGATTTTTTTGCCCGACACCATCACCTTCGGAAGAACCATCATCGGACCGGAACAGTTTGTAGCCATCGAAATGGGCAAGGACAAGGTCTCGGTCGGTGACATGGTCGTCTTTTTCGATCGAATCAAGGCCCATTTACCCCCACTGATCATCGGCACAGGCGTGGCGGTCGTAGTCGGCAACCAGTTGAGCACCGTTAAGGTGATCGATTCTTCGCATCCGCTCATCGAAGGCGCGGAAGCGGCCATACTCCCCGAGCCCAAGATCATCGAAGGCAGCAGCGAAGGCCCAGTTCCCGTCGTGCGTCGAGTATCCGACATGACACAGCCTGAAGGCGACGAAGAAATGTTGACCGTGGAGATCCCTTTTGAGATCGACTCTTCTTTGATCGACGAAGCGCAATCCGAACAGTTTGTCAAGATCAAGAGTTTCATCGAAGGCAAGACAGTTTATTCCATTCTGTTGAAAGGGTATTGCTGCAGCATCGGTAACGAAGAGAAAAACCTGGAGCTGTCCAAGCAGCGCGTCGAGTCGGTCAAAAAGATTCTGCTCGAACAGCTGGCCGTGCCGGAGACGCAGCTGGAAACCGCTTTTTACGGAGAAAAAGAAGCGCCATACGACAACAGCAGTGAGGCAGAAAGAAGAAAAAATCGCTTGGTAATGGTCGTGGTCGTCCGAAAATAAAATGCGCATCAAAACGGCGAACGTTTTTTTTCTTATAGCTGTGTGGTCGATCGGACTGTATGGACAGTCCGATCTGGTCACCCTGCAAAAGAAAGAGCGCGAACGGCGTAAAAACAGCAAACAGTCCGTGTTGCTTCTTACCAACGAAAAGATTGCGGTACCCAAACAGGCAATACCCAAAAACCGGTATTCGGCAACGATAATGCGAACAAGCGATGAGGCTGGAGCCCAACCCGCCTCGATTGTCGACACCAGTTTGACTGAATCCTCTGTCAACGGTGAGCAAACATCAAGCAATCAGGACAGCGATTCCTGGCTGAATCAAAGCCTTGCCCTGCAGGATGCCATCAGCCAACAGAAAGAAAAAATTCAAAGATTGCAAAGCCATATCGACACGATGATCGCCAGCAGGATGACTGAAGCCAACCCGGTTGCTTATCAGGAACTCCAACAACAAATCATAAGCTCCCAAGAAACCTTGACTGTTGAAAAGGATGACTTGGCAGCTAAAGAAAAAGAATACGCGGATTTTCTGGCCCAGGCCCGTCGGGAAGGTATTCCGGCAGGTTGGCTCAGACGCTGAGAACGTTCAGCCCAGGGAGAAGCGCCATGTACCCGGTAATCGAGTGGAAAAAAGATACTGTTTTGATGATCGACCAGCGAAAGCTCCCCCTCGAGACGATACTGGTCGAACACAGAACTGTACAGGAAGTCGCCGACAGCATCAAGTCCATGGTGATTCGCGGTGCACCGGCGATCGGCGTGGCTGCGGCCATGGGACTGGCACTGGCGGCCAGACAGTATGAACCAATCGGCTGGCAACAATTTAGCCAGGCTTGTGAGACACTGGCAGCAACCAGGCCCACGGCGGTCAACCTGGTGTGGGCGCTCCAGCGCATGCAGGCAGTTTTCGCTGCCCACAGCGATGATCCGGCGATTGCCGACCGATTGCTGACCGAGGCCATGAGAATCGATGCCGAGGATGTCGAGATCAACAAGACGATGGGTCGAATCGGTGCGGAACTTCTACCAGCACGCTGTACCGTTCTCACACATTGCAACGCCGGCGCCCTGGCCACTGCCGGATACGGAACGGCATTGGGTGTAATCCGTGCCGCTATCGAGGCCGGCAAGAGCGTATCGGTTCTGGCCGACGAAACCCGCCCATTTCTGCAAGGCGCCCGCTTGACGGTTTGGGAACTTCAGCAGGACAATATCCCCGTGACGCTGATCACCGACAACATGGCTGCCGCCATGATGAAAAGCGGCGGCGTGGATGCAGTCATCGTCGGTGCGGATCGGGTGGCGGCCAACGGCGACGTAGCCAACAAGATCGGCACCTACGGCCTGGCCGTTCTGGCCCGCTATCACAAGATCCCTTTCTACGTGGCGGCCCCCAAGTCTACGGTAGACCTGAATACACCGGACGGCTCAGCCATCCCCATCGAGGAAAGAAACGCCATGGAAGTGCTCAACTTCTGGGGAAAGCCGATAGCCAGAGCCCACACCAGCGTCCGCAATCCGGCCTTCGATGTCACCCCTTCTGAACTGGTGACAGCAATCATCACTCAAGCCGGAATTTGCCGGCCGCCCTATTCCCGCTCCATACCGCTGCTCTTCTCCTGAGAGGGGTTGGCGGCCTGTACAGTAAAGCTGAACTCATGGTTCTTGACACCGATCCGTGCCGCCCGTTCTCCGCTCAGCTCACCTGACAGGATCAAGGTGGACAGTGGATCCTGGATGTACATCTGCATGGCCCTTTTCAATGGACGTGCACCAAATGTTGGATTATAGCCCTTCTCGGCCAACTCGGTGATCACCTCGGGATCGTAATACAGCTGAACGCTTTGCGTCTGCATTCGGGATATCAACTTTTTCATTTCCAGCCGGGCGATTTTTCGTATGGTTTCCGGACTCAGGGGCGCAAAAACGATGGTTTCATCGATGCGGTTCACAAATTCCGGTTTGAATGTCTCGAGCAACAATTCCTCCAGCTTCTTCCTTTCATTCAGGGCCTGCGGATTGTTGAGAAGAATTTCCGATGCGATATTGGAAGTCATGATGATCAAGGTGTTTTTGAAATTGATGGTTTTGCCTTTGGCATCCGTCAAACGCCCATCGTCCAGGATTTGCAGCAAGAGGTTGAAAACATCCGGATGGGCCTTTTCGATTTCGTCGAGCAGGATGATCGAATAGGGTTTGCGCTTGACGGCTTCCGTCAGTTGTCCACCTTCCTCGTAACCGATATAGCCCGGAGGCGACCCGATCAATTTGGCCAAGGCGTGTTTTTCCACGTACTCGGACATATCGATGCGGATCAGCGCTTTTTCGCTGTTGAAGAGGTATTCACTGAGTGCTTTGGCCAATTCAGTCTTGCCGACACCGGTCGGGCCGAGAAACAGGAACGATCCGATGGGACGATCCGGACTGGTGATACCTGCCTTGGCTCTGCGAATGACCTTGGCGATAGCTTCAACGGCTCGATCCTGCCCGACTACCCGCTCCTTGATTTTTTCCTCCATGTTCAACAGCTTCTGACGTTCACTGCCCAGCAATTTACTGACCGGAATTCCCGTCCATTTCGACACCACCTGGGCGATATCGTCCTCAGAGATGATCTCCGTCAGAATTTTTTTGGCTTTTTGCAGATCGTTGAGCGCCGCAGTACTGTCCTTGAGCTTGTTGGCAGCCTGGGGCAACAAGCCGTACTGTATCTGTGAGGCCTTCTCGAAATCGTTCAAACGTCGGGCTTCCTGTTCTTCGAAACGAAGCCGGTTGATTTCCTCTTTGGTGGCCTGCATATTCTTGATCAAGGCCCGTTCTTTCTGCCACTGCGCCTCGAGCCGTTCCCGCTGCAGGCGTATCTGCTCCAATTCATGGGTGAGCGCTTTCAGCCGATCCGCGGTCGCTTTGGAGTTCTCTTCCCGTTTCAGTGCCTGACGCTCGATTTCCAGCTGAGCGATACGACGGTTCATCTCGTCGAGTTCCTCCGGCAGAGAATCCATTTCGATACGCAGTTTCGAGGCCGCCTCATCGACCAGATCGATGGCCTTGTCGGGAAGAAAGCGGTCTGAGATATAGCGCTCCGATAGGGTTGCCGCAGCGACAATGGCTCCATCGCTGATCTGGACGCCATGATGGATCTCATACCGTTCCTTGATGCCTCGCAAAATGGAAATCGTCTCGCTTACAGAGGGTTCCTTGACCAGAACCGGTTGAAATCTTCGCTCCAGAGCCGGATCTTTTTCGATATGCTGGTGATACTCCTTCAAGGTGGTAGCACCGATGGCCCTGAGTTCACCTCTGGCCAAAGCCGGTTTGAGCATGTTGGCGGCGTCAACGGCACCTTCGGCCGCACCGGCCCCGACAATGGTGTGCAACTCATCGATGAACAGAATGATACGACCCTCGCTGGCGCTGATTTCTGCAATCACCGCCTTGAGACGGTCCTCGAATTCCCCCCGGTATTTCGCCCCCGCCAGCAGGCTGCCGATATCCAGGGCAAAGATCTGCTTGTCGGTCAGAATACTGGGTATATCCCCGCTGGCGATCCGCAGCGCTATTCCCTCAACCACCGCCGTTTTCCCCACACCGGCCTCACCGATCAGTACCGGGTTGTTCTTGGTCTTGCGTACGAGCACCTGCAACACACGGCGGATCTCTTCATCGCGACCGACAACCGGGTCGATTTTCCCGTCCTTGGCCAAGGCCACCAAGTCTCTGCCATACCGCTTCAACGCCATCAACTTCTCTTCCGGCGCGGCATCACTGACCCGTTTATTACCGCGAATCTGGGCCAAAGCGTTCAGGAACGAATCCCGGGTGATCAGATTGCGCGGGAAGTTTTTATCGTGTTCGATGATGCCGATAAACAGATGCTCGGTGGAAATGTAATCGTCCTTGAACTGTCGAGCGACAACATCCGCTTCATCCAAAGCTTTTTTCAAAGACGACGAAAAGGTCCGTTGCGCACCGTGAACAACCGGAAGAGAAGCGAGCTGCTCTTGAATGGTCCTCGCCAATTGGTCGGGATCGACACCGGCCTTTTTCAGCACTTCCGGCACGATATTATCTTTCGTATCGATCAGAACCAAGGCCAGATGGCCGGGCAGCACCTCCGGATTCTGGGCCGACTCGCAATCGTTTATCGCCTTCTGCAAAGCCTCCTGCGCTTTGATGGTCAGTTTTTCCAGTGTCATGGTTCACCTCTTCGTCAAACATAATAATACAAGAAATCGTGATTGTCAACAAAGCTATTAAGAATATCTTAGTGTATTGCACTAATGTCGAACAGTTTACAGTAAACCCTGGCTGTGCTAATGTTACAGAAAGTGGAAAAATGTCTGAAGAAAAGATTATTGAAGCGATCGATTGGCTGAAGCGCTTTCACACCGATGGCCAAGCTGACGTCCATATCGTGGAAATCCCGGCGAAAGAAGCAAGCTACGCATCTTTCCCGAGCGCAATCGACGAACGGGTGAGCGGAGTTTACCACGCCCGGGGCGTCACCATGCTCTACAGCCATCAAGCCCAGGCAATCGACCGGGCTCTGGCCGGCCGGGACGTGGTGGTCGCCACACCGACGGCTTCCGGAAAAACGCTCGTCTACAATGTTCTGACCCTGAACGCCCTGCTCAGTGACAGCAGCGCCAAATCATTGTACCTTTTTCCCACCAAAGCCCTGTCCCAGGACCAGTTGGCCGAGCTTTTCGACATCAACAAGGCTCTGGGCGAACCTTTCGGGCTGTACACCTACGATGGCGACACCCCGCAATCGATGCGCAAAAGCATCCGCAAGCAGGCTCACATCGTTCTGTCCAATCCCTACATGCTGCATTCCGGAATTCTGCCGCACCACACCAAATGGGCCTCGCTGTTTCGCAACCTGCGTTACGTGATCATCGACGAGCTTCATTATTACACGGGGGTTTTCGGTTCGCACATGGCCAACATCATTCGCCGCCTGCAGCGAATCTGCGCCTTTTACGGCAGCCGCCCGATCTTCGTCATGTCCTCGGCCACCATCTCCAACCCCGGTGAACTGGCCCAACGCATGATCGGCCGCGAGACCGTCACCGTTCTGGAAAGCGGCGCCCCCAGCGGAAAAAAATACCTGGCCTTCGTCAATCCGCCACTCGTCAACCGCCAGCTCGGTATCCGTCGTTCCTACCTGTCCCTGGTCCGCGAGCTGTCAGCCCGTTTGCTGAACCTGGGTCTGAGCGTGATCACTTTCGCCAATTCGCGGTTAACAGTCGAGGTTCTGGTCAAATACCTGAAGAGCGATTGCGAGAAACGGGTCGACCAGTCCGGCCTGGTTCGCGGCTACCGTGGGGGCTATCTGCCCAAACTACGCCGCGAAATAGAAAAAGGCTTGCGTGACGGTTCGATACGCGGCGTGGTGTCGACCAACGCCCTGGAGCTCGGCATCGACATCGGCGGTCTGGACGCCGTGGTGCTGGCTTCCTACCCCGGCAGCGTCGCCTCAACCTGGCAACGGATCGGCCGGGCCGGCCGCCGGGCCGGTGATTCACTCGGCATCCTGGTCTGCTCCTCGTCGCCCATCGATCAGTTTATCGCCGGCACCCCGGCCTATTTCACCGGCAGGCCCCCCGAGTCCGGGCGGATCAACCCGGATAATTTGTCCATACTCGTCGACCACATCAAATGTGCCGCCTTCGAATTGCCTTTCGTCCGAGACGAAGCCTTCGGCAGCGGAGATTGCCTGGAAATTCTTTCGTACCTGCAGGAACAGGGGATTCTTCACTACAAGGACAATCGCTGGTTCTGGACCGAAGAGGGTTATCCGGCTGACGCCGTAAGTATCACCCGCGTAAGCTCGGACAACTTCGTGGTCGTGGATCGGACCGGAGCGGAACAGGTCATCGCCGAAGTTGACTTTTCGTCCGCTCTGGAGACCCTGCACCCCAAAGCGATTTACATCCTGGAAGGCGAGCAGTACGTGGTCCAGGAACTGGACTTTGAAAATCGAAAAGCCTATGTCCAGGAATCCAACGCTGACTATTATACGGATGCCATTTCCTACACCAAAGTAACAGTCCTGGACTGCTTCGACGAAACCAGACGTAACGATTTTTGCCTGAGCATGGGTGACGTACATGTTTTCAGCCAGGTGGTCGGCTTCAAGAAACTCAAATTCTACACAAACGAAAACGTCGGTGCCGGAGACCTGCAACTGCCGCAGCGGGAGATGCACACCAGCGCCTTATGGATGACGATCGCCGAAGAAGTGCTGGACGCCCTCGACATGCCGGATGAGGACAAGGTGGACGCTGTCTCCGGCCTCGGTTACCTGATGCGCTATATGGCGGCAATCATGCTCCTCTGCGATGTTCGCGATCTGGGCGTCGCCATGGAGGACAGCACTACAAATCTTCCGCTCAAATCGCAGGCGCGAAAAAGCGCCGAAATCGGCCACTTCGATGAAACCGGCGCAAGACATTTTGCCCCAAACATCTACCTTTTCGACAATTACCCCAATGGAGTCGGTTTGAGCGAGGGGCTTTACGAGCGTATCGACGAATTGCTGCTCAACACGCTCGCGGCCATCAAAAACTGTTCCTGCCGAAACGGCTGCCCCAGTTGCGTCGGGCCGGCGGCCAGGAGCGGCAGCCGACACAAGGAAGGGGCCTTGTATCTGACCCGCCTCCTGACCGGTCTGATGGAAAACTAAGCGACTGGCGGTTTGACTTTTTGTAACAGTTCGCCGATCCGTTCGGAAGTAGCCAGATAGGGAAGAATCCCGAAGGTTTGAAAGGCCGGGTGGGCGCGGATGGCGTCCAGCGCCTCCCGCCTGGATATGGCTACACGCAGTACTGCATGATCCTTGACCATGATCAGCTCCAACGGCAGAATCTGGTGCCGGCAGCAAAACTCGAAACCAAAACGTTCAATCAGGCGCAGATCGACGCTGACGTTGTCGAGATCGATCTGATCGATCCACTGCTGGTTGAGCAGGATGATACGCATCTTTTCCAGGCTGATCCGCCCCATTTCCACCAGCAGTTCCCCCAATGGTTTTCCGGTCCTGGCCTGGGCCTGCAATGCCTCATCGAGATCGTGCTGACCGATCAGGCCGCTTTCCAGAAGTATGGAGCCGATGGGCTTGCTGAACAGGAGATGCTTCTGCTGATCCTTCTGCGCAGCGTTGCCATCCAACTGCTTGCGAATCGCCAGACGTTGCGGCTCCGGAGCTGTACAGAAACAATTCAAACAGTAAGGGCAGACCGGAGTCGGCATGGTATGCGTGCAACATTCAGCTTCAGTCAACGTAAATTGAGCGCCACAAAACCAACAGCAGATCTGTTCGTCTTTGTTCATCTCTTCCCTGTGCCTTACCCATTATAATGACTCCAGGATCGGGAAACAAGAGGATGTCCCTAAACGGCCGGCAACCGGTCACGCGATTGTTTTTCCCTTGTCC
>CAYXHZ010000094.1:0-8779 GCA_964465065.1 uncultured Clostridia bacterium
GGAAGAGCTGATCCACCATACCGGCCTGGATTATTACTACGACCTGGAGGACTGATGGCGCAAGCGCTGCAACAAGAAGCGGACTCCCAGTTCGCCTACGAAAAGGGTCTGAAAAAAACTGTGCCGGGACTGATGTCCCGGCTCAAATATGTCGATCTGTGGCTGAATCGCCCTGTGGCCGGATTGCTGGTCAGGCTGGTGTACAACAGCTCGATCACCCCCAACAACCTGACCCTGATTTCCCTCTTTTTCGGACTCGGCGCGGCGATTGTGTTCGGTCTGGGTATGGATTGGTCTTTCATCGTCGGCGCCCTGCTGCTGCAGACCTCGTCGGTGATCGACGGCGCCGATGGCATGCTGGCCAGGAGCAAGGGCATGGGCAGCCGCTACGGGGCCTTTCTGGACCTGTTCTGCGACCGGTTCATCGATTTTTTCAACATCTGCGGTCTGTCCATCGGCGCCTTCCACGCCGGCTTCCAGTCGACGGTGATGCTGCTCGGTCTTCTGGCCGCAGGGCTATATTGCCTGCAGATCAGCCAGTTCTACCTGCTGCGTTCCTATCTGCAGACACCGGGAAGCGGGGATACCGGCGAAGCCAGGGCCGTGGCGGTCTGGGTCATCGTCATCTGCTCGTTCATCGGCTGTGTGAACCTGCTTCTCTACGCCATTCTGTTGACGACTCTGTTCATGAATCTGGGGACAGCGATTCGGTTTGTCCGGGCGCGGCACCATGATTCTGGGGGCGGGGCTTGATCAGTGCCGTCAGGCCGAACACGGTCATCAGCAAGGCCAGGATACGGCGCATGAGCACCAGGGAGAAGGCGGCGCTGGCCGGACGGTGAAACAGCGAGAAGACGCCGATGTAGGTGGCCTCGTAGACGCCGAGCGAACCGGGGATCAGCGCCAGCAGAAAGGTGATGTTGCTGGTCAGTGTGACCAGTGAACTTTCCAGCAGGCTGACATTGGGGAGATTGAGGAAAATCATGTTCAGATGAACCTCGGCCACCCACAGCGCCAGCAGCAGCGAATAGAGAAAAACGACCAGCAGAAAACGGCGGCGGTGCCCGTTGTAGAATCCGGAAATCAGACTGTCGGTTTCGGCGATCTTGGCCTGGTATTTGTCGATGAAAGCCGGCCGGATGTGCAGTTTGCCGGCCAGGGCGATCAGGTCGGTCAGCAGTCCTTTTTTCTGACGCAGCAGCAGGACCAGGGCCAAAACGAAAAAGAAGGCGGTCGGCAGCAGCAGCGTCAACTGGATCAGGCGGGGCAGCCGCAGGCGCTGCAGCACGATGAGCAGGGCCAGCAGGGTGAATCCGGTCGCCGTGAACATTTCGATGCTCTTGTCGATTATGATGCTGGACAGGCTGTTCTTTTTCCCGGCCGGGGCGATCATCATCATGCGGGTGGCTTCGCTGCCGATCTGTGAGGTCGGGGTCAGCTGGCTGACGGCGTGGCCGGCCATACGGGCGGAGAAAAAGGTGAAGAAGCTGAATTGCCGGCTGTTGGTGCGAAAGACCACGAACCAGCACAGGGTGCGCAGCAGCCAGTAGGCCAGACGCAACAGGAACAGGATGATGAACTGGCCGACCGTGATCTGACGCAGGCTGGATACGATCTGGTCCAGGCCGATGCGGTAGACCAGGTAGACCATCAGCGCGACTCCGGACAGAGTCAGCAGTCTCAGGACCCATTTCTTTCTGGTCTTGGCCTGCCCGTTCATATCAGATCCGTACCGCCAGGCCGGCCGAAACCAGGGTCATGGATTCCTCGGTCCGTGTTCCATCCAGACGTCCCCGGCGACTGCGGCCTTCCAGCTGGATCTGCAAGGCCAGCGGCCAGGAGCGGGGGGACCAGGACAGGGCCGCTTTATAGCTGAGCAAACCGTCGCGGCAACCCGGATTGCGCAGCGACGGGTCCTGATCGAAACGGTCCAGGGCGTTGACCGACCAGGCCTGAGTGAAAGCGAGCGAGGCGTTCAGGGTAAACCCGTTCAGACGGGCCGTGTTTTCCCAGAAGGCGCTCAGGCCCAGGCCGTAGTAGTAACCGTAGGCGAAAACGGTGCTGGTCAGCGGGTGCAGGTCGTGCAGCCGGCTGTATTCGTTGAGAGCCAGCGAGTTGCACAGGGAAAAGTCGCCAAACAGGGAAAAGCTGCTGAGCACCGACAACTTGCCGGTGCTGAGATGGTGGTGCAGCTGCGGTCCGAGCATGTGCAGAACCGCCATTTTATCCTGGTAGTTGCGGGGGATGTCCAGCATCTCCTCCGGGGAATGATGAATCTGGTACTGGTCCGAGTCGTAGTCGGCCAGGGCCTTGCGTTTGTAGAAGGTGAAGGCGCTGGCCCAGTTGAAGGTCAGCCGGGGCGGACGGTCCGTGGCATAGGGGCGCAAGGCATGCGGAACCATGATGAAGAAGCCGATTTCGGAAACGCTGTCGTCTGCATAGCGGGCGTTGATGTCGAAACGGCCGAAGGGATCGGCATGGTTCTGGTCCTGGATTTTCAACGACAGGGCGATCTCCTGCGTCGGTCGGGAGCCAAAGTCGTTGGAACGGTGCTCGCTGCCGCTGCGCAGGGCCAGATCGCTCTGTAAGACCCAGTTTTTGCCCTGGTCTTCAATGCCCAGACGTTTGCTGGGGTTGATGAACAGCAGCGGGTTGAGCAGGTAGGCGGCCGGTTTGAAGCGGTTCTGCAGGGCCCGGCTGAACCGGTACCAGATTTCGCCGCTGATGTAGCCGCCAACCGGGGTGAAGACCATGTCGTTTAGGGAGATGACCTCCCGCCATTCGACCAGGTACTCCCAGTAGGCGGAAGTGGCCAGGGTGAACAGGAAGGAATTTTTCTGGCTCAGGCCGTTGGTGCGGGCAAAGTTGTAGTAGATGCAGCCTGCCCCGGCGTGGGTCCAGTTGATGGAAAAGGCGTTGGAATCGAATTTCCAGGCTTGCAGGGTGAACCAGCGTTTGCTCTGGTCGTGCCAGTTGAAATGGTACTGCCAGTCTTCGACAAACTGGGAGTATTTGAGCCAGTAACGGGTCTGGGAATAGCCCATAAAGGCCAGAAACTGCAGGCCCGGACGAAGCCAACTCTGCTTTTTGACGGAAGGGGCGGGTTCGGTCTGACTGAGCAGCGGTGCGGCGAACAGGCACAACAACACGGCGGTTGTGGCATAAGAACGAAAAAATCTGCGCTTCATCGCGCTATTATGCCACAAAACGACTGAAAAAGCTGCGTTTTTCTGCGGCCGACGCTTAACCGGACATACTCTCCAGCAGGGCGTTGAGCGTGGGCCGATAGGATTGGCTCCAGTAGCAGACCTGGTTGCCGGTCAGGGTGACCTCCAGGCTGGTGGCCCGGCGGTTGCGGATTTCACGGATACAGTGGCTGTTGACGATGGTTGAACGGCTGATGCGGATGAACGGGGGATTCTTCAGGCGTTTGGCGACGTTGCGCAGGGATTCCCGGATCAGGTGGGTCTGCTGTCCGCAGTGGATGCGGATGTAATTGCCTTCCGCCGTTATGTAGTCGATTTTGTGCCAATCCAGCACCAGCAGCCGTCTGGCGGTTTTGACGATGAAATAGTTCTCTTGTTCCATTGACAGTTCCTCCTGGCTTTCGTGACAGCTCAGTTATAGAATGCCTTTTTGGGTGCGGAAAGCGGAAGAATTTCCCGATTTCAGGGAAGGGAATTTGTTCCCGTGCGGCATTTTCGTCACGGGGCCGACCGGGTCCGTATCCGGCGCAATCTGATCTGGGGCTTTGAAACTCCGCTGCTGGTTGATCAGACAGTGTCGGGAGTCGAACTGGACTGGTATTAACGGGGCAGATTGTTCATTGGAAAAGAATCTTCGGCCCGATCAGTCTTGAGGAGAAAAAAAGCCGGATTCAACACCGATGAAAAGCATTGTGAAGTTTACCGGATCTTTTTCTTTTGACGAAAGATCCTGATGGAAGCACAATCCGGCATTTAAAAAATGACTGTTGTTTTTCGCCAAAGCCAAGCGACCGCCGATCCCGGCCCGAAGCAGAAATTTTCCGCCTTTGTTGAATATGCCAGGCCCGGCCATGAGATAGACCTGAGCCGATCTGGACCTGTTGATCTGCCATTGAATGTTTAAGGAAGCCAAACGTAAGGGTGCGCTTTTCTGGCTGTCGATTTTTATCACGCTTCCACTCGTTCCTCTGTTGCCTTTCCAGAGTTCTTTTTCCATGATCAAATTACCTTCCAAGCTGACGGATATTCGGTCGCTCAAACATTGGCGCAGGTACAGGCCGCCGCCCCAGTTCAAATCGTACTTGTAGCTCGTGGCGCCGTTGTAATGCCAATTTTCATAACTGCCGGCATCGGCGTAATTTCCGCACAGTCCCAAAAAAAGGTTTTTCTGAGTGTAGCCGGGAGCTGTGAAGAGGAACAGGAAAGCCATTCCGCTGATAATCACTCGATTCACTACCTTCCTCCTGTGTCGCCAACGATGATCCGCAGGCGTGGCGAATTCGGTCTGGACCCCGCAGCGAATTATATCTGTGATACATGTAAATAACAACGGTGAATGCAGGCTTTTAAAGACAGTATGTTTTTTTTCTACTTGCCGTTGTTGACCGGGTAGCGGTACAGGGAAATGGAGTAGGGCGGCAGCGTCAGGGTTCCGCTTTCAGCGGCGGACGGCTTTTCTTCCACGATCTTCAGGCGCGGTTCTTTTCCCGGCTCGTTGAAGGCCAGCGGATCGCTGTGCCGGATCTGCCAGCGACGGTCAGGGTCGGCCACTGCGGCTCCCCGAAAATCGATCTCGAGGCGCTGGGCCGCAGCCAGAGGGTTGACGACGGCCAGGGTCAGGTGCTTTTGGTCATCGGTCAGGGCGGCGACCAGGTCGCAGGATCCCGTATCTCCGGTCACGGCAACGGGGACGGTGCCGAAATGGCGGCGGTACAGAACCAGGGGCAGCCCGGTGGCGTCGAAAGCGGCGGTGGTCGCCGTGGTCTTTATGCAGCCGATCACGTTGACTGTCTGGGCATAGTTGGCCATGAAGTAGATGTCGCTGTTGCGGAAATATTCGTGCAGGCCGCGGGCCACGCCCAAGGCGTCCCGGTGGTGGTAGCGCACGCCCAGTTCGCCGTAGAGGTAATCGCCGTACCAGTAATTCCATTCGTCCATGGCGATGCGGATGTCGCGTTCGCCTAGGCCGGGAATTTCCCGGCGGTAGGCGCGGTGCGCCTCGGCCACCCGGCGGATGTCGGCGGCCAGCTGTCCGATGTGTTCGGGCGTGTCGGTCTTGTCCTGACGGTAGATGTGCTCGCTGATCAGATCCATATGCTCGGAACCCTGTTCCAGCATGGTCCGGCTCCATTCGCCGACGGCGCCGACACCGACCAGGGCGATGCTCCTGTCGACACGGCGCATGCCGTCGACCACCTGCTTGTGCTTTTTCAGATATTCCGGCAGCGGCATGTGCCCCAATTGCCAATCGCCGTACATTTCGTTGCCCACCGCCCAGTACCGGACGGAGAACGGTTCGCGCCGGCCGTTGGCGGCACGCAGACTGCCCATGGCCGTGGCGGCGGCTCCGTTGCAGTACTCCACCTCGTCGGCAGGATCGGCGGCGTCGCCCAGACCGGTGTTGACGGCGATGAACGGCTCGGCGCCGATCCGGGCCATCAGGTCCATGTACTCGTGGATGCCGACGTCGTTGGGCTCCACGCCCTTCCAGGCCGGGTTCTTGCGCGGCGGCCGGCGATCGCGTTCGCCGATTCCGTCCCGCCAGTTGTAGCCGCTTACGAAATTTCCGCCCGGCCAGCGGTAAATGGGCGCGTCGAGTTCCCGGAGCAGGGCGATGACCTCCGGGCGCCAGCCGTCCAGGTTGTCGGCCGGCATCAGCGATACCGTGCCGATCCGGAAAGAACCCTGGCCGCGGGCGACAATCTTCAGGGTGACATCGCTTGCGGATTGCGGGACGGTGAATTCGAAGCGGTAGCTCCGGTAATCCGGAGCGACGGCGGTCAGCTGCCGTTCCAGGATGGTGGCCTCGTCGAGGCGCAGGCGGATATGAATGGTCAGCTCGTTGTCGGAGCCGAGCACGATACGGCCGGTGTATTTACGGCCGGCCAGGACGGACAGTCCCTCCTGGGCGATGCCGGCGAAGCTGCCGTCGGCGGGCAGCAGCACCCGGACGGCCTGCTGACCGACATACGGATTGATGCGCTCCATGATCACGCAACCGCGTTTACCGATGGTCTTCCAGGGCGAGGCGCACAGGTAGCGGTACGGTCCGGCACCCCAGTAGTTGTCGCTGTCGACCGCCCAGGGGGCGTAGTCGTCGCTGACCGGGTAGAAGAATTTGCGGTCCTCCAGCATTTCCGCCCACAGGCCGCCGTAGATGCAGCGACCCAGGTGTTCGATGAATTGGCCGTAGATGTACTTGGATATGGGGGGACGGGTTTGGTCGACCTCGATGTGCACCGGACGGGCAGTTAACGTTAACGCAAGATATAAAAACAAACCGCAACCCAGCCATGGTTTCATGTTCCCTCCGCAGCGCTTTCTGCCGTTTCTCCGGCTAATATATCAGGCGGGAAAACGAAAAGCAACTCAAGTCGTCAGCAGAATCCGGGCACCGTGACCCGGTAGCTGAACGGGCAGGCTGGAGCCGCGGGAGAAAAATTCGCGTTCCCCGTCCAGAACGTCGATCCAGCGCTGCGGCACGGGCAACCTGCCTGGGTCGAAACTGGAGCCGCTGCGCATCCAGGCCGGCATGGCCAGGGCGTCCAGGCTGCAGTCCCGCTGGTCGGAGTTGACCAGGATCAGCGCCGTTCGCTCCCGATCGGTGCGGGCGAAGGCGAACTGGCGGTGGCTCACGAAAAGCTGCCGGTAATCGCCGTCGCGCAGGACCGGGTACTGCCGGCGCAAGCGGGTCAGCTTGCCGATCAGCTCCGGCAGGCAGCGGTCCGCCCCGGAGACGGGATCACCGTTCGGGGCGTGGGGCAGCCCGTCCGTTCCGGTCCGGAGCGCGGGCCGCAGCGGGGCGTCGCTGTGCCGGCGACGCTGTCCCGGGATGGCCCATTCGCTGCCGTAGTACAGGGCCGGGCTGCCGGGTACGGTGAACAGCAGGCAGTACAGCGGTCGCAGGCAGCCGGGGTCGGACAGGGTGGAAGCGATGCGGTTGACATCGTGGTTGTCGACGAAATTGTACAGGTTCAGGTCCTTATAGATCCCCGCCGGCCCGGATTGACGGTTCAGAGTCCAGGCGATTTCGAAGAAATTTCCGTCGTTGAAGCTCGACCAGAGTCCCTTGTAGGCCTCGTAGTTGGTGACCGCGTTCAGGCCGTCAGGCCGGACCCATTGACGGTAGTCGCCGTGAATCAGCTCTCCCAGCAGCAGAAAATCGTCGCGTCTGGAGCGGCAGAACCGGGCCAGCTCGGTGATGAAGTCCTGACTCAGACAGTCGGCGGCGTCCAGACGCAGGCCGTCGATGTCGAACTCGTCGATCCAGGATCGTACCGCTTCCAGCAGGTGGTCGCGGACCCAGGCATAGGACAGGTCGAGCTTGACCAGTTCGTAATGACCGTTCCAGCCCGTGTAGGCGAAGGCGTCCCCGTAGGGGCTGGTCTTGTTGAAATCGATGCTGCTGAACCAGCGTGAAAACATCGACTGCCGACCCTGTTTCTGCAGGTCGGTGAAGGCGAAGAAATCCCGGCTCACATGGTTGAAGACCGCATCCAGGATGACCTTCAGTCCCTGGCTGTGGCAGTATGCCACCAGCTCTGTCAATTCGCTTTCGCTGCCGATGCGGTCGTCGACCCGGCGGTAATCGATGGTGTCGTAGCCGTGACTGCCGGATTGAAACAGCGGCCCCAGGTAAACGGCCGTGCAGCCCAGGGCGGCGGCATGATCGATCCAGGGCCGGCAATCGCTCAGGGTGCGCTGCGGTTTCTGCGCGCTCTGCCGCCAGAGACGTACGGTCTGCGGGTCGTCGATACCCGGTGCGCCCAGCAGGCCCAGCGGGTAGATATGGTAAAACACCTCGTCGCGACTCCATCGGGTACATAGCTTGCTTGTCAATTCTGTCTCCTGTTTGGTATACCTACCGGAAGGTATGTATAAAGTGTAAATTTTTTTACGACTTGGCGGCGCTCATGTTACGAGTAGATTCCGTGCTCGAATTGGTGCAGCATGCGCCGGATCTCGGAGTCGGCCAGACTGGCCGCTCCGCTCAACTCCAGACCGACCAGGGTGTGCACCAGGCCCAGAAAGGAAACGGAGTAAGCCTGGTGACGGCCGTTCATGTTGCCGTGCTGTACCGCCGCCTGCCGGAAAACCTCTTCCACGGTGCGGAACAGATCTTCCATCATGGGACGGACCACTCGATGCGCCTCGTTGCCGGCGGGGGCGAAATACATGGACAGCAGCATGCGGTAGAAATCGGGCCGGGACCGGGCCGACTCCAGGACGGAAAAAGCGATCCGCTCCAGGCTTTGGCTCAGGTCGTGGTGATATTCGGCGGCCGAGCGGACACGTTGCAGCACTTCGCTGCCGTATTCCCGGATCATGGTTTCCAGCAGTCCGCGCTTGCTGCCGAAGTGGTGATAGAGGGTGGGTTTGGTGACGCCTACGCATTGCACCAGTTCCTGGATGCCCACGGCGTCGTAGCCGCGGCCGGCGTAGAGCCGGCAGGCGGTTTGCAGCAGATGGGTCCGGTTGTCGGTCGATGATTCGTTCACGGTCCCATTGTATATACCGATCGGTATAAAGTCAAGGGCTGGCGGATTCTCGAAGCGTATTGGTTATGGAGGACT
>CAYXHZ010000095.1:0-8765 GCA_964465065.1 uncultured Clostridia bacterium
AGCCCCGCCCCAACCCTAAACCGTGACGTTGTGGCGCACCGTCCCCGGTGATCATCAACGAGTCCCGAATACCACCATTCTCAAACGATCTACAGAAAGCATACTCACAGGAAAAACGAAACGATGAAGGTGCCCCACCAGATCAGCACATAGCTCATGCTTTGCCCCAGGGTTTTGGCTCGTTGAAAGATATAGACTGGCACCAGCCACAGCCATCCCTTGAACTTGTTCGTATCCCAGCCTGCTTTTTTCAGTGACCGTTCATCCAGCCAGCAGAGAAATATGTTGAGAAACAGGGTTACGGCCCAGTATCGGTTTTCAGCCAGGGCCACAGCCGCTTCAAGTGTCTCGCCGTGGCGGGCGATAACCAGAAAATACTCGAGAAACGACCCGATGATGGGCGCAAAAGCCAGGGTCCAGACGATGGAGTTGTTCACCGCCCGACCACTGAGAGGCGGCGGCCCCGAACGATCCAGATGTGTACCTAGAACCGTCTGGGAAAGTTCCTGCCAATCATTGAAACCAGCTGACCATACCAGGGTCTTGGCATCCAGAATCCCTTTGCGAATCAGCTCAATCATCTCTATGACCGTCTTGGGCCCCAGGCGCTGTCCCTTCTCACTGTAGTACCAGTCATGTCCTTCACAGTTCGTTGTTTGTTGCTGATCCATTTCTTGACTCCTTCATTTTTTTACTCTTACTTTCCCTAAGTCTGACACAGCTGCTGTCGAAAAAACCCATGGTGGTCCCCATAAGTGCCCTATCAGACAAATCCGATCTTTCGCTGCGTCCGTTCCGCTTTGAAGTGAATCTCTTCCTGGAGCAGCGGCTTGAGCGTATTCAGAGTCGGTGTGAAGTTGTGCAGGGCCGCTTCCAGTAAACTGCGGCGGGCCACGTTCTCGATCTGGGCCCCGGTCAGGTCGTAACCGGCCAGTCGCTGACAGAGACCGGCGGACAGGCCCGGCATCTTGTCCTGCCAGATGAGGGCCCGGGCCTGACGGTCCGGCGGACGAAACTCCAGCTTGAACAGGAAGCGTCGGGAGAAGGCGTCGTCCAGGTTGTGAATCAGGTTGGTGGTGGCCAGGAAAATTCCTTCGAACCGCTCCAACTCTTCCAGCAGGATGTTCTGCATGGTGTTGTTCATCTGATCCACACTGTCCTTGACTGGTATTCGCTGGCTCAACAGGGCGTCGGCCTCGTTGAAGAGCAGAATGGGCTGGTGACGGCCGGCCTTGCAGGCCCGGCGGTAGTCATCGAAGATCTGGCGCATGTTCTTCTCGCTGTTGCCCACCCAGCAGTCGCGAATGGCCGAGATATCCACCTGCAGAAGATCCCTCCTGCTGGCATGGGCCAGGGCATGAGCCGAAGCCGTCTTGCCCGTACCGGGGGCTCCGTGAAAAATGGCCGCCATCCCGGTGGGAAATCCGGCCTCTTTCAGGCGCCGGACGGTGCGGCGAAACTGCCCGTGTGACAGGGTGGCCGTCAGATCGTCCAGTGACGCTTTCAATTCACTGTCCAGATGCAGAACCTTTTTCAGCCCACGGTGAGCGTGACGGGTCAGGAAAGGTGAATTGATCCGGTAAAGCCCCCTGATCTTTCTTTCCACGGGGAAGAGGATTTCCATGCTGCGGTCGGACAGACAGAAGCCCGGATCATGGCGGATTCCGCCCTCGTCGTATATTCTCAGTACTTTATCCTTGAGGATGCGCATGCTACCGTCCATGGTCCTGCGGATGAACCGGGCCCGGGCGGCCAGGCCGGCATGAATCTTATGGGCAAAACTGCTGAACTCCTCGCTGGCGTTGCCGGCAATATGCACTTCGATGGCCGAGAACAGCATCATCTGTTCACAGGACGGATAACCGTTGCCCAGGGACCACAGCTTCGACCCCGGCGGCACTCGCCGCCAGAGACGCTCGAATTCGAAGAAGAGCTTGTGCTCGGTGATTTTCTCTTCACTGCGGCTCTCGATCAGGGACACCGCCAGCTGGGTGACTGAATAGACATCGGAAAAATCTGTGTCATCGAAGGGATCCCTGCCCGAGACGATGGTGGTGAAGATTCCCTGGTCAACCTGCATGGAGGGATTGATGGGGTTTCGCCCGCCATGGCGGTCGCTCTCGAAGACCAGCAGGTTGCGTTTTTCCAGCTTGACCGCATGCTGCAGGTAGCGCGAGTACTCCTTCTGATTCATTTCGTAATGGTTGCGAATTTCCATCAGGTCGATGCCGCGACTGTATTCGACGTTATGGGCCAGTACGATGAGAAAGAGCGCCGCTTCTTCGCGGCTGAGGTCCATTGCCTCCATGACCCGGTCCATGTCCTGGTCCCGAGTCAGATGGAGAATAAAATCGCTGTCCCGGGTCCGATCGATGAGTTCCATGCAGGGATGTTCACTTCGGGATTCAAGATCTTGTTTTTCGTTTTCCATACCCCCAGTTTATCCGGGGTACACCTTCATATCGTGATAGACCGAAAAAAAAGTTTATGACGGCGTCCGGGTCAGCCTCGACAACCCGTTCTGCAGAATCTTCAAGATTTCCGTGCGCAGTTCTTCCGGCTCGATGATCTCCACTTCGTCGATATAGCGCAGCACCTCCCCGATGAGTTCCCGGTTGACGGTGGAGGGAAAACTGATTTCAATACGTCCGTCAGTCATGGGTTCGCTCACCGTCTGCTGCGGATGAAAGACGACGGTGCGGATGTATCGGGACAGGGAGGCGGAAAACCGCAGGTGGATGGTCTGCACCGGCTTGTTTTCGTCGGTGACGAATATGCCGAAGGTCCGATCGATGGTCTCCTGAAGCTCTTTTTCATCTATGTCCCGTTCTCTCCGCTCTCCCCCGGTGACGTCGCGGATGCGGGACAAGGAGTAGGTACGCAGCTTGTCCCGGTTGCGGGCCAGCAGGTACCAGTTGCTCTTGTAGAAAAGCAGGTGCAGAGGCATGACGGTCATTTGCACCGGATGCTGGCCTTCGCCGAAGACGGGGCAATAGGTCAGCCGGGCCTGACGGGATTCCAGCAGCAGGGCGATCAACCGGTTGAGAACGCCGTTCTCCTCGAGCCGGTAGAAACCGCTGCCCTTGAAGGAGACGAGGCGGGAAACGGCCTGCACATCGGCCTTGCTGTTCACCGGCAGGATCTTTTGGAACAGGGAATCCAGCAGTCTCCTGGAGTCCTGGTCGCGGATCAGTTCCTTGGCGATGGCCATCAGTAAAAGTTCATCCTCCTCGATCCACACCAGTGGCATCTCGAAGCGGCCTTCACTCTCGTCCAGGCGGTAACCGTGTTTCTTCCCGTTGTCAAACCGGACGTGGACGATGGGCGCCCCGAGGCGATCGCGCATGAAGGCCAGATCCCGAAAGAACTGGGCCTCCTCGATCTCGAATTTATTCAGGTAATCCGCCTTCGTCGGCGGTGTCTTTCGGTTCCGGACCTGATCGATGAACCAGATGTAGCGGGAGAAGGTCAGTTTCTTGGTGGAGGGTTCTTTTTTGCTCATGCAAAATTGTAACACCATCCGTGTTTCGCAAACAAGATATAACGACGGTCCGGAGCAAACGTTTTCCATCCCTCCCCCGGACCGTTTCCTCCCCTAACCGAACATCTTTTGGAGATTCTGGGCCGCCGAATCGATGGCGCTGCCGACCAGGTACCAGACCAGACAGAAGACGACGGTGACGAAGATTCCCCCGACCATCAGGTTTTTCCTTCCCTTTTTGGCCCGCATGTGAAAGTAGGCCGGGTAGACGAAAATCCAGAGCAGAGCCATGCCGAAAAATATGGCCACGGGCGAAGACTCTTTCTTTCCGCTCTTGCCGAATTCCAGGCGGGAGGCTTCGAGAGCGGCAATGACCGCGGTAGCCAGGATGGTCCCCATTCCCAGGAGACTCAGGCTCGAGGCCGGTCCGTCGATCAGGCGCATGCTGCCGACCCAGAAGTACATCAACAGGGCGGAAACGAACGGCACGATCAGAAGCAGGTAGCCGAATGTCTCGTCCACGGGGACCGCAGCCGCCGGCTCCGCGGCCAACTTCCGACGCTCTTCCTCATAGATGGCACGACGCTCATCAGGACTCAGATTGTTCATGGTATTCCTCCTTTACATCACAACTCGTCAGCATAACCCAATCGCTATGTCATATCAGGATAGAGTCGAAAGTTCCCGAAAAAACTGTACGATCAATGCCCTCTACCAGCAAATGATCGAGTGCCCGGCGCATACTGGCAGATGGAAATAAAGGAGGCAGGATGGAAACTGGAAAATACCTGATTCAAAAACAGATCCTTTGGGCGCAGAGAAACCGGATACCGCTTCGGTCAAGGTACGAATTTTCTCGAAGCGAGCCCCATTACACGGTCAATTTGGAGGATAATTTCTTGCGGGTTCCGGAGAGGCTGCTGCGTGATGAAACCGCCCTGAACACCGGCAAAACGGCCGGGGAATTACAAACCATCCATTCGCCCCGGGTCCTGGCGTACAACGTATTCGATTATTGGAACCGCAAGGGAGAATACGAGCCCGTCATGAACGCCCTGGAACTGTCGGGTCTGAAGTTCCGGACCATCGAGCTCAACGACGAAACCGGGAGCCGGGAGGATCACGGCACGTTTTCCGCCGAATTGACCATCCGGACCCAAGAAGGCTTTGTCGCCGTCATCAACGGCACCTTTGCCAAACCGTCCTTTGAAGAGTACGAACCATGCGGTCTGGAAGAGGAGTATATCGAGGACTACCCATTCCGGCCGGACTTTCCTCACATTGTCAATCTGGCCCGGGAAAATTCACCCTGCAACGTCATGTTCGGCGGACTGGACGGCCCCGGACTCATTCGGAAGGTCCTGGAACTGTACCGGGAGACGACGGACAAGGAATCCTTCATGCTGATCCATCTCCACGACCACTCGCTGCGGATCGATCAGGAAATCAACTGGCTCGAACAGGCTCTCAGCGCCGACGGTGTGACCTTCAAGGCCATGTCCTGGCAACAGTTGTTCATGAACCTCAAGATGTCGACCGGAAAAGACGACCGGGACTACCTGGATTACATCATGGACCGCTATTTCTGAACTTCCGCCTCCAGGTTCACCGCCCGGTGGTCCTGCAGCCGCAGCACCTTAACGTCCCTGAAAATGCGCTCGTATAGATCCGCCCCGAAGGTGTGAATGGGCACCAGCAGCCGGGGGCGCAGCAGGTCCACCATGCGCTTCAGAGCGGCATGATCGGCGTGTCCGCCGGTGTGAATCTCCCGCAGAGTCATGCCCCTTCCCGTAAGGTATTCCAGAAAGGAACGGGTTCTGTCGTCTGCCTGGTAACCGGACCACATGGAGTAGATGAGAGAACCTCCGTCAAGGTTGCTGATCCGATCCAAGTCCGTTTTCATACCGGGTCGCACCAGCATGACGGTATCCATGAATCGGGCGTCGATCTCCTCCTTGCGGATCTTGAATGCCTTGAACCGGTAGAGCAGATCTGTCCTCCCCTTCCGGCTGACCATTCCCGACAGTCTGTACGGAAAGAAGACCCGGATTTCCGGGTAGGCGGGCGACGGATAAGGAAGTTTGGCACCAAGTCCGGCCAGTTCCTCCAGCAGGGCGGCGGTGTAGAAGTCGACGGCCAGAGTTTTCCCGGTCCGCTTGCAGGCCCGGTAGATGGAGACCAGGCGGTCGATGTTCTGACTTGATGTATAGATCAGGTTGATTCCTTCGCTCTCACGGAAACACGCGACGAATTCCGCTTCGATCTCGCCTTCGCTGCGAGCGCTCTTTTCCTCCCTCCCCACTGAAGTCCCCTCCAGCAGCAGGCAGTCCACCGGCGGATCCACATGTCGAACGAACCAGTCGAAGACCCGGCTCTTTCGCCCGTGAACGCGGAAATCGCCGCTGTAGAAGAGAGACCGGCCGCCGGTGCGGATCATGAAGGCGTAGGCGTCGAAGGCCGAATGGTCCATCAGGTAGGGGGTGATTTCGAAATCTCCGAATGAAAAGGGTTTTCCGGATTCGAAATGACGCGGATCCGCTACGGACCAATTCCTGTTCATGAAAATCGACGAGATTTCAATGATTTTGCGGCTCCCCCTGCCCAGGTAGACCGGGCAATCGGGATGAATGTAGTCCATCAGCCCGTAATGGTCCATATGGGCGTGGGACAGGAGCAGGGCGGTGCTCTTGTCGGGGACAAAGAGCCCGGGAATGTCCGGCAGGATCCCACGACCGATCAAGTCCTCCGGCGTTGATTTCTGAATTGTCCGTGCATCGAAAGGGCTTTTGTCCGCATTGACCAGCGGCAGGCCGAAGTCCAGCACCAACCGGCTTTTCCCGGTCCAAACTTCAACGCACGATCCCCCGATTTCATTCGTCCCCCGATGAATCTTAAGGTTCAACCGTTTACCTATTCTGATCCATATATTCCTTCAGCGATTGTAAAGGTTCAAATTGAGGCTCGTTTTTATCCCAAGTGTAGTACGAAACATAGGGTATAAGTTTAGTTTTTTCTTCAATCAAATCCAAAGATGAGATGGGAAAAGAACTTAAATCTTTCTTTAGTTTATCTTCAGAGTTCTTATCAATTACAAGAATGATGTCAATTATTATTTTTTCAGGACTTGTTGTACTCTTGAATCCCATAACCTGATACCACTTGCTTTTTTGACGAACCATTAAAGCTAGAGTGACCCCATAGATATAAACTTGTTTGAACGACGAACTATGATAATTACCTGGACGTTTCAATTCCCAAATAGCCGGATGAACTCCTTTCCCATGACCTCTTCTAGCTAAAATATCAAGATGCCCTCCAGTTCTTATTCCTATAGCATCTTTTGGTAATCCTTTATTTGCGCCGATAGGAATCGGGAACTGAAACGGCAAGCCTCCAAGCAGAACTGGTTGACAATTATTGTATATACCTGTTGATTCATTTGTCATGTTTCTAAACATAAAAGCTTGTAGACGATTTTCATAATCACCAGTATCATCATTTTTCATTTCTTTATTATCAAAAAAGCTACGAAATGCTCTGGCTTCTTCACTCACCCAATTAAATCTTCTTTTTATAAGGGCAGTATTCTTAAATTTCTCATTCTTTTCTGCTTGTCTTTTGTCAATTATCACTTCTAACTTTTCACCAATCACTAGAGAAGCTACATCAACTCCACAATATCTGAGGGATAATTTGGGGTTTTTCTTTTTAGCACCAGTATATGGAGTAAAAATCTGCAACGCTCCCCATTGATGAAATCCCCTGTCCTTGCGAGGTGCTTGTTTCATTCCACAAATTTTCTTTTCTGCTTCCTCAAGATTTTCAATCCACTCTGACAATTTATTACCATACTCACTTTCATGTTCTTTCCAGACTTTTTTAACAGCATCATAAAGATTTTCACTCATTTTTTTCTCCTGTTATCAAATTTCCCCTCCTCATCTTCCACTTCAATGACCGTCAACAGATGCTTGGCCCGCGAATGGGCCACATAGCGGTTTGCCGCCTCGCGGCTTTTCCCGGAACCCTGCCCTTCGATGATGCAGACGGCATCGGCCTCCAGCCCCTTGAAGCGCCCCCAAGTGGTCAGCAGGACGCCCCGATCCCCCCGCCAATCATCCAGGCTCCGGGTCAGGGGCACGGTCTGGAAGTCCTGCGGCCAGCAGGACTCGGTATTGGACGGCGCCAGCACCGCCGCCTGGGAGGTTTTCAATCCCCCCTCCTTCGGCATGCACCACAACCGAACCTGCTTTCCGGCCTCGGCGAAGGCTTCCTTCAAATTCTTCTTCCGGATCAACCGGGGTTTGTCCCCTTCCGGAGAGCTGCTCTTCACCGGAATCTCCTGTTTGACGATGTCGGCGCAATGTCCGGCGATGCTCACCGTGTTGCGGCAGTTGACCGGCAGGCAGAAGGGCTCTCCAAGTTCCACGGGGATGGCCGTGTCCTCGACGAACAGGGCCTGATGGGGATCGTAGAACACGTAATAGGCGCCCTTGTCGGCGGGACAGCGAAAGACATCCTCCAGGCTGGCCCACCACAGTTCGCGGAAATCCTGCCCCTCATCCACCACCAGGGCGTCGAACTTGCGCTCGTCCGGCAGGCGTTCACAGGCCTGTATCAGGAATTCCGGCGCCTGTTCGTTCCAGAATTCCCGGTTGCCGGCCATATTCTCGGTGGAAAATGGCAACTCCGTCTCCTCGCACAGTTTGGTGATCAGTCCGTGGTAGGTCTCCACCGTCAGGTTTTCTTTACAGTGTTCGGAGGCGATCTCCTCGATCCATTCCTTGAGCATCCGGTTGAAGCATAGAAACAGGGTTCGTAACCCCTTGCCGGCCAGTTCCTGGGCCTTGGCCAGGGCCAGCAGGGTCTTGCCTGAACCGGCCACGCCGCAGATGGCGGCCAGCCGATGACGGGCCAGCATGCCCAGCACCATCTCCTGGTCTTCGGTCAGGCGTTTCAACTGTTCCTCCTGCCGCTCGATCCGCTTCCACAGTACGGAGTGCACCCGGTATTCGGGCAGCAGGGCAGACCGGATGAGCTGCAGTTGTTGTATGGTCAGCTCGGGATGTGGGTAACGCTGAAAACTCTTGAAAATGCGCTCGATCTGCCGGTCGATCCGCTGCAGGCAGTCGGCATCGAGGATCAGTTCGGCTTCCAGACCCGGCGGCACTGGACCCGAGAAGCGCCCGTCGGGAAAGGCCACCGCGTAGCCGTAGGTGAACGGCAGCTGTTCGGAACTTTTGAACTGCTTGCGGATCAGCCCGAGGATACGGTGCATGTTGCC
>CAYXHZ010000096.1:0-8059 GCA_964465065.1 uncultured Clostridia bacterium
CAGGCTGACGGTGAACGGACTGGAGACGATCGGAGTCGCGCTGGAGACTTCGCCGGCGATGGCCAGATCGGCCTTGCCGAGCACCCGGATAGTTCCCTGGACGCTGTCGTTGGTGCTGTCCGGATCATAACCGGCCTGCCGGTCAACGAAAAATTCGAGCAGTTTGTCGCCCGTTTCGCTGCAAATGGCGGTGACGGTCAGACTGGCCGTGGTCCAGCGGCTCATTTCCGGTATCGACCAGGTATTGCTGCCGGCGTTCCAGGAGCCCAGACTGGGAGAAGCCGAGACGATTTCGAGACCTTCCGGCAGGCCGGAGGCGATCTGGATGTTGCAGGCATAGGTCGTGCTCAGGTTGTTGACGACGACCTGGAATACGAACTCCTCGTCCGGGGTGGCTTTGCCTCCGCCCAGGTCCAGACTCAGGCCCAGGTTGATCGGCGATTCCGGAAAGACGATGCCTGCGGGCAATACGATGGGGATCGTATCGTCCGGATCCGGTGTGGCGTCCTTGTCCGGATCGGGATAGTCGAGGGGGGTGCCGATCTGCTTGACCACGCTCATGCCCGGGATGCTGATGACGTCGATGACCGGCGAGGCACCGGAAATGGTGGGGTTGGTGAAAAACAGGTAGTTGCCGTCCGGACTGGTGGCCAGGCAGTCCACGCCGAACAGCTGGCTGGTGCCTCGTCTGGTCGCGGTTCGTACGGTGCCGACGTGGCTGATCTGGCCGGCGCCCGAAACCGACAGCACCTGGATATCCATGAAGTCTACGACAGGATCGATCGCTTTGCCGACGATGGAGGCGGTCGCGGCTTCATCATGGTAGTTGGTGTTGTAAAAGGCCTTGTGGCCGTCACGGGAAAAGGCGATGCTCTGGCCCCCGTTGTAGCCGGTGTGGGTATCGTAATCGTACGGCAGGACGACATCGGGCATGCGCAGCACATGGCCGGGCTGGTCGATGAAGAAGACGGACATGTTGCAGCCTTCGTCCAGGTTTTCATCGGCGATGGCTCCGGCGTGGGCCGTCAGGGCGGTCAGTCCGTCGGGGGAGATGGTCAGGTTGACCGGTCGGTACCGGTATGGCGTGCTTTCCGGATCCTCGATGCCGTATTTCCACAGGGTTACCGTTTGCTGGTAGTCGAGCGAGCCGTCGCTGGGGTCCAGCAGCAGCACATGGATCATGCCGCTGAAATAGTCGGCCACCAGGACGGTGCGGCCATCGCGGGCGATGTCGACGCTGTTGGCGTAACCGATCGGGATAAACTCCGTTTCGTCGTTGGGATTGACGATCGACGGAAATCTCCAGCTGCCGGGTTCGTCGGCTTCTCCTGGATATTCGTCGTCGTTCTCGACTGGAGTCGACGGGTCGGCATCGTCATCGTGATGGCAGCTGAGCATAGTGCGGGTCGGGATGTGGATGACACCCACCATGGGGCTGAATCCGCCGTCGCTGACCAGAGCCCACTGGTTGCTGGGGTCGATGGCGATATCTTCGGCGAAAAAGTCGATTTGAATGCGGGCCTGGACAACCGGCGTGCCCGTATTCAGGCTGACGACGTAAACGGCGCTGTCCCCGAAGTTGGTAATCAGTGCCGTTTCGCCGTCGCGGGTCAGGGCCATATCGAAACGGCCGCCGCCTTCGCTGCCCAGAGGACCCAGCCAGCTGGTCGATTCCGGATGCTCCGGGTCCAGGACCACGTCGGCGAACGGTGCGTTCAGCAGGATGTCGGAGATGGTTTTGTTACGTGGATTGACGAGGGCCAGGCCGTTGGTGTTGTTGTAGACGACCAGTCCGGTCATGCCCAAGTCCATGGTGACGGGGGCCGGTTCATACGGAACGACGGTGTAATCTATGACTTTACCGTCTTTGGCGGAACGGCCTGGCAGCGACGGATCGCCGGTGGCATAGCTTCCGGCGACCGGCCGTTTGCCCGGTTCCGCATGTTTATCCGCAGCCTCGACGACATTGACGGCCAGAGTGAAGATACACCCGGCACACAACAGACCGATAACCAGTTTGAAAATTGTTGTTTTTTTGCCCATAGCCCATTAATTGTTCGACATTTGCAAGATTTTCAATTCGAAAATGTAAAAAATACAAAAGCATCTGTTCATTCCGATTGCAGGTTGTATTTTGCGATTTTTCATCGCTGTCCGTCTGAAAAATTCGTTAATATTATCGTGAAGAATCTGGATCCTGTACATGGTTGCAAAGCCGGGGCTGCGCCCGTATAATCGGCCTTGGAGCGGGAGCGAGACATGAGCGACGCAGGCGAGATTCCTTTTTCCGAGCCCTATATCGACGAACGGGAAGCCGAGGCGGTGCTGCGGGTGATCCGCGGCAAATGGCTGACCACCGGCGGCGAGGCCAAGGCCTTCGAGGAGGAGATGAAGGCCTACCTGGGCGGTGTCAGTGCGGCGGTGGCCGTCAGCTCGGGGACCGCCGCCGTCGACGTCGCCCTGGCCGCCTGCGGCATCGGGGCCGGCGACGAAGTCGTCACCAGCGCCTACAGTTTCGTGTCGCCGGTTCTGTCCATGCTGCACCGCAATGTAACGCCCGTCTTCTGCGATGTCGAGGAGAGGACCTTCAACCTGTCGCCGGCCCGGGTGGCGGAACGGATCGATGCCGATTACCGTCTGCAGGCCGGACGGATGCGCAACCGTCGCAGCGGACGCTGTCTCAAGGCCGTCCTGATCGTCCATTTCGCCGGTCAGCCGGCCGATATCGACGGTTTCAGACGACTGGCCGAACAGTACCGCCTGCATGTCATCGAGGACGCCGCCCACGCGGTCGGTTCCCGTTACAAGGGCCAGCCGGTCGGCGCTTCCGGAAACCCGGTCTGCTTCAGCTTCTATTCCAACAAGAACCTGACCTGCGGCGAGGGCGGCATGCTGGTCTGGAATCGATCCGCTGTGGAGAAAATCATGCGCATCTGGTCGCTGCACGGCATTTCCAAGAGCAACCTGGAGCGCTATCAAACCGGTCTGCCCTTCTACGATGTGGCCTTTCCCGGCTACAAGGCCAACCTCAACGATATCGCCGCCGCCCTGGGCCGGGTGCAGCTCGGCAAACTGGACCGGATCACGGCCCTGCGCGAGGCGGCGGCGCAGGCCTACGATCGTGAACTGAGCGATCTGCCCCAACTGCAGACTCCGCTGATTCTGCCCCACAACCAGCCCTCGCGCCACCTCTACCCGCTGCTGCTCGCCCCCGGGCAGGCCTCACGCCGTGACGATCTCATCCGCCACTTGCGTGCTGACGGCATCTATCCCTCGGTCCACTTCATCCCCATTCACCGCCACAGTTTTTTCAAGAAAACCGGCCTGGATATGCCCTGTCTGCCGGTGTGTGACGATCTGTTCAGCCGGGAAATCTCGTTGCCGCTCTACCCCGGTTTGCGACCGGACCAGCTCGAAACCGTCTGCCGCTCGGTCAGGCGTTTTTTCGACTGAGGCGGAACGGCCGGGAACCGCGCCCTACTTCTGGACGCGGGAGATGAAATCCTCCACTTCCGGAACGCCGCCCTGCAGAACCAGATAGCCGTTGGTCGGTTCCTTGGGGGTGATGTCGTCGCCGATGGGGTTGAGCATGATTTCCTTGACTTTCTGTGGATCGTCGCTCTGGCCCAGAGCCCAGCCCAGTTTGATGTAGGCTGCCTCGGGCAGCATGTTGTCGAGGGGGACGATGCCCAGCGACATCAGGTCGCGACCGGTGTCGTAGACGAACATGTGCACGTAGCCCCACAGGGTCTGCACGGTCATGAATATCGACACGCCGGCCTTGTGGGCCCGTTCGATGGCCGGGTACAGGGGTTTGTTGACGTGGCCCAGACCGGTGCCGGCGATGATGATGCCCTTGTAGCCGTGGTCGACCAGCGAATCGATGATGTCGGGCTGCATGTTGGGGTAGTAGTAGACGATGGTCACCTTTTCGTTGAAGGTGGGCGTGATCAGCACCTGGCGGTCGTCGCGCCGCGGTTTGAAGTCCGGTTTCATGGCGGTGACGCCCTGGCGGCTGACCCGGGCCAGCGGGATATCGCCGATGGTGCGGAAGGTGGAACGGTAGGAGGAGTGCATCTTGCGCACGCGCGGGCCGCGGTGCAGAAAACCGTAACTGTCGGAGGTGGGACCGAACATGCAGACCATGACCTCGGCGATCTGGCCGTGGGCGGCGGCGGTGGCGGCATGGATCAGGTTGCGGGCGGCGTCCGAGGAGGGACGGTCCGAGGAACGCTGCGAACCGACCAGCACGATGGGGATGGGGCTGTTCTGCACCATGTAGGTCAGGGCGGCGGCGGTGTGGGCCAAAGTGTCGGTGCCGTGACCGATGATGATGCCGTCGGTGCCCTTGCGGATCTCTTCGCCGATGCGGACGGCCAGGGTCTTGTACTGTTCGGGGCCCATGTTTTCGCTGAAAACGGCGAACAACTTTTCGGTGCGCAGGTTGCAGACATCGGCCAGCTCGGGGACGGCGCCGTAGAGCTCGCCCGGCGAGAAGGCCGGGATGACCGCGCCGGTACGGTAATCGAGCCGAGAGGCGATGGTGCCGCCGGTGCCGATGAGGAACACGTTGCGTTTGTCCGGGGAAGTGGGGAATTCCTTTTCCGGGATCTTGTAATGGGCCTCTTTGTAGCCCAGGGTCTGGATGGCCGTGACCGTGTCCACGGTGATGCCGATGTTGTATCCGGTGGCCAGTTTGACTACCAGATGGCCGTCGTCGTCGTTGGCCGAACGCGGCAGCAGGATGCCCTGAAACTCGCCGTGGTCGCTGGTGATTTTCACCTCGCTCCAGACCTTGATTTCATGCTTAAGCAACAGTTCGCGGGCCCGGCCCTTGTATCCTTTGAATGGGTCTTCAGTCATGAATCTTCTCCTCGATCATTTTCCAGGCGGCGTGATTGGACATCAGCCCCCGGGCAAGGGGGCGGAACGCCCGCATGGCCAAAAAGCGTTTGCGTTTGCCGGCCAGACCGTCGCTCAGGCCGGCGTGAATGTCGGCCAGGTGTTGCCGTAGCTCGGCCTCATGCCGCGCGCTGAAGCCGATCCGTTCCAACAGATCCTCGGCGTTACGGGCCGGGGCGCGGCCGAGTCCGTCGAGCAGGGTGGGCAGGATGTCGGGGTGCAGAGACTGGGCGCTGATCAAAGCGGCCAGTCTGAAGAACCACTCGTTGTCGATTTTGGTCATACCCTGACCGAGCCGGTGTTTGTAATGGTGACCGATCAGGGTGGCCATGCGGCTGAGCGGCAGCGTGGGGAAACTGCGTTCGATGCGCTCCAGAACCGGGTAGGCTCCCAGGCGGTGGATGGTGTGGATGCAGTCGGCGGGCACGCCCCAGGCTTTCATTTTGGCGATGCTGTCCTCCAGGTGTGGCGGCAGTTTCTCAGTCAGGGAGCGGATCCATGAATCGTCGATGGGAATGGGCGCCGAGTCGGTGTCGGGATACATGCGGTCGGCTCCGGGCAGAACCCGCTCGAAACGGGTGGTGCCGTCGGCGCGCGGCTGCCGGGTTTCGGGCGGAACGCCGGCGAAGGCCAGCCGGCAGCGTTCGCTGACGGTGTCGACGGCCATGGCCATGTCGCTTTCCGGGCCCCAGAGCAGCAGCAGACCGTCGCCATCGCGTACGCCGGCCCGCTTTTTCAGCTCCGTCCATGACGAGGCGTCCATGAGGCCCTGATCATAGCCTGAACAGATCATGTTCGGGCGTTCCAGTCCGGCGATGACCTTGAGCCGGTCGCTGATCTCGTCTGCAAAGACCCGGCCCGGAGAGGTGAAGAAGGGCAGCAGGTCGGCAAAATACGGCAGGCGCATCAGGCGGGCGCCCGGGATTTCGGTCTGCAGGGTGTCCGGGATGGCGGTGAAGCAGGAGCGCAGTTCGGCGGGCGTCAGCACGGTGGTGGCGGCCTGCCAGGCCTTTTCGTCGGGGCAACGTTCGTTCAGGTGCTTTTTGATGATCAGCAGGGCCTTCTGGCGGAAGGCTTCGTTGTGGGTCAGACGCGGAATCCAGGCGATGCGGGCGACGCCCTTGATCTCGATGCGGGTGCCGCCCGTGATGCTGACGTTGACGTCCTCGCGGGTGGCGCCGATACCGGTGCGCACCCGGCCGCTGCTGCGGGTGATCAGGCGGATGACCTGGGCGCCCTCGGCCGCCTGCCGTGGAGTGAGCAGTTCCGGGGCGGTGACGGTTTCGATCAGCGGCATACCCAGCCGGTCGGTGGTGTAGATGCGGTCGTGGCCGATGTCGGATACCTCGCGGCAGGAGTCCTCTTCGATGCTCAGCTGGATGACGTGGACCCGTTTCCCGCTCAAGGGAATCGAGCCGTTGATGCCGACGATGGCCGTTCGTTGAAATCCGGTCGGAATGCTGCCGTCCAGGTATTGTTTGCGGGTGATGTGCAGCTCGCCGACAATGCTCGTTTTCATCTGCAGGGCGATCTGGATGGCGATGTCCAGGGCCTGGCGGTTGATGGCGAACGGCGGCGTGTCGTCCATTTCATAGGTGCAGGCGGTTTCGTTTTTGACGCGGTAGAAGATGTTTTTGCGGGTCTTGAATTCCATCAGCGCCGTGCCGTCGTATTCGCCGAGTTCGCTCAGGGTGGGGCGCATGTGACGCAGAATTTCCGCGTCGTATTCGCCGTGCCGCTGGTAGTGGCCGGCCGGGCAACGGCAGAAGAGTTTCTTTTCGGTCAGCAGCTGCTGATGAACCTCGAGACCGCAGCGAAAACCCAGGTTCCGATACAGTTCCGCTTTGGCCGCCGCGAATGGAACGTAGTCCAGCTCCCGCTCACTTTTTTCCTGAATCGAAATTTCTTTGCTCATTTTTTGCCTTATCTTATTAAATTTATAAATTTAAGTATATTTTTTTATTAGATTGATTGTCAATAAGCGAAAAGCGAAAATTGGTCCGATTCGCTTTTCTTGCTGACTGTCTGGCTGAATATGCCGGTTGGTTTCGTAATTTATTTTCGGTATACTGAACTATGGAACCAATCCACAAGATCATTGTCAATCCATCATCGGGCCAGGGGCGCGGCACCCGCTTCATTCCCGAGTTGCAACGACTGCTTTCGGAGTACGGCATCAACGCGGAGCTGATCGTCAGTCGCAGCGAAGCTCACATGCGGGAGCTGTTCGCCGATCTGGCTGTCCGGGAGCCCCTGCTGGCGGCGGTCGGCGGCGACACCACCTTCACCATCATGGCTCAGGAGCTGTGGCGAATCAAGCTGCAGACAGGGAAGCCGGTGGCGGAAATGGCCTGGATCGGCGTCGGTTCGGCCAACGATATCCTGCGTCAGATCGGTCTGGTAAAGGTGCGGTCGGCCGTGGCGGCGCTCAGGAAGGGCCAGACCATGGAGATCAGTCTGGGCGAGGTGGCCGACGACAGCGGTCACCGGGAAATATTTCTGGGCTCGGTCGCTCTGGGGGCGGCGCCGCGGGTCAACCAAGCCGTAGCCGTGGCCCGGGCGGCCGGCAGGAAATTCTCCTGGACAGCCGAATGGAAACCCGGCTTGACAGCGCTATATAAGGCTTTTCGCGCCGGAGAGCTGCCCTTCGATTTCGAACTCCTCCCGGCTGCGGGTCGTGGTCTGTCGGGAACGGCGGCCCTGATCCTGCTGCTCAACATCCCCCACTTTTCCCGGGGCATCGTGGTCAACGACTTCGCCGCTCTGGACAGTCCGCTGATCGACTGGACGGTGTTGTCCTGTGAATCCCTGTTCGCTTTGTGGTGCATGCAGCAACGCCTGCTGCGTCGGGCCGGGAAGGTGATTCACGAGGACATCCAGCTGGGCCAGGCCGGCGCCGGAAAATTGACCCTGATCTCGCCGCAGGCCTACCTCGTCGACGGCGAGCGGCGCGGTCCGGCCCGGGAATTGTCTTTTGCGGCCATCCCCAAGGCTCTGCGGCTGCGGGTACCCTGCCCGGATTGAGCAAAAAAAAACCCGCCCCCGAAGGGGCGGGCTTTAAAAGCTCGATTGATTTCCTTTTCAGGAATCAGAAGCTGAACTTGAAGCCGACACGCACGCGCATCGGATTGCCGCGGGCGCCGTCGCCGTAGAGCCA
>CAYXHZ010000097.1:0-7404 GCA_964465065.1 uncultured Clostridia bacterium
TGCAGATGGCACAGATCGACGGCGAGCTGCTCGATCTCAGCCTGCAGGAACGGGAGCGCAAAGAAAAGCTGTTGCGTCAGGTACAACTCGCCCAGAGGACCCTGAGCGGGCAGCTGTCGCAATGGGACCAGTCGTACGCCCTGCGGGCGCCCCTCGCCGGCAAGGTCAGCCTGAGCCGCTACTGGAGCAGTTCCCAGCATGTCGTCGCCGGCGAAACGGTGCTGACGGTGGTGCCTCCGGGAGCGCTGAAGCTGGTGGGCAAGGCCGAGTTGCCCGTCGACGGGGCCGGCAAAGTCAAGCCCGGCCAGCGGGTCAACCTGCGGTTTTCCGACTTTCCCTACATCGAGTTCGGCACGGTTCCGGGCATTGTACTGCGAAAATCCCTGATCAGCATCGACGGCAAGTACACCGTGGACATCGAACTGCCGAACGGACTGCGCACGAATTACGGCAAAGAACTGCCGTTTAACCAGGAGCTGAGTGGCCAGGCGGAGATCATCACCGACGACATCCGGCTGTTGACCCGGCTGTTCAATCCGCTACGGACTTTGCTCTCCGAACAGCGAAGATGATTACAATGGGCATGGATGTCCTCCGGAAGGGAACAATAATCCCTATATTGCACACTACAGCCGCCCAATGCGATGAATCTACGATTCGGGAAGAGAAAAACACTGGAACAATAATTGCATACAACAAATCAAGACCAAGTTGAAAAAAGGAGATAAACATGCAAATGTCACGCAGTAAACTGAGCATCAGGAAAATCACCGTCAGCAACCTGACCGGCCACATGATGCAACTGATTATCGGCGGCGAAACCTATACCAATCCGGAACACCTTCAGCCACTCAATCCGCCAAAAACCCAGGATGAATGTATTACACAGGGAGGAAGTTGTATGACGGCAAGGAACCAGTGTCTTCTCAACCCATTATCAAAACCGCCGATGTGCAATCAATAATCTATGGCGGCCAGATAAGCCGAAAGGCGCTGATGAACAGACCGGCAATCGGGTCTGTTGGCGGCAAACTTGTCAGTCATCCGTCGCAAAACATCTAGCAATTCATCTGATAAGCCGGCTTGTTCACTATCGAGCGGCAGCATTTGGCCATTGACGATCCGCTTACTCATGGCAGACAACGATTCGTCGTGCCGGAGCGGTTTGTTGGTCAACAGTTCGTAAAAAACCAGACCCAGGGCGTAAACATCCGCTTCCGGACCGCTTTTCAGTCGCTCGAATTGCTCCGGAGCCTGGTAGCTGAGCGTACCCAGGACCATGCCGGTTTGCGTCAACCTGGAATGATACCACAGATGGGCCAGACCAAAATCGAGAAGTTTGGCCTGGGTTTGCCCCGCATCGTCTTTCACGAGCATGATGTTGGATGGCTTGATGTCACGATGAATGATCCCGGCCTGGTGAATGGCGGACAAGGCCGAACTGATCTGAATCATCAGACGCAACTTGTCCGCCAAGGCAGGGGAATCCTCTTGGCCGATAATCTGTTCGAGAGTGACACCGTCGAGATATTCCAGGGCCAGATAGTAGCGACCATTTTCTTGTCCCCTTTCGATGACCCTGACGATGTTGGCATGATCCAGACGATCGATGACTTCTCCCTCGCGCCGAAAGCGGCGACGATTCTCCTCGTCGCACATCAGTTCATCCTTGAGAACCTTGATGGCCACCAGTTTTTTTTTATCTTTCAGGCTGTGGGCTTTGTAGACCAGGCCCATTCCTCCACCGCCGAGACGTTCCAGAATCCGGTACTGGCCGATAAATTTCTGCCGCTTCCAAAATGCGTACAGATGGATGAAGCGGCGTATCAGAAAGAAAAGAACGATTCCGGCCAGAATCAGCAGCCCTGAGAAAACAATCAATTGAATCTCGTTTTGCTTCCGCAGTATGACGATCTCCATTTCCTTGATGCGGGTATCGAGTTCTTCCTGTGCCCGGGCCAGCGCCGCGCTGCGAGTTTCGTCGACGATCTTCTCGCGGTTCCGGATATAGCTGCACAGATAATCGTACGCTTCCCTGAATCGGCCCTTCCGGAAAGAAAAATCTGCCAGCGCATGGTACAGGTCGGCCAGGATGGCAGCGCTGTGAACATGAGGAATACGGACGATGCACATCCGGTATGCATTGTCCGCCTCGGCACGATTATCGACTGCCTCCAGGGTTTCGGCCCGAGCCAGCTGGACCTTGACAAACAGATCGATGTCCTCAGCCATCTGCAATGCCTTGACGGCATAATCCATATAGCTCAGCGCCCGCTCGTATTCATGCCGATCACGACACAACAAGCCGATGTTATAGATCACAACCGCTCGCCGACGCCACAGTTCGAGCTTTTCATATAAACCCGCCGCCAATTCATATTCAGCCTGGGCCCCGGAATAATCACCTGCCCAGGCGGCGTTCAACGCCATCTGGTTATGGTATATGGCCCGATCATAATCATTCTGTAGATGTCGATACCCCTGTGACAGAAAGAAATCGCTTTTCTCCCGGTCTCCCGTCGCCCGTACATTTCGTGCCAATTCCACATATATCTGCGCCAGTTCCGAAGGATACCTCCCGACCGGATCGCACATCAGCAACGCATCCGTGTACAATCTGACGGATTGTTCCAACTCGTTTTTTTCACGCCCTGACGCCAGTGCGGCTTTGGCGATCACGGCATTGATTTTTCCCGCCTGATCCGAAGTGTTCTTCAACAGGTTCTCGGCTTGCTGTACATGAGCCAGAGCATTCGAGCGGTCCTTATTCAGCAATAGCTGAGACAGTCGTACATGAGCCATGACTTGACCATGGTTGTAACCGTTCCGTTCCGAGTCGCTCAGCGCAGCCTGGGCAGCCTTCAGCGCCGCTTCCGGGTCTTCGCTTCTCATTACCAACGCTTTCAGCAACGAGGCATCGATCCGTTTCTGTATTTCAATCTGCCCGACACTTTCGCCCACCTTCCCCGTATCAATCATTTGATCCTTGCAGGAGATTGCGAGCAAAACGACAGTTACAATCATAACGGCAAGGTTTGTCACGATTTCCAGCTTCTTCATCATCGTTATGGTATCATAAGTAACTTGTAATACACCCCAAAAAACAATAGAATACTGACAATATGATCGATTTGCTGAAAAGTGAACTCATGACCATCCTGGACGACAAGAAAGTGTCTCTGGTCATGTTCTGCCTCGACGACGGCAGGATTCTCTGGCACCATGGCCGTCCGATCAGCGGGGACACGGTTTTCACCGGACATGGTTTTCCTGCCGGATTGATAAAAAGGGCGATCATCGATAAAACCCGTATCGTGGATAACAACCAGTTGATCATGTTCGGAGACGGGCAGATCAGCGAATCGGCCAGAAAGATGATGCTCCGACATGTTCTGATCTACCCTGTCGACGGTGTCTTCCTCTACATCGACAGCGGTTGTCTGATGAAATTCAGTGATCGTGAGGTGGAACAGATTCAGATTCTGGCCTCCCTGCTTCAGAAATCTTTCCGCCGGATCACCAGTTCGAGACAAGACGCAGACCATGCTCCGGACAGTATCAGCAGCCGGATCCGTCAGCTTCTGCTCCGCTTTTCCATAGAAGACGAATGTGTCCTTCTGAGCGGTGAAACCGGGTCCGGCAAAACCCACTTGGCCGAACAGATCCACCGTCATTCTGGCCGACCCGGCCCGTTTGTCGTCTGCGACACCACCACCCTCAATCAGGAACTCATGGAAAGCGAACTGTTCGGACATAAAAAGGGGGCCTTTACCGGAGCTTTCAGCGATAAGAAAGGATTGGTGAATCTGGCTGAAAGCGGAACTTTATTTCTTGACGAGATTGCGGAAATCCCGCTCTCTTTTCAAGTTCGTCTGCTGCGTTTCATCGAGACCAAAAGATACCGCATCCTGGGAGATCCTCAGGAATATCGGGCCGATGTACGGCTACTGGCAGCCAGTAACCGTAATCTCAAGCAAATGGTTGCCGATCAGACCTTTCGCGAAGACCTCTATTACCGGCTCAACATATTCAGCATTTCCCTGCCGCCGCTGCGAGAGCGAAAAGACGAAATCCGGCGACTTGTCCTAGAAAACGCTCAGTACCTGAAAGGAAAAGAACCCGGTGACGGATTCTGGCAAGCTTTGGAGGCCTACGACTGGCCGGGTAATATTCGCGAATTGAAAACGGTCATTAAGCGCTTGGGGGTTCTTTGCGACAGTCCGATCAGCGGCACGGACGTTGAGAGAATTCTGTCCGATGATGCTCAGCAAACCAATACCACCGTCACCGCTGACTTGCCCGCCGCACCGGCATCAGCTAGCAACAATGATCTGATCCAAACAATATGGAAGCGGTTCGAGGCCGGTGAGGATTTCTGGCAAGTGATCAAGAAGCCTTTTCTGGAACGAGATCTGTCGCGGCAGGATGTCAAGACGGTACTCAACGAAGCCATGTCCCGTTGCCGGTACAAGTACGTCAACTGCCTGCCATTGCTCAACCTCAATCCCTCCGACTACAAACCCTTCATGAAATTCCTCATTCGCAACCGGCTGAACGATCAATAATTCCTCTTGGAAGGACTCATATTCCTCCATGAAAGACTTGTAATTCTTCTTGCACTTTCTTTTCACTTCGTGTTTCTGCGATCATTCTGTACCAAGCCACTTTTATAGTTGTACAGTCTCATCTTCAGATTGGCATGACTATTGCTAAACAATTATGCCCGTTTTGTTGCAACACGAGGGACATATTATTAATAAGGAGATTACGATGAAACAACTTAGCCTGAAAAAAATCACCATCGCACACCTGGAAAGCAATGGCATGCAATCGGTTGTCGGGGGCGCCAGTGGAAATCCCGAATGTGTTGTTCCGACCCAACCGCTTCACGAACCAACGTTTGATTCATGCCATGCTGGTTGTGGCGGAACAGATGGTAATACTTTAAATTGCGGATGGAAAATATATTCTAAAATAATCATTAACGGCCAAGGAATCTGTAATTAGCAGTTCCAACGTTTTCACATTCTTTATCCAAAAGAATGAGTAATTATTGATGCCACAAGTACTTTTCCTGAGTACTTGTGGCATCATGCCAGTACATTCTTCAATTATGCGCTGAATGCTTTTAGCTGTATCAACCCTCTCTTAAGTAGATTTTTATAACATGAACGTGGTCGTAAATTAAAATGTCTGGTGCACAAAGAGTTCCAGCCTCTGGAAACATTTGGTTTTATGGCCGATATCTTAGGCATTATGGGAATCTTGAGACGTAGCCCCAAAAAACAATAGATAATTGTTAATCAGAATTATTAAACTACCTCTAAAGTGATAAACAATAATCAATCCGCAAGATATTATTATTGTTGGCGTCTCAAAAGACTGTCTGTCAACTAGATAGAACCAGTCAAGACTTTTTCACACTTGATAATTTTATTGGATAATAGTCAGGGACGGGCGTCCGCCCGTCCCTGACAAGAAAAAGCCCGGCGAGCCGGGCAATGATCAATGATTAAAACTCAATCCGGGTGCCCAGACGGAACACGCGCGGATCGCTGATGGCCGTCATCGAACCGAATTCACGACTTCTCAGATCAGTGGTGTACACAGCTGTGGCCACGCCCTGGTTGAACACGTTGAAAACATCAACAAATGCGACCCAGGTAACGGGACCGATCTTGAACTGTTTCTCGAGCTTGAGATCCAGGATGGTCTGAGTCGGCATGATGTAAGCACCTCTCTCGGAAGCCCGGATCGTCTGCACTTCGCCGTCCAGATCCACACCCAGTTCGGTGTTCCGAACGTAGCGGCTGTAGCGGTTGCCGCTGTACACACGGAAGACACCGGAAACGTTGATACCCCATGGGCCTCTCACCAGGCCGAACAGTTTGAAGTAATGGGGACGATAGTTTTCGAGTTTGCCGATGGCGTTCTCGTGAACCGATGGTTCGTTGTAAAAGCTGGTGATGGAGGTGGTAGAGTTGAAATCGCTGTCGAACAGACCCTCGTTCTTCGAGTAGACGTACGAGGCCTCAGCCATCCAGCCGTGGGAGAAACGTTTCTTTAGGGTGACTTCCAAAGCCTTGTACTTGCTGGATTCACCAGGGGCGTTGATGGAATACATCACGCTCGGCAGCACCTGGTCTCTCTTCCAGAAACGGAGCTGCTGACCGGTGACCGGATCGGTGGCATAAACCGGAGACCAGTTCTTCCAGATCAGTTCGCCCCTTTCCAGCAGGGCATCCACATCCAGAGCGTTGGCGTTCACGTCTTCCAGAATGTTCTTGGATACCTTGTAGATTCCACGCACGCTGATCGACCAATCCTCGAGCAGTTCCCGTTCGATACTGAGTGTAAATTCATCGGTGTACGGGCATTCCAGCTCATAATCCTTCCATTTGGGGTTGGTGGCTTCGGGCAGGTAGAAATTGACCAGATCGTACACCTGGTTGTCTGCGGGATCGTAATAGCCGTAGTACAGGCTCTGGGCATTGGGGTTGAATCCGTTGAACCACTGGGTGTTCAGGGCGTTGAAATACCGGCCATAGCTACCCTTGATGACCGTCTTGCCGTCACCCATAATATCGTAACTCATACCGATACGGGGAGAAATGCTGAACCAGTCGGCGACGTTCATAGCCTCGGTGACCGCATCGTTGAAGGGGTAAGCGTTACCGAAGAACTGCGGCAGGAAATACCCGCCGGCGGCGTTTTCGTTCTGTACCGGGATGATACCCTTCTGCTCTTCCAGACGGACACCCAGGTTGATGGTCAACTTCGGAGTCGGAGACCAGGTGTCCTGCAAAAAGAAGGAGTAGACCCGGGTCTTCTGGCTCTGGTCGAGATTCTTCCGGTAGACGATCCACAGCGGTTCGCCGTAGTAGAGGTAAATATCGCTGGCCCTGAAGCCCATGGCATCGGTCGGGCCAAGATACTGCAGCTTCCAGTTGTCGGTGGAGAAGGCCAGGTTGAAGCCGGCTTTCCATTCGTGCGTGCCGATGAAATCGTCCACGAAGTAGGTCAGGTCACCGTCGACCTGCAGTTTGTCGCGCTTGTTGATGTCGTTCTTTCCGTACGGTCCGGAGTATTCATCCAACTCGTAGTAATAAATCGAAGCTCCCTCAGCCTTGGCCATCAAGTCCATATTGAACAGGACGCCGGCGGCCTTGAGGTTCATGAACAGAGAGTTGTTGAAGGTGTGAGCCCACTGCAGCACCATGGTCTGGCTGGGGGATTCGTGCTTTCTGGATCCCTCTTCGGTGATGTTGTAGGCGGCGCCGCGGTGATTGCGGACGGTCGTGCCATACTGGTAAGAAAAGTACAGCTTGTCTCTCTGCCCGGGTTGGAAGGTCAGTTTTCCGTAGATCCGGTGAGTCTTGTTGTCGGCCGGAATCTCTTCCGAAC
>CAYXHZ010000098.1:0-7058 GCA_964465065.1 uncultured Clostridia bacterium
ATTATTCCCAAGATGGCATTTATTTCGTCACCATCTGTTCCCGGGAACGCGAAAACATTTTTGCCAGGGTAGGGGCCGCCCTTGTGTCGGCCCGTCGTGTAGGGGCGCCGCTTGTCTGCGCCCCTACATACGACAATCAACAACCCGCAAAATGTATACAAACAAAACAAATGGAATTGACCGAAATAGGAAAAATCATCGAAAACCAATGGAATGAAATACCAAATCAATTCGATTCTGTTTCTTTGGATGAATTCATTGTCATGCCCAACCATGTACATGGTATCGTAATCATTCAAAAGCGGGCGCAGACAAGCAGCGCCCCTACCCTCGGTCATGTCGTTCGGGCATTCAAATCTCAATGTTCAATGGAATATCTAAATCAGATCAAAACAAATGGGACCTATAAATCGGTCAAAATCTGGCAACGATCCTATTATGATCAAATCATCCGAGATGAAGAATCCTTAAAAAAAATTCGTGAATATATCCGGAATAATCCTGAAACATGGGAAGAAGATAAGAATAATCTCATGCAACAAGGCCATGCACCTGACCGGTTACCCGGCGGGTGATGGTCGGCGTTGGGCAAAATGAATTAAAAGCAATATTAAACATAAGGTTTTACAAGTGAAAAAAGTAGAAATTGTTTTGTTCATCCTTTTACTTTTTGTGGCCAGATGTAAGCAAGGAAATGACAAAAAAATAGATTACCCTAAAATTTCAAGCAACCTTAATGATAAGGTTAATTCGAATTCTAAAAAAATCACAATAATCCTATATAGTCCAAATGATTATTCTCCATTTAAAAATGCCCTTAATGCAGACTTGTCTCAAAAGGAACTTGAAACAATAGACGATATACTGCAAGGTTGTATTGCTTTATACAATGATCTAAAAAAAGAAGATATTATTAAAGTAAACAATAGCAATATTGGAAAATCAAATTATAAATTTAATCCTCTTGACTTCCTTATTGATCTTTCTCAATATCACAGACAATATGTAGCAGTTTACAATGAACTTGGTGAAAAAGAGGTTTTTGTAAATTGTTTTTGTGACAATACTGGATTAACAAACTTTGATGAAATCGTTTTTGTATGTGATGGAGGTAAATGTTTCTTCAGTGTAATAATCAATCTGTCTAAAAATCTATACTATAACATGAGAGTTAATGGCCCATTTATCGGTAAAATAAGAGGAATTTAAATGCTTTTGTTACTTCAATGAACTTTCACGTTCATACAAATTATTTTAAAAATTGCTAGCAATTATGGAAGTAAAAAGAATATCAAAAAGCCCAACAAACCCGCTGCACCCGACCGGACACCCGGCGGGTGAGCGGAAACGTTGGGCTTAAAAAATAAGGAGAAGAATGATGAAGGCTGTCAATCTTGAGCAATGCTTTAGTAAATTCAGTGATATATTTTCACCCAAAATAGTGGCCGAACTTAATAACCAACATATGAAGGTGGTTCACTGTGAAGGTGATAAAGTTCCATGGCATGTTCATGACTCTGAAGATGAATTGTTTTTAGTAATTGAAGGTTCATTGGAAGTTCTTGAAAAAGAGAAATCTGTAATATTGACCGCAGGAGAATTCTGTGTCGTGGAACATGGGGTTGAGCATAAAGTCGTACCAATTGGTCATGTAAAATTAGTTCTATTCGAGCCTGCAGGAATCGCTCACACAGGCAAAGTGCGATCAGAAATTACAAAAGACAGCTATGACTTTCTAGATATTCAATAGAAAAATGGAAAAGAAATTTTGATAAAAAAGCAAGAAGCCCAACAACCTGCTGCACACCAACCACGCTCCGCGTGGCGGGTGAGCGGAAGCGTTGGGCCTCACGAACGACAACACGGAGAAGCACATGAATGATGTCTCAGAATCGCAAGATGTATCGCCTATCAGCCCAGATACCGCCGTTGGCTTATTCTACGATTATCTTAAGCAACTAGGCACAACATCTCTAACAATTGGAGGCGGGCTAATCGCACTTATGCAGTTTGTAAAGGCTGATAAATCATTTTCGGTCAAAATTTTGGTTGCAATCTCTTTCATGTTTTTTTCTGCTTTCTTTGCATTTCTTGCACAATTCTTACTCATTGCCAGAATAAGGCAAGGGCATGTATTCCTTAAAATAGGTCACAAAAAGAATCTCTCGCAAGAACATTCAAAGCGTAGCGAAAAATTTTGGGAGGGTCTAGCTCTATGGCTATTATCACTTGGCCTTGGCATTGCCCTCCAATCGCTGATTGTCGCTGGTTTGAGGTCCTAGATATGGCTTTTTTATGATGCCTCTTCATACCTGGACATGTGTTTAAAAGGAATAGGCAGTATACGTTCCACATGGTTCTTACGGTTTAATACATGTCAATATTATGTCAACGGTCTAACCCTCCGCTCAGGTCGGACCCAACCTGCATGGTGTAGAAAGGGACTGTCCCCTTTATAAAAATCAGTTCTTTGGCGAGCAAAACAGCGGTTCGGGGTTTGAAGGGAAGCAGGGGAAGGTGTGTAGGGGCTTGAAGGATCAAACCCCTACAGCTTGGGAGATTATTTGTTCTTGCGGATCAGGATGTCGCCGTTGTAGGTTTTGAAATCCAGCTTCTGGCCGCCGCCGTTGATGCTGCCGTGGATGGCCTTGTCGAAGCGCACCTCGTAGCGTCCGCCCGTACTGCGCCGGTCCTGGACCTTCTGGTCGGTCACCTGGCGGCTGCTGACGTCGAAGTCGCTGTAGATCTCGCCCCGTTCGGTGGAAAACTTGACGGTGGCCTTGAGAGCGGCCGGGAAGGAGACGTCCACGTCGCCGTTGAACGAGGCGAAGGACATCTCGGCGGCGGGATCGACTTGCTTGAATGCGACTTTGATATCCCCGTTGGTGGTGTTGGCCAGGACCGATCCGGAGATGTTGTTCATGTTGATCTTGCCGTTGACGTGCTCGATTTCATGGCTGCCGTTGACCCCGTCGACCACGATCTGGCCACCGTTGACGGCATTCAGTTTTAGCGAGGTGTTGTAGGGCACCTTGATATCCAGGTCGATGCTGGCCCAGAGCGACTCGATTTCCACCTCGACTTTGTTGTTCTTTTCGGTCACGGTCAGACCGGCGCCGATACCGCCGCCGATGCGTTTCATGCCCTGGCGGTCCTTGCGCTCTTTTTCATGCTTGCCCAGATGGATGATCTCGCCGGCTTCTGCCGGTACGATGATCGGTCCGATTCCATCTTCTTCATCCTCTTCTGTGTCGTCATCATCCTTGAGCATCTTGCCGCGGGCCAAGGACTCGACGATCACTTCCTTGCCGTCGTAGCCGCTGATCCGGATCGAACCGTTGAGCAGGCTGGCTTTGAGAAAAACCGGTTGGCCTGGATTGGTCAGCTTGACCACGACTTTGTCGCCGCCGTTGTCCTGAGCGTTGAGGACCAGAAGGCTCAGGGCCAGCGATATCAGAATCAGAATCATTTTTTTCATTTTTTTCTCCTTTTTTACATTTTTCTCGGAATTATTTTTTTGACCCGGCGGCGATCAGCAGGTCGCCGTTGAGCGAATCCATTTTGATCACGGTGCCACCCTGGCCGATGCGCAGACCGCGGAAATCGTCGCTCTTGTATACGAAACGACCGTCCTGACGTCGAGCCTGACCAGCCTTGCCGGGCAGGCGGGTGACATCGAAATCGCTGTAGACCGAGCCGTTGAAGGTCTTGCACCAGAAATCGGCCGAAGGGGACTGGGCGAATTCCAGTTCGACATCCCCGTTGACGGTTTGAAAAGAGCAATTCTCCCGGGGCGGGCGGTTGAAGGCGACCTGAACCGAGCCGTTGACGGTGCTGGCCTGACCGGAGCCGTCGACGCCGCTCATGGCGATTCGGCCGTTGACGTTGCGAACCCGGAAGTCGCCATGAATGTCGGCGATGCTGATATGGTCGCCGTTGACGGTCGAGATGTCGAGTCTGCAGGTTCTGGGCACCTGGATGACGAAGTCGTATTGTACGATGTAGCCGAGCTTGTTCCAACGGACGCAGCCGTCGGTCTGGCGAAACGGTCCGCTGACGATCAGTCCGATCCGGCCGTTGTCCTGCCGGGTTTCCAGCTTGACCTGACTGCGGGCCCGCTCCAGGTCGTCTTCCGTTTCCGCCTGGATGGTGCGGACGCCTTTGACCCGCAGTTCGTTGCCGTCATAGCCCTGCAGTTCGATGGTGCCAAACACGTTGTCGACCAGCAGCGAGCGCAGGGTCGCGTCGGCGCTGAACGGCAGGATCAGGTCGATATCCTCTTTGTCCTTCATCGGATAATCGGCGGCGGCGACCATGACGGTCACGGCGGCCATCATCAGCAGGCACAGTACGTTTTTTTTCATGTTCATTCCTCCTGGAACGCGTTCTTGCATAGGGTTAGACCGGCAAAACCGGAACAGGATACAGGAAAAAACCACGGAGTCGTCATAACAGTTTCACCAGCCCCTCTTTGGCCCGGGCCTGCACCTGCGGATCCAGCCGACCGTTTTCGGACAGGGCCTTCAAACTGGCGGCCGCCTGCTTTTCACGCCAGGACACCAGCAGGTCGATCAGGGCCACCTGCATCAGCGGGGCGTTCTGGCTGCTCAGGGCCCGGGTCACCCCCTGGCGGACCTCGGGCCGGTCACCGAACAGATACAGGGCATCGACGGCAGCCAGCCGGACGTGAATGTTGTCGTCGGCGTTGACGATTTCCAGGAGACGGTCGATGAGGCGGTCGTCGGGAGCGCTGAGCTGGGCACATTGGCGGACTCCCTGCAGCCGGTCGCCGGCCGAGGAGCGTTCCAGCATGACCAGTGACAGTTCGCTGCGTATCTGGTCGGCCTGCCGCTGTACCTGCTGCAGATTTTCACGGCTGGGGCGCTGGTAAAAATAGCCGCCGGCAAATCCGATGCCCAAGAGCAGCAGGGTGGCGGCGAATTGCCAGGCCGGGCGAAAATCGATCAGAGCCGGCAGCCATTTTTTACGAACGGTACGGGCTGGTGAAACGACAGGAGGGGGCGGTTCTGCGGCCAGCAGCTCCCGTTGCAGGCCGGCGTAAAACTTTTCACGCAGGCCGGGACCCGGCTCCTCGTCGGCGAGTGCGGCGACGGACTGCCAGGTGGCGCGCAGCTCGTCCATTTCCTGCCGGCAGCTTGCGCAAACGCGCAGGTGCTCGTCGAGCGGGGCCAGTTCCTGTGGGGTGAGGTCCGGCTTGAGGGCGTCGATCATCCGGTTTTTTGCTTGTTCACATTTCATGCTTGGCCTCCTGCACTGATCTGTTGATAGATTTCCCGCAGCTCCTTCAGGCTGCGGTGCACCAGAATCTTGACCGCCGCCGTCGTACAGCCCATGACCACTGCGATATCGTCGTATCTCATATCCTGGTAGCGGCTCAGAATCAACACTTCGCGCTTGCGGTCCGCCAGTTGCGACAGGGCCTTGCGCATCAGCTGGCTTTCCTGTTCTCTCTGCAGTTCCTGGTCGGGCTGGCCCTGCTCGGACTGCAGAGGGACGGGCAGATCGTCGAGGGAATCCTGCGGACGCTGTTTTTCGACATGATCCAGAAACAGGTTGCGGGCGATCTGGTAGAGCCAGGTGCTGAAGCGGGCCTGGCGGTGGTAGCTGCCGCTGTATTTGAGCAGGCGGATGAACACTTCCGACGCCAGGTCTTCGGCCGAACAGCGGCTGCCGGTCATACGCAGCATGTAATTGTAGATACGGCGGTGATGGCGCTCGAAAAGTGTGGCCAACAGGTGGGATTCACCGGCCTGTATACGCAGCATCAGATCTTCGTCGCTGGTCTGGTCCATATGGGGTCGTTCGCGGTATGTCATCTATTATATGACTGCCGACGCAGAAAAAGGATACAGGGAAAATTACTGGATACGATCGTTTGCCGCAAAGGAGTGCGCTTGGTTTTCGAAAATGTTGTAATGTTTTGCACCGTCCCCCGGGCGGGGGACGGTGCGACAGAAATGATTGTTTACAGAGTGAAGGAATAGCCCAGGCCGATCTGGATGGACAGTCCGCCCAGATTGACCTTTTCGTCCAGAGGTTCGACGGACAGGATGCTGTAGCCCAGTTCGCCGATCAGAGAGAAAGTTTCGGACAGGGCATACTCGGCCCCGCCGGCCAGGTGCACGCTCAGAGCGTTTTCGGAGAAATCGCTGCCGACCGCCGCGATGGTCTGGGAGTAGAAGGTCAGGCCCAGGCCCAGTTTGAGGTAGGGGTCCAGCTTGCCGGACTCGAAGCGGTAGCGGCCGAACAGTTCCAGGTTGCTCAGCGAGAAATCCGACGGGTCGTCCAGGAGGCCGATGGGTTTGTCGGATTTGGTATAGCCCAGCGAGAAGGCCAGGCCCAGAGACAGCTTGTCTTTGAGCTGGACGGCGGCGAAGGGAGTCAGCCACAGGCCGCTGCCGTAGACGTCCGAGAAATCGGAATCGGCCACGGTGCGCAGGCCGCCGAGCAGGCCGGCCTGGACCTGGGCGGCCTGGACGGAGCCCAGGCACAGCAGCAGGGTCAGCAGGATGGGAATCAGCTTGTTCATGTTCTTGCTCCTCAGTTCTCGACCACGACGGCCGGGCTCTCGTCGCCGCTGGCGTTGACGGCGATGATCTTGTAGCTGTAGGACTGGCCGGCGGCCAGGTTGCGGTGGGCGTACTGGGTGGCCGAGGCGGCGGTGACGGTCAGCTGGCTGTAGCTGGAATCGGCGGCGCTTTTCAGTTTGAAGAGGATCTTGTAGCCGCTGACGTTGGTGTTGGCCGGGTTGTGCTGCCAGGTGAGCTTGTTGAACAGTTCCTTGGTGAAGATCAGGTCGTTCTCGAACTTCTGCACGCCGGCTTCCAGGGGCGGGGCGACTTTGACGATCTGCACGGCCAGGGCGAGCTGGTTGTCGCTTTCCTTGGGATCGTAGGTGCCGCTGTCGCTGATCGGGAAACTCAGCACGGTGCTGCCCAGAACCGAACTCTGCAGGGTCAGCTGGATGCTGGCCGAGCCGCCTACGGGCAGGGCGCCGATGGTCCACAGGCCGGTGTTTTTGTTGTAGCTGCCGGAGC
>CAYXHZ010000099.1:0-6894 GCA_964465065.1 uncultured Clostridia bacterium
AGCCCCACCTGGGGTGGTGGTGGGGCCGGATTGGATGTTGTGGCATGCCCTATAGGGCGGTTGAGCTCATATTATTGATCTCGATTGTAAAAGTCAAGAGTGTGAAGGCGGACCATGACCGCCCCGCTCTTGTTTTTATCCTTGCATTCCCAGAACCAGTCCGATATCCGGCCTTGTTTCTTCAAGGCCGACAGAATCCGTTCCGCTTCATCGCGTAGTATGGCTCGTCCATCCTGGGAATGATGACCTTTGCCGACGATGACCGTAACCCACTTGTTCCCAAGGTCCCGCTGTTCGGACAAAAATGCACCGATACTTTGCAGGGCCTGCCTGCGGTTCAACCCGTGAAGGTCCAGAGCCGGCGCTGTTTCCCAAAGCAATCGGAGTTGTTTTCCTTTCGGCCGCTCGTTGCGGACTTTCTGAGCCTTCGCCGATTCGGTTTTGACTGTGGCTATTTTTCCGGAATCGAAATCCAGAAGAGCCTTTTCCATCCAGAGCAGAAACGCCTGTGAATCTTTCTCCAGCTCCAATTCCCGGTCGTCCTGCAAAAAAACAGTTTCCCAACTGCGATCCGCTTGCGAGGCTGCCTTTTTCTGCTTGTCGTCAGCTTCAGACTTCAGCTGTCGCTTGCTCATGATTCAGTGCACGGAAACGGTCAGTCATGAAATCAACGCTCATCTTTTTCGACGAAACGCATAACCATCTCGATCTTTTTCAGGGCATTGATCAGTTCATCCGGATGAACGGTATCCAAGGGACGAAACTGATTAGATTCGTCGAGTTCGAGCAGATTGATGCTGAGCAACGAAGTGATGGTCTGATAATCGCGATGAGTCGGAAGAATATCGTGAGGCGGGGTAAAGTCGCGAATCGGCTGAAAATCCAGGGTTCGCCCGCTTTCGGTGATCACTTTGATCAAGCGGTCCAGGATCAGGGCGACTAATCCCCGGTTGATCAGCCCGAAACGGTCGAAACGATGGTCTGGACGTACGGTCATAATGCCGCTGGCGCAAACCTTGATGATATCAGCGAAGGCAAACGATCCGCTGATGTCGCTGATGATCAGCGGCTTCTGGGGATCCGAGAGGATCGACGGGAAATACAGGCCGATCAAAGCCGCCGTATCCTCGCGGTTCAGTTGTTCTTTATAAAATATACTCTTCAGCTCATGAGGCCAGGCACTCTCATCGAAAGCCTTTTTCACCTGTTCGCATTTCTCTTTGATCTGCTCATCGTTCGGATTGAGATCCAGCAACTGGCGGTACAATATCAACGCATTGTCGAAGGCTTTCATGGAAACATAGATCTGAGCCAGGTTTTGCAGATAGACTTGATTGTGCGGATCGCTTTTGATGAGTTGACGGTAGGCGTAGATCGCTTTTTCCGGCATGCCCATCTCCTGGTATCGAGCTGCGATCTTCAAGGCGATTTCGCTCATTTCCGGAGAGTAATACTGCGCCCGCTCCAATTCCCGGAGGTAGCGTTCGGAATCACCGCTGTTCTTGGCGGACTCGGCTTTTTTGATCTGCATTTCCGTCAGCACAGCCCGAAGATGATCGTAGCGGGATTCCGCCCAGGGATTGCTGGGGTATAGCTTTTTGATGGCGCGATACATAGAAAAAGCTTCTTCGCTTTTTCCCATCATTTCATAGAGAAGTCCCAGGCCGGATTGGGCCATCATATCGTCCGGAGCCGCCGCCAAGGCTTTCCTGAAGTTCTTCTCGGAAAGCAGATAGTTCTTCTTGACCAGGTAAACATAACCGAATCCGGTGAAAACGGCTCTATCCGGGCTCCGGCTCAGCTTGAGCTCCTTGAGCGCTTTATCCGGTTCTCCGCTGAGCAGCAGGTTCCAGCCCAGCTGATGATGGGAATCCGTCGAGGTTTTGTCCTGCTCGGAAAGCTCGGGTAGAGGGAGGGGTGAAAACTGAGGCCGCGGAGCCTGGGCGCATCCTGACAGCAGAATTATCGCCAAAATCGCATACAGCGGATTTAACCATCTCTTGTTCATGAATCACTCCGTTTGTTCCATTGTACCATTTTTCAATGGCAATTCCTCATACATGCTTCCAGTCTTCTGCAAAAACGGCGCGATCAGTTCCGGTGTGGTGACAAGGTCCACGCAGAAGCAGTCCATCTCATACCATTTTCTCAGGATCATGGCCCATTCATCGAGTTTTTCCGCTTGTTTCTGCTGCACTTTGCCCAGTTTCAAGAGATACCGTTTCTTACCCGCGATCCAATACTTGAAAAATGCATCCAAAAGTTCATCAATGCCCTGACCATGTTTTGCCGAGATCCAAAAGCCATCTCGAGGGACATCGATCGTTTCCTTCAACAGATCGATTTTATTGTATACGGTCCATATTGTCTGATCCGTGGTTTTAATTTCGTCGAGTATTTCTTCAACGGCCCGACGATGCTGAAGGTGGTCGGGGTGGCTGATGTCCAGCACCATAAGGATGACATCAGCTTCGGTGATTTCCTCCAATGTCGCCTTGAACGCGCTTTTCACCTCCTTGGGCATGTCCCGGATAAAACCGACCGTATCGGAAATCAGCGCGTGGCAGCCCGGGAGGTACTTCCCCAGATCGACACGGCGGATGAGGGGATCCAGGGTGGAAAACAACTTGGCGGATATTTCCGTCTCGGTACCGCTCAAGCGGGTGAACAGGGTAGATTTTCCAGCCGAGGTGTAGCCGACCAGGGCGAGTACCGGGCTGACAGAGCGTTTGCGGCCCTGGCGATGGATGTGTCGGACTTTGCTGACAGATTCCAGCTTATCCTGCAGTTGGGAAATCTTTTTTTTGATCACCCGCCGATCGGTCTCCAGCTTGGTTTCTCCAGGCCCACGGGTACCGATACCGCCGCCCAAACGGGACATTTCCAGGCCTTTGCCGGTCAGCCGGGGCATCATGTACAACAACTGCGCCAGTTCAACCTGCAGCTTCCCCTCCAGAGAGCGGGCCCTCAGTGCGAAAACGTCCAGAATCACCCTGGTTCTGTCGATGACCCGAACGCCTAAAAAGTTTTCGATATTGCGCTGCTGGCTTCCCGACAAGGTGTTATGGAAAATGACCAAATCTGCGGAGTTTTCCAGCAAAAATTGTTTGATTTCTGCGAGTTTCCCTTCTCCGACAATCCACTTGGAGTCGACACTCGGTCTGTTCTGAACGAATCTGGCCGTAACTTCCCCGCCAGCGCTTTCGACAAGCCCTGCCAATTCATTCATGACGTACTGCTCAGCCGATGAATCGACACGCTCCGTACAAGCCCATACCAGTACTACCTGCTCCTGGGTCATCTGTCCAGCTCCTTTCGGATAAACTCGCTGATCGCATTCCGTTGACCGGGTTCAAACCAATTGATATCCTTCTCCTGTCTCCACCAACTGAGTTGCCGTTTGGCATAATTCCGGCTGTGCTGCTTGATCAGCGCAACCGCTTCATCCAGGGACAACAGCCCATCCAGGTGACTGAGCATTTCCTTGTAGCCCAGGCCCTGAAAGGGAGGACAAGTGCGTGGATATATCTGAAGCAAGGCCCGTGTCTCCTCAAGCAGTCCGCGGGCAATCATCCGGTCTACACGGGAATCAATACGCTTGTACAGTTCTTCCCGTTTCATGTTCAAACCGATCCTGATGAAACGACATTGGCCAAAAGGGGTTCTGCTGAGTCGGAAAGCCTGGGTCGGCGGCAATCCGGTATTGTGGTGAATTTCCAGCCCACGCAGAATGCGCCGTTCGTCGTTCTGGCCGATTCTTGCGGCGTATTCGGGATCCAGTTCATGAAGCTCTTGCCACATGCCGGCCAGACCGAGGCGGTCCAGCCGATCTTTCAGCTGTTTTCGAATTGCGCTGTCCCCTTTCTCTTCCGGAAAGACCCCTTGCTGCAATATCCTGAGGTACATGGCCGTCCCTCCGCAAATGATCGGTAAATGACCGTTGCGAAGAATTTCATGGCACCAGTTCCAGGCATTCTCCATGAATCGGAAAGCGGTCGATTGCTCGCCAGCATGATAAATATCCAGGCCGTAGTGGATCACGCCGGCCATGGAATCCTGGGGCATCTTGTCCGTACCGATATCGAAACCGCGGTAAACCTGCATGGAGTCGGCAGAAATCACCTCACCGGCAAAAGTTTGCGCCAGATAGACGGCGATGGCGCTCTTGCCCACCCCTGTCGGACCGATGATTTCCAAAACAGTGATTTTTCCGGGTTCAGGTTTGACAATCATCCGCATATTTCAGTTTCTGTCGCCGCGGACCCATCTCAAGACCTGCTGTTCATGCTCATTGCCCAGATTTTTTTTGACCGCATAGATTTGGGCGTAGAGGATTTCGTCCAGAGCGCTGATAAATTCAGCTATTTTCTTGGTCATATCACCGAACCAGATGGTTTTTTGCAGCAATTGATCACTCAGTTTTCCATCCGGCATGATTTCAACTTTTTTGAACGGACCAGGCAGGCTGCCCCGTATTTCCTCCAATGCGTTCTGACTGATGGACATGGCAATCGGTCCGATCTCCTTCTTGAGCATTTTAAAGATCAATTCATAGAGGGTGTTGTAATGTTTCAATGCTTCATCGAAGGAAGAAAAAGGTAGCGCGGCGCTGGACACATCGGCCACAGAATCTGCAGCCGCAGTCTCTTCGGGTTCGCCGCCTATCATTCCGCCAATCTTCAAAACGGCTAAAATCCGCTGGGTGTCAACCGGCAACAGTTCACTCTGGCGAATGACCATGTCCAGCGAATGGTACCGTTCTATCAGCTTGACGATGTGAAGCTGATACGGCGTCATTTCGATCTGGGACAATTTGGTGCAGTCCGTTACGTACACCTTTTCCATATCCGTCAGGTATTGTTCGGGATTTTGGGGAATCTTGGCCGTATCCATGATTCCCCAAACCAGGTTGCCGACGCTCAGGTCCAGTATGATGTTCTCGTCCGGCAGGCGATGCCCCGGAATGATGGTGTAATCCCCGTTATCATGCGTGAAACAGGCCGTAACGATTCCTTTCAGGTGACTGACAACGGATTCCCACAGGGTATCGTAGCCCAAAACGCCCATCTCCAGTAAAGCTCTGCCCAGGCGTTTTCCAGATTGCTGAACCACGGTCGAGGCATGATTCAATTGTTCCCGATTGATTTTTTGATGGACCAGCAGGTATTGCCCCAGGGAATCATTCAGACTGTTAGAGTGGGCGAAGACAATCCGGCCATCGTCGAAAAAGATGGAACGCTCGATCGATTCGTTTTTGATGATCAAGGCCCCGGTTACCTTCTCCCTGTCCAGTTTGCTGACGATCTCGATCAATTCTTCTTTAGACGTAAAGGTTCCATTACTGGAAAAAAGTCGCTTCATGCTGATTTCCATTCATTCCCCAGCTAAAAAAACGTTTACTCTTCTTTCTGCGAGCCTTTACGCTCACAGGCAATCGTCTCCAGCATCTCTTTCGAAACATCACCGGTCGGATAATCCCCGGTGAAGCAGGCCATGCAAAAACTTTTTATATCTTTATGACGCTGCCGGACCGCACTCTCCATATCGTCGATATCCTGGTAAATCACCGCATCGGCGCCGATTTTCGTGGCGATCTCGCTATTGTCGGCATCCAGGGCGATAAAATCGCCTTTGGTCTGCATGTCGATCCCATACACGCAAGGATTGGTCAAGGGCGCCGAATAGGAAGCGAAATACACTTTGTGGGCGCCGGCATCCCGTACCATCTGAATGATCGAGCGTGAAGTATTGCCACGAACGATCGAATCGTCGATCAGCAGAACATTCTGTCCTTCGAACACATGACGGATCGGGTTCAGTTTATGCCGAAGCGATTGTCTACGGACCTGATTGCCCGGCATGATGAAGGTTCGCCCTATATAGCGATTCTTTACCAAACCCTCTTCGTATTTCAGTCTCAAGACCCTGGCGATCTCGATCGCGGCTGACCGGGCCGAATCGGGAACGGGAACGACCACATCGATGTCTTCGATGTTCTGTTCCTTGATCTTTTTAGCCAATTTGGCTCCCAAACGGATCCGGGATTCATAAACGTTGATCCCGTTCATCCAGGAATCGGGTCTTGCGAAGTAGATGTATTCAAAAATGCATGGCCGAAACGGTTTTTTACTGATTTTCTTGCTAAAAAGTCTGTACTGCGCATCGATAAACACCGCCGAACCCGGTTCCACATCGCTCTGATCGGAAAAGCCCATGGCATCCAGAGCCACGCTTTCGGATGCAAACGCGAAGCCCGGACCGTTTTCACCCTCTCTTCTGCCCATGGCCAGCGGCCGCAATCCATACGGATCGCGAAATGCGACCAAACCTTTTCCGGCGATATACAAAACGACTGAATAACTGCCCCGCACGAAGCGGTACACATACCGAACCGCATTGAAGATGATTTCTTCAGTCAGAGGCTTATTTTTCCATTTTTCCAGGTATTCCGCGAATATATTGATGATCACTTCGACATCGCAGTTTGAATTGATTATTTTATGCGAGTTTTCGAAAAGCCGTTTCTTGAGATCGAGAAAATTGGAGACATTGCCGTTGTGAGCTCCGGCTATTCCATACGGATAGTTGATCCAGAACGGCTGCGCATCCTCGACGGATCCCTCGCCGACCGTTGGATAACGGGTATGGCCGATGGCCACATGACCCCGCAAACGGGCAATGTTGTTGGCATCGAAAATGTCCCGGACCAGTCCGTTACCTTTTTTGATATGGTAGCGGCCATCGTAAGTCAGGATACCGGCTGAATCCTGACCACGGTGCTGCAAAGTCAGCATGGCATTGTACACTTTCCCAATGACCTGTTCCGAATCGATTATTCCTAATACGCCGCACATGTCTGTCTTATAGCCTGTTTATGCCATGCTGTCAAGACAC
>CAYXHZ010000100.1:0-6698 GCA_964465065.1 uncultured Clostridia bacterium
CCGCTCAAGCACTACCAGGTCAACGAGATCCATTCCAAACTGGGCTGCCTGGTGCAGATCCCGGACGGCAGCGGCGCCTACTTCCCGTTCACCGACATGATGGAATCGGTCAGTCAGGACACAGCGGACATGAGGTACTCGGGCAAAGGAACGCTGACCATCCGCTACCGCGTCGGCAACGGCAGCGTGGCGGAAGCCTTTATCGCCAACATCCCCTTCAGCAAATGGGATGTCCAGGAGGAGACCGGTATCCTCCTGTCCGGAACCCTCAAAACAAGTCCCAAGGGAGTCACGGACCTCTCCTTTCCCAAGAGTTTCGTTCACAACGCCGTATTGACACATCTGGAAGGGGGGGCGGTCGACACGGTGCCCAAGCCGATGATGGCCTCGTTCAATATCGATCTGCCGATGTCGGGTCTCAAACAGATCAAGGGCGGAAGCAACGACAGCGTCACCATCCAGCAGGCCAGCGGCCGCCTGTCCGCCCTGAACGGCGACTGGATGGCCAGCGGACTGCATCTGGACAAAAGCCAGTTCATCCACACGGCCTTTGTCATCGAGAGCGCGAACGGGGTGTCCATCGACATCAGCCAAAGCGAGAACCCGCCAGGCATGGGCGCCAAGCCGGCCACCTGGATGGGCGTGCACATCGGCCAGGCTCGTATCACCCCTTATACCATGGACTACACCGACCCGGATTTCACCGTGAATACCGAGCAGGAATGGATCGTCGACGGCCAGGGTCTGAACGGCAAGGCCAGCGGCGGCGAATTTTCGGCGAAGATCTCCAAAGGCAGTTTCCAGTTCAAAAAGCTGGAATTCGGCGTGCAAAACAATGTACCCTTCGGCAACTATCAGGACATCATGATCACCGCCCCCTGGCTGGCCTCCTCTCTGAAGGGTAATGCCACGCTGACCACGACCATGAACGGGTCGGAGTATTCCCCGGAAATGGTCCTGGACGACCAAACTCCGGTCATCATGAGTTACCAGGACCAGAATCAGCGCGGAACGGTGACCCTGACGACCAGCGATTTCCGCTTCAAGAAGATCACCAGCAAAAACAAAGAACCGGCCATCGTCTGCGATCTCAGAATAGACCTGGCCTGCGAAGGCGTTCCCCTGACCAGCCTCACCAGCGACGAATTCTTCTTCCGCTTCGACGACGAGACCTTGTTCGACGGGGAAACCGCTTCCAAGCTATTCTTCCCGGCTAACCAGGACAGCCGTTTCGGTCCTTTCCCCTGCGACATCAGCAAGGTGACGGTGACGGCCCCGACGGGCAGCCAAGAGCGCCTGACCTTCGCCATCGTCAGCAAGATCAAGTACGCCGGCGCCGGCATGGACCAGTTCATCGCCAACCCCGACGCCCTGATCAACTACACCCTCACACGCTCGGGAAACGGCTGCAGCCTGAACGGCCCCGTCACCGATTGCAACGAAATGACGGTCAGATACCCCACGGTGACCAGCGATTTCAACGGAAAATTCACACCCAGCTACCAACCGGGCAGTCCATCGAACGGGTCGGCGCCAGGCGCTTCGGGGCCCAGCACCAACCCGGGGGACGACAACTTCGACGCTTCATTGAGCGGCACCCGTTTTGTCGCCACAGTTCCACTGCAAATTTTCGGCACGGCCAATCTGGGCGACGCCAACTTCATTTTGGGCAGCCAGAACGGCGAAAGCTATTTCATGACCTTCGCCCACATCAACATCAGTTCCGGTATCCCCCTGTCTCCGATCCCCTTCTCAATTTATGGCTTCCACGGCGGCTTCGGTTACCATTTCGACGCGCCGACCCTGGCGACGGCTTCCGTCGATTCGCAGCCCAACTTGAACGTCACGGCCGCCTTCAGCGCTGGAGTGACCCTGGGAACGACCTATGACAACGGTTTCACCCTCGGAGGCGACGCCACCCTGTCCGGAGGCAGCGACGGCTGTCTGGGCGTAGACTTTCAGGACTGGAAAATTTTCAACATGGGCGGATTCGGGGGTCACATCGGCTACGCCAACAAAAAATTCGGCGGCAATATCTTCGGACAGTTGAACCTTTTCCTGATTCCCCTCATCAACCGCCATGCCCTGTCCCTGAACCTGGGTGATGCCGGCGCTCCGCGCATCGATTTCTCATTCGGCGACGGCGACTGGCACGTGTATGCCGGCACCAACGGCGTACCGATAACACTTCAACTGATCGGTATAGACGGCTCGGGTTACCTGATGCTGGATGATCTCGGTCTGAGAACCGGTTTTTCAATTAAAAGCATCATTCCCCCGGGTGCCGACGAGCTGCCGGTCAGCGTCTACGTCAGCAGCCATATCGGTGCGCAAGCCGACATTCTGCTCAAACCCAAATTTCACATCTACAGCAATGCCGGCATCAAGCTTGGCGTTGGAGGCTGCATCATCTGCTGCTGTGGTGAATTCGACGTCTCGGCCAGCGTGGTTTTCGAGACCCCCGATCCGACCAACCTGACGGTCTGTTTCGGCATCGATTGGCCGTTTGACGGTGAGGATGAAATCCCATATTGCCTGAGTATTTTATAGGAGTCGACCGATGTGCAAACTCATTGTTATCCCCGTTCTGACGATCTGGATCATCCTGGCCCCTTGGTCACTGCAGGCCCGGAAAACCGATGACGAAACCGGCTGCCTGGCCATCTCGGACGGACTGGGCGGCATCTCCCTCCTCTGGCTGCCCCAAGATGGCGTTTGGCCCGCCGGAGGCTGGCAGATTCAGGATGACCAGGGGAAAATCCTGATCGGCCAGGTCAAAGCCGGGGAAGAAGCCTTCCTCGACGGTTTTGCTCCCGATCGGGCCCAATCGATCCGTGACTTGGCCCGTGGACTGCCCGCATTCAAAACCGATAAAGACCGAAAAAACTATTTCTTCGGTTTACGGCTGATGGTTCTGGGAAACCCGGACATGGCCCGGGCCATGGGCTTGTCGCGCACCCTGCACAAAGTTGGTGCCGGAGCGAAAATCTACCGTATCATCGGCCTGGACGGCGCCGGGAAACCCAATGGAACGGTGCGGAGCAGCGCCGCCGTCGATGCCGCCAAAGCCACCCCCCTGCCCGCCGCGCCGCAGCAGTTCCGAGCCGAATCCCAACCCGCCGGAGTCGCCTTTTTCTGGTCTCCGCCTGAAAAATCCAGCACCACTCCGGTGTTCAGCTACCGACTGGAACGTTACAACCACTCCGCTGCGATGGAACTGATCAGTCAAAAACCCATCCTGCTCAACGTCAATGCCCCGGCCGACCAACCGGACTACATCGATCCGGCCGCCCCGGTGGAGCAGGAAAGCAGCTATCAGCTCATCGCTGTCGACGTACTGGGCCGCCACAGCGAGCCGGCGCTTGTGGTCGTCTTTCACGCCGATCACCAGGCATCACTTCCGCCGACCGAAATCAAGGCCGAGGCTCAGAAGGGACAGGTCACCCTGACCTGGAAGGCCAACCCCAGTCCCAACGTCCAATCCGTTTATATCGAGCGGGCCTTCAGACAGAACGGCAACTACATGCCGATCACTCCCCAGGGCCTGCCCCGGCAGACAGCGACCTTTCTGGACTGCAAACTGCCCGGCGGACTCGAAGCCTGCTACCGTCTGCGTTGCCTGGGACCTCGCCAGACCATGGGACAGCCTTCCCAGGCCGTGTCGGTCCGGACCCTGAGCGCCACGTTGCCGGCCACCCCGCAAAACCTCAAGGCCCAAGTGGGCCGGACCCGCATCCGCCTGAGCTGGGATGAAGCCAAAGAAGCGGTATCGGCCTACATCATCGAGCGCCAGACCGATCGAAAGACCTGGTTCCGCATCAACGACGAACTGGATCAGCAGACCTGCTACGACGATCCCCTGGGCGAGGAAACCAGCGGCACCATTTCCTATCGGGTCAAGGCCGTAGCCTTCGACAACGTACCCGGACCGTACTGCCCGCCCATCACCGTGATCATCCCGGAAAAGGGACTGCCGCCCGCGCCGCGCATCACCGCCGTCGACGGACGGGGCGGCAAGGCCGTCATCCGCTTCAAACCGGGTCAACCGGAGCACAAGAGCCGGCAATTTCTGGTGCTGCGCAGCGGGTATCCGGATCAGTGGGGTGTGGTCATGGGGCGCCCGCTGCCCGCGGATGCCCGCAGCTACACCGACCAGTTCGTAGCCGCCGGTGAAACGTATTTCTACCGGGTGGTGGCAATCAACGAGCGCCAAGACCGCAGCGAGCCCTGCGCCGCCGTCCCGGTCATCATCGGCAGCCCGGTCATTCCCACCCCCCAGGCGCCCCGGCTCGAGCTCGTCGACACGGCGACCCGGCAGCTCAGAATCAGCTTCCAGGCCCCGCCGCCGGACATGCTGGCGATCGTGGAGCGCAAGCTGGAAGGGGACGAGCTGTGGCTCAGACTGCCGGGAACGATCCGTGGCCAGGAAAGCCTGGATTTTCTGCCCGCTTCGCCCGGCAGGATCCTGTACCGTGTCCTGTACCTGGCTCCGGACGGCAGCGAGGGCCTGCCATCGGATCCGGCGCATCTGGAGAAATAACGGATTCGGTCCCCTCTACCGGGAACCCCACTTGCGTTTCAGCTCCTCCAGGGGATCCGCCTTGGGCCTGGCCGGTTTGGGGTCCGGACGGGGCTGACGGACGGCTGTGGAAGGTTTACCCTGGCGTTCCTGGCTGCGGGCCAGGCCACGGCGGTCAGCAGGCGCTTTCCGTTCCGGCACCGGCAGCAGGGCCTTGATGCTGAGCTGGATGCGTTTGAGTTCCTTGTCGACGCTGAGCACCTTGACCTTGACCTTGTCGCCGACCGAGACCACATCCTCCGGTTTCTGGATGAACTGGTGCGACAGCTCGGAAACGTGCACCAGACCGTCCTGATGAACGCCGATATCCACGAAGGCTCCGAAATGGGTGACGTTGGAGATCACCCCGGGCAGTTCCATGCCGACTTCCAGGTCGCCGATCTCCTCGACGCCTTCCTCGTACTCGAAAAGTTCGAAGTTCTGGCGCGGGTCACGGCCCGGCTTGCGCAATTCGGCGACGATGTCCTGCAGGGTGGGCAGACCGAACTGGTCGCTGATGTAGCGGTTCAGGACGATGGCCTTGACCGCTTCTTCGTTGCGGATCAGCTGCGTCGGTGCGGCGGCGATATCGTCGGCCATGCGCTGCACGATATCATAGGTCTCGGGGTGAATTCCGGTGCCATCCAAGGGGTTCTCGCCGTCGCGGATGCGCAGAAAACCGGCGCTGAGCAAAAAGGCCTTGTCGCCGAACATGCGTACGTTCAGCAGCTGGCGGCGGTTGAGGAAGCGGCCGTTCTCGTCGCGGTAGCGGACGATGTTCTTGGCCAGGGACGGGCCGATACCGGCCACGTAGCGCAGCAGATGGTAGGATGCGTTGTTGAGATCGACGCCGACACGGTTGACCACCGATTCGACCACCGTATCGAGTTTCTGGGCCAGCAGGCTCTGGTTGACGTCGTGCTGGTACTGACCGACGCCGATGGACTTGGGGTCGATTTTGACCAGCTCGGACAGCGGATCCTGGAAGCGGCGGGCGATGGAAACGGCCCCGCGTACGGTGACGTCCTCCTCGGGAAATTCCTCACGAGCCACGGCCGAGGCCGAATAGACCGAGGCGCCGGCCTCGCTGACCAGCGAGCAGATGACTTCCGGCGGTAAAAAGCTCTTGAAGAAGGCATGGGTCTCGCGGGAAGCAGTGCCGTTGCCGATGGCCACGGCCCGGATGCGGTATTTACCCAGCCAGGCCTCGACCAGCTTGCGGGCGCCGGCCGTATCCTGCTGCGGCTTGGTCGGATAGACGGCCGCCTTGTCCAGCAGCTTGCCCGTCTCGTCCAGCACCACCAGCTTGCAACCGGTTCGGTAACCGGGATCGACGCCCAGCACCGGCAGCGAACCCGCCGGGGCCGCCAGGAGCAGTTTCTCCAGGTTGGCGGCGAAGACCAGGATGGCCTCCTCGTCGGCCCGGGTCTTCAGCTCGTTCTTGATCTCCAGTTCGATGGCCGGCAGGATGAGTCGTTTGACCGCGTCTTCGAGCACCTCGAGCAGAAAAGCGCTCCGGGGATGGTTTTCTGGAAAGGCCAGGGTCTGCACCTGAGGGATGAGCCGTTCGCGTTCCAACTCGATTTTAGCCCGCAGCACCTCTTCCTCCTGACCGCGGAAAACGGCCAGAATGCGGTGCGATGGCATCTTGTGCACCGGCTCGCTGTATTCGTAGTACTGTTCGAACTTGGTTCGCTTGTCGGCGTGTTCCGGGGTCACGGCCACGTTGAGCAAGCCTTCCCTGGCCATGAGCCGGCGTACGCAGGCGCGCAGCTCGGCCCGTTCGCTGAACAGTTCGGCGATGATGTGCCCGGCGCCTTCCAGGGCCGCGGCCGGCGAATCCACCCCCTTGGCGGCATCGACGAAGGCGACGGCCATCTCCTGCGGCGGCAAGGGCGACTGCTCGTCCAGAATGAGCAGGGCCAGCGGTTCGAGCCCTTTTTCCTTGGCCACCGTGGCCTTGGTGCGGCGCTTGGGACGGTAGGGCAGGTACAGGTCTTCGAGCTCGGTTTTGCCGTAGGTGCCGGTTATGGCGGCTTTCAGTTCCTCGGTCAGTTTGCCCTGTTCCTGGATGGTGGTCAGCACCGTGGCCTTGCGCTCGTTGAGTTCCTGGAGGTAGTCGCATTTCTCCCGGAGCAGA
>CAYXHZ010000101.1:0-6550 GCA_964465065.1 uncultured Clostridia bacterium
GCGGATCCGCACCTTGCCTTTTTCGCTGGCGGCGATGATCGAGTCGATCAGGGTGGAGGTGGTTTTACCGAACGGGATTTCGGTGATTTCCAGGGTGCGTTTGTCGATCTTGCGGATTCTGGCCCGAACGCGTACTTTTCCCCCTTGCAGACCGCCGTTGTATTTGGAAACATCCGCCAGTCCGGCTGTCGGAAAATCGGGATAGAGCACGAAGGGCCGGTTCTGGAGGTGGGCGATGGCCGCATCGATCAGTTCGTTGAAATTGTGGGGCAGGATTTTCGAGGCCAGGCCGACTGCGATACCTTCCACACCCTGGGCCAGCAACAGCGGAAACTTCATCGGCAGGGTGACCGGTTCGGCGTTGCGGCCGTCGTAGGAGCTTTTCCAGACCGTCGTCTTGGGGTTGAACGCCACGGCGTGGGCGAACTTGGACAGGCGGGCTTCGATATAGCGCGGGGCGGCCGCCTCGTCGCCGGTGAAGATGTTGCCCCAGTTTCCCTGAGTCTCGATCAGCAGGTTTTTCTGACCCAGGCCGACCAGGGCCTCGCCGATGGATGCGTCGCCGTGGGGATGGTACTGCATGGTCGAACCGATCAGGTTGGCCACCTTCATGAAACGGCCGTCGTCGAGCTTTTTCATGGCGTGCAGGATGCGGCGCTGCACTGGCTTCAAACCATCGGCCAGATCGGGAACCGCCCGTTCCAGGATGACGTAAGAGGCGTAATCCAGAAAATAATCGCGGTACATGTCGGCGATCGAAAAGCTGTCGGCGGTACCGTTCTTTGGCACCAGCGCGCCGTCTTCGGCTTGGTCTGTGTTCTCGTTTTCAGGAATGTCACTCATGTTTGGGCGGCTCCAATCTGATCAGTTGCTGGCGGTATCCGGACCGTCTTCGCTTTCCGGCAGGCTTTCCTGACCGGGTTCCCGTTCGATGCGGTCTTCCTCCATACGCAGGTTGTCGATGATGAAGTCCTGACGTTTGGGGGTGTTTTTCCCCATGTAAAAAGACATGGTATGGGAAATCGGCTGACTGTGATCCATATAGACCGGCTCCAGGCGGATGGAGGAGCCGATGAAATGCTTGAATTCATCGGGGGAGATCTCGCCCAGACCTTTAAACCGGGTGATTTCCGGGTTTTTGCCCAGTCTGGCAATGGCCGACTGCTTTTCCTCTTCGCTGTAGCAGTAAATGGTTTCCTTTTTGTTGCGTACGCGGAACAGCGGCGTCTGCAGGATGTAGAGGTGGTTGCTGGAGATCAGTTCCGGGAAGAAGGTCAGAAAGAAGGTGATCAGAAGCAGGCGGATGTGCATGCCGTCGACATCGGCGTCCGAGGCGATGACCACGTTGTTGTAGCGAAGGTTCTCGATGCCCTCCTCGATGTCCAGGGCGGCCTGCAGCAGGTTGAATTCCTCGTTTTCGTAAACGACGCGTTTGCTCAGGCCGAAACAGTTGAGCGGTTTGCCCCGCAGCGAGAATACGGCCTGGGTGTTGACGTCGCGGGCGGTGGTGATCGAACCGCTGGCCGAATCGCCTTCGGTGATGAACAGGGTGGTTTCCTGACGCTGTTCGTGGTTGTCGTTGTAGTGGATACGGCAATCGCGCAGCTTGCGGTTGTGCAGGTTGGCTTTCTTGGCGCGTTCCCGGGCCAGCTTTTTGACACCGGCCATGGATTTGCGCTCTTTTTCACTTTCCTGGATGCGTGTCAGCAGGGCGCCGGCGGTGTCGGGATGGCGATGCAGGAAGTTGTCCAGGTGTTCCTTGACGAAATCGCCGACCGCCTGGCGGATGGACACTCCGTCCGGGCTCATATCCTTGGAACCGAGTCTGGTTTTGGTCTGCGATTCGAAGACCGGTTCCTCGATCCGGATGCTGAAGGCGGCGACCAGCGAGCTGCGGATATCGGCCAGATCGAAATCCTTCTTGTAAAATTCGCGGATAGTCTTGCCCAGGGCTTCGCGGAAAGCCTGCAGATGACTGCCGCCCTGCGGGGTGTATTGTCCGTTGACAAAAGTGAAATAGGATTCGCCGTACTGGTCGCCGTGGGTGATGGCCAGTTCCATGTCGTCGTTTTCCAGGTGGATGATCGGGTAACGGCAGGGATCGTCGAGCTTGGATTCCAGCAGATCCAGCAGCCCGTTCTTGGACTGGAATCGCTGACCGTTGAAGTATATGGCCAGGCCGCGGTTGAGGTAGGTGTAATGGCGTACCATGGCGCTGACATGTTCGCGCAGAAAGCGGTAATTGTGAAAAATTTCCGGATCGGGCCGAAAAACGACCTCGGTGCCGTTCTTTTCATCGCCGGGCACGATCGGGCTCTCCTCGAGAAGTTCACCGCGGCAGAATCTGGCCGTTTTCTTCTGACCGTCGCGGAAGGCCGAGATGACGAATTCGCTGGACAGGGCGTTGACGGCCTTGATGCCGACACCGTTGAGGCCGACCGATCGTTTGAAAACCTTGGAATCGAATTTGCCGCCGGTGTTCATTTTGGAGGAGACGTCGACCAGTTTGCCGAGCGGAATGCCGCGTCCATAGTCGCGCAGCCGCACCTGTCCCTCACCGATGTCCAGGTCGATGCGAGTGCCGTTTTTCATCAGAAATTCGTCGACGGAGTTGTCGGTGACTTCCTTGAGCAGGATGTAAATGCCGTCGTCAGGGGAGGAACCGTCGCCCAGTTTACCGATGTACATGCCGGGCCGCCGGCGGATGTGCGTTTTCCAGTCCAGGGTGAGGATGCTCTCTTCCGTATAGAGATTTGGATTGTCTGTGGGTTCGGTTTGGTTCATATCCTTCCTCTGCTCAATGGACTATTCTACCTAAAATCGTCCGGAGAGTTCAAGTCGTCGCAGGGTCGGGATTGAAAATAAATCTGACCGGAGCCGATGAAAACAGACGTTAATTGCGAGGCTGCGGCCGTCCCTTTTCTCGCTCATGCTGCAGTTGCTGCAGCTTGTGCTTTCCCTCCTTGAGGTACATGGCAAACAAGATTTCGAACTGAGCGACCTGTTCTTTTTTCAGAATGGACTTGATGCTCTTGGCCCGTTTCTTTTGAACCGAGACCCAGGTGTCGACCAGATCGCCCTCATCATGCCGAGCTCCCGGACCTGCCTGGCGGTCAGGTCCGGGTTGCGGCGGATTGCCCTGCGGCGGCTGCGGACCTTCTCCGAAACCGTCCGGATTCGGCCCTCTGCCCGGGTCGCCGATGATGCCTGTCAACTGCGCAATCTGCTGTTCGTCCAGAAGCAGACCTTCCTGGTACATGTAAAACTCGACCTTCTGGGGAGATTGTTCCTGACGCTTGAACTGACTGCGCTGCTCTTCGTCCAGCAGATCGCCGATCAGTTGATTTTCCCTTTCCTTTCTGGCTTTGGCCGCCTGGTACAAGGCCAGGGCCATAGGGGCGAAATTCTGCCGGTCCATACGGCGCTGGCCGGCGCTCATCGTCAGAATTTGCTGCAATTTCTGCTGTCTGACGGCGTCCAGCTGGTAGCGTTTGCACAGTTCCTCGAAGCGCCGGGTGTCGTACGGATTGCCCTGGGCGGCCAAGGCGAATGCGGTCAAAAGTATGGTGATGACGGTGATGAATCTGGCGGTCATGGTGCTTCCTCCGTGAAAGGCTCAATACCGTAAGACTCCCTGAAATGCGAAACGGTTTTATATTTTTCAATATTGATGGCTTATCGAGTCGAGTGCAAGCCGTTTTCCAGTCAATGCATTGTTTTTTGACATACAGACTGTTTCTGTGTACAATGACGAAGCCGAACACATCATGATTTACCAAAACATTCTGGATACCATAGGTAATACTCCGATGATTCGCATCCAACGGATCGTGAACAAACCCGGAGTGGAGATTTATGCCAAACTGGAAGGGATCAATCCCGGCGGAAGCATCAAAGACCGAATAGCCGTCAAGATGATCGAGCAGGCGGTTGCTGAAGGCAAATTGACACGGGACAAAACCATTATCGAACCGACGTCTGGCAATACAGGCATTGCCCTGGCCATGATCGGCACCATCATGGGGTATCGGGTCGAGATCGTCATGAGTCGGGCGGTTTCGGAGGAACGCCGGAAGATGATCGCCGCCTTCGGGGCCAAGTTGACCTTGACCGATATCGATCTGGGCACCGACGGCGCGATCATCAAGGCCAGAGAACTCGTGAACGACAACCCGGACAAATATTTCATGCCCGACCAGTTTTCGAATCATTACAACAAATTGGCCCATTACGAAAACACGGCCCGTGAAATCTGGGCGGACATGGATGGCCGGATCGATTATTTCGTGTCGGCGATCGGTACGTCGGGGACCATCATGGGAGTGGGGGAAGCGCTCAAGAACCTGGACAGCAAAATCCGTATCGTTTGCGCTTATCCGGAAAAAGGGCATTACATCCAAGGGTTGAAAAACATGGAAGAGGCCATTGTTCCGGCACTGTATGACAAGAGCCGAATCGAGGAATTCATCGTTGTCGGCAGCGAGCAGGCCTTCGCCATGTCCCGGCGCCTGGCCCGGGAAGAAGGAATTTTTGCCGGTATGAGTTCCGGTGCGGCCATGCTTTCGGCCGTCATCCTAACGCAAAAAATCGACAACGGAAGGGTGGTCGTCATTTTTCCGGACCGCGGCGAGAAATATATCAGCACCGACTTGTTTGCGCCTGAAATCGGCGAGCGAGGGTAAATTCAGCCGATCATGATGTCTTCTTCAGGATAGGTGATGACGGCCTTGGGTTCGGATCGGCTGAGGGCTAACAGCAAGGTTATAGGGCCGATACGGCCGATGAACATGGTGAACATGATCAGGAGTTTGGCGGCGCTGCCCAGCGAGGCGGTGATGCCCAGGCTGAGACCGACCGTTCCGAAGGCGGAGACGATTTCGAACAGTAGATGGTAGAAGCGGATCTGCGGCTCGAATATCAGCAGAGTGAAGAAAACCAGGCCGATCAGGAGCGTAGCCAGCAAGAACAGCAGGAACGCTTTTTCGACCGTCTTTTCCGGTAACGATCGGTATCTGAACTCGGTTCTTTTTCTGCCCAGAATGAAGGCGCGGAGGTAGGCGGCCATGGTGGCGGCGGTGGTGGTCTTGATGCCGCCGCCAGTCGAGCCGGGCGAGGCGCCGATCAACATCAAGAAACAGATGAACAGACCGGTGGCCTGGGAATATAGAGACAGGTTGATGGTGTTGAACCCGGCGGTGCGGCTGGTCGTGGACTGAAACAGGGCGGTCAGAAAACGGTGGGGCAGGGAATCACCGTGATTTTCCAGCAGAAAAATCACCACGGTGCCGGCCAGCAGCAGGACGATGGTGGTTTTCATGACCATGCGGCTGTGCAGGGTCAAACGTGATAAGGGTTCACGCCGTTTGATGAGGTGTCCGAGCTCGTTGAGTACCAGAAAACCGATACCGCCGGCGATGATCAGCAACATGATGGTGATGTTGAGCAGCCAATGGTCGGCGTAGGCCTCCAGACCGGTACTGAACGTGGAAAATCCGGCATTGCAGAAAGCGGCCACGGAATGGAACAGGGCGGCAAACGCCCGTTCCCAGGGCGAGGCGATTTTAAGGGAAAAAAACAACAGAATGGCCCCGGCCAGTTCGAATGTGAAGGTGAAGAAAAAAATACGCCGGATAAGCGGATAGATGTTGCGGTGCATGCCGGTTGTGAAACCGCTTTCCATCAGCAAGCGGTCGCTGAGCGGAACGGAACGGCCCAGCAGGAGCAGGGTCAGGGTGGTGAAGGTCATGAAACCGAGCCCTCCCAACTGAATCAGCAGCATGATGATGGTTTTCCCGATCAGGGTGAATTGGCTGGCGGTATCGACGACGATCAGACCGGTGACGGTGATGGCCGAGGCGGAGGTGAACATGGCGTCCAGCAAACTGACCGAACCACTCTGGGAGAACGGCAACCAGAGCAGGAAGCCGCCGATGACGATCGGCAGCAGAAAACTCAGGATGACCAAGAGTTCAGGATTTTTTCTCATGGATTTATACCTAGAAATTTGGGCGGCCAGAGGCGCAGCAGGACCTGTGCCCAGATCAGTTGCATCGGGACGGGGCCGATCTGCCGGGAATCCTGGCTGCTGTAGGGATTGTCGCCCAGGACGTAGCACTGACCGGCTGGGGTGGTCAGGCTCATGTCGTGCTGCAGAACCCGGCCATCGGCCGCGCCGGGCCAGCTGAGCGCCTGGTTGTCGATGAAGAGCTGGCCGCTGCGGAAACTGACCGTTTCGCCGGCAAAGGCCACCAGACGTTTGATGAGGTTGCGTTTCGGACTGAGCGGATCCTTGAAGACGATCAGGTCGAAGCGGTGCAATTTCCGCCTGGATACGGCCAGCAGGATATCGCCGTTACCAAGGTTCGGGCTCATCGATTCGCCGTGGATGCGAAGAATATGGAAAGTGGATTGTATATATAAAAAGAACAGTATGGCAAAACAAAGAGTAATGGTAATGACCAGCAAAGTTTTTTTCAAGGGAAGTTGTTCGGGACCTGCACTCATGATGTGTCTTGTATTTTAGGACGAAGCGACCGTCAAGTCAAGGTGT
>CAYXHZ010000102.1:0-6441 GCA_964465065.1 uncultured Clostridia bacterium
CGGCGGGCGAGCGGAGACGTTGGATGGACCCTCCGGGCCGAAGAAAAAGTGTGTATTTCATAGAAATACAGGTGTATTGCGAAAAATAAAGGGAGGATACACTCAATGAGTAAAGTAACCCCAGTGATCAATATGAATGGACAGTGCGAGGACGCTATTCACTATTATGAAGATGTATTTGCAACAAAAGCAGACTTTATTTTACATTATTCCGATGCAAATCCTGATGACTGGAAAATCCCGTTAAACGAAGAGCAAAAAAACTATGTATATCATTGTGAAATGGATATTTGCAATCAGCGATTTATGTTTTCAGATATTATTGACTATAAGATAATCAATGGGAATAATTTCTTTTGTGTCATTATTCTGGATACAAAAGAAGAAGTATTGAAAATATATAAGAAAATAGAATCAGAGAGTACAATAATTAATCCACTTCATAGTACTACATATTCTTCTGCAGAAGCTAATTTTATTGATAAATTTGGAATAAGATGGGTTATCATGACCGAAGGTACTGACAAGTAGTCGATCCTGAAAACAGGAATTGCAGCCTTTCCGAGCGGATCCAACCGACAATTTCACTTCTCTTTTCCGGTTGATACCAGCAGCAGGTCCATTCCCCAAGACTGTGAGAAACGATCACCATGTTCCCCGGGATGAGGTAGCTCTTCAATCGGTAAGGCATAGAGAAACAGACTGGCAAGGAATATCGATGACCGGTTCATCGCTTATTGATCAAACGCACGGATAATCGCCAAATCAACCTGGCGCAACTGTTCGAGAATTCGCTCTTTCATGACCTCGTCGGCGGGGCTCAGCGCGGCGTCTAGGCCCAGGGGCGCGCTGGGATGCAGGCGGGTATGGGCCTCGATGTCCGCCCAGACGGGTCGGAGCGGATGCGGGTCGTCGGCGTAACGGGGAAACAGGTGCCAGTGCAGGTGGGCGTCCTGATTGCCCAGCATCTCGTAGTTGAGCTTGCGCGGCGAGCAGACGGCCAGAATCGCCCGGGCCAGGCGGCTCATCTCCCAGAGGAAGCGGCGGCAGAGTTCGTCGTCGAGTTCCGGCAATTCCCGCACATGCTCCTTGCACAGGAACAGGCAGTAGCCCGGGTAGAGCTGGTGGTCGCCCAGACAGACGTAACCGCTCTCCAGCTCGGCGATGAAGCGCGGATGACGGCCGGCGCGGATGGCCGCGATACGGGCGCAGATCGAACAAGCGGACGAAGCGCTCCCGCTCATGGCTGTCCGGCCGGGACGGGCGAAGGGCGACGCGAACGGATGCGGTCCAGCAGGTAGCGGCCGGAGAGCAGGGGATGGCGCCAGAGCAGACGCGGCGCGGCGTAGCGCATCAGGATGCGGATGGCCTCCCGTTCCCGCTGCCGGAAACAATGCTGCGGGCACAGGGAACAGACCGGCTTGCCGGCGCGGTACGGACATCGGCTCAGACGCTCGAGAGCGTAGGTCTGCAGCGCGATGCAATCCAGGCACAGGCCGTCGTCGTGGCTGTGGTGAGAGCGGCAGTAGAGGCCGACGATGCGGCGGAGCGTCTTGGCTTCCCTCTGCAGGCGGGCCTCGTGAAACACCGGACTGTGCATATTGCGATGATAGCAAGTTCAAAAAAGAATTACCAGAAAGAAATCTTTCAAAAAACGCGGTTTTTTTTCTTTTTTCCTGAAACAATTTTGCGCCTGTTTACGTCTAAACAGGTGAGAAGCCCGATAACGCCTCCGGGATAGCGACCTTGGAAGCCAGTGGCATCTCGTAAGAACCTCCTTTATTTACGGGGGTAGTGAGCAGCTGCCCCCGTAGTTTTTTCAAAACAGCGTGAAAAATTAACCGCCCCAATCGATCCGCTTTACTTAATTAAGCGCCAAAGAGGCTGGACACAATTTCATTCGAAATCTCGTAAACCATTGATATCACTTGACTTTCAGCCATCCGACATGCTAAGATCCAATCTTACCTTCAAAGCTTTCTGTAAGCTATGAAGACGAGGCCAGGGCCATCGCCGCCCGATTACCCTCACCAACCTGTCCCGGTGAATCCGGGATAAGGTGGTCCGGCGGTTTCCATTCCACCCGCCAGGGAATGGACATAGGTGCAGGAGGTTGCTCATGTCGAAACGAATGCCGTAGGCGACGATCGGCGCCTGTTCGAGCGCCGTATTGCCGTCTGAATCCACCGTTTTCAAAAACTTTCCGCATTACGGCATGACATTTGGAGGTAACCGTGCCCAACCATTGTATACGTTCCAAACCCCTGGACGTCGCCCTGCTCGGCGCCAGCGGCATCGTCGGCCAGGCTTTCAGCTACTTTCTGGCCAGCCACCCCTTCTTCCGACCCGCTCTGCTGATGGCTTCGTGCAAACGGAACGGGCAGCGCTACCGGGATTCGGTCCACTGGCTGCTGCCCCTGGACATGCCGCCCGCGATCGGCGAAATGCCGCTGGACAAGCTGGACATCGAGCGTTTGCAGGCCTCCGGCATCCGCATCGTCTTCTCGGCCCTGCCGGCCGCCGTGGCCCGGGAGATCGAACCGCGCCTGGCCCAAGCCGGCCTGTACGTGTTTTCCAACGCCAGCGCCATGCGCTACCGCAGCGATGTACCCATCCTCGTCCCCGACGTCAACCCCGAGCACCTGCACTGGATCCGCAAGCAGGGCTTTCCCGACAAAGGCTTCATCGTCACCAACGCCAACTGTTCCACCACCGGCCTGGTCAGCGCCCTGTCCGCCTGCAGGCCCTTCGGTATCCGGGAAATATTCGTCAGCACCTACCAATCGGTTTCCGGGGCCGGCTTCCCCGGTCTGTCGCAATTGCAGATTTCCGGTAACGCCATCCCGTTCATCGCCGGCGAAGAGGAAAAAATGAGCGCCGAAACCCGCAAGATCCTGGACCTGGATGTCATGGTGCAAGCGAACTGCGTACGCATCGACACGGCCTGGGGACACCTGCAGACCGTCACCGTCCGGCTCGACGACATGCCCGACCCGGAGACCCTGGAGCGCTTGTGGCAGGAAAAGCCCGCGCAACTGGCCGTCATCCCCAGCCTGCCCAGACAGCCGGTTCAGTACTGCAGCCGGCCCGACGAGCCGCAGCCGAACATGAGCTGGCGTGGAACGCCGCCCGGCATGACCGTCTACACCGGTCGCCTGCGGGTCCGGGGCAAGCACCTGTCCTTCGTCCTGCTCTGCAACAACATCGCCAAGGGGGCCGCCGGCGGCTCCCTGGCCAACGCCGAGGCATTCGTCGCCGCCTACGGAGACCGGCTGTGAACCGCCAGGTGCTCAAATTCGGCGGCTCCAACCTGCAGACGGCGGCCGACATTCCCAAACTGGTTCGGGCTATTTCCTGTTACCCCAGGCCGCCGTTGGTGGTGGTGTCGGCGCTGGCCGGCGTCACCGATTCCCTGGACCAGGCACTGGACCGGGCCAGCCAAAACGTCGACAGCATCTACACCCTGGTCAAGTTCCTGCTCAAGCGGCATCAGCAATTCATCGACAGCCACATCGACCCCGGCGCGGGGCGTCGGTCGCTGTTGCAGGCCCTGTCCCGACGTATCCTGGAGCTGGAGCGCTGCCTGCTCGGCATCCATTACCTGCACGAAATTCCGGATTTCGCCCGCGACCAGATCCTCAGCTTCGGGGAACGCCTGTCTTCGCTCCTGCTCAGCGGAATACTGCCCGGCTACGGCATGGCCTGCCGCGAGCGTCTGCCCGAAGAACTGGGTCTGCTTACCGACGGTCAGTTCGGCAACGCCAGCGTGGACATGGCCGCCTCCAGACCCAGAGTGGCCGCGGCTCTCCAGAACGAAGAGCTGACCATAGTTCCCGGCTTCTACGGTTTGTCGCCATCGGGGAAAATCACCCTGCTCGGCCGCGGCGGCAGCGATTACTCGGCGGCCGCCTACGCCGCCTGCATCGACGCCGCCAGCCTCGATATCTGGAAGGACGTGTCCGGATTCATGAGCGCCGACCCAAAGCTCGTAACCGCGGCGCTCAGCATCGACCGCCTCTCCTACCTCGAGGCCGCCGAACTCTCTTACTTCGGAGCCAAGATTCTGCACCCGCGCACCTTCGAACCGGTCATGGATCACGGCATCCCCATCCGCCTCTACGACATCAACCGTTTCAGCCCGAGCCTCAGCCCCCTGACGGAAATACGCCCCGGGGCAGTGGTCTGCCCCGGTATCGTCAAAAGCGTCACCTCCACCACGGCCATCGGTCTGCTGAAACTGCACGGTTCCGCCGTCGGCATACGCGCCGGCCTGCTGGCCACCGTCTGCGGCGCCCTGCACCAGGCCAGAATCAACATCAAATCGGTGTTCACCTCGCAGACATCGATCAACCTGCTGCTGGACAGCGACCAGCTGGAGCGCGGCCATTCCCTGATCCAGGCACTGAAACTGCCTTCCCTGGACGAAATCAGCGTCAGCGCCGACGCCGCGCTGGTCGCCGTCGTCGGCGAAGGCATGGCCGAACAGCCGGGAATCGCGGCGCGCATTTTCTCGGCCGTCTCCCGGGAAAACATCAACATCCGCATCATTTCATCCGGTGCCTCGGCAGTGGCCAGCTACTTCATCGTCGCCGACCGCGACCGCTGCCGTGCCGTCAACGCCATCCACGAGGAGTTTTTTTCATGAAAAGCATTCAGGAAATCAACGAACGGATCCGTACGGGCCGGGCAGTGGTGCTGACCGCCGCCCAGGTCAAAGAGCTCAGCGCCGAAAAAGGCGTGCGTCATGTGGCCGACACGGTCGACGTGGTCACCACCGCCACCTTCAGTCCCATGTGCTCCAGCGGCGCATTCATCAACGTCGGTCACACCCGGCCGGGGCTGAAGATGGAAAAAGTCAGCCTGGACGGGGTGCCGGCCTACGGGGGCATCGCCGCCGTCGACTTGTACCTCGGAGCCGCGGAGCGTCACCCGCAGAACGAACGCTTCGGAGGCGCCCACGTCATCTGCAAGCTGATCGCCGGCGACAAGGTCAGGCTCCAGGCCAGCGGCCGACCGACCGATTGCTATCCCGGCGCATCCGTCCAGGGCGAAATCAGTCTGGACACCGTCAACCAGGCCTACCTCTACAACCCGCGCAACTGTTACCAGAATTACAATGCGGCCGTGAACTCGTCGTCGAGGACCCTGCGCACCTACATGGGTGTCCTGGCGCCGGACTTGGGTTCCATCTCCTACGCCGGAGCCGGCGAAATTTCCCCGCTGTTCAACGACCCCTGGTTGCGTACCGTGGGTATCGGCACGGCCGTTTTCTGCGCCGGCGCCGTCGGTCTGGTCGCCTGGGAGGGCACGCAGTACAACGCCGCAGCCGAACGCGACCCCCAGACCGGCATCCCGCTGATCCCGGCGGCCACCCTGGCCGTCAGCGCCGACATGCGCGCCATGAACCGGCGCTTCGTCAGGCCCTTGCTCGTGCCCGGCTACGGGGTCAGTCTGTCCCTGGGAATCGGTCTGGCCATTCCGGTCCTGGACGAGGACATGGCCCGGGCGCTGTCGGTCCGCAACCACCAGATCAGCACCCGGGTCGTGGATTACGCCAGCGGCGAAGTCGTCGGCCGCATCGATTACGGACAGCTCATGGGCCAGCGCGTCGAATTCATGGGTCGGCGCATTCCGTCCCGCACCCTGTCCGATCGGCGCGGCGCCCAGCTCATCTGTCAAGAGCTGAAAACCATGGTCCTGGCCGGCCGCTTCCCCCTCCAGCCCCCCGTTCGCCCCCTGCCCGTCTGGGGGCAGCTCAAACGTTTCGGTGCACCATGATCTACCGGAACCTGAGCGCAGGACGCTTCCGCCACTTCCCGATCCGCTACCGGCACAGCGACGCCCAGCTGGGCTGCAACGGCCTGAAAATCCCCGATGAACTGCTGCGGGAACGGCTGCAGGGTATTCTGCAGGAGTGCTACGGTGAACTCGACCGGGAAAACGCCGCAGACCCGGAGTTTTTTTCCGCCCTGGCCCCCCGTCCCGGTTGCGGGCTGACCGCCATGGGCCGGACCATGAAGGCGGTAACCCGGCCGCTGGCCATCGGACCGCTGGCCGCAGTGGCCGGAGCCGTGGCCGAACGGATCGTCACCGGGCTTCACTCCTGCTGCCGGGAACTGTACTGCGAAAACGGCGGCGATATCGCCGTCCGTACCCTGTTGCCGCTGACGGTGTCGGTATTCCCCGCCGGTCCGCCTCTCGCCAAAGCCATCCGCCTCAAGTTGCCACCCGGACAGTGGGGCATCGCCTCCTCGTCGGGTGAATTCGGCCACTCCTACAGTCGCGGGCAGGCACAGCTGGTGAGTATCGTCGCCGCCGACGCCCCCCTGGCCGATGCCGCAGCCACCGCCGTGGCCAACCGGGTCCTGCCCGGTTGCGACCTGCAGGAACTGGTGGAACGGCCCATCGACGGGGTCTCGGCCATTCTGGTCATCGCCGCCG
>CAYXHZ010000103.1:0-6315 GCA_964465065.1 uncultured Clostridia bacterium
TAAAAGTCAATAAAAAAGGGCTGAGAGATAGAAAAAATGGTAAAAAAGTATATATAATAATAAATAGTAATTGTTTTCTGGGGGGGAATGTAATGATAAGCGAAAAATATTCTTTCAAAGAATTTCTTGAAGATCAGGGACAATTTGCTCCTCACACCATTCCGTACATGATCAAGCGGGTTTACGACTGCTACCGCTTTCTCGATTGCTCTCCCGAAGAAGGTCTGACTGTCGAACAGAAGAAGTCCTTTCTCGACCATTTGGCCCGAACCCATGAGGACTGGCAGGTTAAACAAACCGATACGGCATTGCGTCTCTATCATTTTTTTCTGACCCGACACGAACACCCACCGGAGGCTGTCCCCATGCCTGAGACATGGCAGAGCCTGCAGGGTAAAATGGTCGCAGCCATGCGGCTGCGGCACAGGGCTCTGAGCACAGAAAAATCATATCTGATCTGGCTGAACCAATTCGGCGCGTTCTGCCGATACCCGGAACCCGATACGCTGGATCCGGAGCGGCTGCAGACTTTTCTCAGCCATCTGGCTGTCGAGCGAAGGATTTCGGCCAGCACCCAGAACCAGGCTCTGAACGCGCTGGTTTTTCTGTTCCGGTATGTTTTAGAGAAGGATCTCGCCGATCGGCTCGATTCCGTGCGGGCCCGGGTCAAGAAGCGGTTGCCGGTGGTACTTTCGAAAGCCGAAATCCAGCTGATCTTCGACCGGCTGAGCGGCATGAACAAGCTCATGGCCATGCTGATATATGGCTGCGGCCTGAGGCTCATGGAATGTTTGCGGCTGCGGATCAAGGACATCGATTTGGAACGCAACCTGGTGAATGTGCGTTCAGGAAAGGGTGACAAAGACAGAATGACGCTGTTGCCGAATTTGATCCGGGATGATTTGATCCGGCATATCGAATCCGTCCGGGACCTTTTCGATTCTGATCGCCGCCAGCGGCTTGACGGTGTGTTCATGCCCAACGCCCTGAACCGGAAGTATCCCAACGCAGGCAAGGAATGGCCCTGGTTTTGGTTGTTTCCGTCAAAATCACTGTCTGTCGATCCCCTTACCTTAAGCACCCGTCGTCATCATCTCTATCCACTGACTTTTCAGAAGGCGTTCAAGGAGGCCTTGAGAAAGACGACCGTCGCCAAGGCGGCTTCCGTTCATACCCTGCGGCACAGTTTCGCCACCCATCTGCTGGAAAAGGGCACCGACATCCGCACCGTCCAGGAGTTGCTGGGGCACCGCAACCTGCAGACAACCATGATCTACACCCACGTGGCCAGCCGCAACATCCTGGGCGTGCGCAGCCCCCTCGATCCCTGAGAGGGAAGGCCCGGGCAGGCTACCGCCCCTGTGATGCTCGCACATCATCGCTGCCTGACCTGTGAAACGAGGCCGAAAAGAGGTCATTTTCAAGAAAAACCTGCAGATATCGGAGCGATCTCCACAGCACAAGCCAGAAACAATCTCTGCGATTTCGTTTATATCATTGATGGAGTATTGTTTTCAAGAGTCGCTTTTTGCCGACAGAGATACTACCGGATTCACAAGTCAATCTAGATGTCAGGATTAAAGCGAATCGACTTTTTTTACATGAAAATAATCATTGCTGTCCAAAATCCAAGTTTTGGATCAGCGGGCTTTGACGGCCCGGAACCCGTCCCGGTGCTGCCGGTGGAACAACTTGAGCCGCTCTTCGAGTTGGGGGAACTGTTCGGGGCCGGTCATGGACACGCAGGCGCGCAGGCCTTCGTGACGGTCGCTGCCGGTGGTGGACAGGGAGATGGCGCTGATGCCGTAGTACAGTAACTCCTCGACCAGTTCCACGCCGGTGAAGCCCGGATAGGAAAAGGTGAAGTAGAAACCGTCGGCCAGAGGCTTGCCGTCGTCGCTGTCGTAGACCAGCTGGAAACCGTTGTCGGTGAACAGTTTTTTCATCACCCTGGCGCGATCCCCGTAGGTCTTGACCTCGGCGACGAAGTTGTACTCGCCGCGGTTGGTGGCCTGCAGCAGACCGAGCAGCCCGTACTGGTTGGAGTGCGACACGCCGGAGCTCAAAGAGTACATGGCTCCGAAGATGTAGGCACGCCCGAACAGCGGACTGCCGAACCAGGGGACCAGGTCCGGGAACTTCTGGTCGAACAGGGACGGGGAGATGGCGGTCATGCCGATACGCTGTCCGGCCAGACTGAAGGATTTGGAGCTGGAGATGAGCAGGATGTACTGATCGGTGTAGCGGGCCACGGTGGGGATGAAGGGCGGGACTCCCGGCTGCGAGTAGTCGACGCGGAAATCCATGCCGAAATAGGCCAGGTCTTCCAGGACGATGACCTCGTAGCGTTCGGCCAGTTCGGCGATGATCTTCAGTTCGGTCTCGGTGAAGCAGATCCAGCTGGGGTTGTTGGGGTTGGAGTACATCAGGGCGGCCACGTCCCCTTTTTCCAGGTGGCTGGTCAGTTTGGCCCGCAGCTTCTCGCCCCGGTATTCGTAGATGTCGAAGCTGTCGACGTTCAGGCCGATGACTCTGGCCTGACGTTTGTTGACCGGGAAGCCTGGATCGATGAACAGGATCTTGTTTTTGCCGGCTTGGCGGCGGGCGCTGACCATCATGGCCATGAAGCAGCCCTGCATGGAGCCGACAGTGGGGAAGCAATGGGCGGGCTTGACCTCGACATCCAGAAAATTCCTGACGAACAGGGCGATCTCGTCCTTGAGCGGCTCGATGCCGTCGAAGGGCGGATACTTCGAGCCGACACCCCGCCTGAGGGCCTGAATCTCGGCTTCGATGGCGATTTTCGGAGGTTCCAGACCCGGTACGCCCATCTCCATGCGGATGTAGCGTTCGCCGGTGGCCTTCTCGATATTGTCAACGATGCGGTTGAGTTCTCTAATAGAGGCCATGCCGACGGACGCAAGGCCCATCTCGTCAATTTTCCGGGCCACGACATCGGCATCGATGGGGGTCTGAGCCATGGTTCACCTCGTTTCTTCGTTCTTGATCTTGGCGAAAGGCATACTTTATCAGGATGAAAAGTCAGAATCAAGAGAAGCGGCAGCGCTGGCGGGGTTGTTGGTCTGGATTTTGCTCTTTTGCAATGACTGTGGTGGCAAATTGATGAAACCTCAAAAAAAAGCCAGCCAAGGCTGTTTTATGTAGTCTGCTTGGAAAACGCCCTGGACCGGTTCCGGAAAGACCTCGACCTGGGCAGGTCCCGTATTTCGTTTTTCCGAAAAATCTGCTATTTTTGCCTATGCATATGAAAAGAATAGTGCTGATCCTGCTGCTGTCGGGTCTTTTCCCGAGCCTGACTCTGAAAGCGTACGATTCCTCGACCCCGGTTTTCCGGAAATTCATGACCAGCCTGGAGGCCCGTTGCCGGGCGTACGGCTGGAACGATCTTCATCCCCGTGCCGTTGCCTGGGAATACCACCGGAAAAGCAAAGGCAAACGGCCGCTTTTTTTCACCGTTTTGGGCAATCCCGATACAGAATGCACTCTGTTTCTGGGCGGGGTTCACGGCGATGAACTGCCTACCGTATACCTGCTGCTCAAGTTGGCGGACACGCTGAACGAACAGCCGGAAGCTTACGCCGACAAATGCATTGTGATCGCTCCTCTGGTCAATCCCGACGGCTTTTTCGCCGTCCCCAGCCAGAGGGTCAACGCCAATGGAGTGGATGTGAACCGCAACTTTCCGACCCGGGATTGGCAATCCAGGGCGCACGCTCTGTGGCGGAGCAAGGGCAAACAAAGCAAACGCTATTACCCCGGCGCGACGGCGGGTTCGGAAGCGGAGACCCTGTTTCAGATGGCACTGCTGAAACGCTTCCGGCCGAGCAAAATCTTCAGTGTCCATTCGCCGCTGGGTTTCTATGATTTCGACGGTTCACCGCTGGCTCTCGACACCTTGGGACAGTGGCTGGAAAATGTCGGCAGGGAAACGGATTTTCCGGTGAAAAAATTCGGTTATTTTCCCGGCTCTCTGGGCAATTACGGCGGGTATGAAAGGAACATTTTCACTCTGACGCTCGAGCTTCCGACTTCCGATCCCGCCAAGGCTTCGGAATACTACGCCAAATTTTATCCCGCCTTCGCCAAACTGACCACTCTGGTCGTCCCGGTCAAGAACGCGGACAGCTGAGCCGACAGGCCGGGTTGACCTGACTCCGCGTTGTCCGGCTCAGGGTTCGTCGAACCAGATTTCGTCGAGCTCCTGGCGTTGCGACGGGACCTCGCGCTTCTGCAGGGCCGGCGGCAGGATGGCGGGGTCGGCCCGTTTGCCGATGACGAAAGCGCAGATCGGTTCGTACTCTGCGGGGTCGGCGTGCAGGGCCTGGCAGATGACTTCGAGCTTGATGCCGGCCATGGCGTGGCTGTGGTAACCGAGGGCGTTGGCCTGAAGGGACAGGGCCATCCAGGCGGCGCCGCAATCGAAACGTGCCCAGGGGTTGAGCTGGCCGTTGTGGGCGAAGCGGGTCCTAGACAGCAGAAATCCGACTACGGATGCCGCTTGCGCCCAGACGCGGTTGCTGTCGTTGAGCAGCTCCAAATACGCCGAGAAGCGGTTGGAATCGCAGCCGGCGCTGTAAAACCGCCAGGGTTGTTCGTTGTTGGCCGAAGGGGACCAGCGGGCGGCGTCGAAGATGGTGCGCAGATCGGCGCCGGGGATGGCAAACGCCTGGTATGCCCGTGGCGACCAGCGCTGCCAGAATTGTTTGGCGACTCCGGATTCCGGCCGGCGCCGGCTGTAATCGATGACTGAAGAATTCATGCTACACTCCCGCTCATCTCTTTCTGAGCATCAGGTGATCCAGGGACAGGCGCCCCGGTCCCAGTATGAACAGGCCCAGAAAAGCGCCCAGGTAGGCAAAGGCCAGCTCGCCGCTGGCCGGACCGGACAGGGCCGCGCCATGAACCAGGAAAAAGGCCACTGCCATAGTGGCCATGAGTTGGGTCAGGGCCAGGCGGGTGGCGAAGCCGACCACGATCAGCAGCGAGCAGAAGAATTCCGCCCAGACCGCCAGGCCCAGGCTCAGGGCCACGCCGATTCCCAAAGGGTCCGGGAACCCGCTGGGGTCGGCCAGCATTTTCTGGAATTTGCCCCAGCCGTGCAGAACGATCATGGTCAGGCCCAGAAACATGCGCAGGAAGAGCGATGCACTGTCGGCCAGCTTCAGTCGTCTGGCCTCCTGGTGCCAGTTGCGGCAGAAGCGGAGAATTTTTTTCATCATGGCTGCCTCGTCGGGTTTTCCTTCAACAAGATTATGTTGCATATATTTGCCGTTTCTTTCTACTTGGCGCCGTAAAAGTGCCGAAAAATGGCGAAAAGCGCATGCATTTTAGCCTTGTTTGTCGAAAATGTGCTAAAATGAAAACTCATGACCAAGATCAAACGATGCCTTATCATCGCGGCGGGAATGGGCAGCCGGATCGCCGCTACCGGGGAAGTCAAACCCCTGGTGCGGCTGAACGGTCAACCCCTGATCCACCACGTAATCGCCACCATCCACCGGGCCGGAATCGACAGCTTCACCTTCGTTCTCGGTTATCAGGCCGAAAGGATCGCCCCCAGCGTCGAAAATTTCTGCCGGACTGCCGACATCTCTTGCGAAATCGTCATCAACGAGGAGTGGAAGCGGGCCAACGGGCTGTCGGTGCTCAAGGCCGAGCCGGGTTTGCGGGAGCCGTTTCTGCTCACCATGTGCGATCACATATACCCGACGGCCCTGATCGAACGGGTACTCGGGCAGGGACTGGGCGGGGATGCCTTGCGATTGGCTGTCGACCGCCGGATCAGCGGCAATCCCCTGGTCGATCTGGACGACGTGACCCGGGTACAGACGGATGGCGACCGTATCCTCGGCATCGGCAAAACGCTGACCCAGTACAACGCCTTCGATACCGGAGTCTTCCTGGCTGGTCCGGAGCTGTTTTCCGCACTGCGCAGCAGCATTTCCGCCGGCGAGGAGTCGCTTTCCGGCGGCGTCCGCTGGCTGGCCGCTTCCGGCCGGGCCGGCGTCATCGACATCGGCGCACTGCCATGGCTGGATGTGGACGACCAGGCCGCCCTGAACAAGGCCGAGGCTTTTTTCGGCCCACAAACCGCAGGCCGGACTGAATCATTTTCGACCGGGGCGGAGTCTTAGTTGTACCGGTCGCCATTATTTTTATTTTTCCCCAATGGCGGCGTTGACGGTACCGGTGTGCAGGGTCTACGATTTAGGATTTCATAAAGCGAGGTGCTCATGAAGCATATCAAACGAGGCAAAGAGATCGCGCCGGCGACGGGAAAGCTGGGCGTGATGA
>CAYXHZ010000104.1:0-4247 GCA_964465065.1 uncultured Clostridia bacterium
CGATTGACCAGGGTCGGATCGAGCCAGGCGGTCACGAGTTCGGCCGGCGGCGTCATGATGCCCAGGAAATCGGCCAGGATGCGGACCTGCGGCATGGGATCGGCGATCAGCCGGTCGAAGGAAAACTCCAGCCGGGGGAAATCATAGCGGTACAGACAGTCATCGAGAAATTTACGCCATTGGGATATCCAGCCGCGTACGAGGATTTCATCGGCGTTCCGGCGCAGCGGATCGTCGACGGTTCGCCACACCCGCAGGGTGGAACGAACCTGGTCGTCTTCATTGCGGACCAGCCGTATGATACGGATATCGTAGTATTCGCGCAGAAAAGACAACAGGGTCAGAGACAATCCGCGGGGAGCCTTGATGGCCGCAGGGAATGCACCGGCGAACTCCTCCTGCAGCAGGCGGTGATAGGCTTGGGCTTGATCGCGCGCCACGGCCTCGACCTGGAGCAAAGCCGGTGCCGGAGTCACGGCCGGATAGCAATCGGCAAACACCTCGCACAGGAAACGCTGCTGCGATTTCAATTCGAAAAACCCCTTGGGATTCATGGCGGCCGGTTTGTTCAGACGGGCATCGTCCCCGACATTCAGACCGGCCGCCCGCAGCAACCCCATGACCGCCGAGGAGCCGACACGGCCGGTATGATACGCGACCACGGCCAGACGGGGCAAAGCGGCGTCAGTCGCTGACTTCATGATATCGGCCTGAATTCTGCCGCTTCGGGCAGTTCGGTCACTTGGCAGTTCTGGTCCAGATGGACCAGACCCTGTCGTCCGCTTTTCGCCTCGTCCCTCACCCGGAAAAGCAGCGCGTCGCTGACTCGGCCGATCAGTACCGTTTCGCCCTGCTCGTCCAGATGGTAGACACCGACGTTGACGAAATAATCCCGCGCCAGCATCCGGCAGGTGAAAGTCCAGGCAACCCGGACTGTCTGTCCGCGCCGGGCCTGGAAACGGATGCGGTTGTACCGCGTTTCGTCCGAACTGATGTTCATGCCCTTCACGTTTTTCACGGCCATCGAGAAGAAAACTTCCCGGAAATCGTCGAGAAAGCGGACATCGAAGACCAGGCGGTAACTGAGGTCAAGGTCCAGGATATTGACTGGCCGACCGTCGACGGTTTCCAGGCCGATGCCGGCGATGCGCGCATGTGGGGTTTCGAAACGAACCGCCGTGTTGCTGGCCAGTTCGGGTTGAAAGCCATCGGCCGGAAGCGTTTCCGCGGGATTCCCCCCTGCAGTCCGAATCGATGTCTTGGCCGGTACTGCCGCATGCGCCCGGATTTCGGCACGAACCTGTTCAGCGGCGGAGCCGGCGAACAGCAAACGCTGGTATTGAGCTGTCGCCTGTTTGGGCGGGCCATCCAGCAGCAGTTCGCCCTGATCGATCAGCAAACCCCGGCTGCAGAATTGATTGACCGCGCTGACATCGTGGGAAACCATGACTACCGTGCAACCGGAATGCAGCAAGCGCTCGATCCGGTCGAAACATTTGCGGCGGAAAAACTCGTCGCCCACGGCCAGTACTTCGTCGACCAGCAGGATGTCCGGATCGATGTGCACAGCCAGTGCGAAACCGAGGCGGGCGCGCATGCCGCTGGAATATGTCTTCAGCGGTTGATGGATGAATTCTCCGATCTGGGCGAAAGCCACGATCTCATCCAGCCAGCCTTTGATGGCCTGACGCGAATACCCTTGCATCAGTCCGGAAAACCAGACATTCTGGATGCCCGTGTATTCCGGATTGAGGCCGGCCCCCAGATCGAGCAGGGTGGCGATCCTGCCCCGGGTATGAATCCGCCCCGTACTGGCCTGGATGACTCCGGCGATCAGTCGCAACAGGGTGGATTTCCCCGAACCGTTCCGCCCGACCACACCCAGAATCTCACCGCGCCTGGCGCAAAATCCGATATTTCTGAGGGCGTAGAAATCCCTATGACGGACTCGGCCGAAGGGATTCAGGGCCTCCTTGAGACGATCACGGGGAGATTCGTAGAGTTTGTAGCACTTCGAAACGTCTTGCAGCGAAATGACGATGTCGTTCATACGGGCATGGAAAACGGCAATGCGGCGGACCGGTAACTCTGCCAGGCGGCACAGGGAGGAAGCGCTGTCTTGGCGCAACCGGGAAAAATTCGCTTCAGCACATGCCGATGATATACGCCCGCCGACAAGTTGTCAACTGGAATACGCCAAAAAATCCAATGGGATAGCCTACCTATCCAAAGCAAGGCCGGTATTTTCCCACTTAGCTATCAACCGGTCGACTGAGGCCAAGACAACATAACATCCCAATGCCCCCTGGCATCCGTTTTAACGCATCATGGCCCGTATATTTCAACCTGGCTGATGTTGACAACAATCGGGGATTGTTTTATGAAATAACTTCCCTGTCCGATGAAAAAAACAGTTTTATATAGCTTTCTGTTGCTGAGTATCGCTTTCGTCCCGGCCCTGCCGGCCTGCACCAACTACCTGGTCAGCAAGGGAGCCACCCGGGACGGCTCCACCATGATCAGCTACGTAGCCGATTCGCACATCCGCTACGGCGAGCTGTACTTCATTCCCGGCGGCCCGCAGGCGGCGGGTTCGTTCTACCAGGCCTACGACCGCGGCAGCCACAAGCCCCTGGCCCGGGTGCCCAACCCGGCGCTGACCTACACGGTCATCGGTTTCATGAACGAAAGACAGGTAGCCATCGGCGAGACCACCTTCACCAGCCGCGACGAGCTCAACGACCCCGACGGCCAGCTCGACTACGGCAGCCTGATGTTTCTGGCCCTGCAGCGCAGCCGGACCGCCCGGGAGGCCATCCGCACCATCGCCGATCTGACCGCTCAGTACGGCTATACCGGCGCCGGTGAATCCCTGTCCATCAGCGACCCCAACGAGGTCTGGTTCATGGAGATCGTCGGCCGCGGCCCGGCCAAACAGAAAAAAGACCGTGGCGCCCTGTGGGTGGCCCTGCGCATCCCCGAAGGCTACGTCTCGGCCCACGCCAACCAGTCGCGCATCGGCCGCATCCCCCTGGCCGACGGCAAAACCGCCATCACCAGCCGCGAGCTGGACCGTCTGGACCAGGCCCCGGTACAGGCGGTCTACAGCGCCGACATCATCGAATTCGCCCGTAAAAAGGGCTACTTCCAAGGACCAGACAGCGAATTCAGCTTCTGCGACGCCTTCGCCCCCATCGATTTCGGCGGCGCCCGTTTCTGCGAGGCCCGGGTCTGGAACCTGTTCCGTCGCGTCAACCGCGAGATGGAAAGCTATCGGGACGTGGCCCTGGGCCTGGACATGAGCCGCCGCCTGCCCCTGTGGATCAAGCCGGATCGTCTCCTGACCGTCCAGGACCTGATCGCGGCCAAACGCGACCACCTGGAAGGCACCGAGTTCGACATGGCCAAGGATGTCGGCGCCGGGCCCTACGGCCTGCCCTACCGCTGGCGGCCCATGACCTGGAAACTCGACGGCAAGAGCTACTTCCACGAGCGCACCACCGCCACCCAGCAGACGGCCTTTTCCTTCATCGCCCAGCTGCGCTCCTGGCTGCCCGACTCCATCGGCGGCCTGTTCTGGTTCGGCGTCGACGACACCAACACCACCGTCTACATGCCGTTCTACGCCGGCATCAAACGGGTGCCGGAGGCGCTCCGCGAGGGCAACGGCAGCATCCTGGAATTCTCCGACAGCGCCGCCTTCTGGATCTTCAACCAGCTGGCCCAGTTCGCCTACCTGCGCTACAACGAAATATATCCGGACATCCGCAAGGTCCAGACCGAGCTCGAGGAGCAGATGCAGCGGGGCAGCCTGGCGGTGGACCGGGCCGCCCTGGAACTGCACAAGAGCGATCCGGAGACCGCCCGCGATTTCCTGACCTCCTTTTCGGAAGGCATGACCAACCAGACCGTCAGCCGCTGGAAGGAACTGTACCGCTTCCTGATGGTCAAGCATCTGGACGGTAACCGCAAGAAGGAGGAGAACGGCGTCTTTCTGCGCAATACCTACGGCCGTTACCCCATTGTCGAGCATCCCGAGCTGCCGGATTGGTGGAAGAGGCTGATCGTCGAAAAGACCGGCGAACGCTTCCTGGAGCCGCCAGCGCAGAAAAAGGAATAGGAACGGGACTGGACCCTTTCCCCATTTCCCCCTTCCCTGAAGGGAAGGAGGCTGGCTGGAGCGAACTCTGTCTGATAAGTTCGATCGAGGTTTTCCCCTTCCCTTTAGGGGAGGGGTTGGGGTGAGG
>CAYXHZ010000104.1:4347-6290 GCA_964465065.1 uncultured Clostridia bacterium
TAGGGGAGGGGTTGGGGTGAGGTCTGACCTTATCCCGTTTGCCTCTTCCCGGTACAGGACAGGGACCAGGTGAGGTCTTCTGCCGCAGACCGTAGGACATCTTGCTTTCATTTTTCAGGAAATAAACTTGCTCGACAAAGCCATGTTCATCTACAATACAACCCGACAGGAGGTTCATCGATGAGATCGCTCTGGCTGGCATGCATGCTGCTGCCGCTTCTGACCCTGTGCGCCCAGGAACAGGACCCGGATGCGCAGTCCAAACCGCTCCGGGAATACGTGGCGGTGACCAACGTGGAACTGGTCCTGCGGGTGATCGAAGACGGCCGTACCCAGGGCGGCTTTCGAAAAGAGGACTTCCGCCTGCTGGAAAACGGCCGGGAACGTCCCATCAACGGCTTTTTCGAACTGAAGAAGAGCATGAAGCTGCCCAAGGCTTCCCGGGACGCCGCCGAGCCCGAAGGCGGGCGGCTGTTTCTGCTCCTGTTCTGGACCACCCAGGTTCAAACCGAGGTCGAAGCCCATCTGGACGAATTCTTCCGCCAGGTCTACCGGCCCGGAGACCGGGTTATTCTCAGTGCCGACCAAATCCAGATGGAGATCAGCGAGCCGTCCCAAGCGGAGGCGGTACGCCGCGACTTTTTGGTTCGCCTCGGCCAGGAAATGGACCGCAAACAGGAGAAATGGCGGGCCTTGCACCGCGATTTGTCTTTCAGCATCGACCTCATGCTGCGCGACACCCGCCTCAACAAGGACGCGACAGAGGTCAAAACCGCTCTCGTCACCTTCGCCAAAGACTACGAGCGTTTCATGAAAGAAATCGATTTCATGAATCGTTCCGTCGATTTCGATCAGATGGAGCGCATGTGTGCAGAACTGGGTCGAATCAAGGTACCCAAGTGGGCCCTGGTCTTTTTCGAGGCCGAACGGATCCCCACAGTGGACGCCAACTCGCTGAGGTCCGAAGTGGAAAAGGGCCTGATCATCGACGATGTCGGCACCATGATCGACGAGTGGTACAATTGGTTGATAAAAATTGAAATGGACATGGCCCAGCTGGGCGGCCGCTACAACCTGTTCGAACGCCTGCGCAGCCGTTTCATCCAGGCCGACGCGGTTTTCCACCTGCTGCAGCTGTCCTCGGCCACCACCATCACCGCCAAAACGGCCGACCGGGACGAATTGCTGGACTTCAGGCCCATGTCATCCAGCTGGGAGACCATCCTGCAGGAGATCAGCCGCAACACCGGCGGTCAGATCACCCGCATCGACAAGGACCCGGCAGCGCTCCAGCCCCTCTTCGAACTGGAGGATGTCTCCTATCTGCTCACCTACGTCCCCGGCGCCGACCTGGGCCCGGAACGTAAAATCGAGCTGGCCTGGCGGCAGGAACCGGCCAAAGACAGAAACTGCCGCCTTCTCTACGGGAAACGCCTGGAAATGGAACGCACGCCGGCCGTGCACATCGACCACATCTCCCATTTTCAGGAATCGTTGAATCTGGCCTGCAGCGGTTACTACCTGATCTACACCAATCAGGGCCCGCGCGGGCACCTGCAGGTCCGGGTGGACGGCCAATCCGCAGGCCGGGAGCCGGTGACTCTGTTCGCAGGCGATGTGGACTGCCTGGGTTCCTTCCAGATAGCGCTGGGCTTCCCCCACGAGGGCGAATGGAAGATCAACGTACAGGTCAGCGACGCCATGACCCGTCTGCACGACCAAAAGAGTCTCGTCGTCCAGTACCGCCGGATCGATCGGATCGCGACAACCGCTGTTGCGGACACGGAGGCTGAACTGGGCCCGCTGCTGGAAAAGTGCGCCGCCTATGCCGAAAAGCTGAAAAAAACCGCCATCCGTTTCTTCTGCAGCGAGAAAGTGACGGAGAAGGTCGGCACCGCCATTAAAACCGGCCATTTCAAGAAGTGGAAGTACGACTACCAGAT
>CAYXHZ010000105.1:0-5913 GCA_964465065.1 uncultured Clostridia bacterium
CAGTACGACGGCCGCTGGCAGGAAATCGAGGCCTACCACTTCTCCGGAAGGTAGGACGCACTTTTAAGGTTCATCCCCTCCTAACCCCCTTTTCATAAGCCCCTCCCGGCTCCCCTCCGGGAGGGGCGCCATTTCATCCCACTTTAACAAACGGGACGAATCGGTGCAATTCGAGTTGTACACTCCGGTGCAGGAGGACACATGAAGCAAAAACTGAGTCTGACGCTGTTGCTGTTCAGCGTTTTAACCCGACTGGCGGCGGAATCGGCAACGGTAATCCGCCCCATCCTGCTGATCGATTCAAGCGACGAACCGATCCGCGACATCACCGCTTCGGCCGACGGCAATCTGTTCACCTTCGACTATGCCGACTACCGAATCCGCAAATACAGCCCGGACGGACGTCTGTTGCACGAATTCGGCGGCAAGGGTCAGTCTGACGGCCTGTTCGTTCATCTGACCGGAATCAGCTGCAGAGGCGACCGCTTGTTGGCCATCGATTCGACCGGTGTATCGGCATTCGACACAAACGGTACTTTTCTCAAGCGAACGGTTTTCGCCGCCGAGCTGACTCCCGATCACACCATGGCCCTCGGTGACGGCCGTTTCCTGGGCTATCAGATCGTCGCTGCGGAACTGAAGGCCGTGCTGACCCTGCGCAACCTGCAAGGCATCGAACTGGCCCGTCTGGCCAGCCATGATCTGCGCGATTTCTTTCCTGAGCTCAAAGCCGGAGAAGATTTTTTTATCTCCGACCAATACTGCCGGAAATACCTGTACAGTGTCGACAACGATGAGAAGATCGTCTGGGCGGCCAGCGACGCTGTCCGGCTGTACCGCTTCGATCCGGAACGTTTGTCTTCCGAACCGTTCTTTGAGCGAGACATGTCCCCGCTGCCGATCAGCGCCGGCGAACTGGAAAGTCTGAACCGGAAGAAACAGGCCGCCAGACCGCCCTTTCACATGTATGTCCCCCGCTTCCAGCCCCTGCTGCTGCATCTGGTCACCATGGAAAACGCCGAAACCTGGGCCTATGTCCACAGCCGGCAGTTCCAGGGCTTCATGCGCATCTCGCCTCAAGGACTCGTTCTGGGAACGGTCGAACTGCAGGCCGATTTCGACATTCGCAGCGCGCTGGTACGCCGCTCGGGCAGACGGTTGTTTTTCATCAGTGGCAGGAAGCTGTACGTACACGAACTGAAGTCCTGAATCTACGGTCTTGTTTTAGCAGGTCCGACCCGCTGCAGGTACTCGTTGGGAGTCATGCCGGTGAACTTCTTGAAGGCCCGGTAGAAGGAGGATTTGGAGTTGAAGCCCACATCGTAGCAGATATCGAGCACCGAGCGGTCGTTTCTGTCCATGGCCGAAAGAAGCTCTTGCGCCTCGCGGATCCGGTAGCCGTTGATCAGGGTCCAGAAATTCTGGTTCATGACTTCGTTGATGACTCTGGAGAGTTCCCAGGGTTGGGCTCCCAGTTGTCTGGCCAAGGTGTTGAGGGTGATGTCCTCGTCCCTGTACACCTTCTCGCTTTCCAGTTTGAGCAGCAATTTGTGATGGAACAAGTTCTCCCGTTCGCTGAATGCAGGCTGTTCCCGTTCTCTGGCTTCCAGTACCTTCAGACGCATCAACCGGCGCCGCAGCCATTTCGCGAAAACGAGTCCCCCGATCACGACCATGACCATCAAGCCGTAAAACAGCGGCGTTTCGTAAAAACGGGCGCCGAAGGTGAAATCGAAGCGGAAGCCCCCGGAGTCGATAAAACCTTCTCGGTTGCGGACTCTGACTTCCAGGGAATACGATCCGGAAGGCAAACGGGTGAAGGTCAGATTCCGCTGTCGCGGTTCCAGGCTGAGCCATTTCGGATCTCTCCCCTCCAGCTTGTACTCCAGCCGGGTCCGGTCCTGATCGATAAAACTCAGCAGGGCCAGAGAGAAACTGATGTTGCGGGCTCCTCTGAAACGCCTTTGCTTGAAATCCGTACTCTTTTCACCGTCGATTTCCAGTTCCTTGAGTACGATCTTCGACGTCGTGTGGCGGAAACTGATCTTGTTCGGGTCGATGACAGCGATGCCTTCACTGGTGGAAAACCAGAGCTCCCCGCGGGGAGTCCGGACAATGGAACTCTGCGGGCGGTAGGAGGAGATGGGAGCCAGCCCGTCGACCCGATCGAACTGCAGGCAGGAATACGCCGGCCTGACGCCTGACGCGTATTCCAGCAGCTCCTTTCGGCTGACCCGGAGAATTCCGTCCATTCCCGACAGCCAGAAATAGCCCTGTTCGTCTGCAAACAACTGATGCAGGGAATCACCGACCAGACCGTTGCCGCGATTGAAAGAGAACAGATCGTTACCCTTGATGGTGAACAAACCTGAAGGTCCGCAGAACCAGAAACGTTGCGGGTCCTGGCTGTCCTGACGCATGTCCAGCATCTGACGGTCCGGCAATGGCACCTTTCGACTCTCCAGTCGCAGCTCGCCCCCGCTAAACCGGCAAACCCCCCGGGCCCCCAAGACCCAGATGTCGCCGGCGCAATCCTCAAAGGTCCTGTAGATCCAGTTGGAGAGCAGAATGTCCGCCCGACTGCAGCGGGTCACCACCTCCCCCGTTCGAACAAAGAGACCGTCGGTGCTGCTCACCAGAAGGCGTCCCCTCCGGTCTTCCGCAATGAACAGCACCCCGAGGTTCCAGCTGGCCGGAAATCCCGCCGGTCTGCGCATCCGGCCATCGACCAGCTCAAAGAGTCCCTGGCGCAGGGTACCGAACAGAATCCGTTCTCTGATCCGGGCGATGGAGAGAACGGAGAGGCTCTCGCTGTGGTTTTCCGTAAGAAACACTTCGTTGCGCCCGTCCCGACAGCGAATGATATTGCCCAGGACGGTACCGATCCACATGTCCCCGCCAGCGTCGGCGAGCAAGGCCGGCGAAAAAGTTCTGCTGTCTTCCTTGTAACGGAAATAATTGCGGCGGAAACGGACCATCCCCCGGGTCAGGGTACCGACCCAGAGGCTTCCCTCGTGATCGAAGAAAAGTTTCAGAATCGACTGCCCGGAAAGCAGAGACCGGCTGAACTCCACTTTCCCTTCCGCTGTACGGGTCAAGCGGCAGAAGCCGCTGCTGGTACCGATCCACAGCCCGCCCTCCCCATCGGATTCGAAACAGGTGACGATATTGAAGGGCAATCCGTCCCCTTCCACAAAACGGGACATCCGCGGCCGGGAATCTCCTTCGACCCAATGCATTCGATAGAGCCCCTGGCCGTTGCTGCCGATCCACAGGTCGTTGCCCCGATCCACGAACAGACAGAAGACATTGGGCGGCTCCCCGCCTTCCCAGGCCGAAAAAGGTTTGAATTCCTGGTTGCGGTACTGGTACAGGCCGTGCTGAAAGGTACCGATCCACAGATTGCCCTGGCTGTCCTCCACCAAGTCGGTAGGCGAAGAAATTTCGTAATGGGTTACAAAACGTTCTCCGTCGTAATGTATCAACGGACCACGGTCGACGGCGATCCAAACGTTACCTTTCCGGTCGTCGGCCAGCTTGATGTCCGTGGACAGAGTCATGCCGGCCGGAAACGGGTGACGGGTGATTTCTCCGTTCCGGACCGAGACCAGCTCCCGATAGCTGCAATACCAGAGGACCCCGTTGCGGTCGACCAGGAAACGGTTGTGGGAATTGTCGATGAACTCGAACTGGATGCCGTCGTAGCGCAGCAGACGGTTCTTGCCGGCCAGCCACAGGTAGCCGTCCGCAGTCTGCCCGATCCCGGAGACGAAAACCAGGGGGAAGCCGCTGCGGTAATCGAACTCCTCCTGGATCAGGTCGTCGACGGGAAAGGCGGCAGGGAGCGAACGGCAGAAGAATAGCGCCAGCAACACAAAACCAATATACATCCATCTGCTGTTCATGCCGTTTTTTTTCATTATATACGCAAGTACGGTAAAAAACGATGTGCAACGCCACAGCAGACAGCTCGTCAATTCCGGACGTAGCGCACCGAGGCCTTCATGGAGCGTTCCAGGTTGAGCACATAGGCGTCGGCCCGTGAATTCATCAGCGATGGAACCGGGGCCAGGCCGCCGTTGACGGACGATGACCAGAAGTGGGCCGCGTAGCCCAGGCCGTCGAACTGATTGGCCGCGCTGGCCCCGCCGGCCGGCAGGGCCGAAAACCCGGACGAGTTGCTGGCTCCGACATTGGGTGCATCCCAGAAATCCACCGTTTTCATGCGGCCTCCGGCCTGATCGATGCCGCCCAGCGCGTCGAACAGGGCCTGCCAATCCTGCAGGCTCGGCAAACGCCAGCCTGCCGGGCAGGCCGCTTGCGCCTCATCCAGGGTGTACAGCCGGCCGTAGCGGCCGACCAGGCTTTCATCGCGGTTGTAGGCCACGGCGTCGAGCCGGTTGCCGTCACGGTCCAGGGTCACCTTCAGGTTTTCGGCCATCCAGATGCGCCCGCCGATCTCGACCGTGACCACCGCATGTTCATCGAAGGCGACCCCGTCGCCCTGATTTACAATATCCTCCACCCCCTGGCAGGCCGGCAAAGCGAAAAAAGTGAAGGCCACAAGAATGAACAAGCAACAGTATCTCATGTTTTCCCTCTGTCCTTTCCCTGTCAATCCTTCATCATGGCCCGGTTGCAGGGAACGGTTTTTTCGGCCTTGGCCAGCATTTTCCCAACGGCATCGAGGGCCTGAACGGCGAAGGAGTAGCGATGGGTATCGCCCATGGGCGGGCAGGGGCCGCGGTAGTCTTTCAGGTCTCCGGCCCGGATGATCCCGGAACCGTCGTTCTCCACTTCACCGCCGCCGTGATTGTAGCTCGTCATGTTCAAATCCCGCAGCCTGACCTTGAAGCGTGCCGTCCCTTCCGGAATTCCCGAAACAGTGATCTCCGGTGAAAAACCGCTTTCGCAAAGGTTCTCTCTAGCCCATTTGAAATCGATGCTCATCCCGCCGGCCTTCACGGAATCTGCTTTTTCCGGTTCACTTGCAACCCCGGGCGACTGGGCGCAGGAAATCAGCACCACGGCAATACAGAATCCCATGAACAGATAAAACAACACTTTTTTCATGTATCCATCCTCCAATTTTGATGTCTGAATCATTCCGAACAACGGGCCTGGCTCCAGGTGTACGGAGAGAGCTTCGAAGCTCCCTCCGGCCAGGCTCGGAAAAAGCCCTGGGCAGCGGTGACGCACAGGGCCAAGCCGAAGGAACCGCCGGAAACGATTCCCGCCTTGGCGAAGGGAATGACGATTTCGATACAAGCGACGGTTCCCGCCGAATCGGTCGGATAGTTGGGTTCGGCCGTCCAGTCTGCCTGATGGACCTGACAGTTGTCATACCGGTCGGGAGATCCCACGGCATCGCAGTCGCTGCCGGAGACATGGAACCACCGGTCGTCGCCCAGCCAGGCGGCGGACTTGTCGTCATGCGGATCGATCAGGATTTCCGGAAAGAGAACATCCGAGGCGTCCGGATTGTTGGGGTAGAACAGGAGCATCAGGTTCTGACGGTCATGCTTGATCAGAAATTCGGCACTGTTGCGGCCCGGAATGTTCAGTACGATTTTCCTGGCGTCGGTCCATTCGCCGCCAGCCGCGACGCCGTCGGTCGTTACCGCCTGACCGGCCGGAATGGAAAGCGATTCCCAGTTCCCGTTATTGACTCCCGGCACTTCCACTGCACTCTTGCACTGCAGCATCGTCAACACGAAAATCGCCAAGATCGGCATGACATAGCCAGCGATCTTCTTTTCATTCATGGCTCCTCCGCTGAAAAACGATCTCATTAGGCATCGGAAAAGCCGCCCCGGTCGTCCGCGCTGGAAACATGGGATAAAAAACGCTGAAAAGTATTCAGTATACGCGAGTTTACAGAATTCCCACTTTATAAATCGGGAAATAAGATTG
>CAYXHZ010000106.1:0-5791 GCA_964465065.1 uncultured Clostridia bacterium
GAGTAACCCGGTGGCCGAGCGTAGTCGAGGCCCCGATTAGCTCGGTGACCGCGAATTCATACTAACTTCGACCTGCTCCCCCATGACTTTCATGCCGCAATCCGCTATCATGGACTTGAGGAGGAACCATGATGACTCAAACCCGCCTGATCGGATTCGTGCTGCTTTTATCCTGCTATTGCTTGCCTGCGGCCAGCGATCCCGTCGCGGAAATCGACTCTTTGTTGAATTCCTGGCATCAGGCTGCCGCCGCGGCCGATGCGAAGGTCTATTTCGGGCTCATGGCCGATGATTTCGTCTTCATGGGAACCGATGCCGGAGAACGCTGGAACAAGAAGGATTTCGAAGCATGGGCCATGAAATACTTCCAGCGGGATTCCGCCTGGGTCTTCCGGGCGGTGAACCGTCATATCACTTTGAGCCCTGACGGCCGGACCGCCTGGTTCGACGAATTGCTCGATTCCAAGTCATACTGGCCCACCCGGGGGTCCGGAGTGCTGACGCTCACCGTCCAGGGCTGGCGCCTGCGTCAGTACAACATGGCCTTCACCATCCCCAACGCGGCGGTTCCGCAGATCCGTCCCTTCATCGATCAGGCCTTCAAGGCAGGAAGCTGAACGGACCGGAGGTTCACTGGCGGGGAAATCGCTTCAGCCTGTGGTTGGCGATCAGAAACTTGATCAGCACCAGGAGCAGCAGCAGGAACACTCCACCCTGAAACAGGGCGGCGATGCGGTAAAAGGGCTTGGGCCGCTGAGCGGAAACCAGCAGGATGTTCATCAGACCCGGCAACTGAACCAGGCTGATGACGGACAGCAGCCAGATCTGACGCCGGTTCCGGTCGATGAGGGATTCGTTGTCGCTGAAAAGTACCGGTTTTTCTCCCGAATAGGCCTGTCCCCAGTAATACCAACCCATGCCCATGCAGATCAGAGACCAGCCGGCATCGTGGAAGAGCTGGCGGTAATCGGCCTTGTCCTGGGACTGGTAGTCGATGCAATAGGCGATTCGACGCGGTTCGCCCTTGCGGAAGGTGAAAAGCAGCCCGAGTGGATTGATATGGGTCAGGTTCCAGCCTTTCAGCTCTTCGGCTTCGAGCCAGGTCTCGATCTTGCCCGGGTTCCAGCCCCACCACCATTTGAATACTTTTTTGCTTTCGTTCATGAGGCCATCTCCTTGATCGGCCGGTATGTTCTCAGCCTGGATGCGACAGGGGTATGATGGTTCTGCCGCTGGCGTTTGCAACCCGGGTAGGTTTTGATCCACAGGTACCAACCATGAGGCCGGTTGGTCAAGCGCCAGCCGTCCCTTTTCATCAGTTCCACGTAATCGTTGCTTTGAGCATCAAGTTCGGAGGAATACCGCTTCGCCGGGTTGTCGGACAGCAGGTCCAGGCAGAAAGCCGCCTGCTGCGCTTCGCTGTGGATGAAGGTGAACCGGCTCAGGCCCCAAGCGACACGGATCAGTTTCCAACCTCGCTCCGCCTGCGTTTCGAGCCAGCGTTCCAAGTGCTGACTGTTCCAGCGGAACCAGAATTTCCAGATTGTTTTCGTTTCGTTCATCGTTATGCTCCCAGGGCGCGGCGGCCGTTGTCGACCAGTTCGCTGAGGCGATCGAGTTCCAGGCGCAGCAACGACCGTCCGGTTTCGGTCAGCGTGTAGAATTTACGTCGTTCTTCCTCGCGGCTGGCCTTGATCAGTTTTTCCTTCTCCAGCTTCTGCAGGGTGCCGTACAGTGTGCCGGCGCCCAGGCGGATGCGATTGCCGGTGATCTGCTCCACGTTCTGCATGATGGCGTAGCCGTGTTGCTCGCAGCGCAGCGACAAGAGGATGTAGTATGCGGTTTCCGACATGGGCAGGTACTTTCTTCGCAAGCTCTGTTCGTCCATGAGACGGCCTCCAATCATCACGTCGTGATGTAACGAGTTTAGATATACCACGACGCGATATATCGTGTCAAGATCTAGTGAAAAAAATTTAAATTGTTTCTAAAATGAGCGAAACGGAGTGTGCAGATGCATATCATATGGACGATACTGGTTGGCTTGCTGGCTGGCGTCATCGCCAAGTTCATCTTTCCGGGCAAGGAGAACATTGGCTGGGTGATCACCACCCTGTTGGGTATCGCCGGTTCGTTTGTGGCCACCTACCTCGGCCAGTGGCTGAATTTCTACAAACCGGGGCAGACGGCCGGTTTCATCGGTGCCATCGTCGGCGCGCTGATCATTCTTTTCTTTTTCAACCTGATCCGCAAAAAAAGCCGCTGAGTCTTGCTTTATCTCCTGAAGAAGGGGTATAACCTTTCTTTGCCCAGTCCGCTTCAGCCTTTGTCGAACGGCGGATGGCTCGGGAGTCGATCATGGTCGGATGTCTGTTCGAGGCCTTTCTGCATATTCTTGTCGTGGTTCCTTTCATCGTGCTGTGGACTCGGGCTGACGGCAGGGCTAAATTGATTCCGGTCGGGGTACTCGCGGCCTGTTACCTTCCGTACCATCTGATCGAGAACCTGCCCAAGCTGTACGGGTGTTTCAACTTTATCGGCGGCGGCTGGAACTGGGACGGCAAGATTCTGGGGACCCTGTGGGGCGTCGCCTGTTATTTCCTGTTTCGCTCCTTTTTCGATGGTCACGATTATTTTACCTTCCGACAGTACCGGGAGGGCCGAGGCAAAGTGCTGGCCGCCGCTGTCATGATCGTCGTTTTGTCCGCTCTGGTCTGGTTTGTGTTGGGGGACTCGGACTTCGACTGGGAAACCTTGGCCTTTCAGCTGACCATACCGGGAATCGACGAGGAAATTCTGTTCCGTGGCGTCCTGTTGGGATTTCTGATGGCTACGCTTCAGAGTAAAGTCCGCTTCATCGGCAATCCGAGCGTTCTGCTGACAGCCGTCCTGTTCGGTCTGCTGCACGCTTTCAGTGTATCCAAAGAAGGATCCGTTTCATTCAGCCTGCCGTATTTCCTGCAGACCGGATTTGCAGGTTACGTCTGGGCTTGGGTCACCGTAAAGAGCCGCAGTATAGTTTTGGCCGTGCTGTCACACAATTTCAGCAACTTCCTGGGCACTCTGGCCACCATGATCAAGTAGAACGCTGCCGCTTCATTCACCTTCACCGGGCTTATCGTCAGAATTCGGCGTTTGGACCTCATCGGCCTGGTTCAGGGTTTCGAGCTGTTGCGCCTTTTCTTTGGCCTTGATCAAGTTGGGAAGGGCGATGGCCGACACAATACCGATACTGCTGACTGCCGGCAAGAGCAGCAGCTGGCCTGAAGGGAAGCTGTGGTTCATCCTGATGTCGATCGAATCTCCCCGATGGCGGACAACGCTGTAAAGTGCCAATTTTTGGGGCAACAAGCGATCGATGAAACCGATACCGGCGGCCGCCGACGAGTCCGATTGGGTCTGCTGCTTCTTCTGCTGAATCACTTGTCGGATACTGTCCCAGAGACGACTGCTCAGATAGCGGAAGCCGTTGCCGGAATCCGGCATGTGTCGGGCCAGATTCTGAAATTCCGGCTCGTCGACCAGGGCTTGTCCGTTTGGAACGCCGTTGCGAAGCCGGTCCAGGAGACTTTGATTGCTGGCCACGATCAGACGATTTTTGGTCTGGCAGACACGCAGACTGAATTCGAACGGCAGCGGGAAAGCCGGCAGACTGAGCGTTTTATCGCCTTTTTCTTCGCTGAACGCGGCCGACGTCATGGTCTTGCGCACGAGTTCGAACAGACTGTCGTCCCGGGTGTCGACGACCAGGGCCAGAGCCGGTTGCGGAAAGTTCAGGGCCGGAGATGCGCCAGGGATGGAGAAAGTCTGGGCCCGGTCGAGGGTGATGACCAGTCCGATCTCCCGGCCCAGGCTGGCGAGCAGTTTCTGCGGGTCTATTCCTGCCGAGTTGAGTTTGGCTTTCATCCCTTGCCAGGCGGTGCTCGGGTCCGCCAAGGCGGATTGGCCGATGTTTTGGTCCAGCCATTGCCAAACCGCCTCCAGCTTGTGGTCGCTGAAAGAGGCGAACACCGTATCGGCCGGCAGAAGTCTGAGCGATTCCAAGGGGCGTGGCGACGGCTGGGTCCATTGACTGATCAATTCATCGTTTTTGTACGCGCTCCGGTGGATGACCAGGGTGCTGTGATGCAGATCGGCTGTCATGGGCAGGCTGCTGATACCGATGCCGTCGATCGACATGATCCCGCTTGCCAGCAGCATTTTCTGCAGCCATTGAACGCCGGCAACAGCCTTTTGCGGGTTCTCGCCCATGGTGGCGATGACTTCCGGACTGAGTAAATAGCCGAAGAGATCGTCCAGCCATTTGAGAAACTGGTCGGTACCGGCGTACAGGTAGAAACTGCCGCCGGGATCGAGCTGAGCGGTGACCTCCTGGAAGCTGCTGGCCCGGTACGGTTCAATTTTTTCCGTCGCTGTCCCCTTCCTGCCGCAGGCCGGGCAGAGCAGCAGAATACCGGCACACACAATCAGGACAACCATGAACAATCCAAGACTCTTTCTCATGATGACCTCCCGGGGCTCGGCGCTGTCGGCGAGCCGTTACAGGCATATCATACGACATGGCGGTTTTTTGGGAAACCGTCTGTGGCGCGGCAAGGAAACAGCGGCTCAGTCATTCACCGTCAACAGGCAGGAGACCGGTTTGTGATCGCTCAGTTTGCAGCTTCTGGATAATTGGGCGTTGATGCGGTCGAAGATTTCATGTTCGATTCGTCCGGCCTGGGATGCCACCCGGAGAGGCAGGCGGTCGCGCACCAGTGCCTGGGAGAAAAGGATGTGGTCGAGCAGGATGTGCGGGCTGCGGCCGGGATCGATTTTGTCCTGGAAGTGGACCGACCAGCGCAGGGGGTCCGGGTAATCGAACAGAGCGTGGTTGAAGTACTTCTCGGCCTCGAAGATGCTGCCCTGCAGGGCGGTCAGCAGGTCGAAAAACAGGAACTGCCGCTCGAACAGCTCCTTGCCCGGACCGTCGTTGAGATCGCCCATCAGAAAGATGGCCGGAGCCTCTTCCTGGGCAAAACGCTGGTCGACGTAGTAGCGGACGTTCTGAGCTTCGCTGGCCAGCTTTACCCTGGCTTGTACGGCTTGACCGATGTAGGTTTTGCGTTCCGCCTCGTCGCTGCTGGCGAAGCTTCCGGATTTCACCAGTTTGCTTTTGAAATGGCCGCCGATGAGTTCCAGCCGCGTGTCGGCCAGAGGCAGGACCATGACCTGGGGGTGGCGGTAATGGGAGTGTTTTTTGGCCAGGATCTCGCCCCAGTGATAGACCGGCCAGCTGGCCTGGTGCTCGCCGTTCGGCGAGGCGGAAGCGGTGTAGTCGCGCCAGACTTGCACCGGCAGGAGAGTGGCCCTTTCCGCCAGGTCCTCCCGGGCGACAAACCAGATCCACTGCCGGCCTTCCTGCTCGTACGGGTCCCCCGGAGTTCGTTTGACGGCGCGGTAGCCGGGCAGGCCCGAGACGAAACGGTCGATGCCATCCTCGCCGGCCGGGCCTTCGATCAGACATAGGATGTCGGGTGCGATCTCACGGATCAGTTGGTAGATCCCGTCCAGACGCTGCTGCAGCTTCTGGCGCTGCGGCTCGGCCTTCGAATGGTCGTCCAGATCCTTGAGCAGGGTGTCCAGCCACTCGCCGTTCCAGCTCGTCAATTTGATCGTTCGGCTCATTTTCCCCTCCATAAAGATGCCGTCATTTTCCCGCTGTGTAACTGGAAATGCAATACTGCCGATTCAAATGCATGAGCATGCGCATTCTGGCCGGCGTGCGACAGTTTGTGACCTTGTGACGCAC
>CAYXHZ010000107.1:0-5705 GCA_964465065.1 uncultured Clostridia bacterium
TGGTTCGAAGCAGCCTGCGGATCTTTGACGGATACGTCATGATGGCGAAGCCATCAGGGATGTTCTCTTCAAGCCAGTCAGCTAACTTTGATGCACTTTTACGGTATTTCTCGATGGTTTCATCGAGTAACACCTTGGCTTTGTGCACATCCCTGGCGTTGAAGATCTGGCGGATGTCTTCAGCCACCTCTTTGCGCATGGCGACTTTGGGGATGTAAGCCACTGCATTTCGTTGAAGATGGACATGGCAACGGTTCCAGCTCACGCCGGTAAGAACAGCTTTCATGGCCTCTTTAAGCCCATGATGATCGTCGCTGGTGATCAGCTCCACTCCGTGAAGGCCTCTTTTAGTAAGGCTTTTAAGGAACTCACGCCAATGAACCTCTGCCTCGCTGAGAGACACACTGATTCCAAGGACAGAACGGTAACCATCGGGTCAGATGCCAACAGCGATCAAGACGGCGCAGTTGCGCACTTCTCCGTCTACACGGACTTTGACGTAGGTCGCATCCAGCATCAGAAAACGGATTTCTCCAAGCGGCCTGGTCCGCCATTTCTCCAGTTCATCATCAAGAAGCAAAGCGCAGCGGCTCACTTCGGAGCTGCTGATCTCAAGCCCGCAAAGCTCTTCCAGAACCTTGGTCACTTTGCGCGTGGACACTCCCTGGACGTACATCTCGGCCAGCGCGACCTTGAGGGCCCGTTCACTTCTGATACCCTTATCCAGAGCGCTCGGGTAGAACTCCACGTCTTCTCCACGAACCTGCGGAACAGACAAAAACAGCTTACCTACGCGGCTGTTCAGGGTTTTAGCCTTGTAGCCATTGGCATAGCCGATACGGGCATCATTGCGCTCATAAGGGCTGGCTTGAAGCGCTCGGGATCGCTCGACTCGCATGGCCTCATTGATGATGATGCTCAAGGCATCCGGCAATCCGTCAAGTCCATTTTGCAAAATACTTCAATTACTTCTTTGAATACATTATCATTCTCGGGGCGGGTCATAACTTGTACCTCCTTTGTGTTTGCAAGACAGCTAAGAAGGTCTATTTTGGCCCGCCTCCTAATTTAAGGGAATACCCTTAACAACCAAAAGAGAATTTACAGAAATAAGGGTACACTAACGTCTATCTAGATGAGATGGCTAAAAAGCATGAGTAAAAAAATCCGCAACGGAACCGTAAACCAGAATGTTTTAGTGTTGGTCACCGTCCCCCATGATCCTCCGTAGCGTTTCAGGGCTCCGGGTTCGGCAAGTAATAAACCGAACCGAAATGATCCTGATGAAAGAGTGTTCCCTTTTTATAACGGATGTATTCGAGGAGAAATTCCCTGTCTTTTTCCAATGAATACTGGAATTTCGGGTTTCGCAGCCATTCGCGGTAATATTTCCGTTTGTCGAGTTCGATTCGGAGATCGATGAAAGCGGGACTTATCTGGTTTCCAAGATAGACATATCGTATATTTCTCCCTGCGAGCAATTGCTTCAGTGTGGCAAGATCGTAGCGGTCAGAGATGGGGAGACGCACCTGGTAATCGGCATTGTCCCCGAAATAAACAGCGGATCTGAATCCGTCATTGTAGGACAGTAAACTCGCCGGGGAGATCAACAGGCGATTGGTTTCGTCCACTTTGTTTTGCAAGATATCATAGAGAGCCCGGAAATGGGATCGTTTATTTTTCCATGCCTGCAGCTGTTCCGTGGGAACCAGAAAAAAAACGGTGGTAAAAAAAAGGGTGAAAACAAGGGTCGAATACTTCCTCGTTAGCTGTTTGAAAAACATATAGTACCAATAGTTCAAGCTTAAAACCAGGAAAGGGAAAATCGGTATCAATATTCGCGAGATGGAAGGTACGAAGGTATGAACGAGGAGAGAATAGAATACCATGTAGCTGACAAGCAAAATAAGCGCTAAGTAGGCCTCGGCTGGATCCTTCCGCTTCTGTAATCTTCTGGCAACGATGATCAGTATGATTCCGCAGGTCAGAACCGCGATCAGCGCCGATCTGTTTCGAAAGAAGAAAATAAAAAACGAAGAGATCATGTTCATGAGAATTTCAAGCGCAGACAACTGTCCGTGGGCGTTGACCATATCGCCGTTTACGGCCTGCATTTCGTTGAAAAATATCCGGATGACCCGTTTGAACCCGAACAGGATGAACCCGATCACATAGGGCGTAAAAAACGAACCGCTAAAGATCGCAGCGCGTGTGAACCATTTTTTGAACGTGTTGCGGATTTCACCGGGTTTGTACGAATGAATGAAGAGGACCAGCGCGTATCCCGGTCCCAGGAAAGCCAGGTCGGCGTGGATATTCGTTGCCAATCCCAGGACGAAACCTGATAAGCCCAGGAATATGAAAGATTGATGGCTCGTTGTCTCTTTTGTAACAGATACGATGAATAGAAAGCAGGCCAGTAAAACAAAGAAAGTCGATTCCGTTTGCAGCATTTCATGGCGGCTGAACCGGACGATTACGGGGACAAAAGCGTAGAGGAGGCTGCCGGCCAATCCTGTCCAGCAGTTCTTTGTCAATCTCGTGGAGACCAGGAAAATCAAAAGAATACTCAGCAAATCCATCGCTCCATGGAGCAGTTTGATGGAGTAATCGTTGAATCCGAATATTCTGACGGCCATTCCCTGTAGAAAATAGGCCATTGGGCGATAAAAGCGGTTGTTCAGAAAATCGGGTGTTTTGCCTTCGGCCCAGAGTTTTGCCTCCTTGAGGTATTGGAAACCGTCTCCGCCCGACATTCCCTGGCCGGTAATATGATCGAAACGGATAAGCGCACTCAGTCCCAGCACGATCAACAGCAATAATACAGGCAGAGTAAAGTCCAGGTGTCTCGCTGTTTTACTGACGGAAAACTCAGTATCGGCCATTGGCTGATGGTACGGCGCAAAAATTGGGATGTCAAGGATCGGCAGGTGAAGACAGGGACGTTTTTTCTGTCTACAGACGCAAACGGTAACTGGCCTTGAAGAACAGGCTCTGCTTGACCTGGTACAACCGGTCGGCCTGCAGCATCGGGGCATCTCCCGAACCGGTCCAGTCGGTCCTCTCATGCAGGGAACCATAACCGAGGTGAACGACGGTTTCCGGGATCAGTGTGAACGAAGCCAGAATATCGCTGAGGATGCGCCGCTGACTGCTGTCGTACTGAATCAAGGCCCGCAGGTAGAGGTAGCGGTTCAGCTGGTAGGTGCTCTTGGAGCGCAGGATCTGCACATCGTACAGGCGATCGCCGCTTCGTGGCTGGTTCAGCCGTTCATAGAGGCAGGACAGTTCGAAAGCCAGTTTTTCACTGGGTTGAAGCAGGGCAACGACCTGACCGGACAGTCCGTCGCCGACCAGGGGATTGCTTGCATCGTAGAGGATCTTGTCGCCGGCCTCCAGAGAAATATAGATAAAAAGCGGATTGGAAACCTGCCATTGCCCGCCGAAAAAAAAGTATCGGCCGCTGAGTTTTACCCCTGCCCATTCTTCGCGAAAATGCCGCCAGTCCAGACGCAGGCTGGCCTGTTTGCTGAAGAAGGCCCGAAAGGCGATGAAGCCCAGAGCATCGTCGGCGCCGCTGGTGTAGTCGTGAACCTGGTAGCCCCAGAGCATCAGGTTGAGACGTTTGAGCCAGTTCAGACCGGCCGGGTATACGCTGGGAGCGATGTAGCCCATGACGCGACTGATGCCTCCGCGCAGCATGAAGGCGCTGTCCATGCGGAAATCCTTGCCGACATGTTCGCCGACCAGAAAAGCGCTCAAGGGTTTGCTGTAGTATCCCCAACTCCCGGTCAAAGACCAGTCGTCGACCCGTTGCCCTTCGCCTTGGCGACTGGAGGAAAAGATGGCCTTGGCGCTCAGGTGATGGCCGCCGGACAGTTTATAGGAAAAATCGAAGGCCAGTGCGTCGTTGCGGTCCAGGTCCGAACCGCGCCCGCTGTACAGCAGTCCGCCGTAATTGTCGGCGCCCAGGTTCCACTTCAAGCGACCCAGGACCACTGTGGCCAGGTCGGTTGATTCCGCCATGGGAAGCTCGTCCCTGGCCACCAGGACCCCGAAGGACAGGCGTCTGAGTTCCCCGCTGAGCTTGGCTCCCCATACCGGATCGACGATCGATCGGGTATGCACTGCCGTATACATGTTGTAGTCCCCGCTGTCGTCGCTGGCCGCCAGGTTGAACAGGGCCGAAGTTTCCATGAAAAACGGCCTTTTTTCCTGATAGAAGATCGGGTAACGCTGGTTGACCAGGACCTGAAAATCATCCGTTTCGACCTGACTGAAATCGGGATTGATCGTGGCTTCGGCAAAGATGGACGAGGTGATGCCCCATTTTCCGGTCAGACCGAAAGCGGGATCGGTCGAAGTCGGCGACCAATCGTCCCGGGACAGACGATCCCACCAGGCGCCAACCGTGAAGGCCGGGATGAGTTCGAGTCGGCTGATACGGGCCAGTTCGTCATATATCACCGGGTGATGGACCGCCAGATAGGATTGGGCCGGAGTTTTGGCCGGCCAGCACGCCTTGCTGCCTTGGCGGGCGATCTGCCGCATCAGCAGCAGATTGACGGCCACGTTTCGGCCGCTGTTGAAACGAATGCTCTTGAGGGGAATGGCGATCTCGACATCGTATCCGGTCGCAGTGCGCACAGCTGCCGAGGACCAGACATAATCGGGAGAAAGATCGCTTCCGGAAGGGGTCTCGTGCAGGTCGGCCTGAATCCCGCTTGGATTGACCTTGAAAACGATGGCGCTCTGGCGCCCGCCCATGGCATCCAGGCTGATCGCCACCCAATCGTCGTTCTCGATGTTGTCGCGTTTGGTAACGGAGGTTTTGATCAGCCCGGGTTGACGATCGAAGGCCCTGAGGGCGAAGTAGAGCTGGTCCTGGTCGTGGGCCAGCCAGAGCTGCGTGTCCTGATCGAGAATGGTACCATAGGCCGGACTCGAGGTGATCAGGGGCTGCGACAGATCGGCGCTGCGCTGCCAGACGGGATCGTCGAGAACGCCATCGACGACGACCGTCTGCTCGCTTCGCCTGGATCGCAGCGGAACAACGGACTCCGCCGCCGGGATCCATGAGGGCAGGGAGCAGAAGAGCAGGAGAAAACTGGCGGTTTTTTTCATCATCCATCCATCACGAAGCTGAGGGAGCGGAGGTATGCGCCCCTCAAAGGTGTTGATACGCAAAAAGTCTGCTTATGGTTGCCATCCCGGGTGCTCACCGGGGCCGGTGCGTCACAACGTCACAAAACCGCCGGTTTTGTCGATATTGGCCGATATACGCGTAAAACATTAGACTGCATTGAAAACCGATCTGTACTGGGTATCAGTGTGTCGCTCAGCGAGGCAGAAGTTCATTGGCGTGAGTTCCTTAAAAGCCTTACTAAAAGGGGGCTTCACGGAGTGGAGTTGATCACCAGTGATGACCATCATGGGCTCAAACAGGCCATGAAAGCGGTCTTCACCGGCGTAAGCTGGAATCGTTGCCATGTCCATCTTCAACGAAATGCGGTTGCCTACATCCCCAAAGTCGCCATGCGCAAAGAGGTGGCGGAAGACATCCGCCAGATCTTCAACGCCGGGGATGTGCGCAAAGCCAAAGCTCTACTTGATGAAACCATCGAGAAATACCGTAAAGGTGCATCAAAGCTAGCGGACTGGCTTGAAGAGAACATCCCAGATGGCTTCGCCATCATGACGTATCC
>CAYXHZ010000108.1:0-5536 GCA_964465065.1 uncultured Clostridia bacterium
GGAACAGTTCGGGAACGAAAGGGCGGGGCTCTTTTCCCGGGCCTTTCTGACCCAGGTACTTCCCCTGGTAAACGGGGAAATTCCGCGGTTGGTCCTTTGCTCCGCTTTGGATCAGCAACTCAGCGATGTCAGGGTTCCCCCCGGCCCGGGCGAAATGCAGCGGCGTGCCGCCGTCCAGGCTGAGGGCCTCGATCCGCGCCCCTTTGCGGATCAGCAGATCGGCCGCTTCCCGCCTGCCGGTGATGGCGGCGAGGTGCAGCGGGGTCAGACCGCCGGTCTTGGGTGCATTGATGTCCAGACCGCAGGCGATCAGGTGTTCCATGATATCCGTTTTGTTGAATACGACAGCGAAATGCAGGTAGTTCTCTTTGTATATCGTGGCATGGCGGATATCGGCACCGGCTTCATGGAGCCGTTTGACCATCGTCAGGTTGCCGTTCTGGATGGCAAAGGCCATAGACGTATAGCCGTAGTAGCCTTCCATGATGACGGCGTCTACCGGGGCTTTTACGGACAGCAGCAGGTTGACCATCTCCATATTGTCATTCTGCGCCGCCCGGTGCAGGGGACTAAAGCCGTAGCGGTCCGTCGCCGACGGGTCGGCTCCTTGGTTCAGCAGCAATTTTACCGCTTGAGGCTGATCGGTGCGGATGGCGGTCAGCAGCGCCGTTTCGCCCCGCGCATTCTTAGCCTTCAGCAGCATGGGATGACTGGCGATCATGATCCGGACACGGTCGAGCGCCTTTTCCTCGAGAGCGGTGAAGAGTTCGTCGCCGAGGGTTTGGGCTGTCCTCGCCTGCGCCGGGCTTTCTCTTTGCCGGAGTTCGACCGCAACGGCCGCGCAGATCGCTTTCACCGGGGCGCTCATGTAACCGTCCCCGGGAGGGGGTCCGCCGCCGCGGGGTCCCAGGATGATACCGTCTCTGACTTTTTTTACTTCGGCCGGGAACAGCTCGGGCCCCGGGGGAAAGTCCACCAGCCCGGCGGCCTTGACCACAAAGTTGCCGGTGCAGAAGGAGGCGATTACCAGACCCCGGGCGTGGGCGTCGCGCACGAACTGCAGCACGGCCGGGTTCTCGTTGAACTTGCGGAACTGCGGCCCGCTGGGGATGATCAGGGCATCGTATCTGGCGAAGTCCGTGAATCTGGAAATCAGGATGTCGGTTTTCAGGAGCACCTTGCGTTCCTTCTTGTAGCAGCCGCGGTATTCGGCGTCCGGTCCGATTTTCTGGAATTCCCAGCCAAGCACTGTCAGCTCTTTTTCCAGATCGAACCAGGCGTCGCCGAACCACTCGCCGAGGAGCACGAGAACCTTTGCACAACGGATTTCCTCTGTATTATCTTTTCGGGGTTGTTGCTCCGCTGGAGATGTGGTCCGGAGAGATATCATAACAATGAAAACCAGCGTTAACCAACGCATGTCATTCCTCCTCGAGGATCTTATATCTTTGAATTGGCCTTTACCGGATTAACAGGTGCGGTGTTGTTTCTTTTTCAAGAAAAGGGTTAATCATGATGACAATCATTTTCTGCCGGCGCTGCAAAAAAGCTCATCCATCACCTCCAGGGCGAAACGACCGTTGACCACGGCCGGACCGATACCCATCTCGAAAGCCACTTCCACGGCTTCCAGGATCTCGTGCTCGGTGGCGCCGTCCTTGACCGCCTCGCCGATGTGCCACTGCATGCAGGACTCGCAATTGTTGACCACACTGATTCCGATGGCGATCAGTTCCTTGGTCTTCTTGGGCAGGGCTCCATCCTGAAAGGTGACTTCCTCCAGGGCTTGAATGGCCTTGAAGACCCTGGAGTTGTACTTGATCAGCTTTCCGTTGGCCCACTTGCGCTGCTTGATCAGGCTGTCGCTTTTTTTCATGAACTGATTCTCCTTATGGGACTGGGTTTTGTCTTTTCATGTTCTGTCTGAAACATTGAATGATCCGGGCGTCGACCCAGTAGATGTCCTCCAGCTCATTGCCGGGTTTTGTAGTCCATCGTTGCTTCTCCTCATAGTTTAATGGTGATTCGGAGTAGTGACGATAGCTGATTCTCCGTTTTGAGCAGAAAAACAAATATCTGCCGTCACGGGTGACAAAAGGGTGAATTTCATGGGCATAACTGTTGATCGCGTTGCCCAAGTTCACCGCATCATTCCAGGTGCCATCGTGGTTTCTGAAGCTGATGTACAGATCGTTGTCTCCCTGTCCACCTGGACGGGAAGATGAAAATATGAGGTAGCTTTCGTCGGGAGCGATAAACGGATCCATGTCGTAGTGTTCTGTGTTTATCGGGGTTCTCAGATTTTCAGGCTTCTGGTATATGCCCTGAACCAGTCTGGAAACGTAAATATCTCCTTTACCCATTCCTTCCGGATAATTACTCGAGTAGAAATAGATGTTTCCATTCGCCGCGACAGAGGGACAGTCCGCGGAGAAATCATCGGAGGCCAGTGGGGCGCCGATTCTCTGCAAAGGGCCCCAAGCACCATTTTTACGCTCGACCCTGAACAGATCCCAGTTCCCCTTGGGCGGGCCCGTTCCGCTATGCGGGATACCGGCACAGAGGTACATCCAGTGTCCGTCGGGGGATAGCTGGCATTCGGAACTGTACATACCAGAAAAGGCTGCGACTTTGGGAATCGTCCAGACACCGCCTTCTTCCTTCATGAACAGGATTACACTGTGAGGCAGTCCGCCCATGGTATAGTAGACTTCTTTTGCATCGAGGGAAAAGGAAATGCAGATTTCCGGATTCGATGTGGAAATGATGCCGGGTGCAAAGATTTCCGGGGTCATCCCCGGAGGTTTCTGACCGAGGTACGGGCCGGAGAGCTTCGTCATCGCCTCGAACTGAGATGCGATTGGCAGAAAAAGAACGACCACCAGGAATATCTGGAATATAAAGAGGCGGTTTGTTTTGTTTATTGTCGGTTCAGTGTCCTTGTCCGTTTCTATCATCTTTTCCACCGGTTGTTTTTCCAAGAACGAAATCGAGAATTCTGGCTGCCAGTCGGTCGTTCTGTTCCGGTAGTTTCATGATCATCGTCCAGTGGTTGCGGTTGGCGGGAGGAGAATCCTGGCGGGCATGATAGCAGGAAGCGGCGACATCGATTATTGGGGTAGTCATGGCATTGGGAATGCCGCGTTCTTCCCTGATGACCGTCATCTTTCTTGCCCCGTTGCAGACTGCCACCGTAAAACCGGATTATTGTGGGAAATTTTTCACGTTTTTCCGGCAGGTACAGGTCGAGATTGCAGCGTTCCCGCTCGTAATCGTCAAGCGGCAATTCCTTTTTATATGCGATGTCTGCGGTATAGCTGGTCGAACAGACTAGATCGTGACATAGTGTCGACCGGCTGTGGCCGATTCCCGGAATCATCGTGGCGGCCATGGCCTCGACCGATGCCAGGACCATAAGAATAAAGATGAACTGGTTTCTTTCCGACAAGTCTGATCCTTGCATATCTAATGGTACGACTCTGCCGGGGGGCAGGGATGAAAAAAACCTCTGAATCTCCCGATTCGGCTTTGAATGAGGCGTTGCCGATCCGTTTGAGCAGGCTCACGAAAAATGGACGGTCGGGTCAGCGGATCCGGTGATGGTAGCGCGGGTACTTGCGGACCGGCGGCTCCGGTTTGAGCTCGCGCTGGCCGTAGCCCAGCGACAGTCCGTAGTGGACCTCGTAGCCTTCGGGGATGCCCAGACGGCGGTACTTGTCCTCGGCGGTGAAGTAGAAACGGGTGAAGCCGATCCAGCACGAGGCCAGGCCCAGACTCTCGGCGGCCAGCATCATGTTCTGGATGGCGGCGCTGACATCGGGCACGGCGGAGACGGCGTCCTTACGGGCGCAGACCAGCAGCACCGTCGGCGCGTTGTAGTAGATGTTGTACTGAGCCACCCGGCCGGCGTTGGCGATCCATTCCACGGGCATTTTCTGCATCTCGGCCTTGCTGCCCTCGCTCATCTCCTGAATCAGCGCCGCATCCTGCACCACCACGAAGTACCAGGACTGGTCGTTGTGCCCGCTGGGCGCCTGCAGACCGGCCTCCAGGATGAGGTCCAGGTCGACATCGGCGATCTGGTCGGTCAGGAACTGGCGGCAGCTGCGCCGTCCGGCGATGGCCTCGAGCACTGGGTTCATGTTGTCCTCCAAAGATGGCCATGATACGGGAATACACTCGGGAAAGCAAGCGGGGGTCCGGCAGGTCCGGAATCGTGATTCCGGTCGAGGCGCTCGGGGAAAGCCGCTATGCTGGGGGCATGACGATACGGCAAACAAACGTTTCAGGAGGACAAAAATGAAACTGAACTCAATGTTGGCTCTGACACTGGTACTGATTGCGGCCCTTGCCTGCGGCGGCGGGGCATCGGGTCCCAAGGCGGCTCTGGACAAGATGGCCGGCATCACCGAGGCTCTGGTGGCCGCTCTGGACAAGGCGGACAGCCCGGCCACGGTGGCCGCCGCCTTCAACGGCTACAGCGATTCCATGGAAAAGCTGATCCCGGAACTCAAGGCGCTCATGCAGAGCCATCCGGAACTGAAAGGCAAGATCGGCGTCAAGGGCGATGTCCCGGCCGAATACAAGCAGCCCATGGATCGGATCGTCAAGGCCGGCGAGAAGATGTTCGACCTCATGAACAAGCTCGCTCCGCACTTGAGCGATGAAGCGGTCCAGAAGGCGCAGCAGCGCTTCAGCGAAGTGATGGCCAAAATGGAGTAAAGCCGCGGCGGAGGATTGGAAAGGGGGCGGGCCGGCCGGTCCGCCGCTTTTCCGTTTCATCGCTTAAGCGGGTGAAAAGGGAGGACGGGCATGGGTGAAAAAGCGTCACGGCCGCCGGTCGGGAAGGTGATGGCGCTGATCCTGCTGTTGGCGATGGGCCGGCTCGGTGCCCGCGAACTCAGGATCGGCGGCACCGGCGTCAGTTTCGAAGTCCCGGATGAGTTCACGGCCCTGTCGCAGAGCCTGATCGACCGCAAATGGCCGCTCAGGAACGCGCCACGCTTCGCGGTGGGCACGCCGACGGGCAGCACCACCATCGCCTACGATCTCAAGGATCAGGACATTTCCCGTCTCGATCCGGACGAGCTGAGAAAGAAGCTGGAAACGGTCTTCGAACGCATGGTTCCGGGCATCCGCTGGATCGACAGACGGGTCATCAACCGTGCCGGCCGCAAGTGGATCTTCTTCGAGATGAGTTCCCACGCCCTGGACACCGACATCCACAACCTCATATTGATCAGTCCCCTGGGCAGGCAGATGCTGGTCTTCAACTTCAATTCCACCCGGACCGAAATCGGCCGCTACCGCCCCCTGTTCATCCGCAGCATCCTGTCGATCCGCATTGACAAGGGGACTGTGGCATCCAGCCCGGCCATCCGCTGAGGCTTCGGCAGGGAACGCTACGGTCTGTCAATAATCGTTTCCAGTTTCGAACTTACCAACCCGAAAATGTTGTATTGTTGTGCCCCGACTTTGCCAGGCCTGTAATACTTGTGTCTCCTGGAGCGTATGATGTACCTTGGACCGATTGCGG
>CAYXHZ010000109.1:0-5153 GCA_964465065.1 uncultured Clostridia bacterium
GGCGGCTGATCATGGCCAGGCAGGTGGGACCGCAGTCGCGGGCGTCGAGCTGGTGGATGTGGGGGAAACCTTTCAAAAAAATCGCTCCATGTCTGTTTCTTGGTACTGATCGGTAAAATCATAACACAACCGATCGGATATACGCCATGGTAATAACTTCATAAGTGTCAAGTACATATAGATCAGCTTTTCTTCCGTCTGGCGAGAAGGGACCGGTAGTAAAGAGACAGATAGTCGTAGAGAACCAGTTCGTGCAGCCGCTGCCGAGTACGGAAAATGCGGTTGTTCATCATGTGCAGAAAACTGCCGAGCAGGGATTTGAGGTCGACATCCGATTCCGGGCGTCCGGTCAGGCGGCGGATTTCGGCGGCGATGGGGGCAAGGGCTTGTGAGCGGCTGCGGATTGCCTGATAGTAGGGTGAATACTCATCCTCGTTTTGCGAATCTGCGTAAAGCACCCGCTCGATTTCCTTCTTGTCTTTGCGGTATTTGCTCTCCAGGTGCTGTTTCAACGCTTTGTTCATTCCGAATTCCCGACCGTATCCGTCCCGGAAATCACCGATCATGGCCGCTTTTTCATCCAGGTTGAGACTGAAATCGTCCAGCAGGCGGTCCGAGGCCCGTAGGGCCATCAGCCAGCGGACCCGTTCCCCCTCGTCTCCGTCCAGCAGGGAGATCAATCGGCTGACCATTCGGCTGTCATGATAGAAAAACGCTTCGGCCAGTTCCATCGTATCCCGGCCGTAGCGCTCGATTTCCCGCTGGTAGGTATCTGTCTGCACTTTCCAGACCAGTCTGAGATCCGACCATGGCGTCAACGCGGCCTGAACCGAAGAGATGATCTGCCCCAGCGCCTGCGGCTCTTTTACCTGCAGGCGCCAGCGCAGGTGGCCGTTCGGATCGTTGTAGCGGATAAAAAACCAGCCGTCGATCGAACCCTTGGCGACCCATTCTTCGGCCAGCGGGCTCAGACCATCGATCAGCAGCTGATCGCCGGTTTTGGGGCCGCAGTAGAATTTGTAGTAACACCAGCGATCTCCAAGTAGGAACGAGGTTTGGGGTGAGGCGATTTCATTCATGGTGCTTGGTTGTATCCTTGGCCTGTTGACGATGAAAGCAGGCGATCACCTCGTTGGCGAAATGACCCTCCTGGGAGCTGACCGGACTGTTTTGCGGAGTGAACGGGAACTCCACCAGCTTGAAAACGTTACGTTCCTTGACTTGGGAAAGCAGATTGCGTATAGAGAGCAGGTTGTCGAAGCGGACGTAGAGTTCGTTGTCACCGTCGGCCAGGCAGGCAGCCAGCGGGATTTTGATCCGCTCTCTCCAGATCTTGCACTCCCGGAGCAGAGCTTCGTCATAGTCCAGCTGCCGTACAATGGGCTCGATATCCTTTTTTTTGATTTGCCAGGCGGCCGGATGCAGGATCAGGTTGCGGTAGCGAACCCGGGGGAGGAATGGCATCTCTCCGGCCAGAGAACCCCAGGAGAAAAAAAGTCCTCCGCGCAGGTTCTGGCTTTGTAAATCGCACAGGAAATGGTAGATGGGCAAGGCGTTGTTGGTGTAATTGTGGGCTGAAGTCAATCGGGGACGGATCTCTTTTCCAAGTCGGCGGCTGCTCAAAACCACCCGGTTATCCCGAATCGATACAACCAGATCTTTCAAGCGGATCTGATGGTCGGCGGCTACAGCGCTTCGACCCAGGTAGGGGATTTCGTATTCCCGCAGGACAGGCCTCAACAGAATGTTTCCCAGACGTGCTTCCGGAAGGTGTGAAATTTCTGCATATATCGCATCCGGTTGCAGTTGCGTCTCCCTGTCCATGATCTCTTGTACTAGCTCGTGAGTGGCTTGGTCGGCATGACAGAAGCGACCCAGCAGATTGCCGGCGTTGCCTCCGACACCGGTGGCGACCAGGGTAGGCCGTTCCTGCCGATCCTCCTGGAAGACGTGCACCATCATGGACAGGGTGTCCGGCAGGTCGTCCCATCTGAGAGGGAAATCCTTCAGATCCTCGTCGCTCAGAACGATTTCGTCCAAACCTTCAGTCAGAGCTTGACGATATTTTCCAAACAGGAATGAATCGACTTTGTTCCACGGCATTTGACCGTCGCTCCTGGTCGATCCGTTGATCATCAGGTCGTCCACGAGGGGGGCCAAGTCGCCCCGCGAGTCCTCACTTGCTGGATAACCGATGCCCATTTCGGTGTCCAGCACCTCGAGCAGAGGTACGCTGCGTTGTTCATAGCGATCGAGAAAAGCGATTTTGAACCGGTTCATCAGCGTCTCGGCGGGTTGGGGAGTCAGACGGTTGAGAACGGTTATCCCGGCGAGAAGATCGTCAACGAGTGTTTTGTCCAGACGGCAGGACTGGGTGGGTTTGACCATGTCGGTTTGATACAGAAATTTGGTTTCGTACGGTGTTCCAAGAGAACTGATCTCGTCGCTCAGGCTTGAATACTGGTGCTCGCTGTCGCCGATGGCCATCCGGTCGATTGCCAAAAGCCGGTCGCGGATATCGGTGAGAATGCGGTAGTTTTCGCGGACCGTTTCGACAGGCGCGATCACCGCTAAAATCTGTTCGATGAATTCCGGTCCGGTCAGAGTCGGTTCCAGCGAATGAACCAGCACCTGATTGTCGATCAGCTCTTGTATGTAGGACCTCGCCTCGTCAAGTGTAATTTCATGGTCGATGAGAAGGTCGGCCAAACGGTCCAAACCGGTCCCGTTTTCCGACTCGGCTAAAACCTTTTCGAGGTACTCGTCGTGTCCGACGGCCACGATGTGGTGGGTGCGGCGCTTGTTGTTGTAACGGTATTCGACGTAGCGGTACTGTTTGCCCACCCGGTGCAAGCTGGAGTTGGGGAAGTAGCTTAAGTATTTTGCCAGTTCGGACTTTTTGGCCAGGTCCAGGGCCAGGGCGCACAGGTAATGCATGTCCAGCCGGGTATGCCGGTTGTACTGAGAGCGAGGGACCAAACGGATGTCGTTGCCGTCACTCCAGTTACCGCAGCTGAAGGCGGCGAAAAGACCGAAAGGGGTGCAGCGCATGCTGAGCCGAACGGTGTAGCGGTACAGTGAAAAGAAAAAACGTTGCAGAAGCTTGGGATTGTCCAGCTTTCCGGACAGGTAGCGATTCATCTCGGCGTAGAGGTCCGGTGAGGCGAGCATGATAGCTTCCCGTATATCGCTCCGATCACAGATTTCCCGAACGGTCTCTTCTTGCCACGGTTTCATTGCACAGATTTTCTCGAGGTGCTCGAGGGGATAGAGCGGAGTACGGAGGATGAACCGGTCAAAGGCTCGATAGGGATTGTCCCCGGCAGTTTGTTTTGGACTCTCGTGCTTGTCCATGATGATCAGCTGAGAAGCAGCAGACGGTCCCAGGCCGGTTCGATCGGGTAAAGCGCGGAGATCAGGGCCAGGCCGATACCGGCGACTCCTTCCAGCAGGCCCGTTTCCGCTGTCCAGCCACCGTATTGGGGCATGCGGAAGGCTTTGTAGCCCGCCGGGCCGTCTTCGTGAACCGCCAGGTCAAGGGTATGGGCGAACCAGTGGCGGGCCGCAGCGGCGAACTCATCGTCGCCTGTTTCCTGCCACAAGCGATTGTAGATGTGAGCGATACCTGCGGCGCCGTGGCACAGTCCGGCATCGACCACGCCCGCTTCCTGTGGATCTGTCCGCTTCAGGCTGTTTTTCAGGAGGAACAAGCCTTTCGCCTGCCATTCCTGGGCTCCGGTCCGCTGCCCGGTGTGCAGCAGAGTCTGGCCGATTCCCAAATCCCCGTAACACCAGGCCAACCGACTACTTTTGGGCTCCTGAGGGCTGTCTGTGATCCAGCTGGGAAAACGGGCGCTGAGGTGAACCGAAGCGGGGTACTCCTGGGACAACAGGTATTGTACCGCCTGGTATAGGACTGTCTTGTTTTCCTCTCCGCCGTATCCGACAGCGATACGCCCCAGGATGTCGATGATGCTGGCCTGACCGTGGGAGAGGCTGAGGTTGTAGCCCTGCAAGCCGCTCTCCCGGTCCAAGGTGGTCCGCCAGCGAAGTGATTCGGGTATTTGAGAATCCGCGATCTGTCTCAGCCCTGCCGACAATTCCTGCAGAAAGGTTGTCGCTTTTTGCAAATCCGGCCGTTCAAGAAAATACAGGGCGATGCCCAATCCGCCGTGCAGGTAGTCGTATTGACCGTTGCGAACGTATTCGCGCATGCTCTGGTGTAGCGGTTCAGTCAGTTTATCGAGAATCTCGTGGACGTTTTCCTCGATGAATCCTTGGCGGGACAGGTGGCCGATCGCCCAGCCCAGGCCAGCCAGACCGCCGGCAAAGCTCGGGTAGGCAAAGCCTTGCTCGACCCTTTCGCAGGCAGCGCCGATCAACTCCATGCCCCGTTCGTACAACTTTTCGTCACCGACGGCTTTGCCCAGGTAAAACCAGAACAGGGCGATGCCGGGGGCTCCGCTGAGAAGGGAGGGATCGTTCCCGCCGCTGTATTTCTCCAAGGCCAGCTTTATTTCCGTGAGTTTCCGATGTGCTTCATCTGCTTCTTTTCCAGGTATCAGCGCTTTCCAGATCATGATTTCTCCTCTGTATTGCTTTTGGATGAGCCGTTCTGTCTTTTTCTCATCGGTACATTTAGCAATATATATACCAGAAATCGGTCTGCACAAAATAAATCCGGGTACAAGTACAGTGCAGTGTCCATGCGAAAGTTCGGTTCGATTACCTTGATTGAACCATTCGCCTGGGTTTCCACTGATACATGCTGATAGTATACAGAAAAGGCTTTGCTAAGATGAGTATTCTGAGACTCATTGTTCTCGTGAACTCTCTTCCTTTCTGAGGGAATTGAATTCCCTTGTAACGGCATTGAACGCAAATAAATTGTTTAATCTTGAAGGAAACAGCGAATTATACAGCTAAGCGAATTGTTGGCATTTAAATTGCTCAAAGTATGTGTCGTTTCAGGATCCAAAAAGTGAAAAGAAAACTTTTGGCATGTGCTTGGTATACAAATTCATGGAGGAAAAGTGAAGGCAAAAAAATTGCTGATTAAAAAAATTACCATTTCAAGGATCTCGGATGATTTTACCGCCAAAGTGTTTGGTGGAAATGTGAGTCCTTCGGACCTCGCCTGCTCACAACCTTGT
>CAYXHZ010000110.1:0-4978 GCA_964465065.1 uncultured Clostridia bacterium
GCCCGGTGTCCGGCCAGGGTTTGGGCCGAGACGACGAACAGGTGTGGTTTGCCGTTGAGCGGGTTGGGCTGGACGATGACCGGGGTGTGGTAAACGGCCTCGATGTGTTCGTAGCGCAGCACCTCGTCTGCCGTGCCCCAGCGGTACGGCCGGCCCCGGTCGAGCAGCAGCAGCCGCTGGGCGTACTCGCCGGCCAGGTTGAGGTCATGCAGCACCATGACCACGGTCAGACCGCTCTTGTCCACCAGGCTCCGGACCAGGTCCAGGGCCTGCACCTGGTGGCCGATGTCCAGGAAATTGCTGGGTTCGTCCAGTAGCAGGATCTTGGGCTGCTGCACCAGGGCGCGGGTGATCTGGCACAGCTGGCGCTCGCCGCCGCTGAGCTCAACCAGGGCGCGGGTCAGCAGGGAGTCGATGCCCGTGGCCTGTACCGCCTCCTGCAGCGCTGCCCGGTCCGTCTGCGAGGCCTGGAACTGGAAGGGCCGCTGGTGAGGGATGCGTCCCAGCAGGAGGAATTCCTCGACGCTCAAATCCGGATATTCGCTGTGCTGGGAGACGGTGGCCAGCAGACGTGCCCGTTCCGGCAGCGGGATGGTCGGCAGCGGTCGGTTGTCGATGTCTATTTTTCCGGATCGGACGGCCAGGCTGCCGTTGAGGGCCCGGATCAATGTCGATTTTCCCGATCCGTTGGGGCCGATGATGCAGCTGATCCGGCCGGCGGGGAAATGAATATCGGAAATGTGCAGGCGGAAGCCCGGGTAGCCGCAGTTCAGCCCGTTGATGCGGATCATGGTTGCCCCTCCCTGCCTTGCCGGCGCAGCAGGGCGAAGACGAACAGGCCGCCGCCGATGATGCCGGTGAGCACTCCCACCGGAAGCTCCGCCGGCTGGACGAGGGTGCGGGCGGCGGTGTCGCAAAGAATCAGGAAGGCGGCTCCGCAGAAGAAGGCCGTCGGGCTGAGACGATGGTGGTCGGCGCCCAGGCTCAGGCGGCAGAAGTGGGGCACCACCAGACCGATGAAGCCGATGATTCCGGCCAGGGCGACGCAGGTGCCGGTCAGCAGGGAGGCGGCCAGAAGGATGCGTACGACCTGGCGGTTCACGTCGACGCCCAGACTGCGGGCGCTGTCCTCTCCGAGCAGGAAAGCGTTGAGGACCTTGCTGCGGCCCAGAGTGTAGACCAGGCCGGCCAGGCTGACCAGCAGGGCGAGCAGGATCAGCGGCCAGCTGGGTTCGTCCAGGCTGCCCATGACCCAGAAGACGATGGCGTGCAGGGACTCCTTGTTGCCCAGGGACAGGATCAGAATGACCAGGGACGAGGTGATGAAGCTGATCATCACCCCGGCCAGGAGCAGACCGCCGATATCCCGGCCGCGCTGCCGTCTGGCCCACAGGACGATCAGCCCGACCACCAGCAGGGCGCCCAGAAAACCGGCCAGGGGCAGGGCCAGCGGCAGATTTTGCCAGCCGAGGGTGATCAGCAGGGCCACCATCAGCACCGAACCGCCGGAGATGCCCAGGGTGTACGGTTCCACCAGCGGGTTGCGGAACAGACCTTGCAGCAGAACGCCGGCCAGGGACAGGCCGCCGCCGACGGCGATGCCGGCGACGATGCGCGGCAGCCTGAGGCCGCGTACGATCATGGCCTGCGGGTCGTCGGCCGCGGCGAAAAGGCCGCGCAAGGATTCGGACAGACCGAGCGCGCCGCTGCCGCTGGTCAGCGCGATCAGGACGGAGGCCAGCAGCAGCAGGGGGGACGTGAACACGAGCCAATGGTTTTTTTTCATGGTTTCAACCTGACCTGCGGATGCAGCAGTCCGGCCGTCAGCCGCAGCGCCTGGACGAAGCCCCGGGGCGTGGGTACGCAGTAGCGTACGGCGTCGACTACGTGCAGCGCGTTGTTCCTGACCGCCTTCAGTTGCGAAAACGACCGCCACTGGGCCTTCTCGAACTCGGTGTGCATGCCCATGCTGGCGATGATGATCAGGTCCGGGTCGGCGGCCAGGACCGCTTCCCGGGAGAAGAGTCCGCTGGGACTGTCCTGGGCGATGTTGACTCCGCCGCCGAAGCGCAGGTAGTCGCTGGTGAACGAGGCGCCGGTGGCCGCGAACAGGGGCTTGCTGCCCAGCTGGATGAACACCGTTCTGGGCGTTTGGGCGGCCAGCGCCGCATGGATGGCTTCGACCTGGTCCCGGCAGCGGCGCACGATGTCTTCGGCTTGCCGGGAACGCCGGCACAGACGTCCCAGCTGCAGGAACTGCCGGCAGATTTCCGCGAAATTCTTCGGACTCTCGAAATGCTGGACGTTCAGGCCGATGAGTTCCAGCTTGCGGACGCTTTTCTGCTCCTGCATGCCCAGGGCCAGGACCATGTCCGGACGCAATTGCACGATCCGTTCGCTGTCGATGCTGACCACCGAACCGATACGTTCGATCCGGCGGGCCGCCGGCGGGTAGAGGCAGTATTCGGTGGCCCCGACCAGGCAGTCGCCCAGACCCAGGTCGAACAGGCATTCGGTCAGCGAGGGCACCAGGGAGACGATACGCAGCGGCCTGGTATCTGCTTGCGCGCAAAATACGGCGTAACCGTTTAAAATAAGCAGAAATACTGCGAAATACTGCAAAAATAAAGCTTTACAGTTTCTCATTGTTCCGAAATGGATTTATCATACTCGTGAAAAGGCGGAAGATGGGTCAGGCCCATCTTCCGCACATACCGATAATCATGCCAGGGTACCGGCGGTATCAATCCTGGATCTCCAATTGGGCGCCGATGAACGCGCTGCGTCGGGGCGAGCCGTAACCGGCCACCGATTCGTACTCCACATCGCCGATATTCTCCAGTCTGAAGAACAGCTTGAGCAGGCGCAGCGGTTTCCACTCGCAACCGGCCGACATCAGGGTGTAGGCCTTGCAGGTCATGCGTTCGGGGTAGGGGTAGATGTCCTGGCGCTGTCCGACGCGGCTCAGCTCGACGCAGAGCGACAGCCTGTCCAGAGCCTGCCAGGCGGCGTTCAGGTTGAGGCGATGTTTGGGACGGCGCAGCAGTTCGAGACCGCTGTCCTCGTCGACGGCGTTGGTGTAAGTGTAGCTGGCGGTGAAGTTCAGTCTGGATCCGGGGCGGCAGCTCAGGGAGGCTTCCAGGCCGCGGCTGCGGGCCTTGCGGATGTTGATGTAACCGGCCGAATAATCGTAATCGATCAGGTTGCGGTAGCGGTTGAAGAAGGCGCTCAGTTCGATGCTGAGCCGGTGATCCCAAAAGGACTGCTGCAGGCCGAAATCCATGGTGACGGCCGTCTCGGGCTCGAGTTCCTGGTTGCCCACCGCCCCCCACACTGTGGCCGGGGCGAAGAGCTGATAGAGAGACGGGGCCTTGAAGCCGTTGCTGATCGACCCCATCAGCTTGGTGCTCGTAGTGATGAACCAGGCCGGACTGAACTTGGCGCTCAGCTGAGCGCCGAATTCTTCGTGCTGGTCGAAGCGCAGGCCGGCGTTGATGAACAGGCGCCGGCTCAGGTCGAGGTTGAACGAGCCGTAAGCCGACAGGGTGCTGGCCGATGCCTGCGGAAAATCGGAGTTGTCGTCACCCCAGGCGCTGGAATAGCTGTAGGTGGATTCGGCGCGTTCCCGCTGCCATTCGATGCCGGCCACCAGGTCGGCGTTGGCCGACAGTCCGATCTGGTTCTGCCAGTTCAGTTTGCTGACCTGGGCCCGGTAGTCTCCGCGGCTGGAGTCAGAGGGGTGCAGCTTGTCGACCGGGTCGTCGTAACGGCGGCGGATGTTCTGATGCGACAGTCTGAAGGTCTGTTTCCAGCTGTCGGGGCGGGTCTGCCAGTCGGCGCTGGCGCTCAGCAGCAGGTGACGGTTGTCGGCGGTGTAGTTGGGATCGTCCCCGTTCAGTCCGGCGCTGCCGTCCAGGTCCAGATCGGCCTGACTGTAGCGGACGTTCAGTCCGAGACGCAGGGCGGCGGACGGGTCGAGATCTCCTCTCAAGTTCAGCTGATTCCGGGCGATGCCGTCGGCTTCGCTGTTGCCGTAAGCGGCGGCTGCGGCCGAAAAGCCCTGGCTGTCGAAGCGGTTGAGGCCCAGGTTGAAGGCCGCTTTGTCGCTGCGGCCGGAGACGGACAGATGCTCGCGAAAACTGCGGTAACGGCCGGTCTCGGCGCACAGATTCAGGGAAAGACCGTCGCTTGGGGGCGTATGGGTGACGATCTGCACCACGCCGCCGATGGCGTCCGAACCGTAGAGCGGACTCTGGGCGCCGCGCAGGACCTCGACGCGTTCGACCTGGTTCATGTCCAGCTCGCCGAAGTTGAAACTGCGGCTGGTGGAACTGGGATCGTTGACTTCGACGCCGTCGACGAGCACCAGGGTGTGCTCGGAGTTGGCACCGCGGATGAACACGCCGGCCGGCTGCCCGAAGCCGCCACTGCGGGTGTAACTCAGACCGGGGACTGCGGCCAGGCGGGCGATCAGGTCGGCGCTGCCGCTGCCGAACGGGTTGCCGGGCAGAATGCTCAGACTGCTGCCGATTTCACGGCTGCTCTGCGGGGCGCGGTTGGCGGTGATCACGATCTGATAGACCGGATCCTGGGCTTTGTCCTCGGTTTTGTTTTTTTTCAGATCATCGGCCCAGAGCAGGCCGGTCAGCAGCAGGGCTGCAAAGCACAGATTCTTCATTTTTCGACCTCCGTAACGTCGAGATCGGTTCTTTGCTGTCGAATCGCCCGGGATGATAGGCTTACGGAGAGAACGGTGTGCGGATTGTATCGTGTCACGGCTGTTCCCCTCCCGCGAAGGTACTTTCCGGAACTGGTCAGTCGACCGGGCTTGTCCGCGTTTTTACGCGCGGCATCACCGTTGCGCGGCAGCATCCCGATTCATACGGGAATTTCCTCTGACCGTCCGGCATCCTGAACTGATGATTCCAAGAACCGTCAAAGCCGATTGTAAACCCGGCTGGGGCGGGTGTCAATCCGG
>CAYXHZ010000111.1:0-4801 GCA_964465065.1 uncultured Clostridia bacterium
CACGAACTGAGCTGGGGGACGCTGCCGGTCGTCTGGCAGAACGAACGCCCCTACATCCAGGTCGACATCGACTCGGCCGTCCGACTCTGCCCGCAGGATCTGATCCTGTGCAGCGGCGAACGGGCCGGAGTGCTGATGAACCGCCGCCGCTACTCCAACTGGGCGCAGCTGGTCAGGGTTTGCAACCAGCGCCAGCGCATCCGCCTTTTTCAGGAAAAATGGGCGCAGCAGGTCAAAGCGCTGCCCATCGAGGAGTGCCGGAAGCTGACCTTCCCGCTGGCCTTCGTCGGTGGCCGCGGTCTGGACAACCAACCTTTCGAATACTACATCAGCCCGGCCGTCAGCGCCGAACAGGGGATCGAGCTGCGCCATTTCCTGACCGAACGAGAGGCGCAAGAACAGTACGAATCCGTCCGGCCCGCCCTGCAGGAACTCCTGCGCCGCCACGAGCAGGCGACCCTGTCCTCGATCTTCAAGAAAAAGGGCTGGACGGTACGCTGAGCGGAACCGGCAGTTTCGACCTTTTGAATTGGACTTTCGACAAGCGACCCGCTATAATACCGCCATGGCCCGAAAGTGCAATCAGAACCCGGTCATCAAGACCATCCGCATCCTGCTGTCGCTGACCGTCATCGCTCTGGGCGTCTACTACCGGAGCTGGTTGGGACTGCTCGGTCTGCTGACGCTGGTGTCGGCCTTTCAGGGCGGCTGCCCGCTGACCATCAACCTGAACCCCGATCAGGACCGGCTGGGAATCCTGCCTAAAAACGACGATCGGGACGATCAATAAGCGCCCTTGCCCTTGAGCACCACCATGAAGGTTTTGAGCAGGATCAGCATATCCATCGATAACGACCAGTTGCGCACGTAGTACTCGTCCAGACGCACCCGTTCGCGGAACGGCAGTTCGTTGCGGCCGCGGATCTGCCACAGTCCGGTCAGACCGCTCTTGACCCGGAAGATGACTGCCGCCGAGTCGCGGATGTCCTCCCGCTCGCGCATCAGGTAGGGCCGGGGACCGACCAGACTCATCTCGCCGACCAGCACCTGCCAGACCTGCGGCAGTTCATCGATACTGAAGCGTCTCAGCCAGCGGCCGACCCGGGTCACGCGCGGATCGGGCCGCGACTTGATCTTCTTGAATTCCCGCCATTCGTCGCGGCAGTCCGGGAATTCGTTCAGAAAACGCTCCAGACGGTCATCGTTGTCGATGAACATGGACCGGAATTTCCACAGGCGGAAGGTCCGCCCCGACCGGCCGAACCGCTCTTGGCGGAACAGAACCGGACCCGGCGAATCCAGGCGGATGATCAGGGCCACCAGCAGCAGGGGCAGACCGATCAGCAGCAGCAGCAGAAACGAGAGGCTCAGGTCGAACAGGCGCTTGATCAGGCGGTTCCAGACCGAGAACAGGTTGTTGCGGTTCTTGAGCAGCAACTGATCGTCGATGTACTCGATTTCGGTGGCCAGGCCGTGCATCGGCCCGACCTTGGGCACGATCCGCAACTCGGCCACCAGGTGCTCGCTGCGGTTGACCAGGGTCTTGAGGACCTCGTCGCCGATGCCGTCGGCGACCAGGAAAAGGGAATCGATCCGCTCGCTGGCGACCACATCCTCCAGGTCCTGCCATGTGCCCAGCCGAGGCAAAGCCACAGATTCATCCTCCTCGCCCAGCCAGCCGGCCAGACGGAAGCCCAGACGCCGCAGCGTCGCCTGCTTGTCCAGGAACACGGCCAACGCCCGACCGGTACCGACCAGGGCACAGTGACGCCGATAAAAGCCGCTGCCGCGCAGCAGCATTCGGGCCAGAAAACGCCCCAGCGGCAAGAGGAAGGCACCCCAGAAAGGGATCATGAACAGGATGGTACGGGCGAAAACCTCGATCTGGCCGCTGAAGTAAACGAACACGGAGATCAGGATGACGGCCAGAAACAGGCCGCGCACCAGATGCAAAAACTCCTCGTAGGGATCGAGGGGGTCGCTGTAGAGACGTTCGTAGAAGAAGACCAGGCTGAAAACGAGCAGGATGTAGGACAGGGGGACGAAATGGGCTACCGAAAAGAAACCCCGGGGCGACAGTCCCAGCGCCGGCAAGGCCCAGACCCGGGTCCAGTAGGCCAGAAAAAACGAACAGACCAGCATCAGCAGGTCGATCAACAGAAAAATGAATGCCGATATCACCCTTCTCATTTTTTCCTCTTTCTCCACTCGCGCCACAACAGGACCAGAAAATACGGATCGTCGATGAAGTAGCGGCGGAACATGCGCCGCGGTTCCTGCAGAAAGCGGTAGAACCATTCCAGACCGGCTGCCTGCATCCAGCGCGGCGCCCGCCGAACCAAGCCGGTGTAGACGTCGAAACTGCCGCCGACCCCCATGGCGAACGGAATGGATAACTGGCGGGCGTACTGACCCAGAAAACGCTCCTTGCGCGGCGAACTGATGGCCACAAACAGCAATTCGGGCCGGGTCCGGCGGATTTCCTCCACCACCGCTTCCTCCTCTTCGGGCAGCCAGTAGCCGTTGCGCCAGCCAGCGATGCGCAGCTCGGCGTACCGTTGCCGCAGCATATCGACCAGGCGGTCGACGACTTCCTGGCGAGCACCCAGAAAAAAGACCCGCCAACCGGTCTGCGCGGCCCGTTCCAGCAGCGCGCCGAACAAGTCGATACCGGCCACCCGGCCCTTGAGCGGACGCCCCAGGAGCCGCGCCGCCCAGACCACCGGCATGCCGTCGGCGTTGATCAGGTCGCAGCCGTTGATGATCTCCAGCAATTGCGGATCACGGTTGGCCTTGACGAGCTTGTCGACGTTGACCACCACGTGCTGGTGAGCCGTACCGGTCGCGACGAAGCGTTCCACTTCGGCCACCGTCTCGGCCATGGACAGGTTGTCGATCCGGCAGTTCATCAGTTCAATGCGCATGAGCCAGCTCCACGGCCTGGGCGTAATGCATCCAGGCCTGCGCCCAGCGGTTGTAATCGATGCGGTTGGTGTAGCAGCCATGGCGTTGGAAGGCGTAGGCCCGGCGACGCTCGTTCCACATGTGACGCATCGTCCAGTCGACGAGCCGGTCCTTCAGCTCGTCGGCCCGCCGGCAGCGGTCCCGGAGCCGGTTGAACGTGATGATGGCCTGGGCGATGCTGTGGATGTCCACCGGACCCGTCCCGTCGGCATAATAGAAGGCCCGGCCGTCGTCAGCGAAGAAGCGGGTCTCGTAAAAGGCGCAGCCTTTTTGCAGCGACGATTCGGCGGCCGTGTCGGGAACGATTTCCAGGATGGCCTGCATGGCGCACAGGTTGTAACCGGTGTGGAAGCTGTCCACCCACTGCTGGTTGGCGGCCAGACCGTAGGGCCAGGAGCCGTCGGCCCTTTGCGTCGATACGGCGAAACGCAGCAGGCGGGGCAGCAAAGCGGCGATATCGGTCCGCTCGCCGCCGCAGCGAACATACTCGGCCAGAAACTGGGCGGCCAGCAGCGAGGTGTTGATGATGGCCGAACGGTCCAGCGCCGAGTAGGAGAGACAGATGCCGCCATCGAGTTCCGTCCGCTGCAGATCATTCAGAAAAAAATTCACGATGCCGCGTGCCTGCTCCAGGTACAGTTCCCGGCCGCTGCCGGTGTAGCGTTTCAGCAGGGCCAGGCCGACGAAAGCCGACACCACCGTGTTGGCCAGCCCGCGCGGAAAGTAGAAACTGCGGTTCTGCCAGGGGAAACCGTAGCCCCAGGCCGGGTAGCGGCTGTCCTTGAGGGAAGCGAGCAGCTTTTCGATTTCGCCGACCGTCCCGTCCGGCAAACCGGTCAGACCGGCGCTGCGCCGCTGTTCGTGGGAAAGCAGCAACAGGGCCAGCCCCTTGGGATTGGCCGTGCGCCGGATGCCCAGCAACGGGCGCAGGTTGACGGGCGAACGTTTGAGCAGCTGGATCCAGGCCATGTTGAACAGGCGGCTGCCGCCCAGGACCTGAAAACTGAACAGCGGGCAGTTCAGTCCGTCGTAGGGATCGTAACCCAGAAGTTCGATGTGCGGCTCCCGCAAACCGCTCAACCGCTCAGCCATGGTGTCCGCTCACCTGCTCCTGTATTTTCAGGGTGAAGTCCATGCTGCGCAGCAGCGATTCCAGCGCAATCGGCGCACGGCCGGTGCGGACACCGTCGACGAAAGCCGCCAGTTCCTGCTCGTAGCCCTTGCCCTTGAACTTCTTGGCCTTATTGCCGGGGGCGTGCCAGACCTGCCGGTAGTTGTCGATGACCCAGACTTGCTCGGCGGCGAAGAACTCCAGCCTTTCCTTGGGGTGCCGGGTCGAACCCTGGGCTGTATACAGAATCGAAGCCAACCCCTTCTGGGCTTTGACCATGACCGAAAAATCCTCCACGGCTCCGCGCCCGGACGGCAAACCCTGCGCGTTCACCTCCTGAATCGGGCCCAGGAAGAATTCGCACAGATCGACGAAATGACAGAATTCGCCGACGATGCGGCCGCCGCCCACCTCGGGGTCGAGCGTCCAATGGTTGGCCGGCAGCGGACCGGCGTTGATCGTCGCCGTCATCAGCACCCGATCGTAGTCCTGTATCTGGGACTTGACATAGCTCGCCGCCGGGGCGAAACGGCGGTTGAAGCCGACCATCAGCAGCGGCAGCGACTCGGCGGAGGCGGCGAACGAGCGGATCTGCTCCAACTCGCCGCGGTTGATGCACAGGGGTTTTTCGACGAAGACGTGCCGCCTGGCCTGCCAGGCCTGCAGCAGCTGTCCGGCGTGCAGGTCGTGACGGGTGGTGATGAAAACGGTGTTCAGATCGGCCTG
>CAYXHZ010000112.1:0-4767 GCA_964465065.1 uncultured Clostridia bacterium
GGCCAATACCTGATGCCGGGCCTCTGCGACATGCATGCCCATTATCTGTCGGATTACGATCGGGACAGCTTCTTCAACCTCTTCCTCAAGAACGGCATCACCACCGTCCGCCTCTACCAGAGCTTCCCCAACGATCCGGTGCCGGTCTGGCAGGAGGAAATCAAACAAGGCCGACTGTTCGGCCCCAGCCTGTACAATTGCGGACTGTTCTTCAACGACCCGGTCATTCCGGCCGAAACCCTGCTGACGGCCAAACGCGATTACGATTTCATCAAACTCTACAGCTTCCTATCGGCACCGGAATTCACCGCGATCATGGATCTGGCCCGGAAAGAAAAGATTCACACCATCGGCCATGTGCCCTTCCTGGTGGGACTGGACGGAGTCATCGCCGCCGGCATGAACGAAATCGCCCACATCACCGAGCTCGATTTCGACCTGGTCAGCTACCCCAAAGAGGAATCACTGCGCAACCAGCTCATGGGTCTGACCTACAGCAACTGGGTGCGGGATGTTTACTCGGCAAAGACACCAGCCGCCTATCTGGCCCAGATCGAGCCGAAGCTCGACGCCATTGTGGCCAAAGTCAAAAAAGCCGGCCTGATCGTCAACACCACCCTCGTCGTCACCCACATCATGACCGAGCAACTCTTCGAGAAGGAGAAATTTCTCCAGCGTCCCGAACTGGCCTTCATGCTGCGGCGCTTCATGCCCGAATACCTGGCCGGGGAGAACGCCTACACCCTCATGGTGGCCTCGCTGATGAAGGTCAATGCCGACTTGGCTGAAGGGGACGACGGCCGCAGGTTTCTGGAAACATATCTGGAAATCAACCGCCGTCTGACCAACAAACTGCACCGGGCCGGAGTACAGCTGGTATTGGGCACCGATACGCCGGCCATCACCGTAGCCGTGGTTCCCGGCTGCTCCATCCATGAAGAACTCCGGCTTTTGACCGGCTGCGGTCTGACAAATTATGAAGCGCTGCGAACGGCCACCGTCAACGCCGCTCTTACCGCCCAGGCCATGACGGGCCGCAACGAATTCGGCACCCTGGAAATCGGGAAACGGGCCGACCTCATCCTGATGCCCGAAAATCCGCTGCAAAATCTCGACGCCATCCGGAAGATGAACGGTCTCATGCTGCAGGGCCGATGGTTGAGCCGATCCGATCTGGATGCCTTGAAGGTCGAGGTCGAGGCGAACCTGGCCGATCTGCTGTTTGAAGTGGTTCTGGGCGGGGGCGATGCCGCGGCCATCGAGAAGAAATATCGGCTGATCAAAGCCGAGACCGAAAACCGCTGCCGAATTGTCGCCGATCCGCTCAACGATCTGGGCCAGAACCTGCTGGGCTCCGGAAAAACGGCCGAGGCCGTTGCCGTCTTCAACATTCTGGTTCAGGAATTCCCCGCTTCCTGGCAATGGCTGGCCTGCCTGGCGGACGCCCATGACAAGACCGGCGCCGGGAACCTGGCCATAGAAAGTTATGAAAAGGCGTTGGCGCTCGATCCCGGCAATGCGGACCTGCAGAAATCGTTGCAGGAACTCAAGAGGCGACAAAACGACAAAAAGGACGGAAAATGACGGCAAGTTTTTGCAAACTTGCCGCTACTGCTCCGGTTCGGTGAACGGGATCAGGACGGGCTGGGTCTTGAAGAGCGCGAGGGTTTGGGCGGGCACGAACTGCTTGTGCAGCACCACCCGCACCACGTACAGATCCATCCAGCCGTCGTACATGGCGAAGAAGCCCTTGGCGCCGTTCTTGTCGCCCCAGCTGTTCTCCACCTTCCACTTCAGGGGCTTGCCTCCCGCCAGGTCCACGCCGGTGAAGACCATGGCATGGGTGGAATTGATGTTGCCCAGCAGGCTGTCGCGAGTTTTGTTCATGGACAGGTCGACCCCGTAGGCCTCGTTGTAGCGGTACATCGCCGGATGCATGATGCCCCGGTCGCGGTCGAGCATCTTGCCCACATCGGCGGAGAAATTGACCGGCTCCCCGGCCTTGAGGGAGGCCAGGATCATGGCCCGGATCTCCTCCATGGGCAGGTTGACAAAGCACAGGGGCGTGCCGGAGAACAGGTTGCTGCTGTATTCGACTGCGTAGAATTTGCCGAAGGGGCGGCCCGGCCAGTGGGAGACCATGACGTAATCCCCCATATTTTCCTTGACGAATTCGCGGGCGAATTCCTGCGGCGTATAGGTCTTGTACTCCGTCCAGGAAGATTCCTTAGCCTTTTTGTCACCCTTGCCGCCGTTTTCCTCGCCCTTTTTCAGTTTGTAGCGGAAGGGGAAACTCTGAACGGGTTCGCCCAGATGCAGGACCAGGATGCGGTAGACCCGGTCCAGGATGCGCTGTTTCTGCGCCGCCACCAGTTTCGTTTGTTCCTTGTTTTCCAGCATCTGGCGCAGCTCGTAGGCTCCCTGGCGCAGGGCGACGCTCAGAATGCGGTTCATGGACGACGAATTTTCACCGGCGGCCAGCTCGGGCATGGCCTGCAGGGGGACGACGCCGTACTTGGCCACCAGGTCGGCGGCGTTCTGCCAGAAACCGCCGTCGTCGCAGGGAGAACGCAGGAGCGTCTGTACCCGCACATCGCGGATCGGCCAGGCGGCCGTGGCCAGGATCCGCTCCAGGAAAGCGTTGGCCTTCTCCAGCTTGTCGTAGAAGGAGTAGTAGCCGGTGGAAAATTCGAAATCGTCGAGTCCCAGGCGCTCGGCCACTTTGGGACGGAGGGTGTTCAGCCCGGCGTAGAGCCAGCAGCGGCCGGTGCCTTTCTGGTTGGTGACGGCCGGAGTCTTCAGCTCGATGCTGTACTGGGTATTGTGGTTCCTGAGCACGTCCCGGTTGAGCAGGAAATCTCCGGGTTGCCCATTCTGCAGCGCCGCCTGCAGCGCCAGGGCCTCGGGACTGAGGCTCAGCCGCTCGTGCAGCCCCTGCAACACCTCGGGATCGATGTCCTTTCTGTCCTGGGCCGGCACGCTGCCCGACCAGAGAACGCCAGCCACGACCAGAATCATTGCCGCTGTTTTCATGATGGTCACACTCCTGATTTATTTCTTGTATCTTTCCGCTTTGTCATCATATCAACCGTATCTCAACATATTTCCATACGACCCGGGCAGGAGAAAGGTTATCCCCTTGTCAAGCAATTTATCTTGTCGAATCAATCACGATCCTGTTCCACGATGTCCAGCCGGTAGCTGCCGCCCTTGTCCGGACCGCAAGGCCGGATGGCCCATTCCCGAGTCGTCAGAGCCTCCAAAAAGCGGAGATCGTGGCTGACCAGAAGCAGGCCGCAGGGGATGTCGGCCAGGGCCTGTTCCAGGCAGACGATCGACGGCAGGTCCATGTGGTTGGTGGGTTCGTCCATGACGATCAGCTGGGGCTGCCGGGTCAGGCCCAGGGCCAGCAGCAGCTTGCGGGTCTCGCCGGGGCTGGGCGCTTCGGAGTTCAGAAAGCGGCCGGGCCGGGAACCGAGGCGGGAAAGAACCGTCATCAGAAAGCCAAGAGCCTCGCCCGGAAGGCGCAGCATCTGCCGCTGCAAATCCATGCCCTCCCGGGCAGCGATTTCCTGGGGGACATAGACCACCTTTTCCCGGTCCAGCGTCAGCTGCCCGATCAGATGCCGGACCAGGCTGCTCTTGCCGCTGCCGTTACCGCCGGTGATCCCAACCCGGTCGGCCGGCCGCACCATCAGCTCCGGATAGTCGAGAACCCTGCCGCCGCCCAAGGGCAGCGTTCCGGACGGCAGGCTGAAGAGAAAATCGCGGCGACAGCTGTCCGCCGGGAAATCGACTCCCAGACGGTAGCGCTTGTGAACGGGAATGCTGTCCAGGTATCGGCTTTCCCGCTCGAGACGTTCCTGCAGGTTGCGCTTTTGCCGCCCGGCCGCGCCGTCCTTGCCGGACAGCCTGGCGCCATCGATCCGGGCCCGGCCGTCGTGGTCTTTGCGGGCCAGCTTTCTCTTGGAGGCTCGGCTGCGCGAACCCGCAACCAGTCCCTGCCGCCGCTGCAGTTCCCGGTGCAGGCGCGCCTGCGCCTGTTCCAGATCCTGTCTTTTCCGGTCGTCGCTGCGAACTTCCTGGTCCAGGGCCTCCATGGCCCGGCTGTAACCGCCGGGCTGCAGCTCGGCCCGCGGCGGATCCAGGATCAGGCAGCAGGAACACAGGGCGTCGAGGACTTCCCGGTCATGGCTGACCAGAAGCCCGACACCCCGGTAGGCAGACAGCGCCTGGCACAGACAGTCCCGGGCCGCCCGGTCCAGATGGTTGAACGGCTCGTCCAGGGCCAGCAGGTCCGGGTTGCGCCACAGAGCCGAGGCAATCTGCAGGCGTTTGCGTTCGCCGTGGGACAGTGTCGGCCAACGTTCAAGCCAATCCGCCTCCAGTTCCAGGATGCGGCGCAGACGGCTGGCCTCCGGACCGCGGTCGGCCATGAATGTCTCCGTTTCGGCGCCGGGGTCGTCGGTACGCTGCGGGCAATACAGGCGGCTGAGTGGAAAGCGCAGCTGTCCGGAATCGGCCTGCAGCAGGCCGGTCGCCAGCCGCAGCATAGTGGTCTTGCCGCAGCCGTTGGCACCGACGATTCCGCTCCAGCCCGCTGCGAAATGGACCGTCAAATTTTGGAAAAGATCTTCGGCAGCACCCGGGTACCGAAACGAAATATGGGAAAATATCAGAAAAGGAGCGCTCACGATTCACCTCCGGCTTCATGTTTGAATCGGGGAAGGAAGGAATCAGTTCTTCACGTCAAGCACTCCAGGGCGA
>CAYXHZ010000113.1:0-4642 GCA_964465065.1 uncultured Clostridia bacterium
AGGTGCTCCTGGGCCAGGATTTTTTGCAACTCTTCGCCGGGTTTTCTGGAACAGGACTGGCCGACAAACCAGGACAGGGTGATGATCACACTCGAAGTCAAAATTCTTTTCCAGTTCATTTCTCGTAACCTCCCGTTGGACTGCGGCCTCTCGATCCGTAACGGCGATCGGTCGTCATTGTCTGCAATACCAATACCATGGATGCCGGACCCACCGCAAGAGAGCGCTGGGCTCTTGACAGGTCACGGCGCTCATCCTTACAATAAAGCCATTATGGCTAAAATCAAACATCTTTCTGTTTACCTGTCGATTTTTTGGGCGCTGAGCTGCAGTCCGGCTTTCGCGCAGTTCGGCGGAGCGCCGCAACCGACCGTACGAGTCGAATTCGACCCGGCCGGGCAGGCTGTCGTGGCGTATATCCAGGTACCCGACGATCATCATATCACCGATCTCAAATATGGATTTTTCGGTATCAAACTGGCGGAGCATCCGCTGTTCACCCTGGGCGAAACCCGATATCCGGCCGGCGAACCGTTCGGAGAGGAGCGGGTGTACAAGGGGACGGTCGTCCTCCAGGCGCCACTGTTGACCCGCAGCGATTGGCAGGCGCCGCAGACCCTGTCGCTCACGGTTTCCTGGCAGATGTGCCAGGAGTCTCCGGCGGAGATGTGCTTCGCCCCCGACGAGCGGCAACTGGAACTGACGATCAGCGAACCGTTCGCCGCCAAGACGGTCGCAAGCGCTGACCCGGCGGCACAGGCCGGGCCGTCCGGGGGGTTTGTCGACCGTATGATCGGTCGTTTCCAGCAGCAGCTGGCCAGTCATTCCGTCTGGGCCTTTCTGTCCGTTTTTTTGCTCGGTTTTCTGACCAGCCTGACACCTTGCGTCTACCCGGTCATTCCGGTGATCATGGGCTTTGTCGGTTCGCGCAGCCAGGGCAGCAAGGCCAAGGCCTTTTCCCTGTCTCTGTTCTTCGTGTTCGGCCTGGCCTTCGTCTACTCCCTGCTGGGGGTCGTCGCCGCCCAGACCGGATCGGTAATCGGCGCTTCCTTCCAGAGTCCGGTTTTCGTGGTCGTCATCGCCCTGATTTTTGTCACCATGGGCCTGAGCATGGCCGGCCTCTTCGACATACCGGTACCGTCGGCCATCGCCGCCAAGGCCCAGAGCGGGGCCAGGCGCAATCAATGGCTGGGCGCCCTCGTTGTCGGTGCCGTTTCCGGCTTCATCGCCGCCCCCTGTGCCGGACCGGTGGTCATCGCTCTGGTGACCTTCATCAGCCAGACGGGGGATCTGCCGCTCGGTTTCGGACTGATGCTTTTCTTCGCCCTGGGCATGGGGGTAATCTTCCTGCTGGTCGGCACCTTCTCGGGAATGGTCGGCGCTCTTCCCCAGGGCGGAGGCTGGATGGAAAAGGTCAAGCTTTTCTTCGCCCTGCTGCTGATCGGCGCCGGAATCTACTTTGTTGGCGTAGTGACGCCGGACTGGGTGTCCACGCTGCTCTGGGGCGTTTTCTGGATCGGGTTCGCGCTTTTGGCCGGGGCGCTGGAGACCATGCCCGAGGAGATTCCCAAGCGGTTCGGCCGGCTGCTGGTCGTCCTGGTCCTGCTGCTCGGCGTGTTCCTGTTCTTCGACGGTTTGCGGCAATGGCGGCATGGAGACCAGGGCGATTCCGCGCCGGCCGGCGGCGAGACTTCCTCTTTGTCCTGGCTTCCGGACAGCGACCAGGCCCTGGCGGCGGCCAAAGACCGGGGCCAGCCGCTGCTGATCGATGCCTATGCCGACTGGTGCACGGCCTGCAAGGAACTGGACCACAAAACCTTCCGTGACAGCGCCGTTCAGGCCCGCCTGCGGCAGATGACGCTGCTCAAGCTCGACCTGACCGAGAATTCCGAGGCCAGCCGGGCCCTGCGCAAGCGCTTCGCCATTCTGGCCATGCCGACCGTGATCGTGGTGGACAGCGAACAAAAGGAATTGGGGCGTTTTTCCGGTTTTCTGGGGCCGCAGGACTTTCTGGGATTCCTGGACAGGACTCTGCGCTGACGCGCTTTTTTCTGGACCCAAAGCGCAATAAACTTGCATTTCTGCCGGCGATGCGGTATAAGGTGCTCTTTTCGAAACAGAGAGGACGAAGATGCGCATCGTGACGCGACCCGATTTCGACGGACTGGTCTGCGCCGTTCTGCTCCGCGATGTTTCACCCGATATCGGGATTCTCTGGGTGGAGCCCAACGACATGCAGCAGCGCAAGGTCGAGGTTTTGCCCGGCGATATCATCGCCAACCTGGCCTATCATCCCGACTGTTCGCTGTGGTTCGATCACCATCTTTCCAACCAGGTTCCGACCGCTCACCCGGGACTCTTCGAAATTGCCCCGTCGGCGGCCGGTTTGGTTTATCGGTATTACCTGGACCGTCTCTCCCGCGATTTCCGCGAGCTGGTGCAGCAGACCGACCGCATCGATTCGGCCCAGCTGGACCTGGACGAAGTGCTCCACCCCGAGCGTTTTCCCTACGTTTGCCTGTCGATGACCATCAGCGGCGGTGAACGGGACGACGAGCCGTACTGGAACCAGTTGGTCGGACTGCTGGGGAAATCGTCGATTTCCGAAGTCTGCGCCAACCCGATGGTGGCCGAGCGCTGCGAATGGGTCAAGCGCGAAAACAACCATTACAAGGAACTGCTCAAATTTTATACCCGGGTGAACGGGGACGTGGCCGTCACCGATTTCCGCAGCCTGGCCATCGCTCCCAACGGCAACCGTTTCCTGGTCTTTTCCCTCTTTCCCCAGACCCGGGTCCAGCTCCGTATCCGCAACCACAAGGACAATCTGGACAAGGTGATCGTCAGCGTCAGCCATTCCATCTTCAACCGCGGCTGCCCGGTCAACATCGGTCAGCTGATGAGCCGTTTCGGCGGCGGCGGCCATTTCGGCGCCGGTTCCTGCAGTGTCGACGGCCAGGCGGCCCAGGCCTGCATCGACGAGATCGTCGCCGTTCTGACCCAGGCCGCCCATACGGACGATAAACCGTAAAACACTTTGTACATTGTCCGTATTCCACCTTGATTTCAGGCTATATCTCTGCTAAAATTACACAATGAGCCTAACACAAATTGTCGCGGTCTTGATTTTCCTGGCAATGTTCATCGCCATTATCGTGCTGACCAAGATCCACCGCTGCATTCCTGCATTGATCGGAGCGGGATTGACCATCGTCGTCGTTTTTTTGGTCATGATGCAAAGTCCGGCTACAGTCATGAAAGTGTTGAATTTCGGTGAGATGTTCCATGCGCGCTTCTGGCTCCCGGGTCACGAACCTGTGCAATCGCAGGGTGTGAACTGGCAAACCATCATCTTCATTCTGGGAATGATGGTCATGATCGAGGGACTCAACAAGGTCGGTTTCTTCCGCTGGTTGTGTCTGACCGTGGCCAAGATGGTCCACTACAAGGTGATTCCCATCCTGATCACCTTCATGTTCCTGTCCGGTTTTCTGTCCATGTTCATCGACAGCATCACCGTCATGCTCTTTCTGGCCACGGTGTCCATCGAACTGGCCAAGCTGCTCAAGTTCGATCCAGTTCCGTTGATCATGGCTGAAATCTTCGCCGCCAACACCGGTGGCGCCGCCACCATGAGCGGTGATCCGCCCAACATCATCATCGGTACCAACTTCGGCTTCAGCTTCATGGATTTCCTGCTGAACACCGGCCTGATCGCCTGGATCTGCATGATCGTCTACGTTCTGTACAGTTACTTCGCCTTCCGCAAATCCTTGAAAAAGAAGTACGGCGAGGACAACGGTGCGGTCGTCTCGTATCCCGACCCGCGCGGCGCGATCAGCAACATGAACCTGTTCATCACCCAGCTGCTGGTGTTCCTGGTGATCATCGTCCTGCTGGTCACCCACGCCACTACTGGACTTTCGGTCGCCTCCATCGGCGTCATCGCCGCCATCCTGACCCTGATCCCCCTGGCCGCCCACGCCGCCGAGATGCTCAGGAAAGTGGACTGGCTGACCCTGGCCTTCTTCTTCGGCCTGTTCGTCTGCGTCGGCGGACTGGAAATGACCGGAGTGCTGGAGTCCCTGGCCCATTACATCGGTCAGGTTTCCAAGGGCAACCTGGTTCTGGTGGTCAGCGTCATCCTCTGGCTGTCGGCCATCGCCTCCTCGATCGTCGACAACATCCCGTTCGCGGCCACCATGTGTCCGGTTCTGGCCGGTCTGTCCGGACAGGGTCTTGACCTCAAGACCATGAGCTGGGCTCTGGCCATCGGCACCGACATCGGCGGCAACGGTACTCCGATCGGCGCTTCGGCCAACGTCGTCGGCACGGCCATCGCCGAACGCGAGGGCTATCCGATCGGCTGGGGGCGCTACCTCAAGTTCGCCTACCCGTCGATGATGCTGGTCATCCTGATCAGCAACCTGCTGCTGGTTTGGCTGCATACCTGATTTTCCGGTAATTACCGGTTTCATAGCAACGGGCGCCGGCACCTGCCTTCGGGCGGGAGTCGGCGCCCGTTTTTTTTTTAGGGGGGTGGGGCCGATCGGATCATTTGGGGGGCCAACCAGGAGAATAGCTGTTTTTTGTGGAACATATCCACCGCCTGCGGCGTATATGAGTTGAAACGTGGATCGCG
>CAYXHZ010000114.1:0-4616 GCA_964465065.1 uncultured Clostridia bacterium
GGTTTTTATTTTCTTTTTTTGTGAAGAAGTCCTGCATCTGATGATAATAGCCGATGGCAAAACGCCCTTGGTCTTCAAGACTGAGGTGCGGCGGGAATGATTTATTTGCATCAACTCCATCCAGAATCGAGCTGATCAATCTCTCAAAATTGACTCTCCTTCCCGGATTTTCCAATTTGGCTAGATGATGATTCTTGAGCCGCATCAGGTTGCCGAAGACGGTGATCGGGGTTCCCGATGCCGAACCATAGAACCGGTCCCGGATGGTAGCGTTGATGCCGGGATGTGATTCGGATTGAATTTTCTCCAGGGTGGCAAACAACCGCCCCAGCCTGTAACCGATGTTTGTATTCTGCTCGTCCAGACTCATATGCAGTTCCTCCTCGATGGTTGGATTTTTCACTCGTGCTGCGCGATTGATACATGCTTTAATTAACGCGGCTCTTTCATATGTAACATTATCTTCAGATCGACCTGTCTGCTTATTCTTCTTTGCTTGTTCAGCTTTTATTCTTCTCAATGTCGCCTGTAACAGGGTTTGTGGGTAGGGAAGCCCTTCGAGAACCGACCGCATCAATTCTCCGGCGAGATTTGGCGGAATGTTCTCCGATTTCCCCAATGGAGCAATGGACACCAGCAATCTGAAAAGTGACAGGACGTCACGATCCTTTGATCCATGGACGATGGAGAGGTCCTGGAAATGTCGGGCAATCTTCCCCGACATACCGACAATCGTATCCATAATCCAGAACCGGATGGCGATTCGCGATGAATTGGGAGCCAATCCGAGCACAAAGAACCGCCCGCCAGAGGAATCATCGCTGTTGAAGGCACCAGAAGACAGGGACTGGTAGAGTGCGGCCACCGCCCGGGCACCCGAATCGGGGTCATCCTTGCTCGGTTCATTGAAGAAACTGGCGAACTGCGAAGTGAAGTTTTCATTACGTTCCGCCCAGAACACCGTGGAACTGTCACCAACCTGCATCCGTGACGAAGAGTCTTTTGCCAACAGCATGTTGAGCGCTTTGGTATAGGCGGTCATCGCTTCGATACTGATGGAGGCATTGGCGCCTTGTTCCTTGCCCCAAGATCGGAATGATGCGAGATTGAATGAAATGATGTTGGCTCCTGAAGATTGGGCCCCCCAGACTCCCTTGATGGGATCATGAAGACGGGCTGTGGGGCCATATTTCCCTGTGACCAGACAAATGGATGGAGTAAGCGATTCTCCGATCAAATTGAATCTGGAATCGATCACCCGTTTGACCGCTGTTCTTCCGAAAACAGGTACCAAATCTTCTTGAAGCTGAAAGGTCAGATTGTGCCCTTCTTCGATCAATTCACGATAGGAGCTATCCAGCGCCCAGATCAAGTCGAGTTTATCCGGCCTTTCCAGGAATCTGCAAACCGCCCTGAGTCCATCATCGTCGATTGCGGAAAGTTCATGGACCTTTTCGATAAAAGAACGATGCTGCTCGCATACCCGATCGGGGTTTCCTTTCAACACTATTCCAAGACAGTACTCTGGATTGTCCCATAGTAGATTAGCAACTACATTAACGGCTCTTTTTATGCCTTGTGGAACTAAAAAGGCCTTCGCTCTCCGCTTTTTTCCTTCCCCCTCGAAAGTCAGATTCAGCGAAACAGGCAGTCCCTCTGGGTTCAAAATGAGAACCAACGGAATCTCCTTCCATTCCCAACCGAGCGGAGCGACATCCGAATCAGCCTGGGCCTTACGATCGTAATATTCTTTCAACGCCTGCAGGATCATCCCACCACCTCCTCACGGTTCTCCCGATCGGGAACCCTGATGACCCCCAGTTCCAACTTCGGGCGATAGAACAGAGGCTGCGGCAGGTCTGGATTGGAGAAATCATGATCGTAGAGCATCCAGCCCAACTCGGTGGTATGCTGAATCGGTGCCTCAGGAGGCTCGTCGGGAGAAACCAACCGGAAGGAAGCGGAGAATTCGCGACAGCCCAGGTAAGGCTGGGTGAAGCACTGACCTTTCCGGGTCCGGCGTTCGAACATGGCGGCATACTTGGCGGGACTTTCGTCAGATCGCCGCTGCCACTCCCGTTCCTCGGCATCGATCAGATAATCGGGCACCGGGTTGACCACTTTGCCACGGTTCTCGGGCGGGATAAATTCAAACTCAGCATGGAGACGATAACGGACATCGCGTAACAGAAGGCCGGCCCGCTGCTGGCGGACGTCTTCAATGAAGACACCATCGCTACGCGGCGAGGCGATCGTCCCGACCTCGTTGCGTCGAATCGAAATCCAACGTATCGGCTCCATCACCTCGATCTTCCTGATCCGCCAGAAGATGGCCGGTTTCCACAAAATGGCATCGAAGATGGCCCGTGCCGCCGAAGGGGTGATGACATCGTAAGAGACCCGTTCGACCTTCATCTCGGGACGGGTAAAGCAGGCATAGTGCCCGCTCACCTCCAGACAGAATCCTTTCATGAGGCACCTCTTGTATTGATTTCAGACAATTGTATCCTCCACGGCCCAACCGGAGCCGAATATATCGAGGCCGTAGACCTCGGAATAGGTCCCCAGCCAAAGCCAGTACCCCGTACTGATCTCCTCCACCATGCCGAACGCCTGGGCTTTTTGGAAGTCTCTCTGGGATAGATTCACACAATGCCGCTGCAGGCGGCGCAGCAGACCCCGCGTCGGTCCTTCCTTTCGGAGTGTTTCAAGCAGGACTTTGCTCGCAGGTTCTTTGACCAGAACCGCCTGCTGAGCCTGATCGTCGATCAACTTGAACTCATTACCGGCCGTCCGCAGGTTCAGACTGAATTCGTTCTGGGGGTACAGATTCTCCTGAAGCCATTTCGATCCATCATCGTTGAGCATGGCATAGAATCGCTCGAAGTAGCGGGTATATTCATCAGGACACTGGGGATCGAAATCTGCCCGTTGGGCCTGGGAGATACAGGTGTCCTCCCCTTTTCGCAACAGCCCACGCGGTGCCTGCTTGGGCGGTACGAAAACCTGGACCACACCCAGCCTGTCTTGCAGATTCAGCTTCCCTTCCCGGTTGCAGCGGCCGGCAGCCTGTGCGATGGAATCGAGTCCGGCCAGAGCGCGATAGACCACGGGGAAGTCGATGTCCACCCCGGCCTCGACTAGCTGAGTGCTGACCACCCGTAGAGGTTCACCTGCCTCCAGTTTCTTCTTGATACCGGCGATGATCCGGGAGCGGTGCGCCCCGCACATCAGCGCCGAGAGGTGGATGGTGCCTTCCGGCATGGCCTTGAACAACTCGTAACAGTCCCGACGGGTGTTGACGATGCACAGCACTTGCCGGTGCTGAGCCAGTTCAGTGGCCAGCGAATCCCAATCGCTTCGCTTGGCAAAGTCGACAGGCATCCGGATCTCGGTGCGGATCAGATCGGTATAGAGGCGGGCGCGGTCCGTCACGATCTCCCTGGGTGGGATAATTCCAGGCAAAGCGGGCTGGGTCGCCGTAGTGAGCAGGATGGTGACACCGTAATCGCGGGTGAGATGGTTGAGCATTTCCACGCAGGGGACTAGCCAATTTGGCGGGATAAGTTGGGCCTCGTCGAGGACCACCACGCTCCCCACCAGGTTGTGGAGTTTGCGGCAGCGGCTGGATTTACAAGCGTAAAGCGATTCAAAGAACTGGACATTGGTGGTGACGATGATGGGGGCATCCCAGTTCTCGGCGGCGGTCATGGCCTGAGGAGTCTCCTTGTCAGCCTCTAGGTTGCTGTGATGCTCCACTACCTGATCGTCACCGAAAATCTGACGGAATTCCCGAGCGGTCTGTTCGATGATGCTGGTATAGGGGATGACGTAGACGATGCGCCGTTTGGCATGGTAGACAGCGTGATCCAGTGCGAAAGCCAGTCCAGAAAGGGTCTTGCCTCCGCCAGTGGGAACGGTGAGCGAATAAAGCCCGGGATTCTCCCGGGCGATTTCTCGGCAGGCAGTAAGGATCTGTTGCCGAATGACATTGACCGGCGTTGGCTCTGCTTTTACCTGCTTGCCTTTCATATAGTTATCAAATTGCTGTTTTAGTTGCGGAATCTGGCTGAAGGCAGTACAACGCACTCGGTGCCGGTCTGGACTCATGAACGCTTCGGTATCGAGAAAATCGGCATCGACCAGACAGGAAAAAAGCATCCGCAACCAGAGGTGAAAACCTGCCGGTTTGAGAAAAGCCGGTGGTTTGAGTAGATCCTTCAGCTCAGCAAGCAGTATTGGGAGTTTCTCTTTGATTCGACTCAAATTATTTCGTCCTTCAGCGAGACGGATTGAGAGCGCTGCCGCACCTGTCTTGTGGGAGTGGTAGTCGGGTAAGCCGGCATGATGACCGGCGATCAGGTAGGCCAGGGCACGCCCCAACGGTACTGGGAAACGTTCCTCTGCACAGGCTGCGCCAGCGCTGGAATGATTGACCTTTCCTTGAGCATCGGTATCGTAATCGATATCGGACAAGCCGTTCGATCTGAGAAGATAAGCCTGGAACGAAGCGTCCATTTTCCCGACATCATGAAGAATAGCCGCATTCCAGACCCACTCCGATGACTGAAACTCTTGTGCAAATGTAGATGCAATTATAGCAACTGCTTTCAGAT
>CAYXHZ010000115.1:0-4292 GCA_964465065.1 uncultured Clostridia bacterium
GAAGAGCAGAAACTGATCAAGACCACGGCTTTCGATCTGCAGACCCATCCCGACAGCCCGGGCCTGAGTTTTCATAAGCTGGAACGTGGCAAAGATAAGAACTTCTGGTCGGTGCGGGTCGGGCAGGACCTGCGCCTGATCGTCCACAAGAGCCAGGGAGGACTTCTGCTCTGTTACGCCGATCATCACGACAGAGCCTATCGATGGGCCGAATGCCGCAAACTCGAGACCCATCCCCAGACCGGCGCGGCCCAACTGGTGGAAGTGCGGGAAATCGTGCAGGAGATCGTGATTCCGGTTACCATCAAGGGGCAAGAGAGAAAGCGGGAAACCCTTCCCCTCTATGCCGATTTGACCGAAGGGCAATTGCTGGAATGGGGCGTGCCAGAGGCGTGGATCGCTGAGGTCCGTGGGGTAGATGAAGACCATCTCTTCGACCTACTGGGCCATCTGCCGGCCGAAGCGGCCGAGGCCTTGCTAGAAGTAGCTACTGGAGGAAAACCATCTCTTTCGACTTCTACCCGGGAAACGCAGATTACAGACCCCTTCGATCACCCCGATGCCCAACGCCGCTTCCGGGTCATGGAGAATCGAGAAGAACTGGAACAGGCTCTCGATTACCCCTGGGAGAAGTGGAGTATTTTCCTGCATCCCCAGCAACGGGACATGGTCGACCAATGCTACACTGGACCAGCCCGGGTGGCCGGATCGGCGGGGACAGGGAAAACAGTGGTGGCCCTGCATCGCGCTGTTTACCTGACAAAGAGCAATCCCGATGCTCGAATTCTGCTCACCACCTTCTCCGAGCCCTTGGCCAACGCCCTGCGCAATCAGCTGAAAGTCTTGATTGGCAATCAGCCCCGGTTGAAGGAACGCCTGGATGTCTACGCCATGGATGACATCGTGTGCAGACTTCACCAGCAATACAACGGGCCCGGGAGCCTGATCGGCAACGATGAGGTCAAGTCCGGACTGATGGCTCTGGCCCGTGAGGATTCTTCTCTCCGTTTTTCCGATTATTTCCTCTGGACCGAATGGCAGGAGATCGTCGATGCCTGGCAGATCAACTCCTGGGAAGCGTACCGGGACATCAGGCGTCTGGGGAGAAAAACCCGACTATCCGAGTCGCAGCGGCAGACTCTGTGGTCTCTTTTTAACCGCCTCCGCCAGGACATCAACGGGCGGGGTCAACTGACATTGGCGGGCATGACCGCATGGGTGAGCTGCTATCTGCAGGAAAAAAAGATAAAGCCCTACGAGAACGTGGTGGTAGACGAGGCTCAGGACATCGGCGTGCCGCAACTCAGATTCATTTCAGCCCTGGCCTCGCATCAGGCCAACGGGCTCTTTTTCACCGGTGACCTTGGCCAGCGCATCTTCCAGCTGCCTTTTTCCTGGAAATCTCTGGGAGTGGACATCCGCGGCCGTTCGCGGGTTCTGAAAGTGAATTACAGAACTTCGCACCAAATTCGCTTTCATGCCGACCGTTTGCTCGATTCATCGATCAGCGATGTGGACGGCAATGAAGAATCCCGTGTGGGAACGATATCGGTCTTCAATGGGCCTCCACCACAGATCCGTCTTTTCGAGACACAGGACAAGGAAATCGAAGCGGTGGCGACGTGGTTGCGAGCGCGACAGGAAGAAGGGATCCCTCTGAAAGCCATGGCGGTGATGGTACGCTCGTCACATGAATGGGAACGAGCGCGATCGGCTTTGAAAAAGAGCGGGATGTCCCATCGGATCATCGATGAACGAGCCGAGACAGGTAATGAACAAGTGGCCATTTGTTCCATGCATCTGGCCAAGGGTCTCGAGTTTCGTGCCGTGGCCATTATGGCCTGCGACGAGGAAATCATCCCCTCAGAGGAGCGCATCGCACAAGTCAGCGATGAAGGCGACCTGATGGATGTCTTCAACACCGAACGGCATTTACTCTACGTCGCTGCCACACGAGCCCGGGATCATCTTCTGATCACCGGCATAAAACCCGGATCCGAGTTTTTGGAGGACATGGTGCACATGCCCGAGCGTTCAACCAACGGGCGAACGGAGACATTTTCTACATGTAAGTGATTCAATGACCATAAAGAAAGCGACTCCGCTTCTGAAAATCGGAGCGTTTGCTTCTCGATCGCCACGCGACTACAATGTGAATGCCAAACGGAAAAAGAACGGCCGGGAGACACGGAGTATCCTATGGCACAAGCTTTTCCCGGCTAAAGGAGAGAATGATCATGAACAATCCCAAAAGATCGACAGGCCTCACCCGGCGCGCGGCCCTCAAGCACATCGCCCAGGGAATGACGGCGGCGGCCTTCATGCCGGGGCTGCTTGCCTCGACAAACGATAAGGTGCGCATTGTCCGTGTCGAATCGGACAAGGTCTGGCAGGGAGAACGGCGCAATCCGCAAGTGATCGCGACGATGATCGACCGCGGCCTGGTGGAACTCACCGGCAAAGCGACGGCCCAGGAAGCCTGGAAAAGCCTCTTCTCGCCATTCCGGCACGTCGGACTCAAGATCAACCTGCTGGGTCGGCCGCGCATTTACACCGCCTGCGAAGTCAGCGCCGCCGTGACCGCCGCACTGATCCTGGCCGGGCTCAAAGGAGAGGACCTCATCGTCTGGGACCGTCCCGAAAGCCATTTCAGCCAGACGGCCTATAAACTGGGCATCGGCAAACACGGGGAGACGATCCAGGCCGGAGGCTGTTACTCCTTCTGCTACAAGGACAGCCGCTCCTACGTCGAAAGCTCCAAATGCGGGGACCTGCCCGTGGACCTGATTCCCCTGACCCGGACCGAAGCGACCGTCAACCTGCCCGTACTCAAGCACCACAGCCTCAGCGGCGTCACCGGCGCCCTGAAAAACATCGCTTTCGGCTGCTACCACACGACTCCACAGGCGCATGACGATCACTGCGATCCGTTCATCGCCGAAGCCTGCCAGAGTTTCACCGCCGTCAACCCCGTGCCGCTGATCGTTCTGGACGCCACCGAGGGCTGCTTCGACAACGGCCCGGTGCCCAACAACAGCCGCTTTCTCTGGAGAGAGAACGCCGTCTACCTGGCCACCGACCCGGTGGCCCTCGACCGCGTCTGCTGTCTCAAAATCGCCGCCAAGCGACAGGCCATGGGCCTGCCGGACATCACCGCCATGGCCAAACACATCGTGACGGCTGCCGCCAAGGGACTCGGTGTAGCCGACCCCGACCGCATCGAGCTCGTCACCCTGCGTGTCTGAAGACGTGAAGACGGAGGCTGAAGATGATAAAGACGCTGGCGATGATTCTGGTCATGACAGCCGGGATGCTGCCCGGCGCCTCGGCCGGCCAGACCGGGCGGGACAAACGAATCGAGCGCATCGATTCCCTGGTTGCCGGCTACCATGAAAACGGCCTTTTGAACGGAGCGGTGCTGGTGGCCGAAAAGGGGCGGATCCTGTACCGTCGGGCGCTGGGAACCGCCAATGTGGATTGGAACGTTCCCTGCAGCCTGGATACGAAATTCCACTGTTTTTCGATCAGCAAACAGTTCACTGCCATGCTGGGCCTGATGATGGTCGCCGAGGGAAAACTGAAGCTGGACGGAACGGTCGCCGAGTATCTGCCCTATTTCCGGAAAGACACCGGCGAGCGCATCGCCGTGAGACAGCTGTTCTGCCATACTCACGGGATTCCGTACGTCAGCTACAACCGCCTGCCGTATCGCAACAAGCTGGACAAGGAGGCTTTTTTCAAAGCCTATTACTCGGAGGACCTGCTCTTCGAGCCCGGAAGCGATTTCGCGTACGGAGACGGGTTCGACGTTCTGGCGGCCATCATCGAAACGGTGTCCGGGAAAGCCTTCGAGCAGCTGATGAGAGAACGCATATTCGAGCCGCTCGACATGAACGATACCGGTTTCTGGCATGCGGGCCGCAACGTCGGCAGGCTGGCCGTCAATTACCGCGACAGTCTGGATGCCAAGGCCGAAGCGCTCTACGAGATGCCTCTGAACGGAAGCTGCGCCCTGTACTCCACGGTGGACGATCTGTACAAATGGCAGCGGGCCTTGGCGGACAACCGTCTGCTGCCTCGGAAATATCAGGACGAGATGCTGCGCGTCCAGGTCGATTTCGGGCGCAGCTACGGCTATGGCCTGGATGTGTCGGAAATCGATGTCGGCGGCAGGAAGAGAAAGGTCGTCTGGCACGAAGGCGGCAACAGCGCGCTGCTGCTCTGGGCGACCGAAGACGACAAGCTGGTGATTCTGCTCAACAATATCGGCGGGGAGAACCTCAGGGTCGGCC
>CAYXHZ010000116.1:0-4199 GCA_964465065.1 uncultured Clostridia bacterium
GCGGCCCCGGCCCCTCAGGCAACGGCCACCGGGGTCGAGGGCGGTGTCGAGGGCGGAGTCTTGGGAGGCGTCCTGGGCGCAGCCATCGGCGGGGCTCCTTCGCCGAAAACAGCCGGATTACCGCAAGCCAAGCCGCAACTCGACAATGTCCAGGCCCGCAGCGATTTCAGCGAAACCGCCTTCTTCTTCCCGCAGCTGCGCAGCGACGGCGACGGCCTGGTCAGGCTGGAATTCACCATGCCCCAGGCTCTGACCCGCTGGCGTTTCCTGGGCCTGGCCCACAGCGCATCCCTGGAATACGGCCTGCTCGAGGACCATGCCGTCACCAGCAAGGACCTGATGGTCCAGCCCAACCCGCCCCGCTTCCTGCGCGAGGGCGACGAGCTGGAATTTACCGTCAAAATCAGCAACCAGACGGAGCGGGACAGCCGCGGCCGGGCCCGGCTCAGCTTTTTCGATCCGCAGAGCGGACGGAGCCTGGACCGGGAATTGGCCAACCAGGTCGGCGAGCTGGACTTCTCGATTCCCGGTAAACAGTCCCGGACCCTGAGCTGGAAGATCCGTGTCCCCGACAGCCTCGGCGTGGTGGCCTACAAGGCCGTGGCCGCCAGCGACCGGCACAGCGACGGCGAGGAGGGCCAGTTCCCGGTCCTGGCGCGGCGCATCGCCGTCCAGGAGACCCTGCCGCTGTGGATCAGCCAGGCGGGAGAAAAGTCCTTCGCTTTCAAGAAACTCCGGGAATCCGGAAGCTCGGACAGCCTGCGCCACCTGAGCCTGACGGCGCAGATGGTCTCCAACCCGGCCTGGTACGCCGTGCAGGCCCTGCCCTACCTGATGGAATACCCCTACGAGTGCTCGGAACAGACCTTCAACCGCCTCTACGCCAACCTCCTGGCCCGGCACATCGCCGCTTCCGACCCGAAAATCCGTCGCGTTTTCGACGCCTGGAAGGGTACGCAAGCCCTGAAATCCAAACTGGAACAAAACCAGGAACTCAAGAGCGCCCTGCTGGAGGAAAGCCCCTGGGTGCTGGAGGCCCAAAGCGAAACCCAGGCCAGGCAGCGTGTCGGCCTGCTGCTGGACCGCAACCACATCAACCAGGAGATCCGCCGCGCCCTGGAAAAACTGACCGACATGCAGTACGACGACGGCGCCTGGCCCTGGTTCCCGGGCGGACAGCGCAGCGAGTTCATCACCCTGTACATCGTCAGCGGCTACGGCCGTCTGCGCCACCTGGGCGTGGAGGACCTGGTCACGGCCCCGGCCCGCAAGGCCTGCGCCTACCTCGACAACTGGCTCGTCGGGATCCACCGCCAGATCCTGCGCGGCAAAGGTCAGGAGAACAACCACCTCAGCCCGCTCATCGCCCTCTACCTCTACGCGCGCAGTTTCTTCCTCCAGGACCTGCCCCCGTCCGCGGCCACCGGCAAAGCCCTGGACTACTTCCAGGCTCAGGCCCGGCAATTCTGGCTGCAGCTCGGCAGCCGTCAGAGCCAGGCGCAACTGGCCCTGGGGCTGCTGCGTCTGGGCGATCCGGCAAGCGCCCAGACGATCATGCGTTCCATCAAGGAGCGCAGTCAATTGTCCGAAGAAATGGGCCGTTTCTGGAGCGAAACCGAGGGGTACTGGTGGTGGCACCGCGCCCCGATCGAGACCCAGGCGCTGATGATCGAGGCTTTCGCCGAGGTCATGAACGACGCCGCCGCGGTCGAGGAGTGCAAGATCTGGCTGCTCAAGCAGAAGCAGACCCGGGACTGGAAGACCACCAAGGCCACCGCCGACGCCGTTTACGCACTGCTGCTGCGCGGCGAAAAGCTGCTGGCTTCCGACCGGCTGGTGGAACTCAGCCTGGGCGGCCGCAAAGTGGAACCGGACCAGGTCGAGATCGGCAGCGGTTTCTACGAAAAACGCTTCGCTCCGGGAGAAATAAAGCCCGAAATGGCAGAGATCCGGGTCAAAAAGAGCGATCCGGGCGTGGCCTGGGGCGGACTGCACTGGCAGTACCTGGAAGACATTTCGAAAATCAGCGCCCACGCCGATACGCCGCTCAAGCTCAAGAAAAGCCTGTTCGTGCAGCGCCAGACCGTCAAGGGCCCGGTAATCGAACCCGTATCCGGCCCCCTGGAGGTCGGCGACCTGCTGGTGGTACGCATCGAGCTGCGCAGCGATCGCGACATGGAATACCTGCACCTCAAGGACCACCGCGGCAGCGGTCTGGAGCCGACCGATGTCCTGTCCGGCTACCGCTTCCAGGACGGTCTGGCCTACTACGCGTCCACCCGGGACACCGCCAGCCACTTCTTCATCGACTACCTGCCCAAGGGCAGCTATGTGTTCGAATACCGCCTGCGGGTGGTCCATAGAGGCCGCTACCAGACCGGCCTGGCCGCGATCTCCTGCATGTACGCCCCGGAGTTCAACAGCCACAGCGAAAGCCTCGCCCTGGAGGTCCGCTGACGCAGAGGATCTACACATGCAGGGGCGTATGATCATACGCCCCTGCATGCACATATTTTAAAAAAATCAACAGGATAATTTCCTGAATTCATGATACACTGATCACTCGCAACAACGGGAGCATCCATGTCCGAACCGAGCGCAGAAAAACGTTACACCCTGGCCGAGGAAATCGCCAGCGCCGTCAGCCACGGCCTGGGCGCCGTTCTGGCCGTCGCCGCCCTGATTCTGCTGGTACACAGGAGCTTGCACAACGCCCCCGCTCCGTTCCAGGCCTCCTACCTGGCCGGCTGCATCGTCTTCGGCGTTTCGCTGATCGTTCTGTACCTGTCCTCCACCCTCTACCACGCCCTGACCCACCCGACGGCCAAGAAGGTGTTCGGCATCCTGGACCACGGTTCCATCTACCTGCTGATCGCCGGCACCTACAGCGCCTACTGCCTGACCGTCCTGCACGGCCGGCTGGGCTGGACGATCTTTACCGTCATCTGGGTCCTGGCCAGCACCGGTATCTCCTGCTACGCCATTTTCGGCGCCCGCATGCGCAAACTGTCGGCCATCTCCTACATCCCCATGGGCCTGCTCATCGTCCTGTGGGCAAAACCAGTCAAGGCCCGGCTGCTGGCGGCCAGCGGCCAGCTCGACAGCTGGCACCTGCTGCTGCTCGGCGGCGCCTGCTACATCGGCGGCATGGTGTTTTACGCCATGAAGAAAGTACGCTGGACCCATGCCGTCTGGCACCTGTTCGTCCTGGCCGGCAGCAGCCTGCACTTCCTGTCGGTCTACGGCAGTATCTGAAAAAAGGGACTGTCCCCCCTAACGTTGAAAAATTCCGATTCGATCGCCGGCCAGTGATCCGACCGGATTGTGGGACTTCCTCCCCGGATCTCCTTGAAAAGGATATCCATAGCCTTGGCCAAGAAGCCCTCCATTACCGGGAAGGCACAGGCCGGATGGGTGAAGACGCGGCGGTCCTCGCCGGGTGGGAACGTTTCCAGGGTACTCAGGCGAATGCCGTCCTTGGGAATCCGCTTACGGCAGACGATACAACTGGACCGAGCGGAAGGCGCATATTCGAAGAATGGAAATTCCTTTTCCATGAACACTTTCCCGGCATACTCCACCAGGATCTCAATACCGGGGATTTCACCTTTCGGAATCCTTGCCGCAGCCCGCAGGAATCTTTTCCCCAAGGGAGCGGCACAGTCCAGATGGTACCAGGTGGGATTCGGAAAAATCGTACCTGGAAGGCCGAACCGGTACCTTCCCGTTTCGATCGCCTGCTTGCACAGGAAACAGCGGGATTTTCCGGATTTAGCCCTGGCGATGGTTTCTCGTTTCTCTTCACCATTCGCCTGCAGCAAGTTGACCTCGGTCGCACCGCTGTCCATGGCCTTGTCGATTACGATAAGCAGGTCAACGATGTCGAGCCGCAGGCATTCCAGTTCGCCGCAGAGTTCTCCAGGGCTGTCTTCCAATACCCGTCTGACCGAAAGAAAGGCTCTCTTCAACCTCTGCGGCGCTTGCCAAAAGAGAAAATGCTCGATGGGGAAAAGCCAGACATCGTCCCGATGTAAAAGAGCATACCGTTCCTCGGAGGACGCGACCGCGAACCAGAAGAGGGACTTGCCGTCGGAACCTTTGTAGTCAATGTCGAAATCGCCGGCATCGCTTTGAAGGGTGTGCAGAATAAGTCCCATGAGTTTATATTATACCTGTAAATGAGTACGAATGTTAAACAT
>CAYXHZ010000117.1:0-3963 GCA_964465065.1 uncultured Clostridia bacterium
CAGCCCGGTGCGGTCGGCGGGCATATGACTGCTGACAGATCTGCCTTTTCCATCTATCATTATCCTGTTGACTGATCCTGCCCGATTTTTGGACCGATACCGGTGGAGCCGATCAAGATGGAGCGGATTCTGGTCGTTGAAGACAGCAGCATGATCGCCCGGACCCTGCAGAAAATGATAGTCGCCGGGACCAAACTGACGGCCGATACGGCAGGAACCATGCAGGAGGCCGCAGAACTGATCGAAAAGAACCGGGGCCAATACTGCCTGGCGGTCCTGGATCTGAATCTGCCCGATTCGCCTCGGGGGGAAATCGTCGACTTCGTCCTGTCCCGCTCCATCCCGGTCATCGTCGTCACCTCCGACTTCGACCATAAAACCCGCGAGCAGATGCTGTCCAGAAAGATATGCGACTACATCCTGAAACGGGGCGAGGACGATTTCATCTACCTGGTCTACCGCATCCAGAGGCTGCTCAAGAACCGGACGATCCAAATTCTGGCCGCCGATGACTCCCCGGTCGTCCGCGCCGCCATAGCCGACATCCTGGAAACCCAACTCTTTCAGTTCTATCTGGCCGGCGACGGAGAAGAAGCCCTGGCCGTTCTCCGGGACAAACCGGATATCCGCCTGGTCATCGCCGATTACGCCATGCCCAGGATGGACGGTTTCGACTTTGTCGGCCGGGTCCGGAAAACGCATAAAAAAGACAAATTGTCGATCATCATCGTGTCCGGCACCAAGGGGACCCACATCATTCCCGAATTTCTGAAAATCGGCGCCAACGATTTCGTCCGCAAACCGTTCGACAAAGAGGAGCTGGTTTGCCGCATCAACACCAACCTGGACATGCTGGAGCTGATCACGGAGAACCAGGAACTGGTGCAGAAAGATTTTCTGACCGGCTGCTTCAACCGTTACTATTTCAACACAGTCGGTCCCAGCCTGCATGCCATGGCCCTGAGAACCCGAACCAACTTGGTGGTGGCCATGATCGATATCGATCGTTTCAAGAACATCAACGACAGCTGGGGCCACGACGCCGGGGATCACTGCCTGCAGGAATTGGCCCGGATACTGAAGGAGAGTTTCGGCCGGAAAAACGACATCGTAGTCCGTTTCGGAGGCGACGAATTCTGCGTCATGCTCAACTACGAAAACCAGGACAGCGTGTACGCCTTCTTCGAACAGGTCCGTGACGACATCAGCCAAAAAGCGGTCCCGTACAAAAACAGCCAGCGGACCATCACCGTGTCCATCGGCATCTGCACCACCCTGCTTTCCACGCTGGATGAAATGATCAAAGCCGCCGACGAAGCCCTGTACCAGGCCAAGCTGAAGGGGCGCAACCGCACGGTCGTCAGCGCCTGAGTTTCCGTATCAGTCTGCAGGATGCAGCCGGTTTGGACCTTTCAGTCACCCAGCAGCCGGTCGATCAGAGCGTCCTGGGCCAGTGCCGGTCTGGTGATGCGGCCGCGGGCGGCGTGCCGTTCGTTCCAGTCGGCGGTGACTTCCATGGCGTGGGGATTGCCGGCCCAGCTGCGCCGGGCGATGCCGTTCATGACATCCCATTCCATGGCCGAGCGGATGATGCCGTCGGTCCGTTCGCTGCCATCCAGCACCAGTCCGAAACCGCCGTTGAACGCCTTGCCGATACCCACGCCGCCGCCGTTGGACAACACGCACATAGTCATGCCGCGCAAGGCGTCGCCGGCGAAGTTGTGTACGGCCATGTCGGCGGTGACGTTGCTGCCGTCTTTGATGTTGGCCGTCTCGCGGAAGGGCGAATCGGTTCCGGACACGTCGTGGTGATCGCGGCCGAGCATGACCGGCCCGATCCGGCCGGCGCGGACCATGTCGTTGAAACGCAGGGCGATGCGCATCCGGCCTTCGGTGTCGGCGTACAGGATGCGGGCCTGGGTGCCGACGACCAGCCTGTTGTCCTCGGCGCGGCGGATCCATTCGTAGTTGTCGCGGTCCATGCCGCGGCGGGACGGGTCGATGCAGGCCATGGCCGCCTGATCGGTCTGATGCAAATCCTCGGGTTTTCCGGACAGGCAGACCCAGCGAAACGGCCCGTAGCCGTAATCGAAGCACATCGGTCCCATGATATGTTCGACATAGCTGGGAAAGACAAAACCGGCGGCCGGGTTTTCGGGGTCCAGGGCCACATCGCGCACACCGGCGTCGTAGACGGCCTTGAGAAAGGAGTTGCCGTAGTCCCAGAAGCGGGTGCCCCGCCCTTCGAGTTTGCGGATGATGGCGATATGGCGGTGCAGGGAGGCGTCCACCGCGGCTTTGAAGGCGGCCGGGTCGGTCTCCATCAGTTTGCGTCCCTGGGCGTAGGTGAAGTCCGCCGGAGTGTAGCCGCCGGTGTATGGTTCGTGACAGGAGGTCTGGTCGGAGGCCAGTTCCACCGGAATGTTTTCCTGGTAGAGGTATTCGAGGAGGTCGACCACGTTGCCGTGGTAGGCGATGGAGACGGGTCTCTTGCTTTTCCGATACTCGCCGATCCAGGCGGCGATCTGTCCCAGCTCGGCCGAGACCAGATTGACCCAACCCTGTTCGTGCCGGGTCCTGATGCGCGATTCATCCACCTCGGCGATGACGCCGATACCGCCGGCGATCTCCACCGCCTTGGGCTGGGCGCCGCTCATGCCGCCCAGGCCGGAGCTGACAAAGACGATTCCGGCCAGATCCCGGTCCTGGGGAATGCCCAGGTAAATTCGGCCGGCGTTGAGCAGGGTGATGTAGGTGCCGTGGACGATGCCCTGCGGACCGATGTACATCCAGCCCCCGGCGGTCATCTGACCGTAGTTGGTCACGCCCATGGCCGCAGCCACGTTGAAGTCATCGAGATTGTCGAAGGCACCGACCAGCATGCCGTTGGTGGAGACGACGCGCGGCGCGTCGGGGGAAGTGGGGAAGAGCCCCAGGGGGTGACCGGAATAGACCGCCAGGGTCTGGTCCTGACGCATCTCTTCCAGGTAATGCCGGATCAGTCGGTACTGCATCCAGTTCTGCATCACCTGGCCGGTCTCGCCGTAGGTGACCAGCTCGTAGGGGTAGAGAGCCACCCGGAAATCCAGGTTGTTGTCGATCATCACCTGCAGGGCCTTGCCGGCCAGACAATTTCCGCGGTAGCTTTCCACCGGTCGGCCGACGATCTCGCCCTGGGGACGGAAGCGGTACCCGTAAATACGGCCACGGGTTTGCAGCTCACGGAGAAATTCCGGGGCTATATCCTTGTGCAAGGAGGGATCGATGTAACGCAGCGCGTTCTTGAGGGCCTGTTTGATCTGTTTGCGGCTCAAGCCGACCTTGCGGTCCGGCGCCCGGCGCATTTTTTCGTCGAATACCGGTTCAGGCGGCAATTCGTTGATCAGGAGATCGGCGGACAGAATGCTTTTCATGACAGCCTCCATGATATTAAGCACTTACATTAGCACTTTAATATATCGGCGGCCGATTGTCAACTATTATACTAAGCTAGAACGAATCTTCCGAAGGAAAAAATGCCTCGATTCCGTCTCGCTCTACTCCCTTTCTAGAGAGTGAGAGATAAGAAAAATGGATCTTTTCATCCAAGCCCCAACCCCTTCTGGGGAGGGGGAAGGGGGTGGGGTCAAGCGCAAGATCAGTGCCAATTGGCATTATTATTGACAAGGCACTGGGATCATATATACTTTAAACGAGCCGAACGGGAAGGGGTGAACATGAATTATCGTATCTACGGTCTCGTCACCGTGTTGATGCACGTCACAGGACTGGGGATCGGCCTGGCGGCGATACTGCCCCATTCTTCGCTTCACGCAGCGATTTACCTCATCCTGGCCGTTGCCGCCACCTTGGGTCTCGTCTATTGCTTCTGTTCCAAATGTCCCTGCCACAGACGGCACTGCAGCCACGTCCTTCTCGGTCCGATAGCCAGAATCCTCCCCAAAAGAAAAATATGCAAGTACC
>CAYXHZ010000118.1:0-3901 GCA_964465065.1 uncultured Clostridia bacterium
TGGATGCCGTCAGCGTGGTCTTGCCGTGATCAACGTGGCCGATGGTTCCGATATTTAAATGGGGCTTCTTGCGATCATATTTTGCCTTGCTCATCATTACCTCCTAACTGTTGAGCGAATATATTCCCAACACATTCTTCATGACATCCGTCTTTTTCTTGTCGTCCATCCGTTCGTAACGGAAGAACTCCATGGAATAACTGGCGCGTCCCTGAGTCAGGGTGCGCAGCGCTGTAGCGTAACCGAACATATTGGACAATGGAGCCACGGCATCGACGATATGGATGACGCCCTTGTTGTCCATGCGCTGAATACGGCCGTCACGGCCGTTCATATCGGAGATGACATCGCCGAGATACTCGTCCTGGACCATCACCTCCACCTTGACCACAGGTTCCAGCAAAGTCGGCTGCGCCTTGCGGAAAGCCTCCTTGAAGGCCAGCATGGCCGCCACTTTGAAGGCCAGGTCCGATGAATCTTCGGCATCGTAGGCGCCGTCGACCACGTTCACGGCAACGTCGGAAACCGGAAAACCGGCCAAAGATCCGACTTCCATAGCCTCGCGGATACCGACCTCGATGGCTTTATAGTAGGTAGTCGGAATTTTTTCCTCGGCAGCACTGAAGCTCAGCGCCAGACCCTGGGCCATTTCATTGGCCTCGACCCGCAGCAACACGTGGGCGAACTGGTTTTTGCCGCTGACCTGCTTGCTGTAAATTTCTTCGGCCATGCCAACGGCGGTGACCGTCTCTTTGTAGGCGACGCGCGGCTTGCCCATCTTGACGTCCAGCTTGTATTCGCGGCGCATCCGTTCCTTGATGACTTCCAGATGCAATTCGCCCATACCGCTGATGATCGTCTGTCCGGTATTGGCGTCGCGGTTGACCTTCAGGGTCGGGTCCTCGCTCATCAGCTTGAACAGGGTCTCGTGCAGCTTGTCGTGATCCGCCGTCATTCTGGGCTCGATGGTGGAATTTACGACCGGTTCCGGAAACTGAATCGTATCGAGAATGATCGGCTTGGTTTCATCGCAGAGGGTGTCTCCGGTGGTCAGCTCCGTCCCGCCGATTACGGCGGCGATATCTCCGGCCGACAGGGTCTTGATCTCCTCATGCTTGCTGGCATGGACCTTGATCAGTTTCTGCAGGCGCACCCGTTTGCCCTTGCTGCTGTCATAGACCGTCTTTCCAGACTGTATCTGACCGGAATAAACGCGCAGATAGGCCAGTTGACCGGCATGACGATCGGTCATGATCTTGAATACCAGCGCCGAGAAAGGCGCCTCTTCGGACAAGGGCCTGGATTCTTTGCCTCCGTCGGGGTTGACCCCCATGACGTCACCGATATCGGCCGGAGAGGGCAGATAGGCTACGATGGCGTTGAGAAGCATCTGGATCGCCTTGTTCTTGAATGAAGATCCCAACAGCACCGGAGTGGCTTTCAGCTTGATGGTTACACGGCGCAATGCGTCGTGGATCATCCGTGCAGAGGGCTTTTTTTTCTCCAGATAGCATTCCATGATCTGATCGTCGATTTCGGCCAGCTGTTCGATCAGGTGCTCATGGTGCAGATCGTACTCGTCGCGATATTGAGCCGGTATTTCTGTTTCACTGTACTTGGCGCCCAGCAATTCTCCGTCGTAAACGTATGCCTTGCCTTCCACTAGGTCCAGAACCCCGCTGAACTCGGACTCGGTACCGATCGGCAGTTGCAGCAGCAGCGGATGGGCCGCCAGCTTCTTTTCCATTTGCTCCAGAACATCGGCGTAATCCGAACCGACTCGGTCCATTTTATTGATATAGGCCAGTCTGGGTACATGGTACTTGGAGGCCTGATGCCAGACCTTTTCGGTCTGCGGCTCGACGCCGCCGACACCGCACAGGACGATGACCGCACCGTCGAGTATGCGCAGGGAACGTTCCACCTCGGCGGTGAAATCCACATGGCCCGGCGTGTCGATGATGTTGATGCGGTGCTGATTCCAGTAGCAGGTGGTGGCCGCCGACATGATGGTGATGCCCCGTTCCTGTTCCTGGTCCATGAAATCCATGACCGCGGTGCCGTCATGAACCTCGCCCATCTTGTAGGTCACTCCGGTGTAGTAGAGTATCCGCTCGGTGGTGGTGGTTTTTCCGGCGTCGATGTGCGCCATCAAACCGATATTGCGGATAATCTGTCCCGAAGTGCTCATGGCTGGAGGTTTACCACCGATAATGCGCGAAAGCGCGGTTGGATTCGGCCATCTTGTGAACGGTTTCCCGTTTCTTGAGAGCGCCGCCCTTCTCGTTGTAGGCGTCCGACAATTCGGCCAACAGTTTTTCCTTGAAGCTCTTGCCGCCGCGGTCACGGGCGTTCTGCACGATCCAGCGGATACCCAGGGCGTAGGAACGTTCCTTGCGGACATCCATGGGAACCTGGTAAGTGGCACCGCCGACGCGACGGGAACGGGTTTCAACCAGCGGACGGGCATTGTCGATCGCCTTGAGCACGATCTTGAGCGGATCGTCCTTCAAGCGTTCCTTCAGCTCATCCATGGCATCGTAAACAACCTTCTGAGCAATCGATTTCTTCCCTTCCCACATGATACCGTTGATCAGCTTGTAGATGACCGTCGAGTTGTATACGGGATCAGAAAAAACCTCTTTTTGCTTGGTGATCTTTTTCCTTGGCATGGATTAGACTCCTATTTCCCTTTCTTCTGCCGGCGCGTTCCGTACTTGGAACGGCTGCGGTTGCGCTTTTCAACGCCGCTGGCGTCTTTGGCACCGCGAATGATGTGATAACGGACGCCGGGAAGATCCTTCACGCGGCCGCCGCGCACGTAGACGATGGAGTGCTCCTGCAGAGAATGCCCTTCACCAGGAATATATGCAGAGACTTCAATCCCATTGGAAAGGCGCACACGGGCTACCTTTCTCATGGCCGAGTTCGGTTTCTTGGGATTGGTGGTGAATACACGGGTACACACCCCCCTCCGCAACGGGCATTCACCGAGCGCCGGAGATTTGCTCTTAACCTGAATCTTCTTGCGTCCAAAACGTACCAATTGGTTTATTGTAGGCAAAAAGGACCTCCTGTTTTTAAATTTATGGAACTTTTTTTGGTGAGAAAGCCTACTATATCAGAGTTTTCGGCTTAGGTCAACGATTTTTGATTGGATCAGAACGGACTGTACGATTACTACATAAAAAAGTAGAAAAAAAAACCCGGTGACGTCCTACTTTCCCACACCGTTTCCAGTGCAGTATCATCGGCATCGAAGGGCTTAACTTCCGGGTTCGGAATGTTACCGGGTGTGGCCCCTTCATTATGGTCACCGGGAAATATTGCAGTTTATCGATTTTGCTTTATTAGGTTTACCGAGGGGTAATGCTGCTTAAACTTTATGATTAAGGCTCACGACCGATTAGTACTGGTAAGCTCAATCTGTTGCCAGACTTACACACCCAGCCTATCAAACTCGTAGTCTACGAGTGGTCTTAAGCCCCTTACGGGGAGGGAGATCTAATCTTGGGATCGGCTTCCCGCTTAGATGCTTTCAGCGGTTATCGTTAGCCAATGTAGCTACCCAGCGATGCTCCTGGCGGAACAACTGGATCACTAGAGATTGACCCATCCCGGTCCTTTCGTACTAGGGACAGATTCCCTCAAATCTCCTACGCCCACTGCGGATAAGGACCAAACTGTCTCGCGACGTTTTGAACCCAGCTCACGTACCACTTTAATCGGCGAACAGCCGAACCCTTGGGACCTGCTCCAGCCCCAGGATGTGATGAGCCGACATCGAGGTGCCAAACAGCGTCGTCGATATGAGCTCTTGGACGCTATAAGCCTGTTATCCCCGGAGTACCTTTTATCCGTTGAGCGATGGCCCTTCCATACGGAACCACCGGATCACTAT
>CAYXHZ010000119.1:0-3552 GCA_964465065.1 uncultured Clostridia bacterium
AAGCGAAAATGCCGATTTACGAGTATCGCTGTAAACGTTGTCACAAGGTGTTCGAAGTTCTGCAGAAAATCAGCGAGGAACCCCTGACCACCTGTATCGATTGCGGTGCCAAGGTCGAAAAGCTTGTCTCCAGCAGCTCTTTCCAGTTCAAAGGAAACGGCTGGTACGTGACCGATTATAAAAAGAAGAAGGAGGCACCGAGCAGTGCCACCTAAACAACGCCTTTCCATCTCTCCCCCCTTAATATAAAATAACATATCTCCCACCAAAAATTCAGGTCCCCCGCTAAATGGGGGACCCCCGCCTTTTTCCTGGATTATGCCCCTTGTCCGGAAGCGATGTTCCTGCTGAACCGGCAGGCCGGGAAATTGGCGCAGGACAAAAACGGCCCGAACCTGCCGTTCCTCTTTAGCAGCTGGGCGCCGCAACGGGGGCATAGATTGTTTTGGGCGGCAAATTCCAGGGCATCGATATGCTTTTTCCCTTCAGGACAATGGGGCAGATGGCCGCACCAGTCGCACAGGCTGGAGGGAACGGCGCCAAAAACCGTGGCGGACAGGATGTCTTGAACAGCCTGCAGCAGTTCGGCGCGGATGGCCGCAGTCTGAGGGCGCTGGACGGTCAGCAGCGCCGATCGCCCCTGACGCAGGTCCTCGTAGCAGATCTCGACGGCCGGGTCGGCATAGAGCTCGAACATGGCCAGGGTGTAGGAACGCAGCTGCAGGTCGGTGCGCGGGTCGGGAACCGTCCGACCGGTCTTGTAATCGGTCAGGCGCAGAGTTCCGTCAGCGCTGCGGGAAACACGGTCGATGATGCCCCGGTATACGACAGCCTGACCGAGATCCAGATCGAATTGATGTTCCAGGTGCAGGCTTTGACTGTCATCGTGCGCGATGACGCGCTCCCAGTAGGCCAGGGCCATATCCAGCCCCTGGCGGTAATAGTCCAGCACCGTCGCCTCTTTACGGACGATCCGGGCCGCGACGGTATCCAGGCCGTTCCAGATCTCGTCGTAGCGGGCCTGGATCTGCTCCCTATCGGGCTGACAGCCGACCCCCTTTTGGGTGTACAGCCATTCGAACAACTCGTGAACGGCGCTGCCCATATGCTTTTCGATGGTCTGGAACTCCTCGGCGATCTCCAGCACATAGGAAAATTCAAAGGCCTTGGGGCACTTGCGAAAGGTCTGGATGCGTGAACAGCTGAAATATGGGTAAGCGGGCATCTCATCTCCGTCTGCCCCTTACCATATCAGTCGGCACGGACGAATGTCAAGCTCAGCCGCCGTTTTCCCCGTCGAGCCCGGTGGCCTTCTTGACCTTGCTGCGCAGGTAACCGGCAGCCGAACGGGCGCTGCCGATCAAGCCCTGCAATTCCCGTTCCAGCGGATCTTCCAGAGATGCCTGAGCCAGGTTCTGCCGCACCGAATCGATCCGGTTTCTGACATCGGACAGCGCTATGCGATCCACGGAATCCGGAGTCTTGGCAAGGGGCCGGAGCCAACGGATTCCAATCACCAGGGCCAGACTGGCCGCAGCCATGGCCACCCAGGGTCGCCAACGCCTCGTCGCCAAGGATCGCGGCAGCCTGGATTCCTTTCTCTCCGGCAAGGCAACCAGGACCGGCCGGAGTCGATTCAGAGGTGAACGTTCGGCCTGAACGCGGATTTGACCGCCATGTTCAGCCAGCAGTCCGTGCAGACCGTTCAAGCGGTTCCAGACGCTGCGGCAAGCGGCGCAGCCTTGCAGGTGGCGGCGGGTCAATCGGGGCAGTCGGCCGTCACGGTCCAACGCCGAACTCATGTAAAATTGATGGAAACCGCACAGTTTCATGGTGTCACCCCTATCATATTGTCTGACGCGCCGAGACCAAGATCCCGATCGGCAGCGAATTTCTGCACCAGGGCCAAACGGGCGCGATGCAAGAGTACCCGCGCGTATATGCCTGATATCGACAGACTTTTAGCCACTTCGGCCACCGACATCTCTTCCACGTAACGCAGCCATACGGCGTCGAACTGTTTCTGCGGCAAAGCGGCGGCCGCCTGCCAGAGCCTTTCCTTGAGGGAATCGCCCTCGGCCGCTTCGGCCGGGCCGTTCCCGCCCGCCACCAGATCCTCGGGCAGCGAATCGTTGCGACGGCGTCGGTAATGGGAGATGATCAGCTGGTTGCACATGCTGTATATCCAGCTCGCAAAACGGTACCGTTCGTCGAAACGATCCAGATAGCGCATCGCCTTGATGAAGGTTTCCTGCAGAATGTCTTCGGCATCCTGGTCGTTGGCCACCCGCCGGCGTACGAACAGAAAAAGGCGCCGCTGGTAGCGGCGCCACAACTCGTCCATGGCCGGCGAGGAACCGGCTCTGGCCTGTACAACCAGTTCCTCGTCGCTGAACGGTGAAAACGGTTCTGATCTGGACATGTGTTCCCGTCACATCGTTATACGTGAATCCGCAGCTAATCTTCCTCCTCATCCTCGGCATCGGCCGGAGCCTTGACCGGTGTCGCGGAGCCGGAGTGCTCTTTTCGGTGCTGATGATGATCGATCAGCGTGGCGATCCGATCCACCGGGTAAGCGAAATTCATGATCAGACGGTTGCCTTCCGTGTTGATCTGCAGACCGTTCAAGAGCTGCAGCCAACCGGCGCTGTCCTTGTCATCGTCGAGCGACTTGAGGCTGGCCAATGCCTTGAGTCCCGTCATCACCTGCTGCAGGTTCTGGGCCTTCTTGTCCGACTCGGTGACCAGCTTGAGCATCATGGACAGGTTGTCCCTGGATTCCAGAGCCATGAAAAAGGCCAGTGAAGCGCTGTCCAGAACCATGGTCTTGGGGGCCAGGCGGCTGAGTTCCGACACATCGACGACCGCGGCCCGGACAAAGGCGTTGCGCGGAGCCTCGCCGAGTATTTTCAGCAGGGGGCTGGTCGGAGCCATGACCCCGGCTCTACCCTTCCAGAGATCGACGATGCCGTTGATACCGCCCTCGGTTTCGCAGAATACGATCGTGTTCCTGTCCGGAAAGAACAGGTGGCTGTCGGCGTCCCAGCTGAGCACCTTGAACCCGGCGACCAGTTTGGATGCGACGGTTTTCTCCTTCTGTTTGATCCGGCGGACGATACGTTCCTGGTCGAACCGGCCCTGCAGGACCACCATGACCCGATCCCCTTTGCCGAAACGGTCCAGACCGACCACCGTCAGACCGTTCAGATCCTTGCCAATATCGATGTCCAGTTCGTCCAGCAGTTCGGACTGCACGCTTTTTTTATCGTCCCGCCAGTTGCGGTCGAGAATGGAAAAAAGCCGAGTCTGGGAAAACAGGGTCTGGTCGAAGTGGATCACCCATTTGCTCTGGGCCGGCAGCCAATTGGGATTCAACTCCCCGGCGGCCGCTGGCAACAGGTTTATGACAGTCATCAGCAACATCAGCGCCATCACAATCATCTTTTTCATTTTTTATTTCCTCCTGACTGATTTTCCGATCGGTTTTCACGAGTTGTTACGCGGCAGCCCGCCGGGATGTTACAACCAAAAAAACGGCCGCAGCCTGACGCT
>CAYXHZ010000120.1:0-1328 GCA_964465065.1 uncultured Clostridia bacterium
CATCCAGTCAAAACAGTGCACCCAGCTGGAATTGGACCGAGTTGCTTTTATACGTTCCCAGATTTTTGTCCTTCAACTGATTGGTCAAACCGGCCGAATAGCGAATCTCCGCATGGATACGGGCGCCCATTAACTTTACAGGAAGATCGACTCCGCTACCGATAACCAGGCTGGTATGAAAACGGGTCAGCTCGGGCTCCATAGCGAAATCCTCGCGTTGACCATCTATGGTCAGAGAAAAACGGCTGGACAGGGTGTAGTGCAGGGATGGCCCGAAGAGAAGGCAGGGTGTCCAGTTCCGGGTCGGTCCCAGAAACTGCCACTTGATGAGCAGGGGCATCTGCAATTCTGTCTGGATAAAAGACCATGCGATGGCCTGACCGCCATACCGGTCAGCCAGGGTGGAATCGTACCTGCTCAGCAGGAGCTCGGGATTGATGAAAAAATCAGGGGCGAATTTCATACAGCTGTAAACGCCGGCCTGCCAGCTCAGTTTGTTTTTTAGAACATCGATGTTGACCTGGTCGGAGAGGGTGAACGTTTTGCAGGCCCCACCCAGCTTGATGCCGAGTCCGACAGAACCCCAGCCGAGGGATGAGCATAACAGGCAGCTGACGATGAAAAGGGTTTTGACTTTCATTTTGTACCTTTGACTCAATTCACGTTCGCTTCGATATAGCGGATGGCCCGTTCCAAAACCTCATCGACCCCGTTTCGGATGCCGCGTATCGTCGGGGTGATCTCAATGTCGGGGACTATGCCGATTCGCTGGGTCTCGCGCCCGTCAGGGTAATATATCCCCATTCCGGTAAAATAGGCTTTCAGGCCTCCGGGAAGTGAAATGGTCGTGACATTGCCATCGGCACCGGCGGTCTGGCTGCCGATGGAAACGACATCCGGGGCTGTTTGCAGCGCCATGCAGGTGAATTCGGCATGGCTCTGGGTGTCCTCGTTGAACAGGAGGACCACTTTGCCCTGGTAATGATTCCCCGTTTCTGCAGCCGGGCCGCAGTACAGGAGACCGTCATCAAAGAAAAAACCGGGTCGCATGAAATCAGGACGGTAAATCCGGACAAAGGGCACAGATTTGGGATTCAGCCTGTTGGCCAGATGGTACAATGTCCCGTTGGGATAATTACGGATGTCAAAAATGATGGCTTTGGCAGTCATCAACTCGCTCATCATCGGATCCACCGCATCCCCGGTCAGTCGCCCCATGTGTACGTAGCCGATGTCGTTGTCCAGCCAGCGGTACATGGGGCCGGCCTGGGAGGCTTCGAGCAGGCTGTAGAACTTTTCGCTGCTTACCCTGGCCAGGGAGAGAGACA
>CAYXHZ010000120.1:1428-3077 GCA_964465065.1 uncultured Clostridia bacterium
CGTTTTGCTGGTGAAGGGCGGAAAGAGAATACCCCAGTATTCCGAATCCAGTTGAGAACTGACCAGAAAAGCATGGGAATCGTCGATTCGGGCTGTCAGTTCGCGAACGGCCAGGGCGTAATCCAATTGCTTGTCCACTTCAATGAACCGGGGGATCATGTCCGGCAATACCGTGTCCCAGTCTTGGTCCATGATTTCTTTATAGGGGTAGAAATAGTGAATGACGTTCCAGAACCGGAACAGGGACAGGAGGCGGACTTCTTGCGATGGACAGCCGGCATCCTCAGGGTTTGTTTCTCCGCCGGTAAGGATGATGCCCGTTCCCTCCTGATACTGTGTCAGGGTGTTTGGGCCCTGACAGTTGCTGCGGACCACATTGAGAAGCAGGCTGGCCATGGCTGAAAGAAAGTTTTGATCATTCATCCATGCGTACAGGGGTTCGTCGGGAATGCTTTCGGGGATGAGCTGTTTGAACTGGAAGGGGTTGATGCCTCCGGCCTCGCGGATCATTTGAATCACGATTTCCGAAAATTCATCCCGGTCGCGAGCCAGTCGGGCCAGGGGGATGGCCCGGATCAGGCTTTCGTCCCAGCTTGAAAAGGTGTTGTCTGTCTGGGGATGGTAATATTTTAGGAAGCCCCAAACCCGGCAAAGCATGGCCAGACGACCGGTCTCGTCGAAAGGTTCGCCGGATTCTGAGCACAGTTTCCCTGTCGGATATAGAAACATGAACAGTAAAACGATCAGCAGGCTTTTTTTGTAGCGCATCGATGACCCCTTGAAGTTTTGCTACTCTGATGCATGCATGCCGGATTCCAGCGCAACTGATTACTTTTGTCCTTAAAAGCAGACATGTTCAGGTCAGCACGGTATGAACCCGGCTTACCTTATCGACCAATGTATAGACTTCCGCCAAGAGAAATTCGCGGGGAAAATTCTGCCTTGTTTACGAGAAGCCGAGCGTCTGAATGCCCGGCAGAAGATCAACTTCAGAACCTGTCAACCTACAAACTTTCCAACTCGTTTGTTTCTTGGCCGTCGCCCGGTTGCGCCCGGTTGCGCGTTCGCCACATATAGATCGACACCAGAATTCCGATGATAGGGTAGGTGATTCCAACCGTCGAACTGATTGCGAACAGAGCTTGGATGAGCAAGGCGGCGAACACGAATGGCGCGGCCAAGCCGTGTATCAGCATGACGATTTTTATGGTTTTTACGATCCCGGGGCCTCGGATTGCCAAGGCCATGAACAATGTCGATAATCCCATCAGGGTGTAGGCCAATCCATTGACGGCGTAGAAGGGCTTTCCGGCCGCCATTTCAAAGATCGAAACGCTTTGAAAGGTATCGTTTAAAAAAGAGGGGGCGATGATAATCAGCTGTACCACGTAGACCACCGAATTCAGGGCGGCGTAGATGACTGCCAGTGCGATGGCGAATGATGACAGGATTTTTACTCGATTTATTTCGTCCCGATAAATGGACAAGGACATTCCCAGGAATGAATAGGCCAATAGCAGCGATGGTCCATACCAGGAAAGAGAGATCCAGAATTTTGATTTGACAATGCCGGTCAATCCCAAAACCGCGGCGACATCGAACATGATGTAAAACAGAGATGACAAACTTGCCGTAATGAAGCCGAACAT
>CAYXHZ010000121.1:0-2758 GCA_964465065.1 uncultured Clostridia bacterium
GCCGAGCTCGGGGTAACGGGCCAGAATTTCCGCCGGCGGGGTGGTATCGACCTTCTCTCTGTCGTTTTCCGGAGTGTCGATGGAATTGCGGAAGTGGACGGTTTCGCCTGAAAAGAGCCACTGTTCGAAACGGGACCGGTAATCCAGGCCGGAATACTGTTCCAGATAGTCGAGAAACTGGACTGTTGTGAAGGGTTTGAAGGCGTAACGGTCGCACAACTGGCCCAGAAAGGCGATCATGGCCGTCCGTCCGCCCATGGACTGGCTGATGTGCTCCATGATCTGCGCCCCTTCGCTGTAGGCGCGGCGGTCGAAGCCGATTCCCACCGGGGAAAAACCGCTGACCATGTTGGAGGCGAAACTGTCGGCGATCGGACTCAGGTTGCCCAGGGCCGAGTGTTCGTACCATTCGTTGATGGCCTCGTCGATCCAGGAGTCCCGGTAACTGGCCAGCAGCAGACTGGTGCCGATATACATGTGGAATGTCTCGTGGGTCAGGGCGGACAGGGAACTGATGGTGCCGCCGTAGTATTCCATGCCGCCGCCGCCGCTCATCAGGAAAACGGAGTAGCCTTCGGGCATGGGGAAGGGTCCGAATCGATCCTGCAGCTCCGCCAGCCATGGGGTGAGAACGGCCAGACCCTGGTCGATGGCGGCACCCCCCTGGAAGGCGACGAGCCGCACCTTCATGCCGGAGACGATCCGATTGACCTCGACCGTATCCTGCTGCGGCACCAGTACGAACATGACCGTGTTGGAGGGTATCTCGCGCAGGCTGTCCAGCTGCCAGGCCTGGACGCCGGGCTCGTTCAGGGGCGTGATCCGACCGGAACCCAGGCAACGGAATGCCAGGTCGCCGTGGACCCGGAAGTGGATGCGGTGATGGATGAGATCGCCAAAGCGGTTGATGGTCGGAAAGAAGGATTCGTTGCTGCGTCCGTACAGGTCGCTGACCTGGCTGTTGAGCATATAATAAGATTGACTGAGCGGTTTGCGGTAGGTCAGGATCAGGGTATGGTCACGGCCGGCGCTCAGCGGGCGCTGGATTTCGATGGCCTGTTGCTCGGAATCGACGCCGTCGATGATCGTCCAGTCGGTGATCGGGTCCAGTTCCTGCCCGTTCAGCTGCAGACTCTGCAGACGGGAAGCGTCCTCGACGACCGGGTCGAGATGGAGAATCGGTTTGGTCTGGTCGTGGTACATGGCGAAACGCAGCTCGGCGCGGGCGTCGATATAGAATTGCCGGGGGTGATAATCGATGGTCAGATCGATCCGCTTGAGATCGATGCGGTAGCTGTCGCGGCTCAAGGCGTCGATGTCGCCGTAGTCTTTGTCCTGGGTGACGGTGACTTCGACCTGGTCCTCATAGTCGATTCTGTCGGGATTGCACGACAGGCTTGCCGCGATGATTCCAGCCGAAAAGAGGGAAACGGTCAGGATCAGCTTGCGTCTCATGCGCATTCCTCCGGCGAATACCGGCATTATTGTATTTTTGATACGGGTTTGCAAGTCGGCTCGGAGGTTCGTTGACGGCTTTTGCAGGGAGAAAGAACGTTTGCAGATGCTATTCAGGGAATCGACGGCGCAATGACGCAGCCGGTCTCAGAAATGCCATTCGATCGCGATGGTTCCGAACTGTTCGCGGTTGTCGGGACGGTCGGTGTAGACGATCGGGGTCGTGGTGTACGCGCTGAAACTCAACGCTATCGGTCCCCAGGCGAAGTGCAGGCCGGCGGCAAGTTGACCGACGAAGTGACGGCGGTCGACACGGTGGCTGTCGGCGAAGGTATTGCCATCCAGAAAGAAAGTTCGCATCAGGGCGGTGCCGCGCAGGGTCAGGGTGAGGTAGCCGGACGGCTTCCGCTGCCGGACCGGTTTGAACAGAGCCTGGTAATGCATGCCGAATCCGATCGGATCGGGTACGTAGACAAAACCCGCCGGCATGTTCAGACCGGCGCGCAGTTCCAGATCGGCGCTGGCGTGGGTGAACAGGTTGCCCAGGGCGATGACGGCGCCGGCCGAGGCGTCGCCGGAGAAAGCGGCCGGATTCCCGGTGTGCAGGAAGCGGCGTTTCCCCATGTAATTGAGGTTGAGCAGAAATTCGCTGGCCAGCTGGTTGTCCCAGCCCATCGGCAGCGCGCAGTGGATCAGCTTGTGGAAGCCCCGTTGTGCCTGGCCGGCCAGGGACAACGGCCCGGACACGCCCAGGGTGAGTTCGAAGCCGTCGAAGCGGGCGGCATTGTAGGCGTACCAACTGGCCTGCAGGGAGAGAACGCCGGCGTAGGGAACATCGTCCAGGATCAGGTCGCTGCGGCCGAGGTCGTCGGGAGTCTGCACCACCTGACCGATGCCCAGCCCGAAACGGCAGATTTTATTGTCTTGGGCGGCCATGGGAATCAACCGCCCCAGACGACGGACAAAAGCGGGGACGCCGCGCAAATCGTCCCAGCGGTCGGCGCTGGCGGAATGCAGCTGCAGGGCCAGACCGCTGGTCAGGTTGTTGTCGCTGTGAAAAAAGATGTCGTTGCTGAATTCGAATCGCCAACCGGCCTTGTCCGGCCCGTCCGCAGTTCGAGACTGTGCGGACAGATCCGCACCTGCCGCCAGGACGACCAGCAACAACAGCAGACAGTTCTTTTGATAGCGCATCACACATCTTACCACATCTCGCCCGTCACGAGACGGGCGAAATGCGCTCAATCGTCAGTCCTCCAGGTCGTAGTAATAATCCAGGCCGGTATGGTGGATCAGCTCTTCC
>CAYXHZ010000122.1:0-2754 GCA_964465065.1 uncultured Clostridia bacterium
TTTTTCTTGAAGATCGAGGACAGGGTCGCCTGCTCGTGGCGGCGCAGGAGTTCCTGCAGGGCGGGCCGGACGGATTCGTACTGTTCTTGCGCCTCTCGTTCGGTCAGGAAATGGCGCAGCTCGATCCCCTGTTCGGCGCTGACGGCCGGGCTGATGTAGTATTCGAAAGGTTGGTTGTCCAGACCGCGGCCACCGACGAAGGCCAGCGGGAAGGTCAGCTTCCGGCACTCCTCGATGGGCAGCGCTTTGACCTGCTGCGCCCATTTTTCCTGAAAAAGGCGGATGCGCTGGCGCTGGTTGCAAACCCTGACCAGCTGCGCCCAGTTGGAGTAGCGGCGGCGGTTCATCAGCACTCCGGCCCGTTCGCCGCTGCACAGGATCAGATCCTGCGGGCAGAGTCGGACGGCCGAGTCGATGTCGACCTGGATGTAGGGGCGTTCGTTCTGCCAGACGACCGGCAGCGTCCCCCAGCTCAGTTCGTGCGTTTCGGGCCAATGGCTCTTGCGCAGCTCCTGCAGGCGGATTTTGGGCAGCAGTTCGCGCAGGGTCGTATCCCGGGCCGCCGAGTGAAACTGGAAAAAGTAGTTGAGATCGTCGTGGTCGAGCTGTGTCCGGATGGCCTGGGCCAATTGGCGGCCAATGACCGTCCGAAACGGGGGCAGCCCCGGCCCCAGACGGCTGCGGGCGCTGTCGTAGGCCCGCTCCAGAATGGCGTGGCGACTGGCCAGGTCAGGCGGGAGATGTTCGCTCAGCCAGTCCAGGATCAGATCGGTCACCGCGGCCGCTTCGGCGCGGTCCCGCCAATCCGGGGCTTCGTCGCGGGTCAGCAGCTTTTTGCCGCCGAAAAAATAGCTGCGGGTGATGCGGATGCGGCTTTCCTGGACGGAATACTCGTTGTGAATGCGGAAAGAGAACGGCCGCAGAGCGGACAGCGTCTCCCAGGTCAGTTCGCTGACCATGGTGATCAGGCTGAGGCCGATCAGCTTTTCTTCGCCGCTGGCCGGGTCCTGCTGGCGCAGCTGCAGATCGAAGGGCAGCCCGGTGACCATGGCCGGCGGGCTTTCGTTGAGGCAGGACTGGCGATCCAGCTGCCGCTCCTCGCTGTCGCTGCAGTAGCGCTGGTTGATACGCTCGTAGACATGGTCGGGGAAGGCCGACAGGCAGATCCGCATCAGCTGCCGGTCGGGGTCGGCGGTCTGGGTCGATCCGGCCGGCGGCCCGCTGACCCGCTTGCGGAGTTCGTTGAAGATCTCCTGGGCCTGCTGCAGCTTTTTGCGTTGGATCAGAGAACGGTAGAGACGCAGGTTTTTCCAGATGAACAGCTGGTTGAGCAGGTCGCTGCGCAGCGGCAGAGCGTGGAGCTTGGCCGGCAGGGCGTTGGCCTCGGCGATGCCCCGGGTCTCGATGAGCGCGATCAGACGCATGCTGTCGAACAGAATTTCCTGGGAACATTTCAGCCCTTCGACCAGCAGACGGGCACTGCGCAGCGAAACGGGCAGATCGGCCATGATCGCGCCGTCCGGACTGAGGGTCAGGTCCCGGTTGAGGGCGCCAAAGGTGATCAGGCGGCCGACGGCCTTGCGAAGGCTGCCCTGGTGCGGTGGATGAAAGAATGGGAATTCTTCGGGTTTGATGCCCCATTTCATCATGCGCAGCATCACCGTGTCGATGCTGAGCCGGGTGATCTCCGGTTCCGGGTAGGCGGGACGGTCGGCAAAATCGCGCTCGGAGCAGAGGATGTACTGTCCGGGGCGGGTGCGGCCGGCCCTCCCTTCGCGCTGACGGCATTCGGCCTGGGAGATATCGGTGGGGTACAGTCCTTCGATGCCGTTGATCAGGCGCAGCTCCTTCTTGATGCCGGTATCGACGACGGTGTCGATATCGTCGATGGTCAGGCTGGTCTGGGCGACATCTGTGGCTACGACCACCTTGGGTACGGGGTAATGCGCGAAGACCCGCGATTGTTCGCCGATAGTCAGTTCGGAGTGCAGCGGCAGAATCTGGGCTTTGATCCTGTCCTCTTTCAGGGTCGAGCGCAACTGCTCGCAGAAGGCGTTGATCTCGGCCTTCCCGGGTTGGAAGACCAGCACGTTCTGCCCGCTTTCCAGCAGCTGGGTGACGTCGGAGAGGATGAAGGCCGGGTGATGGGTGTGCCGGGACACGGCAAAGCCGCGTCCCGGGATGGAGATCACCGGCGCGTCGCACAGGAAACGGGACAGACGCTGTCCGCTGAGCGTGGCGCTCATGACGACGACTTTCATCTTGCTGGCGCTGCGCAGATTCTTTCTGACCTGGCCGATGAGGATTTCCTGGTTGAGGTTCCACTCGTGGATTTCGTCGAGGACGAGCAGGTCGTAATCGTGACGGCCGCGGATCTCGTTGATCATCTGGACGCCATCGGTGACGTAGAGCAGTCGGGTGCGTCGGCTTTTGCGCTGGTCGGTGCCGGTCTGGTAGCCCACTTCCTCGCCCCAGTGGTGCCGGGTCAATTCGCTCAGGTAGCGGGACAGCGCCCGGGCGGCGATACGCCGGGGCTGGGTGACGACCACTTTCTGTCCGGCCTCGAAAAACCACAGCGGCAACTGAGTCGATTTTCCGGCTCCGGTTTCGGCGCTGACGATGGTGACCGGATTGTCGGCGATCGTGCGCAGCAGGTTCTCCCGGTAAGACAGGATCGGGAGTGGTTGAGCCGGATTCTGATTGGACATGACTGCCCACCATCATAGCAAATAAAACGGAACCGTGGCAAGCGGC
>CAYXHZ010000123.1:0-2739 GCA_964465065.1 uncultured Clostridia bacterium
GCATCTTCCATCACCAGACGGGTTGGACGAATTTTTCCGGCCAGCGTCTGAAAGTTTTCGTAACTGCACCTCTTCATCAGCCGGTTCGATAGCGAATAAAACTCGGCCTTGAGCGGCCAGCCCGATTTTTCATTCACCCAGTACATGACACGCTGATAGGTGACGCTACGATCGACCGCCGTCAATTCGAGGACAAGATACTTTTCGTTGCCAATTGATTCCGTACGCACGATTTTGGGGTTGTAGTCACCCGAAAAATTGGCGCGAGCCAGATCGCCATTGGCCACCTGCCCGGTCAATCGCTGCGCAAGTGAAATGCGTACAGGCTGCGAAACCTCGGGCATGAAAACCCACAGGTCGCGCCCCTTCATCAAAATGATCTGCCCACGTTCCGAAGCCGGCTCGGTAATCATGACGACAGTGTTTTCGTTTCCCTTGGACAGAACACGAAACTTGCGTATGTCAGGCTCCTTATCCGGACGGGTTGAATTTATTACAATGTCAACCTGAAAACCGTCACCGGGAAAGCGAACCTTATCCGCCTTTTCCACTATACTTCGAGCGAGCGTATCGTCTGCTGCGGGGGCATCGGCTTCCTCGGCAAATGCCCAAGACGTAAAGAGTAGAAGTCCAATACAAGCCAGGCTGGCGGCCCTTTTTTTGCTCTGATGGATACAGTCATAAATCGTCATGAGATTCTCCTCGCCATTCCGATGTAACCATTGACGGCCCAAAACCACGATGAGCGTTGTCCGCGTAGAACACGTCTATAAAGACTACCAGCTTGGCGAACAGACGATCCAGGCTCTGCATGATATTACATGCTCCATTGATGCCGGTGTCTTTCTCGCCATTTCCGGCCCGTCAGGCAGTGGCAAGACAACTCTGCTCAACCTGATCGGCTGCATCGACAAACCCACACGCGGAAAAATCTTCATCAACGAAGAAGATGTCTCCGAAAAATCGGCCAACGAGCTGGCCGACTTGCGCGCCCACTCCATCGGCTTCATTTTCCAGACCTTCAACCTGCTTCCCGTCCTGTCTGCGGCAGAGAATGTGGAATACCCGCTACTGCGTCGAGCCGACGTATCTCCAGAGGAACGAAAGGCGCGTGTCGACTACTTCCTCGACATCGTGGGTCTGAAAAAGTTTGCCAACCATCGCCCCAACCAACTGAGCGGTGGACAACGGCAGCGCGTGGCGATCGCCCGCGCCCTTGCCATCAAACCCAGCATTGTCCTGGCCGACGAGCCAACAGCCAATCTGGACAAGGCGACCGGCCGGGAAATCCTGAGCCTGATGAAGCAGATCAACCGCCACCTGAAAACCACCTTCATCTTCTCAACGCACGACCAAAAAGTTATTGATCGCGCCGACCGCCTGATCCAGATGGAAGATGGCTACATCACGGCTTTCGGGATACGTAGCGAGACAGAAAAAAACTGGACCCTGGCGCGCAACCGTACCGCCCCGGAACCCGATAACGAATAGACACGTGAAATCCCAGGACACAAACGTGAGCAAACCAACCACATACCACCGCCTGACCATCATCGCTGCCTGCTGCCTCGCCCTGGGAGCCCAGGCTGCCGATGACGACCTGCTGGGCCGCGACGCCTTGTTTGGCGATGACTTGCCAAAAACCGGCAAAGGCCCGGAAAAGTCCGGCGGATCGGGCATCAAGGGCTTTCTGCAGTTCGAAGCAGCACGCACCACAGCCGACCCGGAACACTGGTCCAAACTACGAGCACGTACCGAGATCGGCAGTTCCGGGCGCCTGGGCGATGGCCTCAAATGGAAACTGGGGGCGCGGGCCGACTACGACTTCGCCTACGCGATCAACGACTTTTACCCGGCTGAAGTCGACCGCAACCAGCGGCGAAACATCGAGCTTCGCGAAAACTATCTGGATTACAGCACCGGCAACCTGGATTTCCGATTCGGAAAACAGCATGTCGTATGGGGCGAGATGGTCGGGCTTTTCTTCGCCGACGTGGTCTCGGCACGTGACATGCGCGAATTCATACTCCCTGAGTTCGACCAGATGCGCATCCCCCAGTGGGCCGCCCGCGCCGAATACTTCGCGGATGACTATCATGCCGAACTGCTCTGGATTCCAGTCGCGAGCTACGACAACATCGGCAAGCCAGGCGCCGGGTTCTACCCCTACCAGCCGGTCCCGAACGGTTTCAATTCCCGTTACCTTCAGGAAATTCGACCGGAGCGCAACGCCGACAACATGAATTACGGCATCCGCCTCTCCACGCTCAAATACGGCTGGGACGTGTCCGGCTTCTACTACCGGAGCACGGACGTCGGGCAAACCTTCTACCGTCAGTTCGATGCGCCGACCAACACCTTCACCTTCCAGGCCAGACACGACCGAATCCATCAATACGGCGGCACCGTATCCAAGGATTTTGGCGATATCGTCTTCAAAGCCGAAGGCGTTTATACCCGTGGCCGTAGTTTCACTACACTGGATTTTGCGGATAGCAACGGCGTAGTTCAGCAAAACACCCTGGATTGGGCAGCCGGCCTCGACTTTACGCTACCGGCCGACACTCGCTTCAACGCTCAGGTATTTCAACGCCAGTTCTTCAGCTATGACCAGAACAATGTCTCGGACAAGCGCGAAAATGGCTATAGCCTGTTGCTGAACAAAAAGTTTTTCACCGACTGGGAAGGCCAGGCCTTGTTCATTTCCAGCCTGAATCGTTCAGACTGGCTATTCCGCCC
>CAYXHZ010000124.1:0-2502 GCA_964465065.1 uncultured Clostridia bacterium
GGCCCAAGCGGACCGACAGCGCTAGAATCGGTACAGGACCACCACGAACAGCTCCTGGTCGTGATCGTAGTGCAGGCAGGCCAGCTGCCGATCGTCCAGCAGTTCGAAGCCCAGGGAGAACTGGGCGGGCAGCACGGCCGCATACTGGCCATACAGGGCCGGGGCGACGGCCTGACCCAACAGCTTGCCGGCTGTATCGTAGAAGTCGATCAGCGCCTCTTCCCGCTCGATGAAGTCGTTGCGGCAGACGGCCAGCCGCTGCCGTGACAGGCCCAGGGCGAACAGGGGATGGACCCGCTCCGGAGACGGGTACTTGGCCATTTCTTCCCGCTGCTGCTTATCCATCCGGGCAAACAGCGTTCCGAGTTTCCCGGACCAGGAAACGGGCTTCACTTCTCTCTCGATGACCAGCGAAGGCGAACCGTCCAGAGGCATCAGGGTGATTTTATAGCTGGTGCTGTCGGCCAGGGCGATGCAGCCGAAGCCGGCGGCGCTGAGCATGAGCGGGATTTTCAACGCCAACATGGCCTCATAGCTGAAATGCAGCGATGATACCACGACCAGGGGATCAGCGGCCAAACCTTCGATCTGCTGGCGCATTCCCCGGCGTTCGGCATCGTGGTAGGCCCGGCAGAGGGCGAAAACCGGTTCGTCACCCTTGACGGTCAGGATTTTCGACAAACCCGAAACCGACGGGAGTTTTCGGGAATCCAGATACTTCAAGCTTACCAGCTCGTAGCGGGACAGGCGCCGGAACTGGGCGTCCCAGAGGAAAAGGACACCGTCCCGCAGTACCAGGCCTTTCAGTATCCCCGTCTCCCCCGGCCCTTCGCCGCGGGGCAGAGGCAGCGTCCGCTCCCGCCCGTCGGAAGCGAAGATGCGCAACGCATCGGTCTGGCCGTCCCGGTCATGGATGAACAGACAGCCGCCGGAAGTGTAAACCGTTGGTTCCTTGAAAAAGCTCCAGCGCCTGAGTTCCTGCAGTTTCATCAGTGACGTCTCTTTTGCCCCTATCGTCAATACCAGCAAGATCAGCGCAATCAAGGTCAGAAAACGCTTCATCGCAACACCTCTAACTTCGCAAACCGACCTGCAAAACCATCCCGGTATCATATGGATGTATCATCGAAACGCATACCCGACCAAATCGATTTCATCGTTTCGTTCCTGAAATTGATAAAAAAGATTCCCATAAACATAAGGCCTCAAGCGCATGACCTGATCCGGAATCTTCACCTGGTTGATGAACTTCCCATCTCTGGAAAAGGCATCCCACACCGTACAATCACCAGCCTTTCGGGCCGTTCTGAGTAGAATAGTACCTTCCGAATCGATGACCATGCTATCGAAAAAAGGTTTGTTTTCAGGAAAAACAGTCTTCTTGATGTATTCAGGGGGCGCCCCCTTTTTCGTATCGCGCCCATCGAAGAACATGATACCATCGAAGTACTGCTTCTTATCCTCCTCGCTGACGGCCACCTTTTCGGACGAATGAGTCACCATTTTCAATAAACGGCCATTTGGTGAATAGAATTTGAGCAGGTACCCCCTGGCATGGGCCGATATAATGGTCCCATCGGGCTGAAGATCCCAGAATACTCCATCGTAGAACGGATGCAGCACTGTATTATTCCTTCGGGCCCAGACCGCATCGAATATCTTTTCTTCAAACACTTTTTTTTCTCTGTCGTAAGCGGCATCGACACAGCTGAGGATCACGGTCGAGCCGCTTCGAACCGATTCGAAGTCAGCAATAGATTCCATGACCAGCAGTTCGCCGCCGGACAAGGCGCGAAACTTCCTCGGCAGGGGCCTCATACTGGGCTTCAGATCGTACAAGAACTGACCATCCGCATCGAAAAACGAGTAGCGTCGGTTGGTAAAATCAAAGGTAACAATATTCCCCTGGGGATCGATTTCCATCATATGACACATACCTATTTCCCCCGGACCGCTGCCCAACCTGCTGAACGCTGTTATGAACGTCCCTTGCTTGTCGAACTTGAGAACCTGGTCCATCCCGGTGTTCAAGACAAAGACAGATCCATCAAGACCAATCCTCACGCATGAAGGCTTGGCCATGACATAGCCGTCTCCCTCGCCGGAGATGACCACCTCCTCGATCAGCTTCACCTCTCCGCGCTGATAAACAGGCAGCAGAGAATGCGCCCGGGCAAAAACGGTTAACATCAATAAGAACAGCAGTAGAAAAATGTGTTTCATGATTACCCCTCCCAATCGTTTCCAGTCGATCGATTTTAGATTAATCAACGATAAAAGAATTGTCAACACAAACAGGGCACAATGTGCGCCAACGACATCAAGTTTAGAAACCTTTTGTTTGTTTTTCGGAGTTTTCACACCATTTTTCATATTCGTCTCAGCGAAAAATCCACTTAGCCACCATTTGAAGGAAGAAGGGCTTAGATCAACAATCGCACACAAATGCTTGATTTCCTCCAGAAAGTATCGTAAAACTGTACTTACTGGAGTAAATATGCT
>CAYXHZ010000125.1:0-2363 GCA_964465065.1 uncultured Clostridia bacterium
TGAACCATCCTCCCGGGAAATGAATATCCTCCTGGATCTCGGCATTTCCCCCCCTCAGTCATATATTCAACACAAAACGTTGAACGTTATGTATACCAATATAACATAGAAAAATCTCACTTTCAACAAATTTAAACTTTTGTTGCCTGGCACCTAAATTGATAAAACTGCACAGCGGCCTCCCTTCTGTCGGCTCGGGCCATCGACCCGAAAGCCTGCCGCCTCGGCCAGATGCAGATTTTTCAGAAATTCAGCTTCATTGACGTGAAAAACCGGTTCGATGACCAGGATACGGCCGTTAGCTTTCATCAGCGGTCGGAGTTCTGCGAACAGATGTCCGGGGTCTGGCGTTTCATGAACCATGTAGTACAAGAGCATGAAATCAAACGGCTCAACAGTTGATGTAAAATTCAAACTGTCCGAGCTGCAGTTATGAAATTGAATGCGGTCGCCAAGTCCGCTTTTCTCGACTTTTCTGACAAGTATTTCCAACATTTTCCTTTGCAGGTCTACAGCCAGCACTTTTCCCTGCGGACCGACCATGCGGGCCATGGGCAAAGTAAAAAACCCGGGTCCGCACCCCATGTCCAGCACCCGATATCCCGGCCTGATGAATTCCTTGACAACCTTCTCAGGTCGCAGGAACCAGCGCCGGAGAGGATTATCGAGAGCCCAGGCTAAATTGGCCGAGCACACATGATTCTTTTCCATTTTCATTGTTGACTCCTGTTGTTTAGTCTCTAAACTATTAGTCTTGGTTGTCATTTATTCAAACGAATCATATCCGTCAGAACCTGATTGAATCGGTCGAAAGCCCGTTGCAAAAAAAGGCCTTCCTGATCGCTGAATTCTTCCATCATGTCCATCAATCCTCCGTCCAGACGTTTCCGATGCCATTCCTTGTGCTGCCGATACAGTTCCATACCCGAAGCACTCAAGTACAGACAAACCCGGGACAGGTTGCGCGAATCGGGCCTGCGCTCGATCAAGCCCATGCCATCCAGGCGCTTCAAGGTTTGCGATACCGCACCCTTGCTGACTCCCAGAATCTCCGCCAGAGCCGTGACGCCTGCCCCCGGCTGATCGCCGATGGTTTCCAAAAGGTGCAGTTCGCTCCAGAGCAGCTTGACACCGCGGAGAAATCGCCTGGGCTTCCGTTCAAGCTCAAGGTACAACTCGGCCATCGTGCGGGCCCTCTGGTTCAAACCAAAAAAAATTTCCGGTTTCATACTCTAAGTGTATAGCCACTAAACGCTTATGTCAAGAGAGCAACAAATAATTCTCTGGAATTTACAGTGCATGCCTCATTCCAAATGGGGTTTATGGTATAATCGATTCGGATCGGAAGCAGGTAAAGGATCGCTCCGCACTTCACCGTGCGGGGAGGAAAGTCCGGGCACCGCAGGGAAGGGTGGTTCCTAACGGGAACTGTTCCCCGCCAGGCTGGGAATAAGGATAGTGCCTCAGAGACAAGACAGCCCCGGCGGCTTGTCCGCCGGTGGTGATGGTGAAACGGTGAGGTAAGAGCTCACCTCTCCTCCCGGTGACGGGAGGGGGCAACGGTAAACCCCACCCGGTGCAAGGCCAATCAGAGGGCGTTACGGCTGTCCCGGCCAAGGCCCTCGGGTGAGCCGCTCGAGGTCGTCAGCGATGATGATCCCAGATAAATGATCCTTCACGACAGAACCCGGCTTACCGCCTGCTTCCGGTCCAACTGCGCCACAACCGTCAACCAAAATTGACAACGTCAACCGCCATCGCACCCCTGCTCATGGCTTATCTGGCGTCAACAATCCAAATTATGCAAGCAAATCGGGAACATTTCCAATCAATGACCATGTGGCAAGACTCCTGCACAGCATAAGCGCCAAGGAGGACACGTGGAACGACGAGAATTTCCAAGAATCAGCGACACCATGCTGCTGGAACTGGACAACGGGTACGGAATGGTGGTCGACCTGTCCCTGCAGGGAATGCGCATCACTCCGGATCAACTGCCCCCTGAGCGCGACATCACCCTGCGCCTGAAACTCAACAACCAGATCATCATCCTGAAAGGGGAAATCTGCTGGCATATGGCCCATTCGAAGCAAACCGGCCAGCCTGAACTCGGCATCCGCCTGACGGAAATCCCCGAGAGCTACCGCCGCTACATCCTCAGTCTGATGGCCAGACCGGAAGAGCAGGACGAAGAGCGTAAACTCGACCGCATCTTCGAGAACCGCTACAATGTCACCATCAGCCCGGACGCCATATCCGAAGGAGTCTTCGAGCTGGAACTTCCGGAACGCGAACTGCCGGTACGTTCATTCCGGAGCGGCGACGAGGACGATGCCCTGGCCGACATCTTCGCCTCCTGAATC
>CAYXHZ010000126.1:0-2279 GCA_964465065.1 uncultured Clostridia bacterium
CCGAAAACCACCCCAACGCCACCACCCTGTCCAAGCGCTTCGGCATCAATCGCCAGAGCGCCCAGAACGCCCTCACCGTCATGCGGGAGCACTATCATGTCCCCATGAAATACGACCCGGCGACACGGGGCTACCGGCTCGACCGGCAGTTCGACCTGCCCTCCTTCTGGATCGACGACGACGAGCTGCTGCTCCTGGCCATGACCCGCAACGTCCTCAACGACCTGGAGGACAGGAAGGCCTGGGAACGGCTGTTCAAAAAAATGAGTCTGCTGTCGCTCAACCGCATCGCGGCCCTGCAGAAACGCATCCACTTCAAGGGCACCGGCAGCTACCGCAGCCGCCCCGGCATCCTCGGCCGCCTGATCGATGCCATCCTGGACGGCCGCGAATGCGACATGACCTATCAACCCGTCTACCGGCCCCTGACCCCCTTCACGGTCCGGATATGCCCCCTCTGCCTGGTCTATTACCGCAACAACTGGTACCTCATCGCCCTGTACGAAGAGAAGCCGCGCACCTACGCCCTGGCGCGGATTGAATCCGTCGCCATCGGGGAAACCGTCCCGGATCACAGTCCGCTGATCGAGCGGATCCGGGAGATCATCGATCAGCCCTTCGGCATCTTCACCACCGACGACGACGACCGGCCCCAAGAAATCCGGCTGCGTTTTTCACCCGACATCGCCCCGTTCATCCGGACGGTCTGTTTCCATCCCGGACAGGAACTGGAAACGACAGCCGACGGCGGTCTGATCCTCCGCTTCCCCTCCTTCATCAATCCCGAACTGATCGGTGAAATCCTGCGCTACGGGCCCGAGGTGAGGGTTCTGGAACCGGCCGTGCTGAAGGACAAGGTGGTGGAGGCGCTGAGGAAAAATCTGGAAAATTATCCGGATTCGGGATTTGGGACTAGGGATTAGGGAAAGACAGAAAAGTGGCCCGTTGCTGGAAAGAAAGAAATAACAGGTCCGGCTTTCACAAAAAAATTTTCAGCAGCTCCGCTTTTTCCAGGGGGATGAAAATCTCCGGGCCCAGAGCGGCGGCGAGTTCGGTCAGCCAGGGCCGGGAAGTCTGAATCCGCGACAGTTTCAGGCCGCCGCGGCCTTCGGTCTGCACCTGGTAACGCCCGACATCGACACGGATCGCCTCCGTCTCGCCGCTGAGCAGCACTTCGGCGCGAATGGTCTTGTTTTTCGAATCGATATCCAGCTTGAGCAATTTGCCGTACCTCCCGAACCTGGAGTTGAGTGCCGTTCTGATGATCATTTCCTTGAACATGCTTAACTCCTCGTTCCTCTTGCAATACTATAGCCGCCGATGAGCTTCGAGTGTACCAGGCATATCCCCGCGTTTTATCGTTACAGGCCCTTGAAGTCGGTTTTATCGAGTCGTTCAAAAATATGGATCAGAATAGCCCGCGCTTCGGCGTCGCTGCACTTGTTTTCGAGCTCCACCGTGGCCTCGGTGCGGCCGTTGAAAAAGTAGGCACGGGCCTTGATCTCGTGGAAATTGGGGCTGTCGGGGTTGACGTCGGCGCAGATGGAATCGTAGGCGATCGACAGGATGGTGCCGCTGCCGACCTTCTCTTCGCGGACGGCGCTGACCTGGCCGACATTGAGTCCTTTCCAGTTGGCGCGCCGATCCTCGAGCTGGCGTCGCATGGTCGCTATCTGCTGTTCCGAAGTCGACGGAGTCATCTCGGCCTGCATCTGGCCGATTTCATTGTCGATGAAAAAGGATTTGACGATGAGGTAGACGGCGTGAGCGGTGACCTGGTTGCGGTTGCAGGCGCGGCTGGCCGGCAGCGAGGCCGTCATGGTGAAACTGGTCATGAATTCCATGCGGGCAATATCCGTGACTTTGACTTCGCTCGCCTCCTTGGGCAGCAGCGCCGCCAGTTTGGCCGGGATGGGCGCGGCGGGCAATGCCGCGGCGCAGCAGACGGATAAGACGAAGAGCAGCTTGGATAACGGTCGGGTCGATCTTGAATGATAGAGCATCGGAATCTCTCCTTTAACGCGGAACGCATGGTCCGCAGTGGCCTATTGTCGCCAGTATAGCACAGAGAGAAAAGAATACTATAAAAACTTTCCGACTTTTTGCCTTTCAACCCGATTTCAAGCGAGCTCAATCCCGGTGTGGGGCGTCAGAAGCGCCTGGAAGCCTGGCACTTGATTTTCCGATTTTCTTGAGGTATGGTTAATTTAATTGACACAGGAAAGGGGGAAAGAATCATGATCGATCTGAAGAGCGGACGCTTCTCCTGGGGCGAGGGT
>CAYXHZ010000127.1:0-2145 GCA_964465065.1 uncultured Clostridia bacterium
CGTGGCCTTGCGCTCGTTGAGTTCCTGGAGGTAGTCGCATTTCTCCCGGAGCAGATTGACCTTCTCCTCGTCGAGGTTGCCGGTTCGTTCCTTGCGGTACCGGGAGATGAAGGGCACAGTCAGTCCTTCGTCGAACAGCTCGACCACCTGGGCGGCGGTGTGGGCCGAAACCTGGCATTCGGCGGCCAGGAACGCGAGATCCGCTTGCGAAAAATCCATGCTGACTCCTGATGGGTTAGGGGCTATTTTACCACAGCTTTGCGCCGGCCAAATACCCTAGACGACTGCTCCTGCAAACGGAGAATCGTGGCTTTAGGTCAGAAAATTATTTGATGAAAGCCTTCAGATGCTCGACGTAGGCATCGGGAGTCAGGTCCTGGTAGCCGGTCTGGCCCAGCACTTCACCATCGGAGCTGAGCAGAAAAATGGTCGGAAAACCGGCCACCTGGTATTGCTTGGCCAGGGAATTGTTGTACTCTTTCTGTCGCTGATCCATGGCGATATTGCGCGGAAAATCGAGCTTGACGAGCACCAGCGACTGCTCGGCATAGTCTTTGAATGCCGGCTGGGAGAGCACCTGAGCCACCAGTTTCTTGCACCAGCCGCACCAGTCGGAACCGGTGAAAAACAGCAAAATCGGCTTGTCTTCCTTCTGGGCCGCCTTCTGAGCCTCGTCGAGCCGGCTGTACCAGTTCAGATCCTCGTCGGTCCCGCTCATGCAGGACATGGTCATCAGGGAAAGCAGAATAGCAACCAGTATCTTCTTCATCGTTATCCTCCGATTTCAAATTCAACCGCTGCGGTTGAAATTGAACATTTATACAGCATGGCGAGGGAATTTTCAACTGCAGGAGAAGAAGAAAAGAAAGTGGACACGGTGGACGGGCGGAATCATGCCGATCGATCGTTCATTTCTCCGTACAGGCCATTGCAAGACGCAGGGCAATCAGCGACAATGAACTCGAAAAGCGGATAAACGCTGCGAAAAGGAATTGAAAATGAACAGAAAGCTCCTTTCACTCTTGATTGCCGTCGCCTTCTGTCCCGCTCTCGTTGCGCAGAGCCTGACCATCCCCCTGAGCGGAGAGAACGAGGTTCTAAATCCCTCCAGCCGCTGCCTGCAGGTCGACAGTCGCAAACGGATCTACCTGGCCGACCGGCAAAGCTCCCGCATCCTGGTCTTCTCGGCCGAGGGCCGCCTGCTGCACCGCCTGGGCGGGCCGGGCGAAGGTCCGGGCGAATTCAAACGCTGGTTCGGCCGTTTCGCCCTCAGCGCCGACGACCGCCTGCTGCAGGCCGATTTCTGGGGCGGCAACCGCAGCCTGAGCTGCTTTTCCGTGCCGGCAAAGCTGCTATGGGTGCACAAGATCCAGAAAGACGGCTATTTCGGCACCGAGGAAATCTACCCGCTGGCAGACGGGCGCCTGATCCTGGGTATCGGCCACAGCCCCATGGAAACCGCCAAAGGGAACCTGTTGTATATCGGCAGTCATCTGAGTTTCTACCTGGCCTGTGAGGACGGCTCGCTCGGAAACAAGCTGATCGAACTGGTCAATTACCATGAAGTCTCGGATCCGGATCACCGCGGCGGCCGGCCCATGCCCTACGTGTCATACATTCTCAGCGCCCTGGACCCGGTGCGGCAGCGCCTGGCCTTCCAGAAAAGCAACGAGGACCGGGTGCACATCCTGGACATCGCCGGCGGCCGGGTGTCGGATCATGCCAACGGCTTTACGCTCAAGCCCCTGAGCGCGCAACTGGTGCGGGCAAAAGCCAGAGAAATCATGTCCGAGCGCGGTCGGGAACGGGACCGGCCCCTCTACAAAAAGCTGATCGAAAACGGTGCGACCATCGAAAGCACTCAGCCCATCGTCGACGCCCTGGTCTACACCGACAGCGGCGAGCTGCTGATCGCTGCGAGCGAGCCGGACAGCGAAGATGAAGAAAATGAAAAACAGGCATGGACTTTCTTCACCCTCGGCTCGTCCGGCAACTTGAGCGGACCGTACCAAAGCGAACGCTTCCCCTCGGTCGTCCGCCAGGGGCTGGCCTATTACCTGCAGCGCAACGAGGCGCAGGACCGTTACGAGATCCGCGTCGAGCCCTGGAAGAACTGATCCATCCGCTTCTCCCCCCGCACGGAAT
>CAYXHZ010000128.1:0-1982 GCA_964465065.1 uncultured Clostridia bacterium
CCTCATTTTTTCACTCCATGCAGCATCGAGCCTACTCACCCTTCAAGACCTCCTTGCGCAGCTCCTCGATGAACGAGGCGTCGGCCCAGTACTGGCATTCGTTGGTCGAGAAGAAGAAGTATTTCCCGTCCGGCGAGACCATGGGAAAAGCGCTGCCGGGAACGCTGCCGACGATGTCCTCGATATTCCGTTCCTGGGTCCAGCCTCCGTCTTTTTTACGGAACAGGATCTTGAAGGCATCGCTCTTGAAGATCAGGTAACTGCCGTCGGGGGCGATGAAGGGGTTGATGGCCCGAACCTCCTCATACCCCGGCAGGATCGTCGGCTTGGCATAGACGCCTTGCCGGTATTCCGACACCCAAACCCGGGCATTGTTGATGGAGCTGAACGGCGCGGCACCAAAGTAGAGGTTGCCGATACGGTCCAGGGAAAACAGCATCGAAATCCCCGGCGTGGCGTTGACGATCTCCGGCAGCTCATAGGGCACCGACCAGCCGCCGTCCGTTCGATCCATGGCGCAGATGTAGGAGTGGTAGCCGGTTTCGATCTGCTTCACCCGCACGAAGTACAGTTTTTTGCCGTCGGGCGTCAAGAAGGGATAATAATCCCCGCGGTGATCGGGCAGGCTTTCCGGCCGGATCCATTGTCCGTTCACCCGCTTTGAACAATAGAGGGAAGGGGCGCCCTGGAAACTCCAGTAGGCCTCGTTGCCATCGGGTGAAAAGGTGGTCGTGCCGTGCAGCAGCGGTTTGAAGTTGACGATACCGGGAGCAAACGGCACTGCCTTTTTGCCCGGTTTGGGCTGCCCCAGGTAATCGCCTTGCAGCTTGGGAAAGCGCTGTGACCCGCGATCGGCGCCCAGGATGACGAGATGGTCGACCAGGACAGTATGTTTCGCCTCGACGGCCAGATTGTAGGCCGTCCGGCCGTCCACGGTCCGCTGGTTGATGTCCACCCCCCTGCGGATTAAAGCGGTGACCTGTTCGTCGTTTCCGCTGTAGGCGGCCACATGCAGGGCCGTCCAGCCCGACAAGCTGACTTTTCCGGCATCGAGTCCCAGAGCGAGCAGTTTCTCCATCAGTTCGACGGACGGGCTCTCGGCGGCGAAATGGAGCAGGGTGTTGTGGGCATTGTTCTCATAAAACAGATCGATGCCCCTGGACAAACCCATTTCCAGGTATTTCACACTGCCCGCTTTCATGGCGAAGATCAGCGTTCGGATCCCGTCGGGGCTCTTGAAATCGGGAAAGCGGGCGCCATGATCCAGGACAAATTCCGCCACCTCCCGTTTGCCGTCTTCGAATAAAGTCTTGAGAACCGAGAACCCGTGAGGATTGATGAAATTCACATCCGCCCCTTTTTCCACCAGCAGCCTGGCCACCAGGATGCCGGCAATCGACAGGGGGGTATATTCATTGACGTTGACGGCCCCTAGATCGGCCCCCTTTTCGATCAGGTAGCGGGCGATTTCCAGCTTGTCCAGCGACGCCGCTATGATCAGAGGGGTAGACTGCCGGGCGTTTCGGGCATGGACGAGCCCGGGATCCTTTTCCACCCATTCTCTGACCTTCGCCAGGTCTCCGCCGCGCACGGCATCGAAGATGTCCTGGGCCGGGAGAAGCAGGGCGCACCATAAAAACAATAAGATTCTCATCGCCATCACCATTCGACCTCCATTAATATATAAACAGATTACAATTCCATGCAGCGAATATACAGGGTGGAAAACACTCATTTCTCCACAATGAGTGTTTCCACTCAAGTCCGACCCAAACGATGGCTTCAGTCTTCCGTCAGTTTTTCAGCTGGTGCCGCTACAGCGCCCGGATCTCCGTCTGGAGGCCACCGATGGGAGGGCAACCGGCCTCGGTCAGACCAAACACCTGCTCCGTGGGACAAAAAATTTCGCCTGGCACCTTTCTCTTCCCTTGGCACCTTTCTCTTCCCTTCCAAAAATTTCGCCTGGCACCTTTCTCTTCCCT
>CAYXHZ010000129.1:0-1943 GCA_964465065.1 uncultured Clostridia bacterium
ATTTTTCAGATGGCAATCCCCCCTTGACTCCGCGTTTCCCGTCTGTTACATTCAAATCACCGATTGCAAAAATCCAGCCGTTCGGGCGCGGCGCAGTGAGGTTGCGGCAACATGATGGATACACTTTTCGGAAAGCCCGAGGACGACATCAGCGGGCCGGTCAAGAGGCTCAAATGGGCCCTGTCGGTCAACGACCAGAACAAAGAGCCCATCCACATCGATGAAGAGTTCGAGACCCAGCTGATCCGCGGCAAACTGCCCGAACTCAACCAACTGCTCAATTTCTGCCAGAGTCTCAACATCAACCTGGACTGGCTGTTCTTCAACCACGGCCAGCCTTTCCGCAGCGAACGCCACGACGACGAGATGCGCGAGATGATCAACTTCGCCAACCAACGCAAGGAATTCCGCCATTCCCTGCTGGCCAAGTTCTACGAGCTCAAGGCTTTGTACAAGGTGTGAGCGGTGCCGTTTACGAAATCATTCGATCGGGGAAAATGCCAGTCATGGCAATTGACTTTTTTTCACAGCTGTGCTAGCTTTTGTTCGTCTTTTATACAATATTGCGGGTAGGAGAACACATGACCATCGACGATGCCGCCGTATTATATCAGAACAATCCCGATGTGGTCCTGCGCGAGGAGGATCCCGACGGCGCCTTGCTGTTCAACCCCGACACCAACGACGTCAAGGTGCTCAACACCAGCGGTCTGTGCATCTGGAAAACCTGCGCGACGAAGAGTTCCCGCCAGCAGATCGTCACCGCCCTGCGCGCCAGCTTCGACGGCGTTCCGGAAGACACTGTCCAGGCCGAAGTGGACGGCTTTCTGGCCGCACTGGAACAGTCCGGCTTCGTCAGCAAGGTATAGAGGAAGATAAAACAGGATGCAGAGCAGCCAGGGATACAGCTTTCAGAAGACGCCCAAATCGGTGAGCATCTCCATCACCGGCGCCTGCAACCTGCACTGCCGCTACTGCTTCTACAACAACGAGATGGAGCGGCTCAAGGATCTGTCGACCGGACAGTGGCTGGCCTTTTTCGATACCCTGCGGCAACTGGCCGTCTGCGACGTCAGCCTGACCGGCGGCGAAGCTTTGCTGCGTCCGGACATCTTCGAGCTCATCGACGGCATCATCGCCAACCGGATGCGCTACAACCTCCTGTCCAACGGTACCCTGATCGACGAGTCGGTCATCGACAAGCTGTCGCAGGGCAAGCGGAAACAGCGCCTGGACTACATCCAGGTGTCCATCGACGGCTCGCGGGCCGAGGTGCACGATCGCAGCCGCCCGGACAGCTTCGCCGGAGCCATCGCCGGCCTCAAGCTGTTGCTCGGCCACGGCTTTCCCACCGCCGTGCGGGTAACCATCAACAAGCATAACCTTCACGATCTGGAGAATGTGGCCGCCCTGCTCCTGGACGAGCTGGGCCTGCATTCCTTCGGCACCAACGACGCCATGCCCATCGGCTCCGGCTGCCGCAGCGAGCAGGAAGTCAGCCTGGACCAGCAGGAGAAGCTGGAGGCCATGCGCATCATGAAGGTCCTCAAGGAGCGCTACGGCAAGCGCATCACCGCCAACGCCGGACCACTGGCCAAGCTCAGCATGTACGACGAAATGGAGCGCGCCCGCATGGGCGACAAGGTGAACACATCCTGGAAGATGGGCTACCTGAGCGCCTGCGGCTGCATCTTCAACAAAATCGACATCCTGCACGACGGCACGATCGTGCCCTGCTGCATGCTGCCGGGATTGAGCCTGGGCAACATCCTGACCGACTCCCTGCTGGAAGTCTGGCATAAACACCCCGTTCTGGATGCCCTGCGCAACCGCCGTTCCATCCCCATGAATGTGGTCGAGGGCTGTCGGCACTGCGAGTGGAACCGTTTCTGCAACGGCAGCTGCCCGGGTATGGCCCACCAGCTGACCGGAGATTTCAACCG
>CAYXHZ010000130.1:0-1923 GCA_964465065.1 uncultured Clostridia bacterium
TAGAACAGGGCGAAGTTGAAGCCGGACTTGGTGAAATCTTCGGGTTTGGTGAACATGGTGTTTCTCCTGGGGTTGGGGTGATTTATGTGCCACGGCATTTATGTTGCACCGCAGCATGACTTGATTCTATTCAACCAGAACAGAATGTCAACACCTTTTGTGCATTGCACCAATTCCCGGAAATACCGGCCCCTTTCCGGCTTCAGACGTTTTCCGGAACGTCCATTCCCAGCTCCCCCAGGATGCGGGTCATCGCCTCGGCGGCACCCAGCGGCAGGTAGTAGTCGACGATATCCGTCAACTGGGTACGCGCCGGGTTGATCTCCACGGTCGGTATGCCGGCCGATGCGGCATAAACGACCGGCTGGACAATGTAGGGAAAGACACTGGAAGTGCCGATGCTGAAAACGATGTCGAAGCCCTCCTGCAGGGCGATGATGAAGCGCTCCAGCTCGTCTTCCGGCAAGGCCTCGCCGAAGAGCACGACTTTCGGCCGCAACACGCCGCCACAGGCCGGGCAGCGCGGCGGAATTTCCCGGCCGCTCATGTCGTCGGCTGTTTCTTCGTGCTCGCAGACGGTGCACATCAAGGCCTGGAGATTGCCGTGGATCTCGATGATGTCCGCACTGCCCGCAGCCCGGTGCAGGCCATCGACGTTCTGGGTGAACACCATGACCCGCTCGAGATGCCTGCCGAGCAGCGCAATCGCCCGATGTGCGGCATTCGGCTGTGCCCCCCGGCAGTTCTCCTCGATCTGGATCAGGTATTTCCAGGTCAGATCCGGGCGCAACGCGAATACCTCGCCGGACAGCACCTCCTCGATGCGCAGCCCCTCCGCCGTCAGATCGCTGTCGTACAGCCCACCCACGCCGCGATAGGTCGGCAGCCCGGAATCGGCCGAAATGCCGGCCCCGGTGATGAACAGGATGCGCCGCGCCTGTGCCAGGTGGCGCGCCACTGCGCTGATGGTGTCATCGGTCGTCATTGCTCTGCTTCTCCCCGCGCATCAATGAATCAGGAATTTCGTGAACAGGATCTCCTTGACCCCGGTCTTCCGGTCATCGTGAATGATGTGGTTGGCCTGGTCGACGATTTCCTCAGCCAGCGCCTTCTTGCCGTCCAGGGTACGCAGGTTGGCCTGCTCCTTGTCCGACATCAGCAGAATGATCTGGTGCTGGATCTTGGGCCGATGGGCGAGCAGTTCGTGCGCCGCTTCCGGCGAACCGGTCTCGAAGAGCAGCCCGAACTGCGCATAGGCGTCGCCGCGGACATTGACGGTCAGGACCATCGGCTCCGGCGCCCCGCCACCGTGATCGCCAGCCAGGGTGGCGACCGGCGCCAAGGCTGCGAGCGCAACAAGGCCGGGTGTGATGAGAGTTTTACGGATGCGATGGGCGAAGGACATGATCGATAACGGCGCGCGCGGCAAGGGATGGGTGGCGGCGTTATACCGCCTGGCCGGGAAAAATGCCACCGTGACCCCGGCCCGGCACTAGAGCCCCTGCGGCTCCAGGCGCAACCACACGGTAAAGCGGGCGCCCTTGCCGAGTTCGCTTTCGGCCGTGATCTGCCCGCCGTAACGCTCGACCAGCGCCTGGCTGACCCACAGGCCGAGGCCGTTGCCGCCCGGTTTCTTGGCCGTAAAGAAGGGCTTGAACAATTGCGCCAGATCGCTGGCGCTGATCCCCGGCCCCGAATCGGCGACCACCAGCCGAATGCCGACCGGCATGTCGGCCTCGTCCCAATCCTCGACCCCGATGCGCAGCACCCCGCCATTCGGCATGGCCTGGATGGCATTGACGAAGAGATTGATGATGACCTGCTGCAATTCGTTCTTGTTGCAGGTGATACGGCGGCTGGAATCGATGTGCTGCTCGATGGCGATGTCGCCCTTGGTCAGCAGGTGGCGGACCAGCAGCAGGC
>CAYXHZ010000131.1:0-1780 GCA_964465065.1 uncultured Clostridia bacterium
GGTGCTGGTCGGTCTGGAGCGACTGCGGATCGATCTGGCCGCCCTGCTCATCGTCGCCATGCTGGGCTTGGCTCAGTACTTGGGTATGGGCATTCTGGGCGCGCCCCATTCCCCCCGGGACGCGGTCAAGGCGGTTTCGGGACTGGGTCAGCCGGTTGTCCTGACCCTGATGGGCCTGTTCGTCATCACCGCCAGCCTGGACAAGTCCGGGGTGACGCGCCGGGTCGCCCGCGGTCTGCTCGGGATCGGCAGTCGCAGTCAACGGAAACTGATCGCCCTGTGTGCCGCCACGACCGCCCTCCTGTCCCTGGTCATGAACAACCTGGCGGCGGGAGCGCTGGTTTTGCCCGGCGCCATGGATATCGCCCGGCGTACCGGTATCAAACCCAGCAAGCTGCTCATTCCGATCGCCTATGGCAGCCTGCTGGGAGGGGCGGCGACCTACTTCACGACGGCCAACATCATCGTCAGCGATCTGCTGCTGACGGCTCAACCGTCTCAGACTCCTCTGCACATCCTGGCCTTCGTCCCGACCGGCGGACTGGTCGCCGTCACCGGAGTTTTATTCCTGGCGCTGTTCGGCGTGCGCTGGCTGCCGGACCGTGATCCGGCGCCCGAACAGATGATGGTCCGTTTCACCAGTCACGATCTGGAAAAATTTTACCACCTGGGCGAACGGCTGTGGGAAGTTCGGGTTCCGCCCGAATCGCCGCTGGCCGGGAAAACCCTGTCCGAAAGCGAAATCGGCGGACGTTTCGGTCTGACGGTTGCCGGAATGCGCACAGGGGAACAGATCGTCGTGGACCTGACTGCGGATCGGATGATCCGGTCGGGAGATATCCTTCTGGTTGTCGGCCGGGAGGACCGGCTGCGGGAGTTGGCCAAGTCCGGTCTGCAGGTCGGTTTGCAGAATGCGCCGCTGCAGATCAGCAAATACGGCGCTTCGCTGATCGAGGTCATGCCCGCTCCGCATTCCCAAGCCTTGGGGAAAACGCTGCGTGAACTCGAATTCCGGACCCGTTACCGCTTGACAGCCTTGGCTCTGTTTCGCGGCGGTCGGAGTTTTCGCACCGATGTCGGAAATTTTCCCCTGATGCTGGGCGATTCGCTGATCATGATCGGATCGCCCGGCCGTCTCAAACGTTTACGGGCCAACCCGGACTTCATCGTGCTGGAGCCCGATCCCGTCGATCAGACCCTGCGGAAAGTCCCCGCATTTCTGAGCGTCGCGACCCTGGCGGCGGCCATCGGCGCGTCGATTCTGGGCTGGCCGGTTTTTTTGGCGATGCTGGTCGGGGCAGTGTTTCTCTTGTCCGTCGGGGTGCTGGACATGGAAGACGCCTACCGGTCCATCAACTGGCAGGCCGTTTTTCTGATCGCCGGCATGTACTCGGTCAGCCTGGCGATGGTGAACACCGGTCTGGCCCGATTCATCGGCGAATGGTTCCTGGCGCTGGTCAGCCCGCTCGGTCCCTTGGGTCTGGCGGCAGGCGCCTATGTCCTGACCGCGCTGCTCACCCAGGTAATGGGGGGCCAGGTCAGCGCCCTGGTGGCCGGCCCGATCACCATCAGCGCGGCGATCGCCATGCATGTCAACCCGCAGGCGGTGGCCGTGGCGACGGCGATCGGCTGCTCGGCCTCGTTTTTTACCCCTATAGCCCATCCGGTGAACATCCTGATGGTCAGTCCGGCCAACTACCGTTTTCGCGATTTTTTTGGCATCGGCTGGCGGCTGACCCTGGTTTGTTTCATGGCCCTGATCGCCGGATTGATCCTGTTC
>CAYXHZ010000132.1:0-1547 GCA_964465065.1 uncultured Clostridia bacterium
GATTTTTCGGGGGTTTTGTTTTTCTGTTTGGGAATCAGGCTGATTTTTCAATTCAAGCCGAAACAAGGCGGATTCTGGGGTTTTCGTGGAGGAGCGCCATCTGTCGGTGATGGCGGGCGAAGTAGGCCGCAAACAGGGTTTGGCCGAGGATTTTGGTCAATAAGGCTGCCGCCTTGCGGGCCAGCAGCAGGGCCATCTTCTTCATGTTCTGACAGGCGGCTGAGAGCAGGCACTGCGCCTGCACCTTGGCCAAACCACGGAAACGGGCGTAACGATGGCCGTGCAACTCCTTGGCATCGGCAAAGCTGCGCTCCACCGTCTCCTTGCGCCGGGCGTACAGCCGTTTGCCCAGATCGCTCAGGCGATTGGCGTTGATCGCTTCCTTGAAGTCTTCCCAAAGATGCCGGGTCACGAGTTTCTGATGATTCCGGCTCTGCGTGCATTGCCCGCGCACGGCACAGTCGGCGCAATGGGCGGGATTCGAGACATATTCCCGATAGCCCAGCCGGTTGGTCGTTCGGTAGGGCAGAACCTCGCCGGCCGGACAGCGATAGCAGTCCTGCACTGCGTCATAGAGGTAGTCCCGCTTGTAGAAGTAGCCATCGCGGTGATTCGGCCGTTTGTAGCCCATGACCCCGAACAGTGCCCGGTCGAGGATGCCCTTGCAGACCTGTGGCGTGAAATACCCGGCATCAAGTCCGACGGCGCCCACGGCCAGGTCAAAGCGTTCCTTGACCCGATCCAGACGGGCCAGGTAGGGTTGGCTGTCATGCACATTGCCCGGTGTGACATGGGTATCGACGATCAAGGCATGCACGCCATCGACGGTCCGATGATCCAGATAGAAGAACCCCGTCGGCTTGTTGTCGCGGGCCATGAAGCCGGCGTCGGGATCAACCGTGCTGACTTTGACCTCCTTCATCGGCGGTGTCGCGTCATCGTCATTGCGCCTGAGCGACTTCTTGCCCGCGGCAGCACGATCCGCTTCGATGGCCGCATCCAACTCGGCCAGGTAGGCTGCTGGCGTTTGTTCGACCTGATGGACTTCAAAGTGCCGTTTGTTGGCGTTGGCCTTTAGATGGGTGCTGTCGGTGTACAGCACCCGCCCACCTATCAGCTTGTGCGCGATGGCCTGCTCGACGATCCCATCGAAGATGTGTTGTTCGATGTCCGTCCCGACAAAGCGCCGACGGCGGTTCTGAGATAGCGTCGAGGCATCCGGCACCTTGTCCGTCAGCCGAAAGCCCAGAAACCAGCGATAGGCCACGTTGACCTCGATTTCCTTCACCAGCCGCCGTTCGGAGCGAATCCCGAACAGGTAGCCAATGAACAGCATCTTGAACAACACCACCGGATCAATCGCCGGTCGGCCATTGTTCTCGCAGTACAGGTGCTGCGTCGCTTCGCGAATGAAATCAAACCGGATGTGTCGGTCGAGCAGCCGCAGCAAGTGGTCTTTCGGGACCAATTGCTCCAGCGTCACCATCTCCAGTTCCGTCTGGGCAGGGTAGGCAGGCTTGAGCATGCCGATATTATAAAAAAACAAA